>JBBRTB010000001.1:0-288269 GCA_038244815.1 Thermoanaerobaculia bacterium
GATCCGCCGCCGCCCGCTTCCTGCGGCCGGTCCACGCTGCCGAACGTCGTCCCCAGCGGCGTGTTCCACACTCCGCCCTGGCCCATGTGCGCGCCGCCGGTGAAGTTCCCCGGTAAGCCGACCTCCGTCACCGGATACGTCACCCCCTGCCCGTAGCCGTTGCCGCTCACGTCAATGGCACTGCCGCAGGCCACGTAGACCGTCGTCGCGCCGAGGTCGACACTCGAGGACGAAGTCGGAGTGATCGCCGGATGGACGACGTTGCCGCCGTTGACGATGATCAGCCGCGCGAAGTTGTGGTGACCGGAGATCGTCAGGATTGCGCCGCTGACGATGACCGTCTGTGTGTCGAGCGACGTGTCGGCTGACGTAATCGTCTTCGCGGCCGAGATGACCGTTCCTGTGACGACCGTGACGGTGATCTGCACGGAATTCGTGACATTGCTCTGGCTGGTTGCCGCCGCGCGAATCGACAGCGGTGAACCCTCGGTCAGCGCCGGAACGGCGATCGTCGCTTCCCATTGATTGTTGCCGATCGAGTTTGCCGGAACCGCGGTCGCGGCATCAGCGACATAGAAGCCGACCGATGCGACGCCATTCGTCTGCGACGGCGGAAGGACCGTCGCACGAACCTTCACATTCAAACCGGCCGGAAGCAGCGCGCCGCTCGTCGGACAGGCGAACGAAACCGTCGGCCCGTTCGGATCGATGAGCGGTTTGATCGTGATCGGTAATGCCGCCGACTGTCCTTGATTGTTCTCGTAGTCCTTTGCGTAGACAACGATGTTCTCGGAGATCGGTTGCGCGCCGTCGATCATGGGGACCGGAGGATCGGCCTTCCAGCCATTGGTCACGTTCGGATCGGCGACCATCGCGATCGGATCGCCGCCGGCGATCGTCGCCCAGACCTGAGTCACGCCGACTTCGGCATCGACGACAGTGGCGCGGATCGGGATCGTGGCGCCATTGCTGATCTGGAAGGTCTGGCCGCTCGCCGGCGAAGTGATCGCGATCGACGGCGGATTCGGGTCGTGCAGGATCGTGACGCTCCTGGTCTGGGTGACCGGAGGATGTCCGGCGAATCCGTCGGACGCCGACAGCGTCAACTGCACGACCGTTCCGCTGGGCATCGTCGCGGGGACCGCCACCGTGAACTGTCGCGTAACGTGGGCACCCGGAGAGAACGTGCCGGAAGTGAGAGTGCCGGCGCTCGTGGTCAACGACAGATCGGTGACGATGATGTCATCGGTTGCCGCCGCGTTGACGGTGATGGTGTGGCCGGCATACATCGTCAGCGTCGACGGGTTGACGTCGAACTGATCGATCGTCGGCGGCAGGTTCGTCACGATCGTGTACGAAGCCGGCGCGGTGTCGTACGTCCGTCCGGACCGCGACTCAGCGTGCAGCACGAGGTTGGCCGTTCCGGCGGCCGCGCTGCTGGCCACCGTCAGGTTCGTGGTCTTCCCCGTGATCGATGCCGGATACGACGGTGATGCATCGATCGAGTCACTCGCTGCTCCGCCGAACTTGAGCGTGACCGATCCGATGCCGTCGCGTGCGCTCGCCGAATACGTCACCGCGACCTGCGAACCCTGCGGCAGCGTCGAACCGGAGACCGGAACGAGCGTGGTGCTCGTGATCGCCGGCTGGTCGGCCGGAGTGAGCACGAGCGCCGTCGGGTCGACGGTCATCGTGCCGGAGGACGTCGTGTCGAACCGCGCAAGAGCGCGCGGACCGATAGCGACCCCATCGAACGTCAGCGTTCCCGAGAGCGGAGTGCCTTTCGTCAGATGGGTCGATGCCGGGTACCTCTCATCAAACGCGGAGACGAGCAGTTCGCCGTTCGCTTCACCGGGGCTCTCCAGGAAAACGGTTCCCGCGCCGCCGTCGAGATAGGCGGGTCCTTCGTTCGTCGTGCCGTTGCGGCCGCCGCGCGCCTGAATGACCGGCGCGGTCGCGTCGACGTCGAGACGCGTGCCGGCGCGGATGGAGACGCGTCCGCCGCCGCCACCGCGCGAGGTGTTCCCGAGGCCATCGTCATCGCCACCGTTCGCGGTGATGCGTGTGGTGGGTGCCGTGATCAGCGTTCGTGCGGCGACGGCGACGCTTCCGCCGGAGCCTGCACCGAATCGCCCGAGACCCGTCGCCCCGTCTGCGCGGATATTGCCGGCAATCGTGAGGATCGAAAGATCGTTCGCTTCCGTTCCGCCATGCAGTGAGACTGCGCCGCCCCCGTTTCCACCGGTCGTGCAGCACTGTGCCGAGCCCGAGCCGCCGCTGCCGAAGTCGGAAGGATCGGTGATCGATCCGTACGTGGCGTTGGTGGACGAACCCGAATCGGTTGCGCCGATTCCAGCGTACGAGCCCGACGCGCCGAACTGCCCGTTGTTCGTGGCGCCGCCGGTGGTCGTGCCGCCGAGGGTCACGCCGCTGCTCGTGCTGTTGTGCGTCGCTCCGTCTTCACTCGTCGCCCAGCCACCGAGGTAGCCCTTGCCGGTGAGGTCGATCGAGGAGAGCGCGTCGACGAAGAGGTGATCGCTCGTCGTCAGATCGAGCTTCACGCCGTCAGGGTTCCCGACGGTGCCGCCTTCGAGAACGACGAGGTTTCTAAGCGTGATCGGCGTGGTGACGTACAGCTTCGCGCTCGAGCCACGCACGGCGATCGACTTGCCGCTGAACTGCGCAGCCGTCGACGCAGTGATGGACAGCGGACCGGGGATCGTCTGATCGATGGCGATCGAATCGATGTTGATCGGGATGACGACGTCGTGCAGCGGGTTGTCGTCGCTGACCGTTGCGGTGATGACGAACGCGCTTCCTGCCGGCGGCGTGTTGAACGTGCCGTTCACTTCGAAGACGTCGGTCGTGCCCGGCTTGCGTGTCGCCGAAACAGGACTGTTCGCGAGCTGTGGCGACGAGAACGACACATGCAGCGTGTCGGGGTAATCGTCGGTCGCCTGCACCCGCAACGTGACCGTCGCCGCGGTCTGATCCGACGGAAACGCTGCGTTGTCGATCGGATTCAGCCAGGCAGCCTTCGGAATCGTTACATCGTTGACGCCCTCGTAGATGATGTCGACGCTCTCGACGGCGGCGTTGCCGTGGTAGTCGTAGGCGGTTGCGACGATATGAACGCGCGTATCGCTGTTTTTCGCGGGAACGGTGATCGAAGGCGTCCTGAACGTGTAGACACCGTTCGCATCCATCGATGTGCCACCGTCGCCGAACTTCAGGTCGACGCTGTGGTTGTCGTACGTGAACGTGACGTGGCTGATGCCGCTCTCGGCATCCGTCCCGGTGACGCTGATGTCATACGTCGCCCCGTACTGGTAGTGCGTCTCGGGCGCGGGCAGCATCGACGTGACGAGCGGCTTGTTCTGGTCCGTGAGGACCTCGACGCTCGCGGTCTGTGTCGTGGCCTGACTGATCGAGTCGGTGACCGTCGCAGTGAACTGCAGCGGCGCACCTTCCTTGGCGTCGGCGGGCACGTCGACCGAGTACTTCGCCGTGGGCCAGGTCTGGTCGACCGCAGTTCTGGTGATCTGCTGATTGACGGACGGATGAATGCTCGTCGACGGCAGCGGATATGCGGTGCCGTCACCGTGTTGTGCGTTCACGGCGAGCGCCACCGTCGCGCTCAGCCCTTCGTCCTGGAATGCGACTTCGGTCGCGACTTTGCCGGCCAGATAAACGGCCGCCGGCGTGTTCGTGACGGTGACGTCTGCCGGCGCGAGGTTCGACTTGACGGTCCACGTCATCACCGTGAGGGCGCTCGTATTCCCCGAGAGATCGGTCGCGCTGGCCTTCAACGTGAACGATGTGGCATTTGGCGCCACGAACTGATACCCGAATGGCGCGACCCTGACCCGAGCCCGGAACGTGTCGGTCGTCCCGTCGGAGTCAAACCAGTCGACATAGGCGATGTCTTTGGAAAGGTTCGTGGTGCCTTCGTCGGTGGTGATGGGTATGGCCGTGTACGCGACCCCCGTGATCAATGGATAGGTGTCGGGAACCGGCGACTTGATTGCGACGACCGGTTTCACGTTGTCAAACGAGAAGAAGTCGAAGACCTGGGCCGCCTTCTGCACATTGGGCGGCGTCTGTGTGTCGCGCGCGCCGCTGACGGTCAGGCGGTAGAAGGACGACGGCTGGATCGCCACACCGGTCGGTGCGACGAATGCGGCCGACGGGTCGACCGTGTCGAGATAGACGTTGGTGGTCAGATCGGCGAGGTGCGCTCCCTGATAGGAGTCGAGCTGCTCGAGATGAACAGCTCCCGCGGCCTGCAAAGACGTGATGTCGATGGCCTTATTGAACTTCAACCGAAAGGTGGCTCCGTCGGGAATGGGCAAACCGGAGGCCGGGGTGACGGTGATGATCTTCGGCTCGGTGTAATTGACGGTGGTGAACGCGCTTCCGACCGCGCCGCGCATTTTGTTGCCGGTGAGGTCGGTGATGGCGTCGCTGACCGTCAGCGCGTAGACGACGTTGCTCTTGAGCAGCGACGTCGGGATCATGCGCACCACGAGCGCGTTGTTCGGATCGAACTGAATGGTCATCGCCGGAGACGTGCTGTCGTCGGTCGCGATGAGCCGGAAGAAACCGGGCGTGAGGAACGCGTTCGAGACCGGCTCGCTGAACGTCACGGAGATTTGCGCGTTGGGCGAGACTGCATTGGCGTTGTTCGGCGGATCGATGCTCACGACGCGCGGAGGTGTCGCGTCGAGCTTCACGGCTGGCATTTGGAAGACGCCCGTCGTGCCGTCCGGAATGGGCTGAGAGGGGGGCGCGGCGCCCAGCGTCACATCGTCCGGACCGATGGCCGTCAAGGAGACGGTGGTGTTGGAGACCGGAATCCCGTTGAACTGGTAGTGCCCAGTGGAGTCGGTCCGGGTCTCGAGGTGCAGCAGGCCGGACGTGCTCGACACACTGACGAGCACTCGACTTCCCACTGACGGCTGGCCCACGCCATCCTCGGCTTCGACAAAGCCGGCGATCGAGGCACGGCTGCCGAGCTTCACGTTCAGGACGAGCGGTGTGGTATGGCTGGCCAGCGTGCCGCTCGCGGCGGCCGAGAGACTGGCCGATGTCACCTGAACGCTGACCGAGCCCAGTGCAAAGCCATCGACGGAAACGACACCGGTCGAGCCGGTGTAAACCGTCGCCGTCTTGTTGCCGCCATGGATGTCGACGCGCGCTCCATCGATGAGCGACGGGTCATCCGACGTGACTTGCACCTGAACCGTTCCCGATGTGGGGAAGACGACGCTGAGCAGATTCGTGTACGTGCTCGCAGGGAAGCTTCCCTTCACGCTGACGACGCGGTTCTCGCCGCCGAGCTCGGTCACGGTGACGCCGTACCGGTCGTTCTGGAACATCTTCGGGAACATCAGGTCGTTCCCCTGCAGCTCCCGCGAATATCCTCGCTCCTGGCCGACTTTGACGTTGACCAGCGGTGCGAGCTCGCCGGCCGCGCCGCTGTCGTCGGGCAGATACGCTTTGACCTCGAGCGTCGCCATCTTCTCGAGCCTGAGCGCGATGTTCGTGCGTTCCTGGAACAGCTTGCTGATGAACAGCGAGGGATCGGCCGGATCGGAGAACGCGCGGCGGCCGCTGTCGACGTCGACCGCCATCAGGCGGAACGTTCCTTCCGGAACGCCGACAAAGACGAAGTCGCCCGCTGCGCCGGTCGAGGCATGTGTTTCCAGGACGCCGGAGCTGAGCGTCACTGGCGCGCCGATGACCGGAGCGGTCGGACTGATGTCGGGATCGACGAGCGTGCCGCTGACTTTGCCGAGGATATCGAGGTCGATCTGAACCGGAGTGGTGGTGTCGGCCGTGACGTTGAACGAAGCAGCCGTCGATCCAGTGCGCGCGATGGCTTTCGCGTTCGCCGCGGCTGTGTAGGTTCCGACCGGCACCTGATCGAAGTAGACGCTCCCGTTCGAGTCCGTCGTGGCGATGTCGAACGCCGATCCGCCTCTGTAGAGCGTGACTTCAGCACCTGCAGCGCGTGCGTAGCCGTTGAGCGAATCGAGGACGGTGATGGAGACCGAGCCCGTGCCCGCTCCTCCGATCGTGACGGTCACATTCTGCTGATCGTCGTTCTCGAAATTGATCTGACCCTGCGTGTCGCCGCGGAGATCCTGGTTCGTCGGCGACTTGGCCGACACGCGATAACCGCCGGCGAAGATGTTTGCGACGAAGAAGTGTCCGTTCTTGTCCGCCGAGAGCGGATCCTGCGGTGTGCCGAGCGCGCGGTATGGCCACCCGAGCTCGCGCACCCAGTAGAGTGCGAGCGGAACCGGGTTGCCGCTCGCGTCGACGACGTTGCCCTCGATGCTGGCCTGTTGACGAAGAATGATCGCCAGTCCGGCGACCGGGCCGCCGGTCTGGGGCGTGCGCGACTCGACAAAACCGGTTCGATAGATTCCGTCCTGTGTCACTTCCGCGATCGATGTGAACGACGTGTTTGCCGGCACTGCGGCGAACTTGAAGCCGCCGTCCGATCCGGTGGTGGCCGGGGCGTACTGCACGACGTTGTTTACGAGACGAACGGACGCACCGGAGACGGGCGTCTGGCCGTCGTACGAGATCACGCGGCCGGTGACGTCACCCAGGGAGCTGAGCTTGAGCTCTACGGAGCGGACGTCGCCTTCGTACGCGAGCGTCACTGTGGCCGATGCTGATCCGGCAGGATTGTCGACGGTGGCGATGCTCGCCCCGATCCCCGCCGGGACCTGCGTGATGGTTGTGATGCTGGTGGTCGGATCGCCCTGGATCACGCGCTCGGCGGATTTCGGACTCTGCTCGCTTTCGTTCCACACCGGGTACGACACCGCGAGGGGTCCGAGCGAAGGGTTCCACTGATCGGGACACTGCTCTGGCGGCGGCGGACACGCCACGTGCACGAGGATGTGGCCGACGATCGTGCCTTGGCCGGGCAGACGCAGCTCGAGGACGGAGATCTGCCCGTCGAAGTCGGCGCGGATGTGACCGGACGTGAACTGATCGCCGTACCTGGCGTCGCGGCCGTTGGGCACGGCCCATACGTCCATCGTGGACGGCACCTTCACGTTGGCCATCTCGTAGATGCCGTTTCCCTTGTCCGTGAACTCGTCAGGAGGATAGCCGGGCCAGATGACGCGATATCCGCTGACGGGGTTGCCGCTCGCGCTCAGGAGGCGGACGCGCAGCGTCGCCGTCCCTTCCGGAACGAGGGTCTGCAATCGCAGCGTGAGCGCATTGGTCCCGGCCTGCAGCGTGGGGAGGCTGAAACTGCCGCGGCGGCCGCTGGTCGGGTCGTAGACATCGACGATCGGCTTTCCGCTCAGCGAGGTGGGAATGCCGTCGTACACGTAGTTGCCCTGCGAGTCCGCGGCCACGGAAGCGAATCCGCGGATGGTGACGATCGCGCCGGCGACGCGCTGGTCGCGCGTCGTGTCATTCGGGGATGCGGGATCGTCGCGCCACACGGTGCCGGAGACGGTCACCGCAGCCGCGGCTTCATCGGCCGTCGGGACGTGAAGCGTGAGCACCTGGTCGAGCGTGGTGTCGGCGCGCAGATCGAGATCGACACCCGCGCTCTCTCTCGTGATGCTGAACTCGGATGCCAGGACCGAGACGAATCCGGCCGGAATCTTCGAGAACGTGAACTGGCCGTTCGCGTCGGTAAAGCCGTCGACGAGCCCGTATCCCTGGGTGTAGACGCCGACGTGTGCACCCGGAACGAGAGCCCGCGCGGGGTCCGGATCAGTGAGCCGGTCGGAGCGTTTCACCGTGACGCGCACGGTCGCAAAGCCGGCAATCTCGCGCTTCTGAAAGACGAGGTCCTGGGTCAACACCTCTCCCGGCAGACGGATCTGATTCGCTGCAAACACGACGTTGCCCGCCGCGTCCTGTGCCGCGATCGTCAGCGGGCCGACCGGAACGTCGGCAATCGAGTACGCGCCCGTTGCGTCGGTCTTTCCGGTCGCGAACTCCTGGACGAAGGTGTTGTACTTCGTGTTGGCGACCGTCACCGAGACGGCGGAGGCCGGCGACCCGTCGCTGTAAGTGACCCGTCCGCTCACCGCGCCGCGGCCGAGGAAGACGATGTCGACGTGCTGGGCCTCGCCCGCCAGGCGCACCGACCCGTTCACCTGCGTGAATTTGCCGCCGGCGTCGGTGACGCGCAGTTGATAGGCGCCGGAGACATCGCGATCGGGGTCGCGCGGCACGTACTCGAACAGATACTGGCCCGTGGTGAGCGTGGTGTCGTACTGGTTGCCGCCCGCGGCGGCGCGGCCCGGCTCGGCGACCGACGCCGTGCTCAGTTGCACGACGATGTTCGGGATGACGCTCCCGTCGCCGCGCAGGACGTTGCCGTAGACGATGCCAGCCGGCGCCGTGTTGTCAACGCGCGGGACGATCGAGGTGTTGCCGTAACTCATCGATGGCACCAGCGCATCGGTGACCGGATCGAGTGCGATCGTGTACGCCGCGTTCGACGAGAGGGCCTTGTCGAAGCTGATGTTGAGCAGGCGGTTGTCCGGCTGCAGCGCGGCGCCGGGAATGACGACCGGCGCGTTCGAATCGCTCGGAGTGTTCCGGCGGGTGGCCTGGTAATTCGCGGCAGTCACGGATGTCGTGAGGGCAAGAAGATTCCGTAACTGCAGCGGATCGCCGGGCACGATCGGCCGGTTGAACAGCATCGACACGACATGGCCGGCGGTGTCGATGTAGAGGTCCTGCGCCGCGGCCATGACCGTCAGCGGCGTCTGCGGGATTTCGGTTGCCAGGGGCGCCGTGGCGGTCGCGCCGTTCACAGTGAGAGTGCGCGCCGTGCCGTCGACGACGATGTCGACGGGATTTCCGGCGACGGCGCCGGAAATTGGAATGCTCGTGCGGAGCAGCGCCCCGGTCGTGGCGTCAGGGAAGATCAGATCGACTGTGAAAACAGACGACGCCGCGTTGATCCAGAGATGGAAGCCTTCGGTCCAGCGGCCGGCGAGGGCAAGCTCGCCCGCCTCGCCAGCGGCATTGAAGCGCATCAGCTCGGCAAATGGGATTCCCCTCACCCACCCACTAGCCGTTTCGCTGGGCACGTCGAGCACCGCTTTGGGGGCCAGGCCGGTGATCTTCAGTGCGTACGGCCGGTCGACACCGCTGACCGCGTTTCCGTGAACGAGGGCCAGGAAGTACGGCGCGCGGTGGGACGTCGCGGCGCCGAAGTCATCGACAAACTGCGTCGCGGTCTTTCCGTTTGCCAGTCCCACCCTCTCCAGCTCGCGTGCGGTTGCCGCCGCAGCGACGCGGCCGTCCGACTCCATGCGTCGGAGCTGATCCCACTCTTTGAGGTCCGCACTGTTGGCCACCTGGTCGCGGCGCTCGATGTTGCCGAGCATGTCGAGCGCCAGGTTCACCATCGCCTCGCGATCCTCATTCGGATCGTCCGTGGCCGCGCTCCGCCGCATCACGAAGATTCGCTGGCCGGCGTGAGCGATGTCCTGCGCGCGCTGGAACACGTCGGTGCGTAGCACGCGGGGAAACGCGGCTGTGGCCTGCGTCAGCGGAGCGGTGGCCAGGCTGTAGCCAAGACCGAGGAGGCCGAGTTGGGCGTTGACGAAGTCCTGGTTGACGTACTGCGCGTAGCGCGGCAGAACGAGCGTCGCCGGCGACAGTGGAATGCCCGACGTGCTGACTCCCATCGTCAACTGCACGGAGGCGGAGATGGCAGCGTCAGAGCTCGCGGCAGCCGCGAAGATCTGGCCGGTGACTCTCGACTGCAGGTGATAGGGCACCGGACGCATCTCACCGGGAGCCAGGTCATTGAGATTGGCGGTGGCGTCGCCCGTCGTCCGGCAGACGTTGTTTCCGCTGAATCCGCTGCCGCACGCCGGAATGTCGCTGGTGTCGAGCAGCACGGTCTGGCGTTGCGGCGACGTGTTCGTGATAAACGCATACGCGGTGTAGTTCTCTCCAGCCCGCACGACATCGGGATGAACGAAGTTGACCTGGAAGCGCGGGTCGCTGACGGAAATCGCGGCGGACACGGTTCCCGAGAGGGGAACATCTACCTGATTCGGCGCCCTGTAAGTCGCGCGCACGCCGATGTTGACGGTGTGCGTTCCCGCCTTGAGTGCCTCGACGCTCCAGTCGGCGGAGCCCTGCGCCTGCGCGACGAGGAACTTCGCGCCGGTCACTGTGTCGTAGACAGGGACCGCCTGACCGACGGCAACCGACGGGTTGCTCTTCGCAACGCGCATCGCCAGCGGCCCGTCCATCGTGGCACTGATCGAGTCGAGCTTGATCGACGAGCCGGCAGGAGCGTTGTTCGTGACCGTGATGACGACCGCGAAAAACTGATGGAGCACCCCGAAGTTCGTCGGAAGAACGATTCCGATCGGAATGATCGGCTTACGACGCGTTTCTTCGCTGTCCCCGCTACCGGCTCCGCCCGGAGGCATCCCGCCACCCCCATCCGGAACCTCACTGAGTCCGCCGGTGACGACTTGCGGCGGATCGAAACGAGGCGGAGGTCCCGGCTGTTTCGGTGTTGGTAGTTGCCCCTGTGGCTGCGGCACGTCGATGAACTGATGTGTGCGCGTGTCGACCGCCACGACGTACGGCACCTCAACCGACTGCTCCTTCAACCCGAAGACGAATGTGTACTCGTAGACCTCGTAGTTGCGGCCGTCGATCGTAATGCCGCGCTGGCGCAACTCATCGGCGCTCAGCTGGCGAACGGTGACGGTCGTCTTGAGGATGTCGGCGACCGTGATCGGGATGAACGACGGAACCGCGGCCTGCACGAATGTTCCGTCAGCGGCGACGAGGCGGATGTTCTGCAGCGCGTAGTCGCCGGCCTGGTGAAGCGGCGGAAGTGTGAACTGGTAGCCCGGGATGGCCGAAATGGTGATCGGCGTGTCGATGCCCGGTCCGCTCAAGTCGCCGAGAACCGACAACCCGTCCGCAGGCGGTGCCTCTCCGTTCGTCTTTCCGCCGAAGATCGTCTGCACCACCGCCGGGATGTCGATCCCTGTGGCGATCGGTGTCGGATCGACCTGCAGCGAGATTCCGACGATGTTGAGATCAGCCTTCGCCACTTCTCCCGCGCGCACTGGAATGACGGCGCCCACGACGAGGATGATGAGGAGGAAGGCTGGGAGCGATCGGAATGGTCTTACTGACATGTAGTGCCCGCGCAGCTACGGCTTTTTCGTTGACGAAGGAAGCTGTTCGATGTCGTGGAGCTCTTTGTCGAATCGCGTCAGACGCGACTCGACGCGTGTCGCAGCGGGATCGATGAGAAGCGCGTCCGGCGGCACCGAGGCCGAATCGCTCGATACCACGGAGTTCTTGACCACGACCGTCAGATCGCGCTCGCGATAGGTGATGGTCTGCTCGGCGATGAGCGCGTACTGATCGCCGGTTGCAGCGCTCGTGGCGGCGATCCGTCGCTGCACGGCGTTCTTGAGGAGCGCGTCGTGCTGCGGCTTCCTGACGTTCGGATAGGCCGCTCCGATCAATACCTCCGCTGCCGCGCGCGACAGATTGACCTGATGATCGAGACCGAACTGAATCGTTTCCGAAACGCCGGGACGCTCGCTCACGATCTCGAACGTATCGAGCGACCGGCCGGCTGACGATCCACGAAGGCCGAGGGGCGTCACTTTCCAGTCGCGAGCGGCGATAACCGTCCGCGCAGAGCGCGCGCGAGCAACGTCCTCGAACGCCGTGATGCTGTACGTCCCGGCGCGATGATCGATTTCCGTGATCTGTTGCCGGCCGTAGTCGACGATCGTCGTCTTCGGTCCGTTCACCGTGACGATGCGATCGCCGGCGCAGTATTCGTCGAGCGTCACGGCGTGCCCGGTCAGCGGATCGTCGATCTGCCTGACCAGATGAAGCGGCGTCGGAAAGAGCGGATCGGCTGCCCGGGAAGGGATAGCGACCGCAAGAACGCACGCCGGCATCAGGACGTACAGAGATAGACGTCGCCTCTTCGACACGAGGAACTCCTTATTGCTAAATGGAACGGACCGAGGAGGCACTCTACCGCCGCGGCGGAATGCGGGCAAGAAGTTTCTGCTGCAGGATTGTGCGGGACGAAAACAAGATGGTCGCCCGAGACGCGGCTCGTCCGCCGGCTGTCGGGAGCCTAGCTAGAACCCCTCGAGCAGGTTCGCCACCAGCGACTGCGCGAAGCGCTGGGCGATCTCGCTGATGGCGCGCGTCTCCTGATCGAACGTGTCCGTGGTGTCGAGGTTGACCTGGTAGTTCTCCACGAAACGGTACTGGTCGTTCTTCCACAGCACCTTGTCGTCGTGCCGGTGGTCGAGCAACTCGATGTTCGCGGTGATCGAGATCTGGTACTGCGTGGCCCGTCCCTGGGAGAAGCCCACCGGCGCAAGGTTGAACGTGTCCACCGAGCCGCGCAGGATGATGTCGGCCAGCTTCGGATCGTTCACCACGTGCAAGCGTCCACGGGAAACGAATTCGTCCGCCACCGACTGCGTCACGCGCTGCTCGAGCTCGACGCGCGTGGTGCGATTCACGAACGTCGGCACGTAGAGCGTGTGGATGGATGGGTCGAGGATGTTGCCGGTTCCGACGAGCGCATAGCCGCAGCCACCGAGGAGGAGGAAGCTCGCCGCGGCCAGGACTCGCTTCATCGCACCACCATATTGACGAGTTTACCCGGCACGTAGATCGTTTTCACGATCTGCTTTCCGGTGACCCACGACTGTACCCTCTCGTTCGCCCTGACCGCGGCCATCACCACGGCTTCCACTGGAGGATTCGGGACCTCGATCTGGCCGCGCAGTTTGCCGTTGACCTGGATGACGATGGTCACACTCTCTTCCTGCATCAGCGCCGGATCGGCGACCGGCCACTGCGACGTCAGGATGAAGCCGTCCTTCCCCAGCATCGACCACAACTCTTCGGTCAGATGCGGCGCGAAGGGATGGAGCAGCTGGAGCAGCACTCCGTACGCATCGCGCAGACGAGGATCGCGTCCGCCGGTGCCGATGTAATCGCCCATCACATTGGAGAGCTCCATCAGCGAAGAGATGGCGGTGTTGAACTCGAAGCGGTCGAAGCGGCGCGTCACCCCATCGATCGTCTGATGCATCTTGCGCACGACTCCGTCGAAGCTCGGGGCACTGCTCTCCGTGGCCCGCGGACCGGGCCCCGAGGCCTGAATCTGTTCGAGCATGTTCCAGACGCGGGCGAGAAAGCGGTACGCGCCGATCACCCCTTCGTCCGACCAGGCCGCTTCTTTCTCCGGCGGCGCGATGAACAGCGTGTAGACGCGCTCGGTGTCGGCGCCGTAGCGCTCGATCAGCTCGTCGGGCGGCACGACGTTGAACCGCGACTTCGACATCTTGCCCACTTCGGCCACGAGCTCGGTCGAGCCGCGATAGGGCTTGCCGTCGCGCCATGCCACTTCGTTGAGCTGCACCCAGGACATGCCCTGCGTCGGGTCGCGATACCCCTCTTTCGTGATCACGCCCTGGTTGAAGAGCCGCGTGAACGGCTCTTCAACGTGGGTGAGGCCGAGGTCGTGGAGGGCGCGGCAGATGAAACGGGCGTAGAGGAGATGGAGGATGGCGTGCTCGATGCCGCCGATGTACTGATCGACCGGCAGCCAGCGGTCGACCAGCGCGGAGTCGAAGATCTTCGTCTCGTCGCGCGGCGAGATGAAGCGCGCGTAGTACCACGACGAGTCGACGAACGTGTCCATCGTGTCCGTCTCCCGCTTGGCGGCGCCGCCGCATTGCGGGCACTTCACGTTGAGAAACGCTTCGTCCTTCGCCAGAGGATTGCCCTCGCGGCCGGTGAACGGAACGTCCAGCGGCAGCTCCACCGGCAGATCCTTCTCCGGGACAGGCACGAGGCCGCAGCGATCGCAGTAGATCATCGGGATCGGCGTGCCCCAGTAACGCTGCCGCGAGATCAGCCAGTCGCGCAGACGGTAGCGGACGGTCTTCTTTCCGATCCCCAGACGCTCCACCTCGTCGCCGATCCGGTCGATGGCCTTCAGCGGAGTGAGCCCGGTGATGAGACCCGACTCGACGATCGTGGCGGAATCATCCTTGACCGTGAACGCCTCGCTCAGATCCGACGCTCCCGTCGAACCTGCCGGCCCTGCGCCGTCATTGGCCCGGATCACCACGCGAATCGGCAGTCCGTACTGCTTCGCGAATTCGAAGTCGCGCTGGTCGTGGGCGGGGACGGCCATGATCGCGCCCGTCCCGTACTGCGGGAGCACGAAGTTCCCGAGCCAGATCGGGATCGGCTCCTTCGTGAACGGATTGGTGGCGTACTTGCCCGTGAAGCGCCCTTCCTTCCCGGCCTCCTGCCGTTCCAGCGCGCTCTGATTGCGCACGCCGCCGATCCAGAACTCGATCTCCGCGCGCTGCGGATGATCGGCGATGAGCGCGGCGACGTCGGGGTGCTCGGGGGCCAGCACCATGAACGTCGCTCCGAAGATGGTGTCGGGGCGTGTGGTGAAAATCCGGATGGACTTGCCGAGCGAAGGGATCGGAAACTCGACGTCGGCGCCGACGGACTTGCCGATCCAGTTCCGCTGCATCAGCTTCACTTTTTCCGGCCAGTGCTCGAGCGAGTCGAGACCGGCGTCGAGGCGATCGGCGTACTCGGTGATCCTGAAGAACCACTGCGCGAGCTCCTTCTGCTCGACGATCGTTCCGCAGCGCTCGCAGCGGCCGTCGACGACCTGCTCGTTCGCGAGCACGGTGCGGTCCTCCGGGCACCAGTTCACCGGCGCCGTGCCCCGGTAGGCGAGACCGCGCTTGTAGAGCTGCAGGAACAGCCACTGGTTCCACTTGTAGTAGCCGGGGTTGCAGGAGGCGATCTCTTTCGACCAGTCGTAGAGGATTCCCCAGCGCTGGAACTGCACTTTCTCGCGGGCGATGTTGGACATCGTCCACTCGCGCGGATGGATGCCGCGCTTGATGGCGGCGTTCTCGGCCGGCAGTCCGAACGCGTCCCAGCCCATCGGATTCAGCGCGGCCATCCCCCGCATCCGGAAAAAGCGGTAAAGGGCGTCGCCGAGGATGTAGTTGCGTCCGTGACCGACGTGCAGATCGCCGGAGGGGTACGGAAACATGTTCAGCATGTAGAACTTTTCTCCGGGAGAGCTGACGTCGATCTCGGCGACGCGGGCGTCGGCCCATTTCCTCTGCCACTTCGGTTCGATTTCGCCGGGCTGGTATGGGGGCATAGAGCGCGGAAGTATACGAGGCCTCGGACAGAGAGCCCACTCCGGGGCCGGCCCTACGCGCCGGGAGCGAGAACGACGTAACGCAGCACGGCCACGTAGTGGCACGCGCTGCCGGCGATGACGCAGATGTGCCACAGGCCGTGATTGTGGGCGAGCCGCGTCAGCCCGTAGAACAGGATCCCGCCGGTGTAGGCGAGACCGCCGGCGGCAAGCCAGAGGATTCCCGGAGCCGGGAGATGCTGCCGCAACGGCCCGAATGCGACCACGACGAGCCAGCCCATCAATACATAGAGCACGACCGAGGCGATCCGGAATCGCCCGCGGAAGAAGATGTCTTTGAGGATGCCGGCGGCGGCCAGCAACCAGATCGTGATGAGGAGCCACCAGCCGACCGGACCGCGCAGCGTGAGCAGAGCCAGCGGCGTGTACGTCCCGGCGATCAACAGATAGATCGCGCAATGGTCGAAGACATGGAAGAGCTGCTTGGCCGGACCGCGCACGCTGTGGTACAGCGTGGAGCTGAGATACATGAGGATCATCATCGCGCCGTAGATGGAGAGAGCGATGGCCGCGCGCGCCCCGCCGTGCCTCGCGGCCAGAGGAACGATCACCGCCGTGCCGGCCACGGCCATCGCGGTGCCGATGAGATGCGAGATGCTGTTGAAGTACTCCCCGCGGTACATCGGCCTATCCTAACTAAAATGAGGCCTCGATGAAATGCGTCATCCAGCGCGTGCGCAGCGCGTCGGTCGCGGTCGATGGCCAGATCGTGGCCAAGATCGGCGCGGGCATGCTCGTGCTCGCCGCCGTGGAGAAGGGCGACTCCGAACAGCAGATGATCGACACGGCCAGGAAGCTTCGCGAGATCCGGATCTTCAGCGACGAGGGCGGCAAGATGAACCGCGACGTGGCCGAAGCCCACGGCGCGATCCTGGCCGTCTCGCAGTTCACGCTGGCAGGCTCGCTTGCGCGGGGCCGCCGCCCCGGATTCGACAACGCCGAAGAGCCCGAACGTGCGCGCACGATGTTCGATCTCTTCGTGCGTGAGCTCGGCCGCACCGGCATCGAAGTCCAGACCGGCCGCTTCCGCGCCTACATGAACGTCGCGCTCGAGAACGACGGCCCGGTCACGTTTGTCTACCCGTAGGTGGACGCTGACCGGCGCCCTCGCGCTCAGACTCTACGTTTTTAGATAGCGCTCGCGCAGCACGTTCAGGTGATGGCGCTCGTGGCCGAGCGTGATGTACGCGAGCGCACGGACGGTCACGTGATGGTCGCTGGCCGTCCCTCCCCGCTCCCAGGCGGCATCATCGAGCTCGCGGTAAAGGCCGAGCGTGGTGCGGCGAATGTTCTGGAGCGCCTCGGCACGCTGACGGATCGTCGACGCCTCGAACGGAGAACGGGCCATGAACTCCTTTTCGTCGAAGCCCGGTAGTGGAGTCGCGTCGCCGCGGGCGAACCTCAGCGCGCGATACGTGAAGACGCGCTCGGCGTCCTCGACATGACCGGCCAGCTGGCGGATCGTCCACTTGTCCGGCGCGTAGCGGAATCCGCCCCGCGACTCGTCGATCGTGGCCAGCAGTCTCTGCGTCTCCGCGCTCTGCGTCTCCAGTGCGGTCAGGATGTCGGTCTCCGGAACGAGGCCGACGTAGCCCGCGTAGGACGGTGCGTACTCCGACGATTCCGGGCGTCGCTGTTTCATGCGCGGCATCGTACGACAACGAACGTGATGTCGTCATTCGGCGGCTGCTCGCCGTGCCAGCGCTTGGCCGCGTCGCGCAGCCGGTCGATCACCCCGGCGGAGGTCGGCTCGGCCGCGGCGCCGGCGAACTCCTGCGTCGCTCCCTGATAGCCGAGCTGTTGTCCGTCCGCGCTTTGCAGTTCCGGAAAGCCATCGCTCATCAGCAGCACCGTGTCGCCCGGACTGACCGCGACGTCGGTCTGCCGGTAATCGACGCCGAGCGTGCCGAGCGGGGTGGCGCCGAGCTGGATCTCGTCGACGCGGCCGTCTCCAGCACGATGGATGAGCACCGGCGGCATCCCAGCCGAGGCCACGGTCAGCCGCCTGCCGTCGAAACGCGCCAGCGACAGGGCCATGGCCATGCGGCCGAGATCCATGCTCTTGATCTTCCCGGCCGACTCGATGAGAAATGCGGCCGGCTCGGTTGCGGAGCGATATCCCGAGAAAAGCGTCTTCACCACGGTGACCATCGTTCCCGCTTTGGCACCGTGGCCAGTGGCGTCGCCGATCGTCACCGAGAGAACGCCCGACGGCGAGACGTGAAAATCGTAGTAGTCGCCGCCCACTTCGGCGGCCGTCTGCGTCAGAACGGCCACCTCGTAGTGGTCGTGCTGCGGCACGTGCTTTGGCAGCATGGAGAGCTGGAATCTGCGCGCCTCTTCGAGCTCGACCGATTTACGCTCGTACTCCAGCGCCAGGAGGCGCTGCTGGATGTCCTGCTCGCGCCGCGCCGTCTCCTGCTCCACGAGCTGCTGCTGCTGCAGGCTGAGATCCTCGGCCATCCGGTTGAAGGCGTTCGCCAGCTGGCCGAATTCGTTCTTGGAGCGAACGGGAAGACGCGTCATGAGATCGCCCTGAGCGATGCGCTCAGCGCCGGCGGTCACGACTTCGACGTCGCGCGTGAAATGTCCGGCCACGGGAAGAATGCCCACGAGTGCCAGCGCGATGACACCGATTCCCCAGCCAAAGTTGCCTGCCGCGGTGCGGCGGAGCTCTTCGAGGTTCTCGCCGACGGGGCGTGCCACGCCGATGCGCAGGCCGCTGTCGCGGTGGGAGGACATCGCCACGACCCACTTGGGAATCTTCGGCAGCGCTCTTTTCTGCTTGAACGAGGCGATGATGCCCAGCCGGTCGAGCGTGGCCCGGTCGGTGGTGTTGCGGGTATAGACCGTTCCCTCCCGATCGACCGCGAACGGGATCTCGTCGGTATCTTCGGTGGGTGCGCCGAGTACGCGCTTGACCACTTCGTCGGTGCTGAGCTGGGCCCGGATCAATCCAACCACTTTGCCTTCGCTGTGCAGCGGCACGTTGAACCGCTGTCCGAAGAACAGCGCGGCCTGCTTCTCCTTCGACTTCAGAAGCTGCTTCTGTTCGATGCTGAGCGAGCGGACCGTGACCACGCGTGCGACAGGCCGGGGCTCCGGAGCCGGCGCCGTAGCAGCGTCCTCCTTCTTCGCCGCGCGCGTCCTGGCGCGCTCCTCGCGCTGCCGCTGCAACCGCACCTCGCGCAACTGGCGTGCTTCGTCGCGCCTCTGCTGGAGAACCAGCTCGCGTTCCTGACGCTTCTGATTGGCCTGCTCCATCTCCAGATGAAAGGCCTGGCGGGTGACCTCCATCTCCTGATTGAGGGCGTCCTGCTTTTCCCTCAGCGTCTTCTTCACGGCTTCGCGCTCTTCCGAAGAGAGAGTCGCGGAGGCGATCTTGCCCGAGAGGCTGGCGATCTCCGCGACCCGCGGGCCGAAATCCGCTGGCATCGTGAATTTCGGATACTTCACCGGCGGAAGGTCGATGACGATCGACTCGGTCAGCCCTGTCTCCTCCGGCGCGATCGGCGAGGCGGCCTCTGCGATCCGTGGCACCGAGGGAGGTGCCGGCGGAGCCTCCGGCGTCGGCACGAACTCGAGTGCATCGACGAGCGGCGCGGCCTCACCCATGGCCATGAGGATGTTATCGACCATCCCGCTGCGCGTGGCTCCCGTCGACGCACCCCCGGCTTGCAGTCCGTCCAGGGGAATGGCGGAGAGACCGGCCAGGCGTTCGTCGAGATCGGCCTGAATCGTCGTCAGCCTGCGGTCGATCCGCGCGGTGAGATGGGTGGCCTCGCTGTGATAGGCGCTCTCCAGAGCGCGCTTCGACGAGCGATAGGAATAGACCACGATCCCGGTCAGCGGCAGCACCGACAGGAGAAAGCAGGCCAGGAGCAGTTGCGTGCGGATCTTCATCGAGTACGAAGTGGATCGTACTGTGTAAGACGAAAAAGTGCGCTCAGGGTTTGCGCTGCCGGGAGAAACGGGTGCGAAGCTCGCGGCCGATGCGCTTCAGTTTCGGCTCCGTGAAGTAGCGCGCCGAGGCCGCAAGCTTCGCGGCCCCTCGCTTCGGCGCGGCCACGATGACCGCGTAAAAGGTCTGCTGTCCTCCACGGAGCAGCCGTGCTTCTTCCGCGATGATCTCCTCGATGGGGGTACGGTCGAAGTCGACGGCCGGGTAGAGCACCGAGAGGAGATTGCCGCCGTAGCCGCGGAACTCACGGACGTCGAAGCCGATGCCGAGCTGCTCCAGGATCTCCGACGACCGGATCGCTTCCGAGGGATCGTCGGCCTGAATGGGGAGCGGAAGCGCGGTCAGGCGCCGCGCTCCTTCCGGAAGACGATCGAACACTTCGCGTTGCGGAGCGATGAGCGCGTCGCCCCAGTCGCTGCGCGAGGGGCCGATGTACTCGTCGAGATAGAGCAGGCCGCCCCGCTTCAGCGACAGCAGCACGGCGCGAAGGAGCTTCTCCAGCTTGGCGACGTGGTGCAGGGCCTGATGGATGAAGACGATGTCGTAGGTCCTGGGCGGGAGAAACGGCTCGTTGAAGTCCGCCGCGAAATAGCGGATGCGCGTGGACATGCCTTCGGCCCGCGCCAGGCCGGCGGCGATGCGTAGCGAGTTCGTGGAGCCGTCGAAGGCATCGACGCGATCGACGAGATTCTTGCGGACGATGTCGCGCTCGAACGGTCCCGTTCCGCAGCCCACGGAGAGTCCGCGACCGAAGCGGCTGCCGATCCGTCCCATGAACCAGTCCACCGGCCAGAGTCCCTCTTCCCGGCCGGAGATCGAGCGAAGGATGTAATCGCGGACCGAGGGGTGCTCCATCCAGCTCGTGTGGGTCGGCGCCGCAACCTCGCGGTCCCAGAAGTGTCCGGCGGAGCAGCTCTCCATCGCCGGATCGTAACGCAGCACGTCATTCCGAGCCGCGAAGACGGCGAGGAATCCGGGTGGCGGAATCCTCCCCACCCAGATTCCTCGCGCTCTTCGGCGCTCGGAATGACGGCGGGTCGGCGTCGATGGCCCGATGGAAGGCCTGCTCGTTGACCTTGGACGGTTTGTTGTATCCGGAGAGATGCGCACGAATTGCCGGACGGGTCTTACGCGTGACGCCCTTGAGCCTGTCGAGCTGCAGGATGAAGTCGACGATCTCGTGCATGGTTCAGGTTCTCTCCTCCTGAGATGCCGTTTGAAGGCCGGGGATGAGGTGCTGCAAATGCTCGACGAAGGCGTGTGGCTCGGCCGGGGAAACGACCACGACTCTGCCGGCGAATTGAAGCACGACGACGCTGCGAAAATCCGTGGCGAAGAGACGGAACCTGCCGAGACGCCTGTCGTAGAACCAGCCGGAGAAGGAGAAGAGACCGCCGTTCCCGAAAATGCGGATCGAGCGCTTAACGACCTCGGGGTCTGCCCACGCGCGCCTGAGACCGGCCAATGGAATGCGCGTGTCGGTGAAAAGGCGGCGGATCGAGAGCTGCACGGAATCGACCGTATAACTTCGAACGATGAAGAAGGCGCTACCCACCAGCACGATCGAAGGGAGGAGAGCGGCGCCGAGTCCGAAGTGCTGGGTGCCCTCCGACGAAACCGGCGCGGCCCGGTATACCGTAATGCTGATCGCTCCCAGGAGGATCGTGCTGAAGAGCGAAACCCCCTTCAGCAACGCCGACCAGGGAGCGGCGCGAAATTGTCGGGTCATGATCGAGCAGCTCTCACCCCGATGCTATCGCGAATGGTCCGGCGTTCTACGTCCGGTGGAGCGAAAGCAAATTCGATTACTATCGCAGCGACCGCACCGGACCGATCACACATCGGGACCGCGCCGCGCAAAGTGTCGGGCGCGTAGAACTGCAAAAGGAGAAAGCATGGTCAACAAAGTCATTCTGATCGGTCGTCTTGGAAAAGATCCTGAAGTCCGTTCTACACCTGGTGGACAAACCGTCACCAAGTTCACCCTGGCCACCGACGAGCGATACACCGATCGCAGCGGTGAGAAGCAGGAACGCACCGAGTGGCACAACATCGTGGCCTGGGGAAAGCTCGGCGAGATCTGTGGCCAGTACCTGCGCAAGGGCAAGCTCGTGTACATCGACGGGGCCATCCGCACGGAGAGCTGGGACGACAAGGAATCGGGACAGAAGCGCTACAAGACCACCATCGTCGCCGATAACATGAAGATGCTCGACCGCAAAGGTGACGACGAGGGCGGCAGCTACGCCGGCGCCTCGCGCAAGTCGTCCGGAACCTCAGCCGGAGCGCCGCAAGTCGAAGACGACGAAGAAGTGCCGTTCTAGGAAAAGTCCTCGGTCCTCGGTTTTTTCAATCCGAGGACCGAGGACCCCACATCACGTCCACTCTTCCCGGCCGCTGCGTCCCGTTCCGGGCGTACGGGAGTTCTTGCGCCGGTCGATATCGGGCACCACCACGTCGCGCTCCGGTCGGGTGCGCGCGAACTCGTCGCAGAACTTCACCGACTCGTCGATCAGAGCGTCGAACGAAGGGAGCGCGGGCGCGGCGTGTTGCCGCAGTCTCCGGCAATGGCGTCGATAACGTTCCGCGCGTGCCAGCGCGTCGTCGAATCTGGCCCGGACGGCGGCATCGCCGGTCACGCGGCCGGTGAGGAACTGCTCGATCTCCGGGACGCGCTCGATGTGGCTGCAGAACAGGATGACGTCGTTGCCGGCCAAGAGTGCGCGCTCGGTGATCACCTCGTAGCTGCCGAGATCGGACACGGCGTGCATCTCCATGTCGTCGCTGATGGCCACACCTTCGAAACCGATCTGGCGCAGGAGATCGGCGGTCAGCTTCCTGCTGAGCGACGCCGGCAGATCGGGATCGTCGATCTGCGGATAGGTGCCGTGGCCGATCATGATCGCTCCCGCTTCGCTGCCGAGACGGGCGAAGGGAACGAGGTCGCGGGCCAGCAGATCGGAGCGGGGGACGTCGATGATGGTGGCGCCGTAATGCGGATCGGCCGAACCGGCGCCGATGCCCGGCCAGTGTTTGAGACAGGAGGCCACACCCTGTCCGTGCAATCCGCGAATGAACGCGCCGGCGAGATCGACGACGGTCTGCGCGTCCCGGCCGAACGTCCGCCGCTCCAGCCCTTTCGGTTCGTTCTCGTTGCGGATGTCGACGACCGGCGCGAGATCGATCTCGATGTCGAAGAAGCGGAGAGCCATGCCGATGAGGCGGCCGAACCACTCCACCATGCCCACCGGATTCTCCCCTTCCGCAAACGCTTCGGCGCTGGGGAGTCCGGGAATGAGGTGGCGCAGCCGGTCCACGCGCCCCCCTTCCTCATCGATCATGATGAGCGGCGGCCGCGTCTTCGAAAAAGACTTGACCTCACGCACCAGCTCGCCCAATTCCCCGGCGGTGCCGACGTTGCGGCCGAACAGCACGACGGCATACGGCGTCGTCTCTTCCAGGATGCGGCGTTCGAGATCGGTCAGCGATTTGCCGGAGAGGCCGATGCCGAGGAGTTCACTGCCCATTCGCCTGAGCATCGTAGCAAAGGAGTGACCAGCCTCCCCCGTCACACTCCACTAGGACTAGGTCAGTTTCTTCTTCAGTTCGTCGAGTTTGTTCAGCGCCTCGATCGGCGAGAGCGTCTCCACCTGCAGCTCGCGCAAAGCGTCGAGCACGTCCTGTTCGCGCGCACCGAACAGGCCGAGCTGGCGGCCGGCCGGGGCGGGACCGCGGCGCTGCGTGTCGGCCACCATGTCGCGCTCCTTGCGCTCCAGCGTCATCAGGATCTCCCGGGCACGCTCGATGACCGGAAACGGGATCCCGGCGAGCTTGGCCACCTGAATGCCGTAGCTCTTGTCGGCCGCGCCCGGAATGACCTTGCGCAGAAAGATGATCTGATCGTTCCACTCCTTGACGGCCACGCTGAAGTTCGCCACGCGTGGCCTGGTTTTAGCGAGGTCGGTGACCTCGTGGTAGTGCGTGGCGAAGAGCGTGATGCCGGCGCGCGCGGTGCTGTCGTGAAGGAATTCGATGATGGCCCAGGCCAGCGACAGCCCGTCGAACGTGGCCGTGCCCCTTCCCACCTCGTCGAGGATGATCAGTGACGAGGGCGTGGCGTTGTTGAGGATGTTGGCAGTCTCGTGCATCTCCACCATGAACGTCGACTCGCCGCGTGCCAGCTGATCCGAAGCGCCGACGCGGGTGAAGATGCGGTCGAACACGCCGAGGGTCGCCTTCGTCGCCGGCACGAAGCTTCCGGCCTGATTGAGGAGAACGATGAGCGCGACCTGGCGAAGGTACGTCGATTTTCCGCCCATGTTCGGCCCGGTGATGATCTGGATGCCGTTGCGGTCGCGATCGATGTCGGAGTCGTTGGGAATGAACCGTTCGGACGTGATCTGCTCGATGACCGGATGCCGTCCCTCGCTGATGGCGATCTCGGCGCGGTCGCTGAGCATCGGGCGCACGTAACGATGGCGCACCGCGACGGTGGCCAGCGAAGCGATGGCATCGCATTCGGCAACCGCGCGAGCGGTCGAGAGGATGGCCGCGCCCCGGCCCGCGATCCACTCGAGCAACTCGTCGTAGAGCCTCAACTCGATGGCCACCGCTTTCTCCTCCGCTCCGACGATCCGCTCCTCCAGCGTCTTGAGGTCGGGGGTGATGAAGCGCTCGGCGTTGACGAGAGTCTGTTTGCGGATGTAGTCGGCGGGCACTTTGGGGAGATTCGACTTCGACACCTCGATGTAGTAGCCGAACACGCTGTTGAAGCGGATCTTCAGCGAGCTGATGCCGGTGCGCTCGCGCTCGCCCCGCTCGATCTCCATGAGCACAGACTTGGAATCGCGTGCGATCGTGCGCAGGGCGTCAAGCTCCGGGTCGACGCCGCCGCGAATCACCCCTCCGTCCCGGATGTTGAGTGACGGTGCGGGATCGAGCGTGTCCGCAATCTTCGCCACCACCTCCGGCAGCGGATCGAGCCCATCCCGGATGCGCCCCAGGAGCGGGCCACGGAGCGGCTGCATGGTGGAGCGGACCTCGTCGACGGCCACGAGCGAATCGGCGAGGGTGAGACACTCGCGCGCGCCGGCGCTGCGCAGCGTGACTCGCGAGACCACGCGCTCGAGATCGGCGATGGCGGCCAGACGCGTGGTGACCGGCTCGAGGATGGCCCGCGAGCGCGTCAGCTCGTCCACGGCGTCGTGCCGGTTGAAAATCGCCTGCCGCGACCTGAGCGGGCGCGTGAGCCAGCGCCGCAACGCCCGCGCTCCCATGGCCGTGCGGGTGGCGTTGATGACGCTCCAAAGCGTGGCCCGGGGATTGGCCGGGTCGCGCGACTCCAGGATTTCGAGATTGGCCAGCGTGGCGGCGTCGAGCTGCAGAAACTCCGCGTCGTTGTCGACGCGCAGCGACAGGACGTGGTCCAGCGGCTTGCGGTGAGAGGCGCTGGCGTAGCGCAGCGCGGCACCGGCCGCGCCGATGCGCGGGTCTTCTCCCTCCAGCCCGAATCCGCGCAGCGACTGCGTGCCGAAGTGGCGCGAGAGGTAGTCGTCGCTCCGCTCGAACATCGACGGCTCCACCGGCGTGGCGGCCGGACCGAGCGAGGCCACGCTCTCCGCGAACCCATTGGCATCGGCCGGGAAGATGGCCTCGCGCGGCGCAAAGCGGACAACATCATCGCGCAGCCGCCCGTCATCGGCCCCGCCGTACGACGTGACGAAGAAGTCGCCGGTGGAGACGTCGAGATAAGCCGCGCCGAGTGCGCCGGTGCCGCCCGGACGATCCGTACAGAGAGAGAGCAGATAGCAGCTGTCGCGCTCGACGATGGCGCTTTCGGTGGCCGTGCCGGGCGTGACCACGCGCACGATCTCGCGCCGGACCAGACCTCGGGCCTGGGCGGGATCTTCCGTCTGCTCGCAGATAGCGACCCGGAATCCGCTGTGTACGAGCCGGGCGATGTAGGAGTCGGCGGCGTGGTACGGCACGCCGCACATGGGAGCCTCGTGCTCCTGTCCTTTGCCGCGGGCGGTGAGCACGAGATCGAGGATCGGCGCGGCGCGCTCGGCATCCTCGTAGAACATCTCGTAGAAGTCTCCGAGGCGATAGAAGAGGATGGCGTCGGGAACCTGGCGCTTGATCTCGAAGTACTGCTCGAGCATCGGCGTGAGCTTGGTTGGCAGAGACATGGTTCTTCGGGAATCGTTGTTGGAGACGCGCTGGCCGGATTCCGGGATTCGGGAATCCGGAATTGCCACCTCCACTACTTTACCGGTTTTCGAATCACGATCAGCGATCCGTCGGCGGCGCGCAGCTCGACGACCAGCGCTTCCGCCAGCGCGGTGTGCGGGACGCGGTCGCAGAGCACGATCCAGCGCGGCTCGCCTCCGCCTTCGCCGTGCGCCGCGTACGCCACATGGACCGCTTCATACCCGGGAAGACCGCGCTGGCGCAGGATGGCCACGGCGCGGTCTCCGGCATCGTTGCTGAGGATCCGGCCGGCCCGGCGGGAGGGATCCTCGGCGTGGCGTAGAGCGACGAAGAGAATCGCGCAGAAGACGATCCACGACATGTAGAACGCCAGAAACCGCTTCGACCTGCCCGCCGTGCTCCGCTCGCTGATGGCCGCATAATACCGGCGCCATGACCCGCGACGAGATCGAACAGAGACTTCGCACCATCGTGCGTGAAGAAAAGCCGAACCTCGAGGAGGCCGGGCTCACTGCGGACACCGCGCTGGCAGAGGCCGGGATCGATTCACTCGACGCCCTGACCATTCTGTTCGCGATCGAGGAGAGTTTCACCATCTCCATCCCCGACGATCGGGCCCGCTCGATGAAGACGTTCGGCGACATGGTCGACGCCGTCGAGACCATCCTCTCCGCCGCTCCATGACCCGCGTCGCCATCACCGGGATCGGCATCGTCTCTCCGTTCGGCCGCGGCCGCGATGCCACGGTCGCGGCGCTGCGCGCCGGCAGGAGCGGCATCCGGCGCATCAGCAGCATCGACGCTTCCGCTCTGGCCAGCCGCATCGGCGGCGAAGTCCCGCCAGGCGAACCGTGGCCGCACGGAGCCGACCGCTTTACACACTTTGCGCTCGCGGCCGCGGAAGAAGCGGCGCAGCAGGCCTCCCTGCCGAGCATCGGAGTGGAGCCGGAGTCGCTCGGCGTGCTGGTCGGCACCGGCCTCGGCGGATGCGAGACGCTCGACGCCGGATATCGCCGCGTATACAAGGAGGGACAGGCCCGCATCCCACCGGCATCGATCGCCATGTCGATGTACAACGCCGCGGCGAGTGCGATCTCGGCGCGGTTCCAGGCCAGAGGTATCTCGTACGCGGTGGTCTCCGCGTGCGCGTCGAGCGCTCACGCCATCGGGCTCGCCGCCGCCGCCATCCGCAACGGCGAAGCCGCCGCCATGATCGCCGGCGGAGCGGATGCACCGCTGACATTCGGCATCATCCGGGCCTGGGAGAGCATGCGCATTCTGGCGATCGACAACGAACATCCCGAGAGGGCCTGCCGGCCGTTCAGCGCCGATCGGAAGGGGCTCGTGCTCGCGGAAGGAGCGGCCATGCTCGTTCTGGAGTCGTTCGACAACGCACGGCGGCGCGGGCAGTCCATCCTCGGCGAGATCGCCGGATTCGGGGCCACCAGCGACGCCGGGCACCTCACCGATCCCTCCGCCGACGGCGCGGCGCGGGCCATGCGCATGGCCCTGCGCGCCATCGATCTCGAAGAGGTCGGTTACATCAACGCTCACGGGACGGCCACGCAGGCCAACGACGTGACCGAGACGCGGGCCATCCGGGCCGTGTTCGGGGCGCGCGCGCCGGAGATTCCGGTCAGCTCAACCAAGTCGATGCACGGTCATGCCATGGGAGCGAGCGGCGCCATCGAGATCGCCGGGTCGCTGCTCGCGCTCAACGCCGGCTTCATTCCGCCGACGATCAACCTGGAAGTGCCCGATCCGCTCTGCGATCTCGACTATGTCCCGCAAACCGCCCGGCCGGGCACGGCCGCCGTGTTCCTGTCGAACTCCTTCGGGTTCGGCGGCATGAACGCGGTGGTGGCGGTCCGAACCGCCGTGGCAACCGATTTGCTCTATGATTCTCCACGGAGGCAGCCTTGATCGTCGAAAAGAAGCACCTCGAGAACTTCACGATCCTTTACGTCGAGGGTCTGATCAAGCTCGGTGAGAGTGCCGAGTTCTTTTCCTCCGCGCTCGAGAACGTGCTCAAGAACGAGAGCACGAACGTAATCATCGACTTCACCAAGATCGACTACATCGACTCCACCGGCATCGGTGAACTGGTCGGGTATCTCGGGAAATTCACGACGCAGAACCGCAAGCTCGTCCTCGTGAATCCGTCCGAGCGCATCCAGAAACTGCTGAGGCTCGCCAAACTCGACACCGTGTTCAAGATCTACAGCACGGAAGACGAAGCCATCGCCGCCGAGAGCGGGAGCAGCACGGCGCGAGTATCGTAGCGACGGTGAAGCCGCTCGCAAACGTCTACCGCGGCACCCAACTCGAGTCGTTTCACAGCGGATCGATCGCCGTGGTCGACTCTCTGGGCCGCCTTCTGGCCTGCGTCGGCGATCCATCGCGCATGACGTCGCTCCGGTCGGCCGCCAAGCCCTTTCAGGCCATCCCGCTCATCGAGTACGGAGGCGCGGAGGAGTTCGAGCTCACCGGTGAGGAGATCGCCCTGACCTGCGCTTCCCACGGGGGCGAGCCCATTCATGTCTCCACCGCCGCGGCCATGCTGCGCAAGGGCGAGTTCGATGAGTCCGATCTTCTCTGCGGTGCGCAGGTGCCGTTCGACGAGAAGGCCGCGGCCGATCTGCGCGCCTCCGGCGAGCCCCCCTCGGCGCTGCACAACAACTGCTCCGGCAAACACGCCGGAATGCTCCTGGCCACCCGGGTGATGGACGTGCCGAGCCAGGACTACATCGCCGCCAGTCATCCCCTGCAGACGTTGATGCGGACGACGCTCTCGGAGTTCTCCGGGCTTCCGGGCAGCGAGATCCCCGCGGCCGTCGACGGATGCGGCGTTCCGGCATTCTTCCTTCCGCTCTACCGGGCCGCGTACGCCTACGCCCGGCTCATGGCCACGAGTAGCGGTGCTTCCACGCCCGGAGCAGTCGACCGATACGCGGACAGTGCCTCGCGCGTCGTAGAGTCGATGACCTCGTTCCCGCAGTACGTGGCCGGTGCCTGGAGCATCACCACCCCGCTCATGGCTGCGTTCGACCGGTCGCTCCTGGCCAAAGAAGGGGCGGAGGGGTTTTATGGGATGGCCCTTTCTCCCGCCTTGAGCGAGGAGTTGACCGAGCGCCTGCACCTTGCAGATGATTGTGCGATCGGGGTGGCCATCAAGATTCATGACGGGTCGGTCGAGCGCGGGCGCAATCCGGTGATCCTGCGCACGCTGGAGATCCTTGGCCTCGATGTGAGCTCCCGTTCCCCTTTGCAGCGATATCGTGAGTTTCCCCTGCGCAATCTCGCCGGCGCCGTTGTCGGTGAGGTGCGGGCGGAATTCGATCTGGATTTTTTGTAGCGTTCATCGGAGAGAGGGAATTCATGCGAAAGATGTTGTTGATCGCCATCGTTGCGATCACCGCCTGCAAGACCGTGGGCGTATCGACGACTGCCGGCGGCTACGCCGAGATCTCGCCGACGATCGCCAATGAGATGATTCTCGACACCCGCCAGGTGGTCATTCTCGACACGCGTCCGGCCGCCGAGTATCGCGGTCCGTCCGGCCACATCGCCGGTGCCATCAGCGCGCCGTTCGACACCATCGAGAAGCAGCTCCCGGAGCTCCTGCCGTACCAGAACGACACCGTGCTCGTGTACGGCGCCAACGCCACCGACGGCGCACTGGCCGCACGTCTTCTCAGCCTGGCCGGCTTCCGCAACGTGGTCCACGTGGCTGGCGGACTCGATGCCTGGATTGCGCGCGGCTACCGCACTGTTAACGCCCAATGATGAAAACGCTGATCGCAGTGGCCGTGCTCGCCGCGGCTCCCTCACTCTTCGCGGCACCCGCCACGATCGCCGAGCTCACGCACTACGCGGAGCACGCCTTTTCGCAATGTCCGGCCCAGGCATTCACCGTCGATCCGGTGAATCAGGTCGGGCCGGCCGGCTTCGATCTCTATAAGGTGACGGAGACCTCGTCCGATCAATACTGCGGCTCGCAGAAGTACCTGCTGGTCTCGCCGAAATCCGGACAGATTCTTCTCGGCACCGTCATCCGCCTTCCCGACGATCCCCGCCCGGTGCACATCCGCGTGGCCGAGCATGCCAGCAACATCCTCAAGACGCCGATGAGCGTGCGCGTCGCCCCCATCCTGCTCCCCGATGGGCTCAAAGCAGTGACCATGACCCGGGACACCCCGTTCGGCGCGTTCGCCTACAACGGCTATATCGACGCCTCGGAGCAATACCTCCTCATCGGGATGCTCGGGAATCTCGGCGAGAAGCCGGAGAAGACTCTGCTGGACCAGCTCGGCGCCGGCAACGGCGTGCAGCGCGGATCGGCCAAAGCGAAGAATGAGATCGTCGAGCTCTCCGACTTCGAGTGCCCGAGCTGCGGCCGCGCACACAAGGAGCTCGAGCCGCTTGTCGAGAAACATCTCTCCAAGGTCAACTACATCCGCCTCGACCTGCCGCTCTTCGAGCATCACCAGTGGTCGTTCCAGGCGGCCATGGGCGCGCGCGCCATCGCCCATGTGGCTCCCGCCAAATACTGGGAGTACGTCAACACCATCTTCGCGAACCAGGAGATCCTGACCAAGGAGAAGATCGACGACTTCGTCAAGAACTTCGCCACCGACCGCGATCTCGACTGGCCGGCCATTCAGAGATTTTACGAGTCACCGACCGAGCGACAGGCCCTGCTCGATCAGGTCAGCCGCGCCTTCGCCCTCGGTATCGTCTCCACGCCGACCTACATCATCAACGGCCAGACCATGGGCTTCGGTCCCGAAGGCGAGTTCACGATCAACGGCGTGCGCAAGGCTCTCGGCCTGCCGCCGGTGAAGAAAGCGGCACCCGCCAAGAAGAAGAAGAAGAAGTGACGCCCCGCCGCGGTCCTCAGAATCCGAAGCTGATCTTCGCTCCGTAGCTCCTTGCCTCGGCCTGATTGGCCTCGACGTTGACGCGCAGGAACAACAGATTGATGGCCGCGCCGACCGTGTAGCGCGTGATCGTCGACTTGTCGTGCAGGACGAGTTGCGGCGTGATCGTTCCGGTGGCGTTTCCGCGCTGCTTGCCGACCGCGCCGTACGGCGTGATCGGCCCGAATCCCTTGCCGAGGAAGAGCTCGGCGCCGTAGGTGTTGAGTTTGTAGGCGTCGACGCCGCGCAACGTCGCGTAGCTCCCCCGCAGCGCCAGCGTCGGCTTGAGGAGTCCGCCGTCGATCACCGGGATGTCGAGCGTGCCGCCGACGATCGATCCGGACGTCTTCTGCAGCTTCGCGTAGGACCCCGTGATCGTGGCCGCGCTCAAACCCTTCGACACGACGATGCGCGGCACCGCCACATAGTTCCCGCCGACGGTGATGTCCTTGGTCACCGCGTTCTGCCAGTACGCCGATTGCGGATCGATGGCCACGGCCGTCGCGGCCACGCCGATGTCGAAGCGCAGCACGCCGCTCGCTCCGGCCGGCTGCACCGGCGAGGGGAAGATCCCCTGCGCCACCAGGCGCGAGAACTTCTGAAACTCCTGCTGCGTGATCTGTGGATTGAACGTGATGTCAGCGGCGCGCAGCGGCAACGCCGCCGCGATCAGAAGAGCTGCGAGATAAACTCGTTGCTGAGAAGAAACCCCGATGGAGTGAACGCGACCCGCGATCCCCTTCGCTCCAGCCACCCATCGCGCAAGCCTCGATTGATCCATTCTCTTCCCTCCTGTCCGCGCAGTCTCTCGAGCTCCGCATGGTCGATGCCCGCGATCTGACGCAGATTGAGGAAGATGGTCTCACGTTCGACATCCCCGGCGGTGAGATCTTCGGTGAAGTCGGCCGCGTCCGGCGACCGGGCTATGTATTTGCGGATGTCGCGCGTGTTCGCGAAGCGGCGGCCGCCCATGAACGAATGCGCTCCCAGACCAAAGCCGCGGTACTGGCCGCGCGTCCAGTAGCGGAGGTTGTGCCGGCACTCCTCGCCCTCACGCGCGAAGTTGCTGATTTCGTACTGGCGAAATCCGGCCCGCGCCAGGCGCTCGATGGCGTCCGTGTACATCGTGGCCACCGCCTCGTCGTCGGGAATGACGACGCGTCCCCGATCGACCTGCACCTTGAGTGGCGACTTCTCTTCGAGATCGAGCATGTACAGGGAGATGTGGCCCACACCGAGTGCGACGGCTTCATCAAGCGTTTCCGCGAACGACTGCACCGTCTGATTCGGGAGACCGGCGATGAGGTCGAGGCTCAACCGGGTTGCCGGTTTGCCGCGTTGCCGGGCTGCCAGCGCCACCGCCTCGCGCGCGACGGCGGCGCCGTGAACGCGGCCGAGCGGAATCAGCTCCTCATCGCGAAACGACTGCACGCCGATGCTCAGCCGGTTCACGCCCATCTCCCGCCACGCCGAAAGCGACTCGGCGGTGATGTCCTCGGGATTGGCTTCCATCGAGAACTCGAACGGTTGTCGTCGGTCCTGGGCCAGGCCGCGGGCCTCGGGCTTCGGGCCTCGGATTGCAGACACGATGCGCCTCAGGTTTTCGATGCTCATTCTGGACGGCGTCCCGCCGCCGAAATAAATGGAGTCGACCTCAACCGAGGCCCGAGGCCCGAGGCCCGAGGCCTGGTTCAGGACCGAGGACAGCTCGCGCAGGAGGGCCTCCGTGTACTCATCCTGCAGCCCTACGTCCGTGCTGATGGCGAAGGCGCAGTAGCTGCAATGAGTTCGGCAGAACGGCAGATGAACGTAGAGGCCGAGAGACACGTGGTCGTCCTTTATAATCTCCGAGATGGGTGAAGTCCCTGTTACGGAAGAAAAATCCACCGGCCGCCCCCGCCCTCGCCTCCTCTGGACTCTCCTCGGTGCGATGGTGCTGGTCAGCCTCCTCCCGCTGGTCATCTCGCATTATTTTCTGATCGGCATCAACCGCGACTCGCTGGAGACGCTGGAGAAGAAGTATCTGACCCGCTCGGCGGTCGGCATCGCCACGGATATCCAGAACCTGCTCGCCAGCAACACGCAGCAGCTCAATGAGATCGCCGGCAGCATCCGCATCATGGAGAAGGCCCTCCCCAGGGGGTCGGATCCGTTCACTTACGCTGCGAACACGCAGTGGATCGGTGACTACGTCACGCCCGACAGCGACCTTTTGGCCCTGCGCGTGCTCAATGCCGCGGGAAAAGGGGCGGAGGCGAAGCCGGCGGGGCTCGATCCGGCCATCCTGCAGGAGATGGACGTGGCCCGGCAGGTGGCGCTGACAGGGCGCCCCTCGGTGGGAACGCTGGACTTTCTCAGTGGACTCAATCAGCCCGGCGTGGTTATCGGCGTGCCAGTCTCGAACGACTCGCGCGTGATCGGCACGGTGGTCGGTCTCATCAGTCTGAGGCGTGTGGCCGACCGCATTCGCGAGGAGGGGAAAGGTGATGTCACCGCCTTCCTCGTCGATCGCGATGGCCACGTGCTCATCCACAGCGAGCCGGCCGTCAACGTGCGTCACCCCGACTATTCGAGCCTGAAGATCGTGCAGGAGTTCTCGAAGGCATCCGTGCGCCTGACCGAGTCTTACACCGACTCGACGAGCGGGCAGCCGGTGCGCATGCTCGGCACGGTGGCACCGGTGGGGCATCCGGAATGGGGCGTGGTGGTGGAGAAGCCCGAAAAGCTCGCGTACGCCTCGGTCGACAAGATGGTGCGGGCCACGGTCGAGTGGAGCTCCCTCGCTCTCCTTCTAGCCATCATCGCCGCAATCATCTTCGCCTCGGGAATCGCCCGGCCGATCCGGATCCTGGCCGACCGTACGCGTGAGATCGCCCAGGGCAAGTACCAGCAGCGCGTCACTCTGCGCACGCACAACGAGATCGGCGACCTGGCCGAGAACTTCAACGTGATGTCGCAGTCGATCGAGACGGCCATCGAGCAGTTGAAAAAGGCCGCGCGCGAGAACCACCTGCTGTTCATCAACTCCATCCGCATGCTGGCCGCGGCCATCGACGCCAAGGACCCCTACACCCGCGGTCACTCCGAGCGGGTGGCCCGCTATTCGATCGCCATCGGCAAGAACCTGCATCTGCCGGAGAAGGAGATGACCAACCTCCGCATCAGTGCTCTCCTGCACGACGTGGGCAAGATCGGCATCGACGACCGGATCCTCCGCAAGCCGGGCGCGCTCTCCGACGACGAGTTCGAGGTCATGAAACAGCATCCGGTCAAGGGGGCGGCCATCATGAGCGGGGTCGGCCAGCTCAACGACTGCATCGCCGGCATGAAGTATCACCACGAGAAGTGGAGCGGCGGCGGCTATCCCGACGGGCTGGAAGGCGAGGCCATCCCCATGCAGGCCCGCATCGTGGCCATCGCCGACACGTTTGACGCCATGACCACGAACCGTCCCTATCAGAAAGCGATGGAGATCAACTACGTGGTGGAGAAGATCCGCGGCTTCGCCAGTACGCGTTTCGATCCCCGAGTGGTCGAGGCCTTTGCCAGCGCCGTCAAGCGAGGCGACATCGTCATCGAAGAGCAAGTACGAGGAGCGGCCTGATTCATCTCCTTCTCGCCGTGTTCCTGGCCGTCAACGCCTCGCCCGCCTGTGACCGCGCCGCGTATTACGTCGCTGCCGGCGATTACGGGCGTGCCCTCCGCCAGCTCGAGGGCGTCCGTGCCGCCGGGACCTCCAGCGCCGCGGACGAGAATCTGCGCGGTCTCGCGCTCATGCTCTCCGGCGATCCCACGAAAGCGATTGCCGTGTTCGACGCCGTCATCGCCTCCGACCCGGCCATGATCGAAGCGCGCTTCAATCGCGCCGTGGCTTTGCTCAAGACCGGCCAGAATGCCAAGGCCTCTGCCGAGTTCGAGAAGATCGCCCTCGACCAGCACAACATGCTGCGGGCCAGCGCCGCCTACCACGATGCGCTGGCGCTCGATCGGATGGGCCGTACCGCCGACGCGCTGCTGTGGGCCGATCGTTCGCTGGCGCTCGACAACACGTTCGACTCCGCAACGCTGCTGGCCGCGGCTCTCCGCGAGCGCAGCGGGCAGATCGAGCAGGCCGCCCGCGGGTACTTCTCCTATCTGCAGCGCCATCCTGACTCCATCGACGCCATGCTCCGCTTCGGCATCTGTGCGCAGCGCGCCGGCCGGATCGACGTGGCCCGAACGTATCTCCACAAGGTCGTGGCCCTCGCCCCCGACTCGCTCCAGGCGGCCCAGGCGCGGGCGTTTCTGGTGATGTGGGAGTAGGCGCTGGTCTTCCGAACCATTCTCGACGAGCTTCTGGCGACGACCTCCGGCGCGTTCGCGGCGATCTTCCTCGACTTCGATGGTGAAACCGTACAACTCGTCTGCGACCGCGACATCAGCGATCACGATCTTCGAATCGTCGGTGCCTACCAGGGAATCTTCCTGGACCGGTTGCGGCAGTTGTGCGCCAAAGCGAATCTCGGCACGCCGCACCGTTTCAAGATCGAGTTCCCGGCGCTCATGCTGCTCAGCAGCGATCTGAAGGATGGCTATTACATCGTCCTGCTGCTCGACGGCCGCGCCAATGAGGGCTATGCCTGGCACCAGCTCGACGTCTGCCGCGAAAAGCTGATCGCGGAAATGTGAGGCAGGACCGGCGGGACTATTGGTCGTCCAGCGCTTCCAGGCTGGCCAGAATCCCCTCGATGCGGTTGCGGATCTCCACGCGCTCCCCTTCCAGTTCGCTGACGTGATCGAGTCGCTCCTTCAGCGCGTCGCGCTCCTGGCGGAGATCCTGAATCATCTTCACGGTGCGGTCGACGCGCTCGCTGAGGCGCGCCAGGATCTCGCCTTCGTCGCCGCCGCCCAGAGGAATCTGTTCTTCCGTCGTCTTCTTCTTCAATGGAGTTCTCCTACGAGAGCAGTTTCACGGGCAGAAGATCGGCGACGTGTGCGGCCAGTTGCTGGTGAAGCCGGCCCACTTCCTCCTGCGTCAGCGAACGATCGAATGCCTGATACCACATGCCCAGTGTCGTCTTGATGTTGTTTGCTTCGCCGTCCGGGACGAAGCGGTCGCGTAGCCCCACCTCGTGCAGGTAGGGGACGTTGAGCGACCGGATGGTCGAGATGAGGCGCGCGTACTCGAGATCGCGCTCGTGGGTGAGCGCCATGATCATGGGGATGCCCGGGAAGCGCGCCACCGGCGCCATCTTCCATTCCGCGGTCGACTCCACGAGCGCCTCGACATCGATCTCGGCGGCGAGCACGTCGCCTTTGAGCCCGAATCGCTGCAGCACGTCCGTCGACAGAAATCCGGCCGTGGCGATGAGGCGGCCTCCATGCCGCGCATCGGCCCGTTTGCCCTTGCGCAACCACGCAGCCGGGGAGTTCTCGAACGCCAGACCGACGTGCAGTTTCAGCGCGACTTGCTCAACCACGCCCTTGATGTCGAAGAAGTCGACGGCGCGTTTGATGTCGCCCCAGTGCGACCCGGCCGAGCCGTACATCACGAGCCCAACACGCCTGTGCTCGATGGCCCGATCCTCACCGCGATGGTACGTGCGGCCCACTTCGAACAGCGCACCATCGCGTGTTCCATACGAGCGGTTGTACGCGGCGTTCTCCAGCAGCCCCGGGATCATCGTCAGCCGCATGGCGGCGATGTTCTCCGTGAGCGAGTTCGTGATCGAGAGCGGCTGCTCGTCCGTGAACAAGGCGTTGAACTCCGGATGGAGGAACGCGTAGTTGACGACCTCGGTCAGGCCGCTGCCCGCCAGCGTCTGGCGGATGGCGTCCTCGGCGTCGCCCATGACGTTCGGCCGGGCGTCGCCGGTGGTGAGCCGGGGCAGCGACGCCGGAATGTTGTTGAGACCGTAGAAGCGCAGCACTTCCTCGACGAGATCCATCTCTTCGTGAATGTCGCCGCGATACGACGGCACGCTCACTTCCAGACCGTCCGCCACCGCCTTCGCGGTGCAGCCGAGACGGCGGAAGAGCTCCGACGCGTAATCGATGCCGATCACGCCGCCGGAGGCCAGCGACAGCCGCGCCGCGCGCAGCCGGACCGTCTCCGGTTTGATCTCCCGCGCCACGACATCGATCGGCGCCTCCGGGATTCCTCCGGCGCTCTCCACGATCATCCGCGCCGTCATCCCGGCCGCGGCGATGGTGTCGTTCGGATCGACGCGCCGCTCGAAGCGATACGACGCATCCGTCCTGATGCCGAGGCGGCGGGCGGTGCGGCGGATCGTGCCGGGATCGAACCAGGCGCACTCCAGCAGCACGTTGCGCGTGGAGTCGCCGATCTCGCTCTCCGCGCCTCCGATCACGCCGCCCAGGGCGACGGCATGACGGGCGTCGGTGATGACGACCGTGTTCGTGTCGAGCGACCGGCTCTCGCCGTCCAGGCTCTTCATCGTCTCGCCGGCCTTTCCGGCGCGGACGATGATGGTTTTGTCCGCGATCTTGTCGAGGTCGAAGGCGTGCAGCGGATGGCCGAGGGCCATCATCACGTAGTTGGTGGCGTCGACGACGTTGTTGATCGGACGGAGGCCGACCGCTTCGAGGCGGCGGCGCACTCGCTCCGGAGAGGGTTTGATATTCACGCCGCGGATGACGAGCGCGGTATAGCGCGCGCACATCTCCGGTGCGTCGATGCGGATTGTCAGGCCGCGGGCCGCGGGCCTCGGGCCTCGGTTTCCACCGTCTCCGTCCGAGGCCTGAGGCCCGGGGCCCGAGGCCTTCGTCTCCCGTGCCAGCGCCGCGGCCAGCTCGCGTGCCATCCCGAGGTGCGACATGGCGTCGACACGGTTCGTGGTGATCTCGAGGTCGAAGACCGTGTCGTTACCGTGACGCTCGACGGACTCGACGGCGTGGCCGATCTCCGTAAAGCGCACCCCGAGCTGATCGTCGGAGAGGCCGGAGAGGTCTACGTAGTCAGTGAGCCAGTCGCGGGAGAGTCTCATGGGCCGGCGATTGTATCTTCGTCTTTCTTTTCTTCGTCCACTTCCATCGTCTCGACGGCGTGACGCTTTTCCGGCTCGAGCAGCGACTGCACGTTGAGCGCGGCCGAGGTGAGCGCGCCCGAGGTTCCATGACGGCGGCGATTGCGCATGATGGCGCGGATCGCCAGCGCCGTCAGGGCCATCACGACGACGACGATCGCGAAGGTGGCCAGCAGTCCGAGAGCGAGCGACACGTCAGAAGCTCAGCCGCCGCAGCACGCCTTCGGCAGCGTCGTGCGGATTGTTGCGCTTGCGAAGCACGTCGTCGATCAACTGCTCGTAATCGGCGCGGGCGATCGTGCCGCCGATCAGGCGGTCCATGAACTTCTCCTTGAGCTGCGTTTCGATGCGGATGCGCACGCGCTCGCGGTTGCGGCGATCGAGCTCGCCCGACACCGCCAGGTATGCGGCGTGTTTCACAATCGCGGCATCGAGCTCGGCGATACCTTCCGACTTCGAGGCCGTGGTCTTCACGATCGGCGGAATCCAGTCGCCGTGCTCTTCGACGAGCGACATCATCATCTGCACTTCCGTGACGGTCTTGTCCGCGCCGGGGCGATCGGCCTTGTTGACCACGAAGATGTCGCCGATCTCCATGATGCCGGCCTTGATGGCCTGGATGTCGTCGCCCATCCCCGGCACCAGCACGACGAGGTTCGTCTGCACGGTGCGCACAACCTCCACCTCGTCCTGACCGACGCCGACCGTCTCCACAAGGATGATGTCGAAGCCCGAAGCATCAAGCAGATCGACGACGTCGTTGGTCGCTCCGGCCAGGCCACCCAGGAAGCCGCGCGTGGCCATGGAGCGGATGAACACGCCCTGATCGGTGTAGAGGTCGCTCATGCGGATGCGGTCGCCGAGGATGGCGCCGCCGGTGAACGGTGAGCTTGGATCGACGGCGATGATCCCGATGCGCTTTCCCTCTTTCCGGTAGTACCGCGTCAGCGCCGCCACCAGTGTCGACTTGCCCGACCCTGGCGAGCCGGTCACGCCGATGATGCGTGCCCGTCCGGTCGAGGAGTAGATCGCCGCCAGCAAGCGCTCGCTGTCGGGGTCACCACGCTCCACGAGCGTGATCGCTTTCGCCAACGCTCGATATTTCCCGGCCACGACGCCGGCGGCAAGAGAAGGGAGGTCGGACATCAGGCCTCAGGCCTCGGGCCTCGGGCCTCGGACAGTGAACCGATCGGTCTGTCGCAGTTTCCCGGGCGGGAGGGTCTGCGGCCCGAGGCCGGAGGCCCGAGGCCTCCCTCACCGGCTCGCCGCATGACCCTCATTGAGAATGTGGCGCGCGATGACGAGGCGCTGGATCTCGCTCGTGCCTTCGCCGATGGTGCAGAGCTTCACGTCGCGATAGTACTTCTCGGCCGGGAAGTCTTTGATGAAGCCGTAGCCGCCGAAGATCTGCACGCCTTTCTCGGTGGCGCGCACGGCCACCTCCGACGCGTAGAGCTTGGCCATCGCCGAGAACTGCGTGACGCGCTCGCCGGCGTCCTTGACCACCGCGGCGCGGTAGGTCAGCAGCCGCGAGGCGTCGATCTCCGTGGCCATGTCCGCGAGCATGAACTGGATGGCCTGGAACTCGGCGATGGGATGTCCGAACGCCGTGCGTTGCTTGGCGTAGTCGCGCGCCGCCTCGTAGGCGCCGCGGGCGATGCCCACCGCCAGCGCGGCGATGGAGATGCGCCCGCCGTCGAGGACCTTCATGGCGTCGATGAACCCGTATCCGACCTTGCCGAGGACGTTGGCGTCGGGGACGCGGCAGTCCTCGAGGACCAGCTCGGCCGTGTCGGAGACGCGCATGCCGAGCTTGTTCTCCTTCTTGCCCGGCCGGATGCCCTTGCGGTCCTTCTCCACGGCGAACGCGGTGATGCCGTGCTTCTGATCGTTGCGGTCGGTCACGGCCAGAACGACCGAGAGGTCGGCGTACGTGGCGTTGGTGATGAAGTTCTTCGTGCCGTTGAGGACCCATCCGCTGCCGTCCTTCACGGCCACGGTGCGCATGCCCGAGGCATCGCTTCCCGAGCCCGGCTCGGTCAGCCCCCAGGCGCCGATCCATTCGCCGGAGGTGAGCTTTGGCAGCCATTTCTTCTTTTGCTCGTCGTTGCCGGCCAGGTAGGTGTGCCCGGTGCAGAGTGAGTTGTGCGCGGCCACGCTGAGAGCGAAGCCGCTGTCGACGACGCCGAGCTCTTCGATGATGTTCGAATAGTCGACGTAGGAGAGCCCCGCCCCGCCATACTGCTCGGGCAGGGTCACGCCGAGCATCCCCAGCCCGCCGGCACGCTTGAATATCTCGACGGGAAAGTGCTGTGCTTCGTCCCACTTCATGAGGTGAGGCTTGATCTCGCTTTCCGCGAACTCCCTCACCATGGTCCTGATCTGGTTCTGTTCCTCGGTCAAGCTGAAATTCATGGGCGTAGCTTACAATCTCGCGGTCCATGCGCGCTCCCCTGATTGCGTTTGTTTTCTTTGCCGTAGCGATCTCCGCCACGGCGCGCGTGCAGCAGACGCCCGCAAAGAAGGCCGCGCCCAGACTGTCCGGGTTCCGCGGTGAGCTCCTGGCCGGCCTCGACGATGTGCAGGACAAGATCACGCAACTGGCTGCGGCCGTCCCGTCCGAAAAGTACACGTGGCGCCCCGCACCGGGCGTGCGATCGATCAGCGAGGTCTTCACGCACATCGCCGGCGGCAACTACTTTCTATCGACGTTCGTCGGAGTACAGCCTCCCGCGGATATGCCCAAAGACATCGAGCGCATCACCGACAAACAGGCCGTCCTCGCGGAGCTGAAGCGGTCGTTCGAGGACCTGCGCCATGTGATCGCCAATGAGCCCGACGCCGATCTCGACAAGAGCGTGAACATGTTCGGGAAACCGGCCACACACCGCTACGTCTTCACCACCATCCTCAACCACCTCCACGAACACCTCGGCCAGTCCATCGCTTACGCGCGGATGAACGGGGTCGTGCCGCCCTGGAGCCGGTAAGCGCTACGGTCTGCGGTACGTGCGGACGTACGAGGGCACTTCGACGCCGGGCGCCAGACGCTCGTCCGCAACGGGCGGCTGCGGCGTGAGTCGCAGCGGCAGCACGCCCGCCCAGACCGGTAGCGCGTAGTCCTCTTCGTCGTCGACCGGCGGTCCGGTACGAATCTTCGCCGAGGCTTCGGCAATGGGCAGCGCCAGGACGAGCGTCTTCCGCAGCTCGGTCTCGTTCGGCTTGCGCGCGTCGGCGGAGCGGCCGCGGGCGACGTGCTCCACGAGCGCATCGAGCACCCGGACCTTCTCATCGCGGTCGAGGACCTCGCGGGCCGTCCCGAAGACGACCGCCGAGCGGTAGTTCATGGAGTGATGAAACGCGGATCGCGCCAGGACCAGACCGTCGAGCAGCGTGACGCAGACGCACGCTTCCACCCCTCCACGGAGCGAGCGCAGCATGCGGCTGGCCTGGGAGCCGTGGAAGTAGAGCGTCTCGCCGACACGGGTGTGAATGGTGGGGATGACCACCGGCTTCCCCTCCACGGTGAAGGCCACATGGCAGATCAGGGCCTCGTCGAGGATGGCGTGAACCGTGGCCGGGTCGTAGTTGCCGCGCTCGGCCAGACGTCTGACGGTCGTTCGTTCTGTTTGCAGTTCGCTCATATGTGCTAGTACAATCCTTAGTACGTGCTAGCACAACGTTACATCTCCGGGGACAGCAGCGTCAAGATCGCCGCATCTGTGGAGCAAGCTGTGGCCGCCGGAAGGGCTGCTCCGGGCGCGCTGCTTCCCTCCGTTCGCTCCGTGGCGGCCAGGCTGCGCGTCAGCCCTTCGACCGTCGCCGCCGCGTACAGGATGTTGCGCGACCGCGGCGTGGTCATCGCCGACGGCCGCCGCGGGACGCGCATTCGCGAGGCCGGACCGATCCTGGCCGCCTCCGCGCCGGTGCCCCCGGGCGTCCGCGATCTGGCCACGGGCAATCCCGACCCTCGCCTGATGCCGCCCCTGGGATCGGTGCGGCCGAAGCAGCTTCTCTACGGTGGTCCGCTCAACGATCCCGATCTCCTCGACGCCGCGCGCGGGCAGTTTCACGATGACGGCGTTCCGGCGGATCACATCGCCGTCATGAGCGGCGCGCTCGACGGCATCGAGCGTGTGCTGCGCGAGCATGTGCGCCCCGGCGATCGCGTCGTCGTCGAAGATCCCTGCTTCACCGGCGTGGCCGATCTGCTGGCGTCGCTGGCGCTGACGCCGGTGCCGGTCGCCGTCGACGACGAAGGCTTCCAATTCGACGATCTCCGGCGCGCGCTCTCCCGCCCCGCCGCCGCGCTCGTGGCCACGCCGCGCGCGCAGAATCCTACCGGCGCGGCGTTCTCCGAAAAACGCGCGCGGCAGATCCGGACGCTGCTGCACGGGCATCCCGATCTGCTGCTGATCGAAGACGATCATGCCGGCGTCGTGGCCGGCGTTCCCTACAGGACGCTGGTCAGCCGCACTCACCACCGGTGGGCGGTGGTGCGGTCGGTCTCCAAATCGCTCGGACCCGACCTTCGCGTGGCCCTCGTGGCCTGTGATCCGGTGACGCTCGCCCGCATCGAAGGGCGGCAGACCCTGGGTATCCGCTGGGTCAGTCACGTCCTGCAGCGGACGGTGGCATCCCTCCTCTCCAATCGCAATGTGACCCGCCTGCTCGAGCGCGCTGCTGCGACGTATACGGAGCGCAGAAATGCACTCCTCGGCGCATTGCGCGCGCACGGGATCGAGGCTCACGGCGCCTCCGGACTCAACGTCTGGATCGCCGTTCCCGACGAGTCTTCCGTCGTGCGGGGTCTCCTCGACCGGGGGTGGGCGGTCAACGCCGGCCAGCGCTATCGGATCAACACGCCGCCGGCGATTCGGGTCACCATCGCCGCCCTCGCGCCGCACGAGGCGCATCGGTTCGCGAACGACCTGCAGGGAGTGCTGACCGCGCGCGGACGAACCTCAGCGGCGTAGCGCGCCGGCCTCCACCCGCTTGAACATGCCCGGCGTATACGCGGTGATGCGGCCTGTGAACGCGGATGCCGCCACGCTCAGCGGCGAGGCGAGCCAGAGCCGGCCCGGTCCCGACCGGCCCTTGTAATTGCGGTTGATGGCGCTGATCGTCACCTGATCGCCCGTGTCCGACACGCCCGGGCCGCAGCCGATGCACGCGCCGCATCCGGGATCGAGCACGGTGGCGCCGGCGCGCTCGAACGTGTCGACGAGACCGTTGTGGCGCGCGAACTTCTCGACGGCCTGCGAGCCGAACTGGATGTAGAACTTCACTCCGTCGGCGACCTTGAGACCGGCGTCGACGGCCTCTTTGGCCACCTGGTGATAGAAGACGAGGTCGTCGATCTTGCCAGCCGTACAGCTTCCCGCATAAGCGATGTCGATCTTCACGTCGCCGAGGTCTTCGATGAAGGCGCCGTTCGTGGGATCGGAAGGGATGCCGCGGTCGGGATCGCCCGGGTCGGCCACCATCGGCCGGATCGTGGAGAGATCGATCCGGTGCACGCCACCGGTGTATTCGGCGCCGGGATCGGGCGCGACGATGCGCGTGCGCAGATCGTCGAGGTCGATGCCGGGACGCATCGCCGCGATCCACTGGAGCGTCTTCTCATCGGCTTCGACGATGGCCGTGCGCGCGGAGCACTCCGTGGCCATGTTCGCCAGCGTGGCGCGCTCGTCGAGAGACAGCGCGCGGACGCCCGGGCCGGTGAACTCCATCATGCGGTTGAGCGTCTGCTGCGGTTTGGCGTAGCAGAGCAGGATGTAGAGCATCACATCCTTCGCCGTCACGTTCGCGGCGAGCGTGCCGGTAAGCTCGAAGCGGATCGACTGGGAGACCTCCACGGTCGTGAACCCGGAGTGCGCGAGGTTCGCGTACTCGGTCGTGCCCACGCCCCAGGCCAGGGCGTTGTTCACGCCGCCCATGCAGGTGTGGCTGTCGGTGGCCTGGATGAAGTCGCCGGGATCGATGATGAACTCGCGCGCCACCTCGTGGCAGATGCCCGGCGAGACGTTGTCCTTCGCCGAGAAGTCGCGGCAGCTGGTGTGATGCTGGAACTGGTGCTGGAGCTGGCGCAGCGTTTCGATCTTCGGCAGGAACGGACGCATGCGCGCCACGTCGTCCGCGTAGATGAGGTGATCTTCGAACACGGCGAACTTCTGCGGGTTCGCGATCGCGTAATCGGGACCGTACTCCTGCTCGAGGAAGTAGTGCACCTGCGCGGTCGTGAACTCGTGCGAGTAGCCGCCGTCGACCGACACCACGAGCGCGTCGCCGGGCTTCACGTACCGCTTGTCGTCGGGCACGCCCATCATGTGCCTGGCCAGGATCTTCTCCCCCATCGTCATCGGCCGTCGCGGGGTATCCGGCACGGGCAGCTGGAGATCGCCCCGGTTCAGCGCTTTCGAGAACGGGAACAGACCGCCCTCGCGGACGATGAGCTGCGTGATCGGATCATGCTCCTCGTAGAACTCCGCCAGCGGAATGCCCTGGCCGGCCTGCAGACGGACGAGCATGGCGTGATCCGCCATCAGGAGGCCCTGGTTGATGTCGTTGCCGGCGTGGATCGGCGCGAACGACGCCGCCACGGCGATCCGGATCCCGCTGAACAGCTCGCACTGCGTTGCCGTCTCGCGCGAGCTGCCGACACCTTTGCGCAAGCCGCTGACGATCACCTCGAAGTTGCCGTTGCGCAGCGCGTCCTGCTCAAACAGCCTCTTGCCGTCCACGATCAATCCCGCGTATGCGTTGCGGGCGATGTCCTCGGGCCGGTGATCGAAGCAGACCCATGCCGGCGTCATGGCGTCGGTATTGATGTCGTCGAGCAGATCCTCGACCTTCAGATCTTTCATCCAGAGATCGAGCTCGCCGCGGAGCTGTTTGCGGATCAGCTCGGGATCCTTCGTCAGAAACAGAACGCGTTTCCCGGGAGTGAGGCGCACGGTCGAGGGCGGTTTCATCGCCAGCAGTATATGCAACGCGCAAACCGCGACCGTTCATCCATCCGCAGCCGGCGGGAGAGCCGCTCCACGTCAGTGCAGACGCGCGGCCCGCGTGCCTTCGTACGGCACGCTCACGACCTGCCCGTCGCCCGGCAGGACCATCGTCACCGCCGCCGGAGTGACCACGATGATGGGGATGCCCAGGCGGTGCGCTTCGAGGATGTCGGCCGCGGATGGGTTGGGCAGCGTTCGCGGGTGGGAGTGGATGACCGCCGCCGTGCCGTACGGAATCGGTCCCGCCCATTTCGCCGTGTGGAACTGGAGCTTCGACGGCCAGACGTCGCAGGTGAACCCGCCGTCATCCGCGATCACCAGAAACGCCGCGCGCTCCCACTCCACGCGGCCGTACCAGCCGAGATCGAGGACACGATCGGCGCAGGCGGCCACGTCCTCGCGCTGGAGCACGGTGCGGCTGAACGGATACGCGACCGTGGGCCACGTCACCTGCGACGGCGGGACGGCCATCGAGCCACAGCCAACCACACAAAACCAGAGCAGCGCGATCGATGGCCGGACCATGGAGGCACGATCGGCTGCACCGGGGAGTGAAGTCCTTTGAGAATTCTCGGAAAGATCTCCGAATTACAATCGCAGCGATGCGGGCACGGTTTGGGGACTGCGTGATCGATACGGAAAACCGCGAACTGTCGCGTGCCGGCCGGTCCGTCAGTCTCACACCGAAAGCGTTTGCCCTGCTGGAGGCGCTGGTTCGGGCTTCCCCCCGCGCGATGTCGAAGGCCGACCTGTACGACCGGTTGTGGCAGGGCGTGTTCGTGGAGAGCGGCAACCTGCACACGCTCGTCGCGGAGATCCGCGCTGCCGTCGGTGATGAAGGGCACGAGATCATTCGCACCGTTCATCGCTTCGGTTATGCACTGGCCGCCGAGCTGTTCTCCGAGGAGCTGGCCGGGGCGGTCCTGATCGTGGGATCGCGAGAGCTGCCGTTGCGCGAGGGGGAGAACATCATCGGCCGCGAGGTCATCAACACTCCCGACGTCTCGCGCCGTCACGCCCGCATCGACGTTCGTGGCAGCGAGATCACCATCGAGGACCTGCACAGCAAGAACGGCACATGCGTGGGCGGCCGGCGGATCAAATCGGCCTCGCTGAAAGATGGCGACGAGATCATCTTCGGCCTGACGCACGCCTTCATCCGCCTGGTGCGCAGCGATGTCACGATGACCGCGCCCCCGCTCAGCGAAAATCCCTGATCAGCACGATGTCGTTCACGTGCTCGCCGTGCGACATGGCCATCGTGTGGCCGTCGCGCGAGACGTCGAACGCCAGGATCTCGCCCGAGTCGAAGCGCGTGACCTGATGCGATGTTCCCGACGGGAGATCGTAGAACCAGACGTTGGCCACCCCTCCCACGTAGTCTGTGTAGGCGAAGCTGTTCGCGCTGGTCCACTGCGCGCGCGGCGGTCCGCCCGTACGCGGAACGGGGACGAACTGCGGCCGGTCCTCGTCGCCGAGCGTGATGATGGCCGTCCGCCAGAGCTCTTCCTTGGGATCGGTCGAGCGCAGGCGGCAGATCAGGCGTTTGTGATCCGGAGAGAGGTCCGGTGAGTTCGTCGGACCGCCCACCACGCGCTGGGCATGACCGTCGAGATCGAAGCGCCAGATGGCCTGCTCGTTTCCCTGCGTGTTGACGTAGATCGATCGGCCGTCCGGTGCCCAGGAAGGAAAGCGAATCGGGCCCTGGTGGGTGAGCTGGTGAATGTCGGCGCCGTAGATGTCGGACGTCCACACCTCATCCGAACCGGAGCGGTCGCTGATGAAGGCGATGTGCTGGCCGTCGGCCGACACGGCGGGTTGCCACGCCGCAAAGCCGTGCGCGAGCTCCTGCGAGCCGCCGGTCGCCGCATCGATCACGTTCAGCGACGAGGTGGCACCGCAGACGGTGTAGAGAATCTTCCCCCCCTTGATCCAGCGCACGCCGCCGTTGCCGAAACAGTTCCAGAGGCCGGTGGTGAGCGGCCGCAGTCTCGCCGGTTCTCTGGCGTCGGCGACCCAGAGGTTCGCGGTGACGTCGGCGCGATGGGCCACGATGCTATGAGAGTCGGCGGTGACCGAAAGCGCGCCGTACATGCTGACGTCCGAGGTGATCTTGCGGGCCGTAGCGCCGTCGCTGGGTAGGAACCAGATCTGACCGGGCTGCAGACGGTCGGCGACGGTGACCAGCATGCCGCTGCCGTCGGGGAGCCAGGCCAGACTTCCGATGCTGGACCAGTCAGGCGACGGAACGCGTGTGACCTGCCGCGTGGCCACATCGATGTTGAACAGCCCGGCTTTCATCGGGCTCGACCGCTCCGCGATGCTGATGAATGAGATCCTCTTTCCGTCCGGAGCCCAGGCCAGACTCCCGAAGAAGCCGGGATAAGGCCGCGCCAGAAGCGTTCGCTCCGCCCTGCTCTCGACGTCGCCGATCATCAGCCGGTACAACCGTTCGATGGCGTTGAAACGGAGGAAGGCCACTCTCTGCGCGTCCGGCGAGATCGTGAAAACCCCTTCCATGTCTCTGGTGACGAGCCGCGACTCACCGCCGAGAATGGGGATCCGGCGCAGGTCGGTGATGTTGGGCTCCGATCGCCGCGCCACGGTGTAGAACACATAGTTGCCATCGCCGGAGACGACGATGCCGGTGTAGTACACCGGCTGGGGCGGAACGATGCGCACGTTCGTGCCGGTGGCCACCTGCTTGACCCACATGGTCTGGTTCTCGCCGTCGACCGTGGCGTACACGATGTAATTGCCGTCGGGCGAGACGGCGCCGGCGGAGATGTTGCCGCTGTTGGTCATGCGCAGCATCACCAGCGGCGGGATGCTTTGTTGCGCCGCCAGCGAAGAGGATCCGTGCCATCCGCGTGTGAATCCGATCCCGGCGAGAGCGACGACGGCAATGGCGGCAGCGGCGCCGGTGATGGGGAGGCGGCGCCGGGTGCGCCGGATCTCCTGCGCCTGGCGCGCGTATTCGCGAAGGTCGATGGCCACGTCCCTGATCGACTGATAGCGCTCCTCGCGGTCCTTCACCAGACACTTGCGCAGGATGCGGGCGAGATCGGGCGGCACCTCCTGCAATGCGGGCTGATCGTGCAGCACCGCGTGCATCGACTCCACTGCCGTCGAACGCGCGAACGGCGAACGGCCGGTCAGCGCTTCGTACAGGACCGCACCGAACGCGAAGATGTCGGCGCGGTGGTCGACAGCCACCCCCCCCACCTGCTCCGGCGACATGTACGCGCCCGTTCCCATGGCCTGAGAGGGAGCGGTGTCCGAACGGTCCGCGCCGTCTCTCGCCTCCACGAGCTTGGCGATGCCGAAGTCGAGGATCTTCGGCTGCCCGTGGCGCCCCACCATGATGTTCTCGGGCTTGAGGTCGCGGTGCACGATGCCACTGGCGTGAGCGCGCGCCAGACCGTCGGCGACCTTGGCCATCACCTCCACGATCCTGCGCTGGTCGCGCGTCGAGCGCGTCCACACCGACAGGGTCTGGCCCTCGACCAGCTCCATGGCCAGGTAGTGCACCGTGTCCGGCTCCGTCGCGGAGCCGGAGTCATACACCGTCACGATGGCGGGATGGCTGAGCGACGAGGCCAGCTGCGCCTCACGCAGAAACCGTTGGATGCGCGACGGGTCAGTGGCGCGATCGGGCGCCAGAATCTTCAGCGCCACCAGACGGCCGAGTTGAGAATCGCGGGCGGAGTACACCTCGCCCATCCCTCCGCTGCCGAGGAGAGATTCGACGACGTAGCGATCGATGATCGTGCCGGAAGGGATCGATCCCTCCGGCCTTCGACGTGACATGTCACTGGATGATACGCACGGGCCCGCTGATGGTTCGCAACGAGGCTGACACAACTCGCGGCTATCGCTTCATGCCCTTGCGCGCGCGGATGGAAATGGATGGGACAGCCGACGAGGCCGAGAGCGTCGCGAAACTGATTCTCGAGATAGCGGCGATAAGAGAAGTGAATGGGCTCGTCGACGTTGGAGAACATGGCGATGGTGGTGGGCTGCGTCTTCAACTGCGTCGCGTAATAGAAACGGCGCGGCCTGCCCTTGACGCTAGAGGGTGGCCAAAGGCCGGGGGAGGAGAGAGCGGCCCTTTGACGCCGCAGTGGAGAAAAACAATCAGTTCCGGCGCCGGGCCCGTTGCGCTTTCAGCATTGCGAGATTCGCTTTCCATTGCTCGTACTGGGCGTCCGGCATGGGCGTGGGAATGATCTCGATCGTTTTTCGCCGCCGCGCATGCACGATCGTCAGTGAATTCGGCTTGCCGACCTTCAGCTCCGCGAGCCCGAGGACAAGATCGAGACCATCGCGAAACTGCAACGGTTTTCCGCTGATCCCTACGATGAGGTCGCCGGCTCGCAACCCCGCCTTCGCCGCAGGGCTGCCGGGATCGACGTCACGAACGTTCAGCCACGATGTTCGGTCGGCGGCGACTCTGTGAATCGTGAATCCGAATCCGAGATACCCCGGTCGAACGGGGGCGGCGTCGTCACCACTCAGCGGGAACACCGCCGCGATCAGCGTGATTGCTCCTATCACTCTCAGAGATCTACTCATGTCTTCCCTCGCGCAATTCAGCCCCCCAGACGATCGTCGCTTCCCCTCCGGCCGGCACCAACTTTGTCACGCAACTGTCTGAAATGCGCGGTTCGGCGCACAACCAGTACAAACCAGGTTCGATGTCAAACATGAATCCGTCCTCCGCCCGCTCGGCTGGAGGCCCTCCAGACCGTGGAAGAAACAGATCGGGCAATCGAAAGAACGCCGTGCCGTCACGAGTCATGAAAGGCCACGGTGGCGCGCCCGATGGCATCCTCACGTGCAGTCGTGCGGCCTTCGGAATCAATGTGATCCGCAGACTCTGCTCCGCCTCGTCGGATGCCGGAACATAGTTGAGCAGCTTTCTTGGCAATCCGGGCGCGATCACCGCGATGGCGACGGGCGACGCCGCCGGAACGGAAATCAGGAAGTCACCAGTCAGTCCGGTCGCAGTCCGCTGCGCCATTGAAGCCGGCGTGAGATAACGAATCATTGCCCCGGGCACGGCGTTGCCCGCGGCGTCGAGCAACGTCCCTCGAATGGTAACGGTCGACCGAACCAGCAGGGTGAGGTGTTGTTCCTCATCGTTCGAGACCGACGCACGCACCATGCCGCTGGTTGCAGACTTCGCCGTCGCGTTTACTTGTCGGTCGCCCGCAGCGAGGCCCTCGAATCGGAATTCGCCCCTCTCGTTTGTCTGGCCTGATGCCTCCAGCGCCGTGTCGCGGAAAAGAAGGACTGCCGCGCGAACCGCATGACCTTGTTCATCGACGACGCTTCCGCTCACCGCGCCGCCGGGAAGCTCGATGCGCACCTTGGCACTCTCTTCATCCGGCCGCCGTTTCACGCTCACGGAAGGAACGTGAAGTTCGACGGGTGGCGCTCCGAATCGCACGACCGCGCGCCAGGTTCCCTCATGCGGCAGGATTCCGGCGAACTCCCCGTCGCTGTTTGTGCGGAAGGTCAGCCGCGAGCCGTCCTCCCAGATGAGCGCCACACCTCCGGAAATCGCGCGACCACCGACTGTGGCGCTTCCCTGAAAAGGAATGCTATCGATGCGGATGTTGAACAGGGTGTCCTGCAGCAGATCGACTTCGCTGGAGGTCACACGCGCGCCTTGGGATGTCAGAACGTCGAGTCTGTACAACCCCACGTTGAGCAGAGTCGTCGTCCACTCGCCGGCCTCCGTTGCCGTGCCGGATCGTACGAGCTCTTGATACGCCGACTGTGGCACTGCGCGATTCAACCGCACTCGCCAGGGTTTGCCCCAGTAATCGACTGGCGGACTGATGAAGGCCTGCAATCTGATCAGCGATTTCAGAAAGATTGCCTCGATATCAACTTCACGCGGCGCTTCGACGCGGATGCTCGCTTTTGAAACCGAAGAGAAGCCTTCTTTCTGCGCCACGATCGAGTACGTACCGCTCTCGACGTCGGCGAAGTCATACATCCCTTTGCGGTCGGTCACCGTCTGTCGCGTACGCAGTCGATTACGACGAGCATCCTCTTGTGAGAGTTCAGACGCGGGAACGAGCTCGACTTGAACGCCTTTCAGGCCGAAACTGTGATCCGAAACCTTGCCCACAACTGACGATCCGCGTGTGAGACGAAGAGTTCCGGCATCGACGGTGCCTTGCGGCTGCAGGACGACGTTCCACCGATAAACAGGCGCGTAGCCTGACGCGTACAACTCTGCGTCGAACGTGCCGTCAGGAACACGACAAATCCAGGCGCGATGCGCGACCTCGCAATCGCCACTGAACTCTCCGCCGTTATCGCCGCGAGACTGAAGGCGCAGACGCAGCGATTTCGGCGCGGATGTACCGCGCCCTTCCATCTCGAGTTGGCCGGTCAGGATCGCCGTGTTTTCGGCGGCGGCACCAGCAGCCGTAATCACGCACAACGCGGCGTAGCAACCGACGATGGATAAACGCATTGCCCTCGTGGACGAGCTCAGGCGTGCAGGCACTGCTCGCCCTGGCAGGTCGGTTCGCAATAGGTTTCGCCGCTGCCGTCACTCCAGCACGTGCGGGTGCCGACGCAGTTCGCATATTCGGGATAAGCCAACCCCGATACGCCGGAGAAGCAGTTCGCGTACGGTGCGCTGTCGTCGATGTAGCAATACTGACATCCGCCGCCGCCACTACCCCCACCGCTGCCACCTCCGTGATTCCATCCCGCCATGCACTGCTCACCTGAAACGGTCGCGTCGCAGAAAACGCCCTCGTCATCAGACTGGGCGAACAGTCAACCGGGAACCATGAGCAGCACAATAACGAAGAACAATCGCGCAGATTTCATCTTCGCCTCCAACGCCACGACCAAATATAGGTTCGAGGTGGAACTCTGTCCAGTAGTGCGAGGCGGAACTCTGTCAAGGAGTTCGAGGATAGGAAAAAGCATTTCGCGTTCGACTCTACGAAGTGCGAGATTCTGAAGCTTTAGAGTCTTTTCCCATGCGCGCTGACGGTTTTGGATCGATCTTCGCGAGAAGTATCGGTGGTTTCGTCATGGCGGCGGATGGAGCGAGCCGGGAGAGGTGACGTTCGCGGTGTTTGCGCTCCCGCGTGTGGGTGAGTGAGCAGGCTTCGGCCCGTCTGGTCACCAGCCTGCTGTGCTGGGCGGCACGCGCTCGCGGTTGACGCGTTGACCAGACGCTTGGAAACAGACACAGGCGGCACGCGCTCGCGGATCTCGATCCCCGTTGCCGACTGCACGATGTCCTGCACGCCTTCGAGGTGCTGAACGTTGAGCGCCGTCATCACGGACGTGCCGGTGGCGAGAATCTCCTCGACGTCCTGCCTCCGTTTGTCGTTGCGCGAGCCGGGGCCATTCGTGTGCGGCAGCTCGTCGACGACCACGCGTCGGAATGTCGCGCGAGGATCGCCTCGAGGTCCATTTCTCGATCACGACCTCGCGATAGCTCACCTCCTGTGCGGAATGACTTCGAGATCGCCGACGCGGGCGAGCGTCTCCGCGCGCCCATGCGACGCAGGCGAATCCGACGACGATATCGACGCCGGCGCGGCGTGCGCGTCGTCGACGCCATGCGCGCGGTTTTGCCGACGCCCGCGGCCATGCCGGCTGCGCCAGTTCCTCGGCTGTCGGCATGGTGGCGGTGCTGGACAACGACCAACACGAAGGACGCCCCGGGGTACGTTCTGCTCGACGCCGAATCAGATCCGCACGTGCGAACGGCGAGCGGCCCGTGAGCACCTCGAACAGAGCGGCGCCGAATGCGAAGATGTCGGCGCGGTGGTCGACAGCTACCCCTCCACCTGCTCCGGCGACATGTACGCGCCCGTTCCCATGGCCTGGGAGGGAGCGGTGTCCGAACGGTCCGCGCCCTCTCTCGCCTCCACGAGCTTGGCGATCACGTTCGCAACGAGGCTGACACAACTCGGTTGCTATCGCTTCATGCCCTTGCGCGCGCGGATCACGAAATGGATGGGACAGCCGACGAGGCCCAGGGCGTCGCGAAATTGATTCTCGAGATAGCGGCGATAGGAGAAGTGAATGGGCTCGTCGACGTTCGAGAACATGGCGATGGTGGTGGGCTGCGTCTTCAGCTGCGTCGCGTAATAGAAGCGGCGCGGCCTGCCCTTGACGCTGGGCGGCTGATGCGCGCGCAGGGCGCCCTCCAGGATCTCGTTGAGCTCGGAGGTGCGGAACCGCTTTCGGTAACCGGCCACGATCTCGTCGATGCGCGGAAAGATCTTCTCGACGCGACGCCCTGTCTTCGCGGAGATGAACTCGACCGGAGCGTACGGAATGAACTTCAGCATGAAGCGGATCTGGTCCTCGAATCTCTTGGCGTCGTCCTGCGAGTGCTCGCCGGCATCCCACTTGTTCACCAGCAGCATGGCCGCCCTCCCCTCCTCCTCGGCATATCCGGCCACGGTGGCGTCCTGGGCGGTCACGCCGTCCACGGCGTCGATCATCACGAGCGCGATCTCGCAACGCTCGATGGCCTTGCGCGCCGAGATGACGGAGAGCTTCTCCGCCTCGCCGGTCGTTTTTCCCTTACGACGAATGCCCGCCGTGTCGATGAGGAGGTAGCGCCTGCCGCCGCGCTGGATCTCCGAGTCGATGGCATCGCGCGTGGTGCCGGAGATCGGCGAGACCACCGAGCGCTCCTCGTCGGTCAGCCGATTGAGCAGCGACGACTTGCCGACGTTGGGCCGGCCGATGATGGCCACGCGGATCGGCGCGTCCTCCCCCTCGTCTTCCCCGGCAGCCGAGTCCGCGGGGACGATGTCCGCGATCAGGTCGGTGAGATCGTCGGTGCCCGCGCCATGCTCCGCCGAGATCGGCTGCAGACGTTCCAGGCCCAGCTCGTAGAACTCGTTGACGGCCGCTTGGGCGTCCTTACGGTCGATCTTGTTGACCACCAGAATGGTCTTCGCGGCATCGCGGCGGAGCTGGTTGGCGATGTCGCGGTCCTCCGGCAACACACCCGCGGCACCGTCGACGACGAAGAGGATGAGATCGGCATCGCCAAGCGCTCGTGTGGCCTGGGCCTTGATCTCGCCGGCGTACGCGGACATCGGCGTGTCGCCGTACTCGAGCCCTCCCGTATCGGTCAGCTCGTAGCGGCGGCCGTCGTCGAGCGACACGACGCCGGTCAAGCGGTCGCGCGTCATTCCCGGCAGGTCGTGCGTGAGCGCCCGGCGCTGACCGGCCAGACGGTTGAACAACGTCGACTTGCCGACGTTCGGCCTTCCGATGATGACGACGCGCTTCAGATTGTGATCGGCCATATGAGAAGAAACAGCAGCGCACCGATGGCGGTGTTGAAGAAATTGAGAACGCCGTTCGCCACCGGCGATCCCGCTTTACGGTTCCAGCTTCCGGCGATGCTTTCCAGGTATGAGCCGAGAAACGCGCAGACCGTCACGGCGATCATCACGCGCGTCCGGTATGCCACCGGGAAGACCAGTTGCGCGGCGGTAGTCCCGGCCATGGCCACGACTCCGGCGGCGAGGATGCCGGCGACCGTCCCCTCAATCGAGACCGCTCCTTCAGTCCCCGGCTCGGCTCGGCGCATGGTGATTGGAAGAAACGCTCGCCGTCCCACGAGCTGTCCGATTTCTGACGCCGTCGTATCCGCCGCGGCCGTGGCCAGGGAAGCGATGCCCATGAACAGCGGGATCACGCCATACGGGATCTCCGCACGTGTAGCGCGCGACACTGCGATCGCGCAGATCGCCGCGACACCGGCGTTCGAGAATGCGTGACTGAAGTCGCGGCGCCCCTCTCGCTCCTGCGCCAGCCCGCGACGGCGCTTCGACGCGTAGCCGATCTTCGTCACCAGTGTTCCCACGACGAAGAACGCCAGCAGCGCGATGTACAGCGGCCAGCCGGCACCGAGAAGAATGATCGCTCCGAGGATCCAGCCACCGATGAGGCCGGAGAGATCGACCGTGCGCAGGAGCCATCCCGCCAGCGCCAGGCCGGTGTGAATGGCCATCCAGATGAGCGCGCGTGGCGGCAGCCTGTAACCACGCATCGGCTCGATGGCCAGAACCGCAAGCGTGACCGCCGCAGCGAACGGGACGGTGATGTTGTCGTCGATTCCGAGCGCGAGGCTTTCCACGATGGCCCCGGCAAAGACCGCCCCGATCACAAAATGCATCGGCGGCCCGCCGAGCCACGCCGATACGGCCAGACCCGCGGCGCACCCGGCCACGATGAAGGCAAGGAGCCCTCCCCAGCTCTTGGCGCGATTCCACCGCAGCGGGGTCCCGCCCCATCGCTGGCCGACGACCGTGGCGAAGCCGTCGCCGAACGCCAGCGTCGTCCAGGCCACCGCGGCGACCGGCAGGTTGTTCCGGAAGACGACGATCAGAACCAGAACCGCCAGCGGATAGAGCAGGATGCCCGCGTCCCAGCCCCGCTCGTGCCGCGCCACGCGAGTGCCTACGATCCTGTGCAACACGAGCCAGTTGCTCAGAAGCGCGGCCAGAGCTGCGATCGCGGCCTGCCACCACGGGAGCCAGGCGAGCGTGAAAGCGAACAGTCCGAAGGCGATATGCAGCGATTTTCGGAGGTTTTCGCTCGGTTCGTGTGACATCGGCTGCTTACAATACTTGGCACTGATGCCAGACACCAATCCCGTGCCACTCCTTTCCGTGGTCGTTCCCTGCTACAACGAGCGCGCCACCGTCGCCGAGCTCCTGCGACGGGTGAGAGAAGTTCCGATCGACAAAGAGATCATCGTGGTTGACGACGCCTCCACCGACGGCTCGCGCGACGTCGTGGCCGCGCTCGCCGAGCAGTGGCCGGAGATCCGCCACATTCTGCAGGGCCTCAATCAGGGAAAGGGAGCGGCCATCCGCCGCGGCATCGCCGAAGCGCGCGGGGACATCGTCCTGATCCAGGACGCCGACCTCGAATACGATCCCGTCGACTACCCGAAGCTCGTGCAACCGATCGTCGACGGCCACGCCGACGTCGTGTTCGGCTCCCGCTTCGAAGGCTATCCCCGCCGGGTCATGCTCTACTGGCACCGCCTCGGCAACACCTTCCTGACGTTCCTGTCGAACATGACCACGAACCTCGATCTCACCGACATGGAGACCTGCTACAAGGCCTTCCGGCGCGAGGTGATCCAGTCGATTCCGATCCGCTCCGACCGCTTCGGGTTCGAGCCGGAGATCACCGCCAAAGTCGCCAAACGCGGCTATCGAATCTTCGAAGTGCCCATCTCCTACTACGGCCGCGACTACTGGGAAGGAAAGAAGATCAACTGGAAGGATGGACTCAGCGCCGTCTGGACGATCCTTCGCTACGGCCTGTTCTGGGATTCCTCGAGCGAGCCGCGCACGTTCACCACGATCCGGCGGCGCGGGCGTCTCACTCGTTACAACAACTGGATCTGGGACCGGATGAAGCCGTACACCGGCCAGCGTGTGCTGGAAGTCGGCGCGGGCTCGGGCGCGATGACCCGATTCCTGTACGGCCGCGAGCTGATCGTGGTGACCGACCGGGAGACCGCGTATGTGGACCGGCTGCGCAACGCCTTCCGCCGCAGTCCCGGAATCACGGTGGAGCGCTTCGATCTCGAATCCGATGAGGCCCTGGCGTTCGCGAAGGATCGCTTCGACACGATCACGCTCATCAACGTGCTCGAGCACACGGCCGACGATGAAGCGGCCCTCCGGCGCGCGCACCAGATCCTCGTTCCTGGCGGCCGCGTGATCGTGTTCGTGCCGGCCTCGAAAGAGCTGTACGGATCGCTCGACGAGGGTATCGGACATCAGCGCCGCTACGAGCGGGACGAGCTCGCCGCGAAACTGGCGGTGAGCGGATTCGAGGTCGAGCTGGCCTCGTATCAGAACCGCATCGCCAAACTGGCCTGGCAATTCAACACGCTCCTCGGTCGCAGGGCGTTGCCGGCGGGCCAGTCGCGTCTGTTCGACGTCCTCGTACCGCTGCTGCGCGCGCTCGAAGGCGAGAACCCTCCGACCGGGCTGAGCCTCTTCGCGGTGGGAAAGAAGCCCGCATGAAACGCGCGGCGGTCATCCTCGCCGGCGGAGCGGGCACACGGCTCTATCCGCTCAGCTCCGAGGAGAACCCGAAGCAGTTTCTCAAGCTGTTCGAGGGCCGGTCGCTGCTCGAGAAGACGTTCGCGCGGCTGACGCCATTGATCGGTAGCGAGGCGATCTTCGTCTCGACGAACGAGCGGTATGGCCGGAAGTGTCTCGAGCAGCTACCCGAGCTTCCGGCTTCGAATGTCATCACCGAACCGGCGCGCCGGAACACCGGTCCGGCCATCGCGCTGTGCACGTTCGAGATCGAAAAGCGCCTCGGCCAGTGCTCGCTGGCCTTTCTCGCATCCGATCACTACATCAGTGATGAAGCGGAGTTCGTCCGCGTGCTCGAGCGCGCCTTCGTGCATGCCGAAGGGCACGACGATCTCGTCACCATCGGCATCGAACCGACGGAGCCGAACACGGGATTCGGCTACCTCGAGCTCGGCGAGGAGATCGCGCCCGGCGTGGTCCGGCTGCGCCGCTTCACCGAGAAGCCGTCGCGCCAGCGCGCCGAGGAGTTTCTGCGCGCCGGAAACTACGCCTGGAACGCCAGCATGTTCGTCTGGCGCACGAGCGTGTTCCGCCGGGAGCTGGAGCGCGCGGCGCCGGAGATCGCCGGCGTGACGCTCGCCAACTACGACACGATGCCGTCGATCTCGATCGACTATGCCCTGATGGAGAAGGCCTCCCGCGTGGCCACCGTCCGCGGCGAGTTCGGCTGGTCGGACGTCGGATCGTTCGAAGCGCTGGAGAGAGCGGGCGTCGTCATCCCGCGCTGAAGAGCTTCTCCGCGTTGTCGTGGAGAATCCTTCGTTCGATGTCGGCTCCGAGGTTCAACGAGCGGAAGTCGTCGATGTTCTTCTTCATGGAAGCGACCCCTGGGGAAGGCCAGTCCGTGCCCCACAGCGCTTTGTCCGCCAGCTCGACGATCTTCGGCACGTACTTCTGGAGAGCCTTCGGAGGAATGCCCGACACGTCGATGTACACGTTGCGATGACGGCGGACGAGAAACGCCGCCGTGTCGCCATACAGCGGACGTCCGGCGTGGGCGAGGATGATCTTCAGCCGGGGGAAATCGACGGCCACGTCGTCGACCGGCATCGGGTCGGCGAACACGTTGCGCGCTCCGGGAAAGATCGAGGTGCCCGTATGAAACATGACCGGGACCGCCCGCTCCTCGCAGGCGCGATACACCTCGGCCAGCGGAGCCAGCGCGCCCCGATACGCGTTCGGCGAAAACAGCTGATGGGGCGGATGGATCTTGATCATGCCGATGCCGAGGTCGAGGACGCGCCGGATCTCGCCGCGCACATCGCGATCGTGCAAAGGATTGACCGAGCCGACGGCGACGAGGCGGTCGCGATGATCCCTGGTGAAGTCGGCGATCCAGTCGTTGACCTCGCGCGTGAATCCCATGACATCGGGCGATACATAGTTGATGCAGCAGGCGCGCTCGACGCCGTTGTTGTCGAGATGGCGGAGCAGGGCATCCGGTGACGACAGAGCTTCACGGGCGTCCTGGTGCGAGGCGTCGTCGACCAGAGCGAGCACTTCCGGTCTGACCATCGACCACGGCTGCACGTGAATGTGTACGTCGAAAACGCGATCCGGCATCACGACATCATCATGAGCCGCATGCACACCGCGCTGGAGGGACAGCCATCCTGAAATTCGGGCGAGGCCAGCAGCTGCGGATTCACTTCATCGCGGTCGATCTTCCTGAAGCCCCGCTTCTGAAAATACTTCTCCGCCCCGGTCGTGAGCAGGTAGAACTCGCGCAACCCGCGCGCGGAGAGCCGGTCGAGGAGTTGCCGCACCAGACGGCGTCCCAGACCCTTGCCGCGATACCGCGGCGTCACGGCAATCGATCGGATCAGCGCCGCCATGTGATACGCCTCCGCACCTCCGCAGGCCACGATCGTCCCGCCATCCCGCGCCACGACGAACGTCCGCCAATGTTCGTCCACACCGGCCACCGGAAGGTCGCTCTCCTCGAGGATCGCCTTGATGGCCGGGAGATCCGCGGCCGCAGCCGGTGCGATGACGATCTCTTCCACGGTGACCCGATCATAGCGTGTGTTGTAGCAGCCGGCTTCAGCCGGCTGACTGAAAGCCGGCCGCGACACATCACCGCAATTCGAAGATCACGGAGACCGAATAGGAGACGTCCTGAGTGCCGGCCGCGACCGGCACTTCGCTTACTCCCGTCTCCGCGCGCATGGCCATGACACGTGGATATGGCACCGGCTGAGCCTGTCCCCCTTCGGAGATCGACAGCGCACGGCCGAGTGTGCGGCCTGCCGCCTGCGCCAGAAGCTGCGCCTTCGATCGCGCTTCGTCGTAGGCAGCGTGGATGGCCTGATCGCGCCCACGGGCCGGATCCGAGACCTCGAATTGCAGACCCGAGGACTGGTTCACCCCCGCGTTGACCGCGGACTGCAGCAGCTTGCCGGCCTCACCGATGTTGTCGCGCCGCACGGTGATGGTGTTCGAGACCTGATACCCGAGGATGCGCGGGAGTTTGTTCTGTCCGTAGTCCTGCTGGGGATAGATCGAGAAGTTCGAGGTGCGGATGTCCTTCTCCGCGGCACCGGCTCGCTTGAGCGCTGCGATCGTCGCGGCCGTCTTCCGGTTGTTTTCGTTCACCGCCTGTTCGACGGTATCAGCGACGGTCTGCACGCCGACCGTGAAGGTGAACCGGTCGGGCGTGACGCTGGCGTGACCGTTTCCGCTCACGCTCACCGTCTCCATGGCCCCTGGCACCGGCTCGCGGACGGCCGTGGCCGGCTGGGCCATGGCCGTGACGCAGATGGCAGCCGCGATTGCGGCCGAGAGAAATGACTTCATGCTTCCTCCTTGTTCCTGACTTAGAATGTCGCGCGCTCGTGAAACGCTCACGCGCGCAGCTCGAGTTCCGATTGGCAGACCCCAACGATAAAGTCCCCGGCCAGCCCGCCGGCCGATACTACGTCGACTCCCAGTGCATCGATTGCGATCTCTGCCGCGAGACTGCGCCCGGGAACTTCATACGCAACGACGAAGCAGGCTTCTCCTACGTGTTCAAGCAGCCCGAGTCCCCCGATGAAGAGACGCTCTGTAAAGACGCGCTCGACAACTGCCCTGTCGAAGCCATCGGAAACGACGGAACCTAGTGGAGTGTAACGGTGCGCGCACCGGGGTCCGGACGTTTCCGGGGAGCCTCGCGGCTCATTCAATGCATCTTGTTGTCGATCGACACCTGATCGTGCCAGTCGTCGGCGAGCAGCACCTCGATCAGCTCCTGCAGCTCTTCCATGTGAAACGGCTTCGTCAGCGCAGCGGTCATGTTGTTGCCTTTCGTGATCGTCAGGATGTCGCCCTTCCCTGACGCGACGACCACCGGCGTTTTCTTTCCCTGCTGCGCGTACCAGGCGATCCACTCCTCGCCGCTCATGCCCGGAAGGTTGAGATCGAGCAGGATCAGGCGCGTGTCGGGATTCGATTTGAGAATGTCGATGCCCTCGACGGCGCCGGAGGCGGACAGAACCTCGTACCCTCGCTTCTGCAGGTATGACTTGTAGAGCGCGAGTACATCCGGGTCGTCTTCGATGGCCAGGATCTTGTGGTTCTCCTGCTTATGACGAGTCATTTCGAGCATCGATCTGGTCTCCGCCGTCCTCCACTTGCGAGTTCCGTGCTAACTGCTGAGTTGTCGGCGGCTTCGCAAATAACGAATAATCGCGTCGTGGGCATCGCGCTGTGGCTGCTGTGCGGAGTGACCGTCTTCGCGATCGCGCGATGGGTTCCCGCTGGCCGGCCATCCGGCTTCGGGCGCGAGCTGATCGTGGCGCTCGTGGTCTCGTTCGCCGCGGGACTAGGCGCCTCGTTGCTCGACTTCGGCGGCTGGGCGGAGCTCGACTGGCGCGCCGGCGTATTCGTGACGGCCTGCTCGTTCGCGGCGATCGGGTTCAGCCGGTCGATCGCTCTGGCAAAGCGGAGCGCGGCCTGAGATCCATCCGCGCCGCGGCCACGATCCTGCTCGTCGCACTCAACAGTCTCTTCTGGGGGATTCCGATCACGATCCTCGGACTGGTGAAGGTGGTGATGCCCACAGCGGCGGCGCGGCGGCGCATCCGCACCGCTCTGACGGACCTCGGTTCGCGATGGAGCGGCACGAACAACCGCATCTTCGACGCCATGGTCAGGACGCGATGGGACATCCGCGGCGTGGAGGGCCTGCGGCCTGAGGGTCACTATCTGATTCTCAGCAACCACGTGTCGTGGCTGGACATCTTCGTGCTGTTCCGCGCCTTCCACCGGCGCGTGGCATTCATGCGCTTTTTTCTCAAGCGGGAGCTGATCTGGTTTCCGATCATCGGACTGGCCTGCTGGGCCATGGATTTTCCGTTCATGCGCCGTTACAGCCCCGCGTATCTGGCCCGCCATCCTGAAAAGCGCGGCCGCGATCTCGAGGCCACCCGCCGAACCTGCCGCCGCTATCGCAGGATCCCCGTGGCCATCCTCAATTTTCTGGAGGGGACGCGCTTCTCCGGGGAGAAGCACGCCGATCAGGATTCGCCGTATCGGAATCTGCTGCGGCCCCGGGTGGGAGGGACGGCGTTCGTGCTGGCGTCGCTCGGCGAGCAACTCGACGCCATCGTCGACGTCACCATCGTCTATCCCCGCCAGGACGTGACGCTGTGGGAGTTCCTCACCGGCCGCATCGAGGCCATCGTCGTACGGGCCCGGGTGCTGGAGGTGCCGCCGGAGTTCGTCAGCGCCGCCATTACCGAGCCCGGCCCGGCCCGGGAGAGGTTCCGGGAATGGATCGATGAGCTCTGGCTGGAGAAGGACGCTCTTGTCGAGGAGTTGCGTACCGTGATACCTTCGTACCATGGTTGAAGCGAAATACGAGATCGAGCGCGTGCAGACCGGCGTGCGCATCGAGAAGCGCATCCTCAAGGTCCTCAAAGGTCTGGCCGAATATCACGACATGTCCCTGGGCGACCTCCTGGAAGGCATCGTCCTGCACGCCTTCGAGGGCAAGGCTCCCTTCGGCAAGGAGAGCATCCGCAAGATCGGCGAGCTCCGGAAGGTCTATCACCTCGATCTCGGTGCCGCCGCCAGCCACAAACTCATCGAGCGCAAGCGGACATGAACGATCGCGAGTTCGTTGCCGCCTCCGAGAGCACGACGCTGCCCGAGCTCCATCACCGCGACCACGTTCGCGCCGCGTGGTGCTACCTCACCTGGCGCCCTTCGATTCTCGATCGGCTGTACCGGCCCGACACGATCCGCTCGGCGCGGGCGCGATGCTCGTTCGTGCTTCCCGACGCCGCCCGGGCGTGACAGTCTCTGCCATCTACGAAGATTTTCGTTGACGATACGAAACCCTTCGTATAGCTTCTCCGTATCGAGACTGAGAAGCGGAGGACTGGCAAGATGACCGAGGCGATCCCGAGACCCACCGACGCGGAACTGACGATCCTCAGAGTGCTGTGGGAGCGAGGGCCGAGCACCGTGCGCGAGGTACATGATGCCCTGAGCTCGACTCAGGCCACGGGCTACACGACCGTTCTCAAGCTCATGCAGATCATGACCGAGAAGGGTCTGGTGGTCCGCGACGAGTCGGAGCGCGCGCACGTGTACGAGGCCAGTCACACCGAGCAACGCATGCAGCGGCACATCGTGGCCGACCTCGTCGAGCGGGCCTTCGGCGGATCGCCCGCGAAGCTGGTCCTCCAGGCACTGTCAGCACGCAAAGCGTCGCCGGCAGAGCTCAACGAAATCCGCGAACTTCTCGACAGACTGGAAGGAGACAAGCGATGAATACAGCCGATCTTCTAGGTGGACCGCTGGGTCATGCCGTCGGCCTGGCACTTCTGCACGCACTCTGGCAGGGCACGATCGTGGCCATCGTTCTCGCGGCCATCCTCACTCTTTCCAGCCGTCGCAGCGCGGCATTCCGCTACGGTCTGTCCTGCGCGGCACTGGCCATCGTGTTTGCTCTGGCCGTGATCACGGGCGTGCGCTCGTACAACCCGGGACCGGCCGTCACCGCGTCGCCGGCGGTGACCGCGGTCGCCGACGCATCGGCGGTCGATGACGCCGTCCTCATCGCGGCCAGCAGCACTCCCCGGTCGTGGCACGACACCTGGCTCGCCACGATTTCCACGCTTCTCGCGCACATCCCGCAGATCGTGGTCCTCTGGTTCCTGGGAGTGCTCGTGCTGACGCTTCGGCTGGCGGCGAGCTGGACGCGCACGCGCGCGCTGGCCACTCGAGGAGCGGTCACGGCGGACGAAACATGGCAACTCATGGCCGCGCGTCTCTCGCAGGCGCTGGGGTTGCGCAGGCCGGTGCGGCTCGTCGTGTCCGGCGGCGTGGACGTGCCCAGTGTGGTGGGATGGCTCAAGCCCGCCATTCTCCTGCCGGTGAGCAGTCTGACCGGCCTGACCTCCGAACAACTGGAGATGGTGCTCGCCCACGAGGTCGCGCACATCCGCCGTCACGATTTTCTGATCAACGCGATGCAGTCGGTGGTGGAGACTCTGCTCTTCTACCATCCGGCGGTGTGGTGGCTGTCGCGACAGATCCGCATCGAGCGCGAGAACTGCTGCGACGATCTGGCGGTGTCGGTGTGCGGCGACGCCATCCTCTACGCCCGTGCCCTGGCGCAGCTCGAAGAACTGCGAACCTCACCGCTGCTGGCGATCGCGGCGAACGGCGGATCGCTGCTCGACCGTGTGCGGCGCCTCGTCGGCGCACACAGCGACCGGTCGCTCTTCTCCAGCGGCTGGACCGCCGCCGCGGCCATGGCCAGCTTCGTGGCCTTGCTCACGCTGACCACGGCGCCGATCCTCGCCGAGCGCCAGACCCCTCCGCCAGCGCCGCCAGCGAAGCCCGCGGTCGCACACGTGGATGTGCGCGCGCCGAAGCCTGCCACGGAGCCGACGCCGGAGCCCGACGAACTGGATGTGGACGTCGACGCGGTGGTTCCCGTTCCTGCCCTGCCGCCGGAGCCACCAGAACCGCCTGACCTCAGCGTCGTGCTTTCCAGCGTCGCGCCACGCGTCAGAGTGAGACCACGCGCGCTTCAGAGCCCCGTCCGGCACGGCTACATGGTTGCACCGACAGCACAAGCCGTCGTCGAGGGAGTCACCGGCGCGCTCGTGTGGGACGTCGACAACGAGGACCAGAGCTCCTCGCCCACGCCTCCCGGGAAGCTGTCGGTCGACGAGCTGATCGCGCTGCGCGTACAGGGTGTGACGCCCGAATACATCCAGGAGATGCGCTCGATCGGATTCGGCAAGCTCTCCATCCGCGAGATCATCGCGCTGCGCAGCCAGGGCATCACCCCCGACGAGATCGGCAAGATGCGCTCCACGGGACTGGGCGATCTGAGCGCGCACGACATCGTCGCTCTTCACGTTCAGGGTGTCACTCCCGATTACATCAGCGCGATGCGCACCGCGGGTGTGAACATCAAAACGGCCAACGAAGCCGTTTCGCTTCGCGTGCAGGGCGTGACGGTCGACTTCGTCCGCTCTCTCGCAGTGGCGGGCTATGAGCACCTCACCGTCCACGATCTGGTGCGTCTGGCCACATCGGGGGTCAATGCCGACTTCGTCCGGGAGATGTCGAAGTACAAGAAGTAGGAGATCACCATGAAACGACTTCTTGCGGCGGCGCTGCTCTTCGCACTGGTGGCGTCGCCGGTCATGGCCTCCGACATTCACGGAGCGTGGACGATGACGCCGGGCGACCAGCCCGACAGGATCTACCTGTCCATGACCACGGGTGGGTGGCACCAGTTCGGCCGCTCATTCACGCCTGAGTCGATGGGCGTTCGCTCATCGGACCTGTGGGCCACGACCACCACTCCGGTCAGCCTGAAGCTCGACCGCGACGCGGGTACGCTGGTTCTCGAAGGGACGTTCCGGAACGGAGATGGCGCCAGACAGTTCACGTTCGCTCCGAGCGGAACCTACGCTGCCGCTCTTCGTGCGATGGGGCTGACCATCGATCTGCCGGACGACCGGTCGATCGAGGACGAGCTCTTCACGCTGGCCATCGTCGAGGTATCGCTGGATTACGTCCGCACGATGCGCGGGATCTTCCCCGAAGCCACGCTGCGCGACATGCGCAGGGCGCGCGGAGTGAACGTCACCCCCGAGTCGGTCAACTCTCTCCGTCAGGCCGGTCTCGCGCTCGACAGTCTCCGTTCCGCGGTCCGGCTCGTGGCGGTGGGAGCGACGGCCGACTACATCCGCTCGCTCCGCGCGGCCGGCGCGGGCTACACGAATCTGAGCACGCGCGATCTGGTTCAACTGGCAGCGGCCGGCGTCGACGCCCGATTCATCCGCAGCATGTCGAAACAATAGGAGATCACCGTGAAAAGACTGTTCATGCTGTTTGGGATCTGCGCCCTGCTGGCATCCGCCGCCGCTGCCGACATCCATGGTGCCTGGACGGCCGAGGTCAGCGACGGCCCGCGGCTCCAGATGAACATGACCTCGCGGAACAACCACAGCAGCTTCGGCCACACCATGACCGTGGACGAGTTCACCGGCCTATCCGATGCCGCGCTCCACGCGGCCACGCAGACAGCGGCGACGTTCTCGCTCAGCCGCGAAGCGGGAACCGTCTCGTTCGAGGGGACATTCAAGGATGGCTTCGGGGCCGGACAGTTCACGTTCAGGCCGAATCCTCAGTACCTGGCCTCTCTTCGCGGCATGGGCGTCAACTTCGAAGAGAGCGGCCGCGACAACGACCAGATGCTCACCATGACCATGACGGACGTCTCGTCGTCGTTCATCCGCTCCATGCAGGCGGAGGGCTATCGGGTCTCCGCCGACAAATACCTCTCCTTCCGGATCTTCGGCGTCACCCCGGAGCTGGTGCGGGAGCTGCGCTCGCTCGGCTATGACAGGATCGAGGCCGATGACCTCGTGGCCACCCGCATTCACAAAGTCACTCCCGACTACATCCGCTCCATGCGTGCCGCCGGGTATCCGAACCTGACGCTCGACGATCTCGTGGCCACCCGCATTCACAAGGCCACCCCGGAGTTTCTCGACCAGATGCGATCGCTCGGCTACTCCAGTCTCGACTTCGACGATGCCATCGCATTCCGGATCCATCGCGTGACCCCCGAGTTCATCCACGATCTTCGCGATCTCGGTTACACGAACGTGCCGGCCGACGAGCTCGTGGCCATGCGCATCCACAACGTCACCCCACAGTTCATCCGGGAGTTGAAAGAGGCCGGCTACGAGAACATCCCGGTCGAGAAACTCGTGAGCATGCGCATCCACGGCATCGACGCGAACTTCGTGCGGAAGATGAATCGCTAGCGCTAGCTGTGCGTCCTGGGGCCTCGGGCCTCGGGCCTCGGATTACGGCTGAGTTGCACCCAGCACCCAGCACCGAGCACCCTACCAGTGCTTGACCGCTCGTCTCTTGCCGGCGCGGGACGGCTGCCACCCGAGCTGCACTACCTCGAAGTCGGAAGCCTTCAGCGCGGCGAAGGCCGGATTGAGAATGTCGTTGTCCCAGCTCGTGTCGTACGTGCCGCTCACATAGAGGTCGCTTCCGTTGTCGGCGACGATGAGGCCGTAGGTCTTCATGGCCTGGAAGATCCGCCGGAGCGGATCGGAAAACGACGAGAGATCTTTCGATCCCTTGAGTCGCAGCCGTGCGCCCATCGGCAACGCGCCGGCGGTCTCGCCAGCGCGATGCGACCCGGGAAAGACGTAGCCGTTGGTGCGGCTCACCGTCACGCGGAAGGCGTGGCGGATGGGATCGGAGCCGTAGACCTCGTCGTAGCGCACGAGACCGGGCAGGATGGCCAGGCCGGCGGCATCGGCGCTCGTCCATCCGTCCGGCCGTCGCGCGTTGGAGTCGAGCTGAAACACGGCACCCGATCCCGCTTCCCATTGCGAGCCGTTCCAGCTCAGGGCGTAGAGCTCGAAGAGGATGCGGTTGTCGCGGTCGACGATGAGCATGTGACGGTCGCCATCCGCGTTCGGATCGCCGCCGGCCAGGCCTCCCTCGATCCACTTCTGCTGAGTCTTCGCTTCCTCCGGAATCGGATAGCCCGGCGGCCTCCCGGGTGCGCCGCTGTCACTCTCGTCGTCGTACTCGAACGTCACCGGAACGAGCGGCTGTGAACCGGAGACGACGATGTAGGGCATCCCGTAGATCGGGGACGAGGAGTCGCCGTCTGCCCCGAAGTCGGGGTGCATCCCTCGCGTCAGACCGATGAAGGCGATGAACGCGGCGCTGTTCGGGTCGGCCGGCGCGGCGCTGATGTCGGTGTTCCACCAGTTCCCGGGAGGAAACAGCGGAAGCGGAGCGGGCAGCGCGCCGCCTGGCACGGGCGCCTGACCCAGCGCGGCCGAGGCAACCAGGCAGCCGAGGAGCGCGAGCGTGGTGTGCACTCGCTTCATCCGCCTCGCGCCGCTTTGATCAGCGCCTCCATGTGCGAGAGATAGCGTTCGAAGGCCCGCCGCCCCGCCGCCGTCAGCGAATAATCCGTGCGTGGAATCCTCCCGTTGAACGACTTTTTGCAGTTGAGGTAGTTCGCTTCCTCGAGCTTGCGCGTGTGCACGCTGACGTTGCCGTCGCTCGTCTCCAGGATGGCCTTCAGTTCGTTGAACGAGAGGCTGGGGTTGACCGCGAGCGCGCTGACGATGGCCAGGCGAGTCTTCTCGTGGATCAGCCGGTCGAAGTCGGGGATCTTCGTCTCCACGACAGGCTGTAGTCTTCGTGCCGTTGCTTTAGCCACCGTAACTCCTTGCGATGATGAAGCCGAAGATGACGTGCAGGCCGCCGAAGCCGGCGCCCATGAGAACGTTTCCGACCGACAGCGGGACGAAACAGGCTGCCAGCCCGAGGAGCATGAACAAGGCACCCATGAGCGGAACGACGCGGATGGAGAACGACCCGCTGCTGATGAATGACGCGCCGTACAGCAGCAGCCAGACCGCGGGCAGCGGCGTGAACACTCCGGCTCGTGCCAGCACGCCCGTGATCAGCGCCGCGGCGATGAGCGGGGCGCTGTAGGAGACGAAGAAGCGGCGGGCCGGACCGCCGGTCAATGAAAGGTTGGCGCGCCGCGCCTTGAGCAACATCGTCACCGCGGCGATGGCGGCAGCGACGAGCGCATCGCCAATCCACACACTCATCCAGAGGTGCGGATCCGATTCGAGCGGCCCCGCTACGATGGCGGTGACGATGGCCGTCGCTCCGATCGCGGAGCCACCCCAGCCCGGAATGGACGTGAACGAGGAGGCGCGATCCATGGCCTCACGGATCGTGCGGATGCTGTTCAGCGCGTGATCGTGGATGGCGACGCGTTCCGTCACAAGGCGATCTTAAGCGCTTTACTGCGGAAAGTGTGATCGCCTACGCTGCCCAAAACATCGAGAGTCATTTGATCGTTCGGGCCACGGCCGATTCGCCGCCGGCGGCCGCGGCGCGATCGACGAACCACCAGCTCTCGAGTTCGCCTGCCGTGGCCCGAGTGATGGGACAGTCCCCACCGCGCCTCACCTCGTCGATGACCGTCCGCTTCGACTCCCCTGCAGCGAGGATCATGCGCAGCCCGGCATCACGAATGACCGGCAGAGTGATGGTCACCCTCCACTGATTCAGCCGCGGCACGAACACCTCGGCGGCGATGCGATCGGTGACGCCGAGTACGTCCGTGTCCGGAAAGAGCGACGCCGTGTGACCGTCGTCGCCCACGCCCAGAAGCACGGCGTCGATGCGGGCGATGCCGAGCTGCTTCCAGTCGCTCTCGAACTGGCGGGCCGTTCCGGCCGGATCGCCGAGCTCGGTCTTGAACCGCAGGAACTCATGCCCCGGCGGGATGCCGTCGCGGAACAACGTGCGCTGGATCATGGCCGCGTTCGATTGCGGATCATCGAGCGGAACATACCGTTCGTCGACCACCACCCAGATCACCGCGCGCGCGGCCAGCTCCTGGCGATACGGACCGCCTCCGAGGAGCTCGTAGAGCGGTTTGGGCGTCGAACCGCCGGAGAGGGCCATGACGGAGCGCTGCTTTCGCTGGGCGACTTCGAGAACCGTCTCCGCGGCGCCGCGAACGAGGTCCCCGGCCGAATCGAAAATGCGCAGGTTCATCACGAGCCGCGGACCTGTCCGGCCAGTTGCATGGCCAGCGGAAGCGACCGCACGAACACTTTGTCCGATTCGGGACGTTTGAGCTGACGCACGATCAATCTGTCCACACCACGGCCACGAACGCGCGTCACGCAGTCGAACGTCTGCGAGCTTCCATCGACGGACGCGATGAGCACATCGCGCTCCGTGTCCCGATGGATCGTGGCCTCGCCCCCGTCATCGAAGCCCATTCTGACGGCGGCGAGGCCTCCGTCCTGGCCTCCCCGGTCGAGCTGGAACGAGCAATCGATGTCCGTGGAGCCGCTCTGGGCCATCAGCCAGGAGGCGTAATAGAGCGACTCGATCGACTCCCCGAACAGACCCTGCCCGCTGCCAGCGGCGTTGACGCTAAGGCTGCGGATGCGCGGCAGGCGCCTGCGCATCGACAGCGCGTCGAACAGCGAAGCCGTAACGACACGCCAGTCTTCCAGCCGCATCCAGTTGAGATCGGCAGGCGCCGTGAACGTGCGCTCGGCAATCTGACGGAGCCAGACCAGATCGTCGACCGAGTCAAACCGCGCGGAGTCGACGATGAGGCGATCGGCCACGTCGAGGAGCGTCTCGACATAGGAGTGATCTTCGTTCGGCAGGTCGCCCACCCACCACACCGCCACGGGCATGTCGGGAATGAGCAGTGCATTCACGAGCGGCGGGATATGCCGGACCCGTTCTCCTCCCGCAACGATGGCCACTTCTTCGGAGCAGACCTGCTTGTTCCCGTTGACCCGATGGCAGTTCGCGCTGATCCAGGAGGAAATGGCGGGCGGCGAGTCCATCTCGGCGCGGATGACGATCGACCGCTGCGGCACGGCCTCGCTGACGCGGGCCAGCGTCTCGCTGGCCTGGGAGTGGTCCCGCGAATCGGTCGTGTGAGCGACCACGTTCCAGAGCGCCGCGCGGGTCAGGGCGTTGTCGCCCTGCCCCTCGTTGCGCCATAGCGAGGCCAGGCTTTTCTCGATCGCCGAGTAGTCGACGGCCATCTCTTCGCCGGCCCGGGCCCGGGCCAGATCGCCGCTCATGGTCTCCTCCATCGCCGCCCGTCGCTCTCGATGAGCAGATCGGCTGCTTCCGGTCCCCACGTTCCGGCGGAATAGGGGGCTGGACCGCGGCCGTCGCCGGCCCAGCTCTCGAGCAACGGATCGAGCCACGCCCAGGCCGTTTCCACCTCGTCGCGGCGCGCGAACAACGTCGAATCGCCGAGCATCGTCTCCAGCAGCAGGCGTTCGTACGCTTCCGGCGGCTCGGCGCCGAACGACGTGGCATAACGGAATTCCATGGTCACCGGGGCGGTGCGCACGGTCGGCCCGGGCAGTTTGGAATCGAATTTCAGGGAGATGCCTTCGTCGGGTTGAATGCGGATGGCCAGGATGTTCGACGGCGGCTTGACCTTGGCGAACAGCGGATACGGCGCCGGGCGGAAATGAATGGAGATGTCGGTCACACGCTTGGGCAGCCGCTTTCCGGCGCGGATGTAGAACGGTACATCCGCCCACCGCCAGTTGTCGATGAACACCTTCATGGCCGCGAACGTCTCCACCTTCGAGTTCGGATCGACGTTCGGCTCCTGGCGATATCCGACCACCGACTCACCGAGGACCGAGCCCTCCGTGTACTGCCCGCGAACGGCCATCTGCTCCTCGCGGCCCGCCGGAAACTCGCGCAGGGCGCGCAGCACTTTCACTTTTTCATCGCGCACGGCATTCGCTTCGAATTCCACAGGCGGCTCCATCGACACCAGCGACACCAGTTGCAGCATGTGGTTCTGGATGATGTCGCGGGTGATGCCGGCGTTCTCGAAGTAGCCTCCGCGCTTCTCCACCCCGATCGATTCCGCCACCGTCAACTGGACATGGTCAATGTATTGACGATTCCAGAACGGCTCGAAGATTCCGTTCACGAACCGTAGAACCAGGAGGTTCTGCACCGTCTCCTTGCCCAGGTAGTGGTCGATGCGGAAGACCTGCCGCTCCCGGAACGTCATGACCGCGACGCGGTTCAGCTCGCGCGCGGACTGGAGATCGTGGCCGAACGGCTTCTCGATGATGACGCGCGTGTAAGGACCGCCGCGCTCAGGATCGGTGACCATCCCCTCCTTACCGAGGATCTCGCAGATGGTGGGGAAGAACAGCGGAGGAACAGCGAAGTAATAGATGCGCCGGCCACCGGTGCCCCGGCTCTGGTCGCACTCTTCGAGCCTCTTGCGGAGCCGCTGGTAGCCGTCGGGCTCACCGAACTCGCCCTGCACGTAGAAGAGTCCCTTGGCGAAGTTCTCCCAGATCGCTTCGTCGATGGGCCGGGCCCGCGCGAACTTCTCGCAGGCCTCGCGCATGGCCATCCGAAACGCCTCGTCGGTGTATTCGGGACGCGCGTAACCGATGATGGTCTGGCCGGGCGGAAGCAGCCCGTCGTGCGCCAGCGAGTAGAGCGCCGGAATGAGCTTGCGCTGCGTGAGATCGCCCGACGCGCCGAAGATCACCAGGCAGGAGGCGTCGGGAACGCGTTCCTGATCCAGACCTTCGCGAAGAGGATTCGTCTCCAGGCCCGGAACCACCGCTGCGGTCATGAGCGATCAATTGTAGTTCAGCGAAGATCGCGTGGCAGAGGCCACTCCGGACAACCTGTGGCCGCGCGTGCAGCCAGCCGAGTGGCCGTGGCCTGCGCTCCCACCGCGAACGCCGCCCGCGCCAGCGCCCAGTCGCGCGTAAACGGATCGTCGAGGCGGTCGAGCGTCTGCGCGAAGCGCGCATCGTTCTCGGCGAATGCTGAGAGCGCCAGCACGTCGGCGTCTCCCTCCGCCTCCTTCCTCGACCGGGCCACCTCTCCGCGCGCCTCGGCACTTCGACGAAGGGCGATGAGTGCGCGGCCGCGGTAGTACGCCACCGAGCTCACCGCGCGCGTGCGCCGGTACGGCCGGTAGTGGATCGCCTGCAGACGCTCCAGGATCTGATCCGCCGAGGCCGGATCGCCGGCGCGCAGCAGCGCCACCGCGATCGAGAACGAGCGCGCCGGCGAAGTCGTGCCGGCGAGCTCGCGCAGCGCGGCGGCGCGTAGCTGGGCAGGCGGCGAAGGCGGAACGTTCTCCGGCAACCACGTCCCCGCAGTGGCCAGATCATTCTTCTCCATGGCTCCGCTCACCGCGAACGTCGCGGTCCATAGATAGTCGTCTTCCTTCTGAAGATCGCCGGGGATGCTCAGCACGACGGCGACGGCGACGATGAGCGCGCCAGCCACAAAAGCGCGACGCTCGATCAGGGTGACGACTCCGATCCCGCCGAGCGCGGCCAGACCGATGAGTAGCGGCAGGCGATGGCGGGTTGTAACGAAGAACGCCACCGGCGCCACCGCCGCGCACATCGTGTAAACGATGAGGGGCACGGCGTACGGCCGTGCTGAGAAACCGTACAGCGCCAGCGGAACGAGCAGAGCCCAGGAGATCCACACTCCGCCGAGGGCGCGATCCTTGAGGACCATCGACGGGACGTCGTACGCGTCGTACGCGGAGACGAGCAGCCTGGCCTTCCGGGCGATCAGCATGACGGCGTGCCCCGGATAGGCCTCGGCGAATGCAAAAGCCTTTTGCGACCAGTAGCGATTCGCTTCCTCGCGCGAGAGCGGCCGGCGCAGGGCTCGCGCGGCCACCACACGATAGGCCACGTGCATCGTGTCCGGCCCCGGAATGGTCTGCTCGATGTCCTTGACGATTCGCGGCGGAACGCCGCCGTAACCGGTCGAGTTCGCGTTCATGCCTTCGTAGAAGACCGTGCCGGGATCCATGAGCAGGAGGCTTCCGGTCATGGCGCGATTGACGAGAAGCACGACGAACACGGGCAGTGCCACCCCGGCAATGAACAACGCGTACGGCCTGATTCTCCGCCGCTCCCCGGCCGGCCGGGAGCCCGTCTCGTGGACGAAGAGCAGCGCAACGGCGGCCAGCAGAGCCACGGGCCGGTAGATGATGGCCAGGCCGAAACAGAGACCGGCCGCAAACCGCGACCTCGTGAGCAGCATCAGGCCGAGGGAGCTGAAGAGCAGCAGAAAGATCTCCGGCTCGAGATCGGTCGCGTTCACCAGCGCGGCTCTGCTGCCGAGGATGAGCACCGCGGCGATGACACCGGCTGCGAACCCGCGCAGTCGCGATGCCATCACGGCCGCGATTGCGGCGACGGCGCTGAGCAACACGATCTGGAGCGTCCGGATGCCGTGAACGCCCAGTCCGATGGCCCGCAGCAGCGCGATGGTCCACAGATAGCCGGGACTGAGATCGGGAATGCGGTCCCGCGGAATGGCGCCGCTTAGCAGCTCCCCGGAAAACTCGAAATACTTCGCGAAGTACGTGCGATCGGCAATCGAGTCGATGAGGATCACGCGAAAGATCGTCGCCGCAACGAGCGCCACGCCGAAGGCGATCCATGCGCGCCGCCTCTCCCGATCGTTCATCACCCTCTATGCTATCCTCCCGCGCCGGGTGACCTGATGCCTCAAAATGGCCGGCGCGTCGCCGTCGTTCGCGGCGTGCGCACTCCTTTCGCAAAATCCGGAACCGTCTACGCGCGCCTGACCGCGCTCGATCTCGGCAAGATGGCCGTGACCGAGCTCGTGGAGCGCACCGGCGTCGATCCATCACAGGTCGACGAGCTCGTCTTCGGCAACGTCATCCCCTCGGTCAAAGCGCCCAACATCGCCCGCGAGATCGTCCTGGGAACCGGTTTGCCGAAGAAGATTCCCGGCTACGCGGTGGGCAAGGCCTGCGATTCCGCGGCCCAGGCCATCACCTCCGGCGCCGATCTGATCTACCGCGGCTACGCGGACACGGTCATCGCGGGCGGGTCGGAGTCGCTGTCGGACGTTCCGATTCTCTTCTCGCGAAACATGTCCGAGGCCTTTCAGCGCGCGGCCAAGGCCAAGAGCCTGGCGGCGAGGCTCGGCGCGTTCCGGAAGATCCGCCCGAAAGATCTCGCTCCCGACACACCGGCGATCGCCGAGTCGACGACCGGCCTGAGCATGGGCGAGTCGGCCGAGAAGATGGCCAAAGAGAACGGCATCTCGCGCGAGGCCCAGGACAAGTTCGCGCTGCAGAGCCACCACCGCGCCGCCAGGGCGACGCAGGACGGGCGGTTCAAGGACGAAGTGATGACCGTCATCGTGCCGCCGAAGTACGACACGGTGGTGGAGACCGACAATCTCATCCGCGGCGACTCGACGCTCGAAGCGCTTTCGAAGCTCAAACCGGTCTTCGACCGCAAGTACGGCACGCTGACCGCGGGCAACTCGTCGTCTCTCACCGACGGCGCCGCCGCCGTGCTGCTGATGTCGGAAGAGAAAGCGAAGGCCGCCGGCTACAAGCCGATCGGTTATCTGCGCAGCTACGCCTACGCGGCGACCGATCCGTTCGACCAGTTGCTGCAGGGACCGGTGTTCGCGCTGCCCATCGCGCTCGAGCGCGCCGGACTGACGCTCAAGGACATCGGCGTGATCGAGATGCACGAGGCGTTCGCCGCGCAGGTACTGTCGAACATCCAGTGGATCGGCTCGAAGAAGATCGCCCAGGAGAAACTGGGACGCAGCGAGCCGGTCGGCGATATCGATCCCGAATCGATCAATCCTACCGGTGGCTCCATCGCCCTCGGACATCCGTTCGGCGCGACCGGTGCGCGCATCGTGACCACCGTCTGCAACGAACTGCAGCGCAGCGGGCAGCGGTATGGGCTCGTGACGATCTGCGCGGCCGGGGGAATCGGCGTGGCGCTGGTGCTCGAGGCGGAATAGGTCGTCGGTCGTGGGTCCCGGGGGCGTTCGAGCTGCGAAGCTCCCGCGACCGGCGACCGGCGACCCCTATAATCGCAGTCGAATGAAATCGCTTCTGGCCGTTCTTTTCCTCACCGCAGCAACCACTCTCCATGCCGCCGTTCCCCCGCTCGACCCGGCCACGCGCCAGCTGGTGCACGACATCTACCAGCAACTCATCGAGATCAACACGACCGAGTCGGCCGGCAACATGACCACGGCGGCAGAGGCGATGGCGGCGCGGCTTCGGGCGGCGGGATTTCCCGCGTCGGATGTCCGCGTGCTCACCCCGGAGCCGCGGCATGGCAACCTGGTGGCCCGGCTCCACGGGAACGGAACGAAGAAGCCGCTGCTGTTGCTCGCCCACCTCGACGTGGTGGAAGCGCGGCGCGAGGACTGGACGACCGATCCGTTCAAGCTCATCGAACAGGACGGCTACTTCTATGCCCGCGGGACCGGCGACGACAAGGCCATGGCCGCGATCTGGATCGCCACGCTGATCCGGCTCCGGCAGGAGCACTTCGTTCCCGATCGCGACATCATCGTGGCCCTGACCTCTGATGAAGAGAGCGGCGACTACAACGGGGCGAAGTGGCTCCTCGACAAGCATCGCGATCTGATCGATGCCGCGCTGGCCATCAACGAGGGCGGAGGCGGCGCCATCAAGGACGGCAAGTATCTGTACAACGGCGTCGGCGCGAGCGAAAAGGTGTACGTGACATTCCTCCTCACCGTCCGGAACAAGGGCGGACACAGCTCCGTCCCGCGGAACCCGAATGCGATCTACCAGCTCGCCGACGCCCTGACGCGGCTCGCGCACTACGACTTCCCGGTCAGGCTCAACGAAGTCACGCGCGCATATTTCCATCGGCTGGGAGAGATCGAAGGCGGCGATCTGGGCGCGGACATGCGTGTGCTCGCGGATCGGGACGACATGGCCGCGGCCGCCCGCGTTGCGGAGACTCCCGCACTCAACGCGCGCATGCGCACGACCTGTGTGGCCACGAGACTGGCCGCCGGTCACGCCGACAACGCGCTGCCGCAAACGGCCACGGCCACCGTGAACTGCCGCGTGTTGCCCGGCGAGGATCCGGAAGCGGTGCGCGGCACGCTCCTGAGCGTGATCAACGATCCGGCCGTCGAGGTCACCTGGATCGACAAAGCGAAGCCCAGTGTCCCTTCGCCCCTGGATCCCGCGATCATGCAGCCGGTCGAATCGCTGACGCGTGAGTTCTGGGACGTGCCCGTCGTGCCGCTCATGGCTGCCGGCGCGAGTGACGGTCTCTATCTGCGCAATGCCGGCATCCCGACGTACGGCCTCTCCGGAATCTTCGGCGACATCAACGAGAGTCGCGCGCACGGAAAGGACGAGCGCGTCGGGGTGAAGCAGTTCTACGACGCCGCACAATTTCTCTATTCATTGGTGAAAAGGCTCGCTTCGTGAGCGTGGTGCACGCGGTCTGCCCGCACGACTGTCCCGATACCTGTTCGATGGATGTGACCGTCGAGAACGGCCGGGCCACGCGCATCGACGGCAACCGCGAGCATCCCGTCACGCAGGGATTTCTCTGCACGAAGGTGTCGAAGTATCTCGAGCGCACGTACCACGCCGAACGCCTTCTCTATCCGCAGATCCGCACCGGCACGAAGGGTCAGGGCAAGTTCCGCCGCGCCACCTGGGACGAAGCGCTCGCACTCGTCGCCACGCGCCTGCAGTCGATCATCGATTCTCCGGACGGACCGCAGGCCATCCTTCCCTACTCGTACGCCGGGACCATGGGTCTGATCCAGGGATCGTCGATGGATCGCCGCTTCTTCCATCGCATCGGGGCGTCGCTGCTGGCACGCACGATCTGTTCGTCCGCCGGCGGCGAGGCGCTCCATCTCACCTACGGCACGCGCATGGGCACGGACACGGAGAGCGTCGGCGAGGCCAGGCTGATTCTGCTGTGGGGCACGAACACACTCACCGCCAACCCGCATCTCTGGCCGTTCATCCGGAAGGCGAAGGAGAACGGCGCCAGCGTGGTCTGCCTCGATCCGCTGCGCACGCGCACGGCGGCCGCCTCCGACCAGCACATCGCGCTGCGCCCCGGGACGGATGCGGCGTTTGCGCTGGCCATGATGCACGTCCTCTTTCGGGAGAAGCTCGACGACCGCCGGTATCTCCAGGAGATGACCCAGGGATGGGAAGGTCTGCGCCAGCGCGTGCTGAACGAATACCCGCCGGAGCGCGTGGCGAAGATCTGCCGCGTCCCGGCGGACACGATCGAGCGTCTGGCCATCGAGTACGGGACAAAGCGCCCGGCCTTCATCCGGCTCAACTACGGATTGCAGCGCCACGCCGGCGGCGGGTCGGCGGTGCGTGCGATCTCGCTGCTGCCCGCGGTGACCGGCTCGTGGAACGACGCCGGCGGCGGCTGCCAGCTCTCGACCTCGAAGACCTTCTCCCTGAATGAGAGTGCGCTGGAACGGCCCGATCTCATCGCCCCCGGCACGCGCACCATCAACATGTCGCGCCTGGGCGAAGCGCTCGTCGATCTCCACAATCCCCCGGTCCGGGCCATGATCGTCTACAACTCGAACCCCGCCGCGGTCGCGCCGCAGCGCCAGAAAGTGCTGCAGGGCCTGGCGCGCGAGGATCTGTTCACGGTCGTCCTCGAACATTTCCAGACCGACACCGCCGACTACGCCGACGTGATTCTTCCGGCCACGACGCAGCTCGAGCACGAGGACCTGCACAAGGCTTACGGACATCTGTATCTCATGTTCAATCATCGCGCCATCGATCCGCTCGGAGAGTCGTTGCCGAACAGCGAGATCTTCCGCCGCCTCGCCGCGACGATGGGCCTTCCCTTCCCCGAGCTCCGCGAATCCGACGACGAAATGATGCGTCAGGCGTTGCCCGCGACCGTGTCGCTGGACGAGCTGCGCGCCAGAGGCTGGATGCGCATCGATGTCCCCTCGCCCCACATGCCGTTCAAGCTGGGCACGAGATTGTGCACACCCAGCGGCAGGATCGAGATCGAATCACCTCGATTCACCGCCGCGGGCGTCGATGCCCTGCCCTCGTACGTTCCGCCTTACGAGTCGGAGGAACGCGATCCGGAGCTGGTTTCCCGCTACCCGCTGGCATTGATCTCTCCGCCCGCGCATGAATTCCTGAACTCGACGTTCGTGAACGTCCCGTCGCTTCGCCGCTCGGCCGGCAAGCCGACGCTGGAGATCCACGCCGACGACGCCATGCAGCGCGACATCGGCGCGGGCGACCGGGTGTCCATCTACAACGATCGCGGAACCTTCGTGGCCGAGGCCGTGATCACGGACCGGGTGCGGCCGGGCGTGGTGTCCGCGCCGTCGGTGTGGTGGCCAAAGCTGACCGGCAGCCGCACCAACGCCAACCACACCACCTCGGAAGCGCTCACCGATCTGGGCGCGGGTGCCACGTTCTACGACAATATGGTGGAGGTGCGCCCGGCATGATGGCTTACGCGTTCGCCGGAATCCTGATGACCGTCGTCTGGATGGCGATCATCTATCTCAATGAGACGCACAATCTCCTGAGCTGCGATCATTTCAAGACCGTCGGACTCAAATTCTTCGGCTATGGCTGGCTGGGACTCTTCCTCATTCTCCTCGGCGTGCTCGTGGCGAACGCGGCGAGCAACCCGGCCCGGGCCAGCGATCTGGCGCGCACACCGTTCTACGCGCTCTTCTCGCTGCACGCCATTCTGGTGATGTTTCTGATCGGCTGGTGGCTGGCCACGAGCCGCCCGCCCCTCCGCGAGTTCCTGAGCATCCAGCGCGAGCGTCCCGGCGAGGCGGTGCTCACGGGGCTGGCCGTCGGAGTGGGCGGATGGGTATTCACGCTCGTCGTGGCATTCGCCATCGCCATGCTGCTCAACGCCGCCGGTCTGATCGGGAATCCGAAGCCGTCGCCGGTGATCGGGTTCATGGCCTCGATGCCGATCTGGAAGAAGGCACTGCTGGTTCTGTCGGCGATGACCGTGGAAGAAGCATTCTTCCGGGCCTGGCTGCAGAAGCGGGTCGGCCTCATCGCCTCCACGACGCTGTTCGCTCTCGCGCATTTCACGCTCGGTCAGCCGCTGCTGCTGATCGGCGTGGCAGTGATCTCGCTCGTCATCGGTTTCACGTTCTACCGCACGAAGAATGTTGTGCCCGGCGTGATCGCGCACGGCGTGTTTGACGCCGTGCAGCTCTTCGTGATCATCCCGATCGCCTTTCAGGTGGCAGGCCTCTGATCGCGATGACCTCACGCGCAGCGGATCGGCGCGATCTCTGGTGCATGGCGCTTCTCGTGGGCATCGCAACAGTCTTTTTCTCGGACGTGCTCTTCGCCGGTAGCAACTTCTACTACCGCGATCTGTTCATCTACCACTTCCCGATGAAACACATTGTCCGGGAGGCGATGATCAGCGGCGAATTCCCATTCTGGAACCGCTTTTACTCGAACGGCCAGCCCCTCGCTGCCAATCCTGCGTATGAGCTCTTTTATCCACCGCAGTGGCTGATTCTCACCGGCTCGTACACCTTCGGGTTCGCTCTTCACATCCTCTTTCATGTCTACGCTGCCCTCGTCGGAACATTTCTCCTGTTGCGGACGATGACGCTCGGCCGCGCCGCGGCAACCTTCGGGGCACTCTCGTTCGGCATGGGCGGCTTCCTTCTCGGATCCATGACGATGCTGCCGACATTTTTCGTCTGGGCGCTCGCACCCCTGGTGGGATGGAGCATCGTTCGGGCGTTGTGCGCACCGGGCCCTTCGACCGTCGCGGTGGCGGCTCTTCTGGCGGGTGTGCAATTGATCATCGCCGAGCCGATGGCCATCCTGCAGGTGTGGCTGCTGATCGCGGTGTGCGTGCTGGTATTCGCTCGCCGCCAAACGGGCGTCCTGGCCGCGATCGGCGGGGCAGCGATGCTCGTGGCCGCCGTTTTGATCGTTCCGGCGATCGACCACGCCCGGGACTCCGCTCGGTCGCGTGGGATCGCCTTCAACGTCGTTCGGCAGTATTCGCTGCCGCCCTCTCGCCCGCTGGAGATGGCCATTCCACACCTCTACGGTGTTCTCGACCCGTTCGCCGCTGCGTATTGGGGGGCGGCGGCCTTCGATCGTGGCGCGCCATATCTCTCCAGCCTTTACAACGGCATCGCCGTGGCCATTCTCGTCCTGGCCGGACTGATTCTTCGCGCACGGGGCTCGTTAACCGTCGTGGTGCTGAGCCTCATCTCTTATCTGCTGGCCATCGGCGATCGCACCCCGTTACTACGGGCCCTGTACGACGCCGGAATCGCGCGGGGCATTCGTTACCCCGAAAAGTTCGCCGCCCTCGCCGTCGTCACGATGACGTTCTTCGCAGCATCCATCGCTGACCGCCTGCTCTCAGGAGATGAGAAGGCGCGCCGGTCCGCGATCGCGGCGGGACTGATCATCTTCCTGATCAGCGTCGTGCCTCTGTTCTTTGCGCGATCACTCGGCCAGCCAAGGCTGGAAGCTCTGGCGCGGAGAGAGTGGCTGATCGGACTGGCCTTCGCTGCCGCGGCCACGTTACTCCTGGCCGCTCTTCCGCGCGTCCCCCGACGGGCCTGGCTGCTGGTGGCATTCGCGGTGGTGCTGCTCGACCTCGTCCTCGTCGACAGTGAGCTCGTCACGCGCATGCCCAGGTCATTCTTCACGCCACCAGCCGTCGTGGCCGGCTTCGAGGCCGATCGAAACGACTATGAAGTCATGCATCGCGGCGAATGGAACGCGGAGGATCCGAACTATCACGCGCTGCGCGCCGCCTTCGGCCCGTGGTTCTCGCGCAATGGACTGCAGCCATTCTCACTCGACGCCTGGGGAGTGCGCAGCGCGCTCGAGCTGGACTTCGACGAGACAGCACTTCTCCCAACTCACGATCTGCTCGATGCGATGATGAAGGTCGGCAACCGAGGATTTGCGCACTGGGCGGAATCGTTCGCAGCGATCTCGAATGTGCGTTATCTGGTCGACTATCTTCCACTTGCCAATGTGCTCTCGCAGCATGGGCCGGTCGAGCAGGCCCGAATGGTTCGCCTGACGCATCTCCCTTCGACAGGGCGCTACTACTTTCCGCAGCAGATCGTGCATGCCCTGACCCCGGACGATGTCGTCGCATTCATCGAGAGAACCGGCATCCAGCGGCCGGTCGCGTTCGTGCCGTTCGTCCCGCCAACACCGGCACGGGCGCAAGTGCTGAATGTGAGCGAGCGTGCAAACGGTGCCACGATCGACGTCATATGCGAGGAGAGGGCACTTCTCGTGGCCACGGTCACACGCCACAAGTACTGGCACGCAACGATCGATGGAAAGCCGGCGCCGCTGCTTCCGGTGAACATCGCCTATCAGGGATTGATGGTGCCGGCCGGCCGCCACCGAGTGGAGATGCGTTATCGCAACCCGCTCGTCATCGCGGGGGGGATGGTGACCGTGCTGAGCGTCGCGGCGTGCGCAGCCGTGATCGCTACTGCTCCGACACGACCACGCCATCGCCCTCGAAGCGGATCTTGAAGCCTCCCTGCTCTGTGGCGGCGATCATCACGTCGTGGAGCGACTGGTCGTCGACCACGGTCGGGATCAGGTTTCCGGTCCAGGCCACGACGGCATTGGATGAGATCGACAGCGGATACTCCTTCGTCACACGCATCGTCAGCGGCTCGATCGACGTGGAGATGGCCAGCGAGCCCTTGCCGAAGATCTTCACCGTGTCGACCTTCCTCTGGTACGCCGAGTCGTAGATCGGTTCGACGCGATAGGTGAGCGTGTCCTCCAGTGCCAGCAGGTTGCTCCCCTCCACGTAGATGAACTCCTCACTCAGGTCGAGCAGGAACGTCTTCCGTCCTTTCTCGTAGACAAAGATCTTGCCGTGGCCTTGCGCCTTGACCAGGGTCTGGGCGCTGGTGCCGAGGAGTCCCGATTCGGCGACGAACTTGAGATTGCCCGAATAACTCGACACCGTTCCGCGCTTCACGTACACGCTGCGCTCGAAGTTGATCTCCAGAAATCCGTTCTCGTGAAGCACGAAGGTCTTCGACGCTCCCTCGATCTTCCGATCGAGCAGAATGTGCTTCTCCTCGGCCGGCTGCAGCTCGTCGACGGCCTCCTGCAGCTTCCGCGCAGCCGTATGGCCGGCCGCTCCCGTTATCGCGCGCGAGTCGGGTTCCGGCGGGGGAACCGGAACGCGCGCCGGGATCGGCGTGGGAACGCGGTTCGGCACGACCGTCTCGTCTGGATCACTCTTCGGCCTGGCCACGGCCGGCTGCGTACGCGTGTCCGCCGGCTGCTTGAGCGCCGGGATCTTCGCCGTGGTCACATCGCCTTTCTGGTACGACGCCGCGGTCAACGGCGACTGAACGATCTGCCGGACTTCCTGCTCGACCTCGCGCACCAGCTTGTCCGCGCTCGCAAACTTCAGGTGCTCGATGGCCAGGTTGTACTTGCGCCGTGCCCGGTACAGCAGGCCGAGGTAGAGATGCGACTTCGCGTAATTGGGACGCAGCTCCACGGCCCGCAGGAGAAATCCCTCCGCATCATCCAGCTTTCCCTGTTTGAACAGAATCAGTCCGAGATTCGAGTGCAGGATGAACACCTGCGGATTCTCACGGGCCAGGCGGCGATAGATCACTTCCGCTTCCGGATAGGCGTTGGTCTTGAAGTAGACCATACCCAGCAGGTTCAGAACCTCGGAGTCATCGGGACGGAGCTTCTGAGCGTTCTCGAGCTCTCGCCGTGCCTCTCCGTATCGCGCTTCCTGAAACGCCTCGCGGCCACGGTTGAAGTGGAGAAGAAACACGCCCTGGTCGAAGGGCGCCTGGAGCGGAGTCGCATTATCCCGGTCGGGCATGCGGAGGCGATTGTAACGTCACTGCGTACCGAGATAGCGGATACCGGGGACGATGGCCACGATCGGCTCGGCGATCCTGTTCGCGAATCCGCCATGCAGCGACGGCTTCTTCCCGGCGGCGAAGATGACCGGCTGGCCATACGGATGTCCGTAGTACACGGTCAGTGCGCGCTTCACGTACATCGTGGTCTCGTCGTACGGGGGGATGCCGCCGTACTTGAGCACTGCGTTCGGGCCGGCGTTGTACGCGGCCAGTGCCCGGGGCAGGTCGGAGAACATCTCCAGCATCACGCGGAGATGCAGGATGCCGGCGCGGATGTTCTGGTCGGGATCGTGGACCTCTGTCACGCCGTAGTGCCTGGCCGTCTCGGGCATGAGCTGCATGAGGCCGCGCGCACCTTTCCGCGACACGCACATCGGATCGAAATCCGACTCGACCTGGATGACCGCGCGGACCAGCGTGGCATCGACGCGGAACTTCTTCGCATACTTTTCGATGAGCGGGTCGTACCGAGAGGCCCGATCGTGCTTGCGGGCCAGCCACTGGAAATTCGTCAACGACGGGTGGCCCTTCTCCCGGCCGGTGGGAACGTTGTAGATGACTTTGCTGCCGTCGCTCTTGATGACGAGCTGGACCTGCGCGGAGGCGGCGGACGAGACCAGGAGCACCGCCAGAAACACACCCGTGACACGCATTGCCCAAAATGGTACCACTTCAGCGAAGAAGTCCTGACACGCCGGAAAGCATTTCAGCCTTCCCGACGTCCGTGTGCGGCGGTTTGCGCTATGATTGTCCTGTTCCGTACAACGGGTTTTGCGCCGGGCCCTCTCTCGGGAGCGTCCCCGGGTCTGTTGTCCGTCCGACGCAGGTACGTGAATGCAGGAGAACCCTCTATGGACGGACTTCTTCGGTCGCTCATCAAAACAGTCCGGCGCCGTCTAAAAGCAGACGAGGAAGTCACGGTCGAAGCCGTGACTCGCGAGCTCGGTTACACCCGGCAGTACATCTCCGGACGATTCCATCGCACGACCGGACGGCTGCTGAGCCACTTCCTCAAGGAGAAGCGGCTGGAAAAAGCGGCGCGTCTTCTTCGTGCCGGGAACCTGCGCGTGTCTCAGATCGCGCGCCGGTGCGGATTCGACTCCGAGAACTACTTCCGCCAGCAGTTCCGCCAGCGCTACGGGATGTCACCGCGCCAGTTCCGGACGTCGACGGCCAGCCGCGGCCTTCACCCCCTGTCGAAGCCCGCCTCGGTCCAGATGTAGCGGAGCGTGTTCGCGTCGAGCGTCCGCGACGCGATGGCATCGCGGAGGAACAGGAGCACGCGCCGAACCGACGAGTGCGGAACCTGCGTCTTCGCGAGATAGGCCCGATGCCCTTCGGCCGACTCGAACGTGATCGATCGAAGGACGCTGGTCAGGCGCACGACGCTTCCCTGGATCGTGATCTCCTGCCACTCCCCTTTGTTCGCGTAGCGCATGTAATAGCGGCGGTGGAAGAGGCGCACCTCGCTGGCGTCGCCGATGCGGAGCGGCTTGCCGCTGTACATGGGAACCGACCGGATACGGAATCCACGCGCTTTGGCCGCGGCCGCGGCCGTGGCGATCTCACCCGCCAGAGCCTCGTCGACGATCTCGCGCTCGCGAAGGAGGAGGATCCAGTCGTTGCTGGCCGCATCGACGGCGCGGTTGAACTCCGCGCGGTGCGCGGCGATCCGGTCGCGCGGCGGAATCTCGAGGACGAGTTGCTCCAGGCGCGAGAAGTGCGGCGTCAGCGCCTGAAGCTCGTCGGCGTGAACGTGCCCGAAGGTGATCACCGAGAGTTGCAGCGTGGCCGGAGCGGTGGCGTCAGCGAGTCGGTCCCACGCCGCCGGCACGTTTACTCTCCGAGGTCTTCGCGGATGCGGGCGATGCGCACGGCCTTGCCGGTGGCCTCATCGATCTCCACGAGGACACCGGACAGCCGGACGTCCCGCTTGGCCACCTCGAGCTTCTTCGGTGTGTTCATGAGAAAGCGATGCAGCGCTTCGTCGGGACGGAATCCGATGACGGAATCGTACGCGCCGGTCATGCCGACGTCGGTCTGATAGCCGGTGCCGTTCGGCAGGATCCTCTCGTCTGCGGTGGGCACGTGCGTGTGCGTGCCCAGGACGGCGGAGACACGGCCGTCGAGGTAGCGGCCCATGGCCTGCTTCTCGGAGCTCGCTTCGCCGTGAATGTCGACGATGATCACCTTCACCTGCTCGCCGATCTCCTTGAGCTCCTTGTCGGCACAGTAGAAAGGATTGTCGACCGGCGGCATGAAGACGTTGCCCATGAGCTGCAGCACGGCCACACTGACGCCGCCCGCGGTCTGCCGGATCACTTTGCCCGTCCCTGGATTTCCGGCCGGATAGTTGGCGGGCCGGATCACGTGCGGATAGTGGTCGTAGTTGTCGACGAAATCCTTCTTGTCCCAGATGTGATTGCCCGACGTGTAGGCGTTGATGGGAAGCTCGGAAAGCTCCTCCATGATCGCTTCGGTCACGCCGAAGCCGCCGGCCGCGTTCTCGACGTTCACGATCGTGAAGTCGATTTTCTCGCGGTCGACGACGTGCTCGAGCTTCTGGTGCAGCGCTCGACGGCCGGGCTGGCCGACGACGTCACCGATGTAGAGGACTCTGATCATTTTAGGGTCATTCTGAGCGCCGCAGAGCGCGAAGAATCCGGGCGGAGGCGGACCGCCCCCCAGATCCTTCGCCGTCTCCGCGGCTCAGGATGACACAGTGCGCTGCGCGCAACGTGTCACTTCGCGTACTCCACGGTTCTCATCTCCCGGATCACGGTCACTTTGATCTGTCCCGGATACTGCAGCTCGGACTCGATCTTGCGGGCCACGTCCTTGGAGAGCCAGATGGATTGTTCGTCGCTGATCTTCTCGGCGTTCACGATGATGCGCAACTCGCGCCCGGCCTGGATGGCGAAGCTCTTCGAGACACCGTCCATGCTGTTGGCGATCGACTCCAGCCGCTCCAGGCGATGCACGTAATTCTCGAGAATCTCACGGCGTGCGCCCGGCCGGGCCGCCGACAGCGCGTCCGCGGCGTTGACCAGCACCGCCTCGACCGTCGTCGGATCGTAATCGCCGTGATGGCATTCCATGGCGTGGATGATCTCGCGCTTCTCGCCGTACTTGTCGAGCACCTGACGTCCCAGCTCGAGATGCGTGCCTTCCATCTCCCGGTCGATGGCCTTGCCGATGTCGTGCAGCAACCCGCCGCGCTTGGCGATCGTGTCGTTGACCCCGAGCTCGACCGCCATCAGCGCCGCCAGCTGCGCAACCTCGAGTGAGTGCACGAGCACGTTCTGCCCGTACGAGGTCCGGTACCGCAATCGTCCCAGCAGCTTGAGCACTTCGGGATTGATATCGGTGATGCCCAGTGAGAACGCCGCGGCCTCCCCTTCCTCGAAGAGCTTCTGGTCGAGCTCCTGCCGTACTTTCTCGACGAGCTCCTCGATGCGGGCCGGGTGAATGCGTCCGTCCTGCATCAGGCGCTCCAGCGAAATTCGCGCGATCTCGCGGCGGATCGGATCGAATCCCGACAGAATCACCGCTTCGGGCGTGTCGTCGACGATGAGATCGACTCCCGTGGCCAGCTCGAGCGCGCGGATGTTGCGCCCTTCACGGCCGATGATGCGGCCCTTCATGTCTTCCGACGGCAGGTCGACGACGGAGACGGTGTTCTCCGCGACGTAGTCCGAGGCCATGCGCTGGATGGCCATGCCCAGGATCTTGCGGGCCTTCTGCGTGCCCAGCTCGGTGGCCTCGGTCTCGATGCGCTTCACGATGTTGGCGGCGTCGAGCTTGGCTTCGTTCTCGATGCCGCGGATCAGTTCCTGGCGGGCCTGCTCGGCGGTGAGGCCGGCCACCTGCTCCAGTTTCCGGCGCTGCTCCTCGAACATCTGATCGAGCTGGCCCTCACGCCGTTCCACATCCTTCTCGCGGCTGGCGATGCCCTGATCGCGCTTCTCGACCTCGTCGATGCGGGCATCGATCTGCTGGGTCTTCCGGTCGATGTTCTCTTCTTTGGATTGGAGCCGCTGCTCCGACTTCTTCATCTCGTCGCGGCGTTGCTGAGCCTGCTTGTCGAACTCCGACCGCATCTGCAGCAGTTTTTCTTTCGCTTCGAGACTGGCTTCCTTGACGCGCGCCTCGGCCGACTTGCGGGCGTCTTCGACGATGCGCTCGGCCTCGCGGCGCGCTTCGACGAGCTGCGCCTCGACACGCTTGCGGTTGACCATCGCCCAGAGCAGGGCGAGCACGATGGCGCCTGCGACGCCAATCGCAATTCCTGTGATGATGGGTACCAAACTCCACCTCCCTCGAGGGAGGCTCGCGCAGTAGAGGAAAAAAACTCGGAGATCCCCGCCTGAGCCGTGTGGAGATTCTCACTCGAACCTGTAAAAGAACAGGTGGGCGCCCTACTGGGACCGTTTTGGCTACCTTCTATACCCGGTGAAGGGCGAAGGCGTGCTCGCGATCCGCAGACCCGGACACCCGAAGCAAGAATTACGGTTCAAGCGTTAGATCGTTCATCACGCACTCTGCAGGGATTCTCCGAAAATTCTTTTACGTCTGATGACTCAACTGATTACCTTGTTGAGCCGCTCCGATATTTCCTCCGTTTTCTCGATCCATATTCCCCTGGCGCCTTGGCGCTGGTTCCGGAACCGGGAAAACTCATCAGCGATATTGAGAGCTGCCAGGATCGCGATTTTCATCGGATCGACCGTCGCGACTTCCGCGGCCACCTCTCGCATCCTGGCATCGACAAACCGCGCAAGCTCCATTAAATAATTCGGGTCCCCTTCCCCGCGAACGTGGTACGCCTGACCAAAGATCTCTACCTCGGTCGAATCGTGTTTTCCGGTCATCGGGAAAAGTTACCGCGCGCGGATTATACGGGATTTATCTTTCGACGTCGGGCCGGTTCTCAGCCAGCCCTGTCTGGCGAGCCCGGGTAGTGCGGCGTCATGCAGATGGAACAGGGCCCTGACGGGTGCGGGGTGCCTCAGGAGTAAAGCGCAGCTCACGCTTCATCGCCGGTCGGAGGACTTCGCGATTCTCGTGATGCGCAGCGGTTTCGCATCCCTCACGGTCGTCTCTCCACGCGCGAGCTCTTCAAGGCCGCGAGCCACCGACTCCAGCGCATTGCGATTGCGGAAGAGCCACACCTCGGATGTGGGGATCGTCACTTGCGGTTCGAGAATGATGTTGCCTCGACCGTCGCGATAAACATCGAACGTCGCGTCACTTAGGTCTTTCAGCGCGGCGCCTGGAGACACGCGCTGGCGATTGTCGGGTCTAACGTCGCGAGCGACGAGCTCTCGGTCGTTCTGGTGTTTCATGGTCTGACCCATTCTGCCATCCTGGGGCAGGCTGGGCGGGATTTGCCACTACCCCAGCCGTTGCTTTACGCCTGATTACCGCCTATCGTATGGGCGCAGGCTCCCCAGATGGCTGCACCGGCTCGACCACTCTCCTCACAGTTCCGACTTCTCGATCTCAGGCCGAGCCAGGCGAAACCTGTCCTCGTCCCGCCTCTTCAACCGGTAGAACGCGGGCAGCGCGAAGCGCTCAGAAATCTTCGGGCCTCGCTCGATCCGGCCATCGCGCGGCACCTCACGAGCGCCACCGAGCTGATTCGCGCACTCGACAAAACCCGGCGCGAAGACTTCCTCCCCACCACGGTCGACGCCATCGACACGCTCCTGGGCGGTGGGCTGCGCCGCGGGAAAGTCGTCGAGCTCGTGGCCCGCCGCGCCACGGGCCGCTTCTCGATTGTCCTCTCGGCGCTGGCCGCGGCCACCTCGATCGGTGAAGCGGCGGCGCTCATCGACGTCAGCGATCACTTCGACCCGCAGATCGCCGAAGAGGCCGGAGTCGATCTGCGCCGTCTGCTGTGGGTGCGTCCGAAGACGATGAAGGACGCGGTGCTGGCGGCGGAGCTGATCACGGCCACCGGCTTCCAGCTCGTGGTCATCGATGCGGGGCTCCATCCCGTACGTGGACGGCGCGTTCCCGACGCCACCTGGGTCCGTCTCGCTCGCGCGGCCGAATCGCACGGCGCGGCCATGCTCATCTCGGCACCGTACCCGTTCACGGGAACCGCATCCGAAGCGCTCATCCGCGGTGAGAGAACGCGCGTGCAATGGCTGGGCAGCGGAAAGTCGCCGCGGCTCCTCGGCGCCATCACCACCGATTTCCGGCTGGAGAAACATCGTCATCGAAAACCGGGCGCGCCGGCGACCTGCGACCTGAGGCCGGTGACGCCATGACGCGGATCGCCTGCTTCTACGTCCCGATGTTCCCGCTGGCGGCGCGGCTGCGCAGCGAGCCGGAGCTGCTGGAAGAAGCGCTGGCCATCGTCGAGGGGAACGGCAACAACGCGCACGTGGTCGCGGCGACACGGCGCGCGCGCACGAAAGGCATTCGCCCCGGCCACTCGCTCGCCCAGGCGCGATCGATTCTGCCGAAGCTCATCGCGCGCGGCCGCGACGCCGCATGCGAGCACACCGCGCAGGAAGCGCTGCTCGAAGTCGCGGAGACGTTCTCGCCGCGCATCGAAGACGCCGGCGACGGCGTGGTGTACCTCGATGTCACAGGGATGGAGCGACATTACCAGGCCTCGGGCCTCGGGCCGCAGGCCTCGGTCGAAATCAGGGCGGGGGAAACCGAGGCCCGAGGCCCGAGGCCCGAGGCCTCTCCCGAGCTCCTGCTCGGCCGCGAGGCCATCCGCCGCTGTGACGCCATCGGATTGCCGGCGCGCGCCGGCATTGCCGCGAGCAAGCTGGCGGCGCGTGTGGCGGCGGAGCTGCCGAAGTCGCCGCGCGTCGTCGAGCCGGGTCAGGAAGCGGAGTTTCTCGCACCGCTGCCTCTGACGCGACTGGCGCCCGAGGTGAATGCGGCGATGACGCTGGACCGGTGGGGAATCACGTCGATCGGCGACCTGGCCCGTCTTCCCGAAAGCGAAATTGCCAGCCGTCTCGGCGAGTGCGGCCGCGATCTGCACTCCGCGGCGCGCGGCATCGATCCGACACCGCTCATTCCGCGCCCCTTGCCGCCGGAGTTCCGCGAAGGGCTCGACCTGGAGTGGCCGCTCGTGGCGCTCGAGCCGTTTCTCTTCATCGCCAGCGCCGCGCTCGACCGGCTGACCAAACGGATGGAAGTGCAGGGCTTCGCCTGCACGCGGCTCGAGCTGACGATGCAGCTCGAACCGGATGGGTTTCATTCGCGCGCCATCGAGCTTCCGGCGCCGACGCGCGATGTGAAGACGATGCTGACGCTGCTGCGCCTCGACCTCGAGAAAACACCGCCCGGCGCGCCGGTCACCGGATTCGTGATCGTCGCCCATCCCGACCGCCCGCGGCGCGCGCAGTTGTCGCTGTTCGGTCCCGCCGCACTCTCGCCGGAGAAACTGGCCACGACGATCGCCCGCCTCGTCTCACTCCTCGGCGACGGCCGCATCGGCATGGCCACGACGGTCGACGGTCATCTGCCGGAGCGTTACTCGATCGCCGACTACGCCCCTCCTGCCCCGCCCGACGCGCGGAAGAAACCGCCGCGCAGCCGGGGACTGCTGGCCGTGCGCGTGTTCCGCCCGCCCATCCCCGTCGAGGTCATCACGCGTGTCGTCGGCGGCGAAATGCAGATCGAGAGGATCGAAGGAGACGGCGACGTCTCCGGCCCCGTGCGCATCTCCTCCGGCCCCTGGCGCATCGAAGACGGCTGGTGGAAAGACGCCCCCGCCGCGCGCGAGTACTGGGACGTGGAGGTAGGAGCGAGCGTGTATCGGGTGTTCCAGACTTCCGAGGGGTGGAGGGTGGATGCGAGGTACGACTGAGGAGAAATACAAAATGCAAAATGCAGAATTTAAAATTAAACAACCGCCTCGCATTCAGGATCGCGCGTTCGATTTTGCATGTCGGATCGTTCAGCTTCATCGCACGTTACTTCGGACAGGACCCACGGCACGGCGGCTTGCAAATCAACTCCTCGATGCCGGTACGTCAGTCGGTGCCAATCTCGAAGAAGCTGAAGCCGGCCAGAGTAAACCCGACTTCATTTCAAAGTGCCGCATTGCGCTCAAAGAAGCGCGTGAAAGCCTTTACTGGCTTCGCTTATTCGCAGGCACAGAAATCGTCAAGCCGGATCAACTCGCACCGATCATTCAGGAGGCACGCGAGATCGTCGCGATTCTGACGACGATCGTTCGAAACGCGACAAAGTCGCGTTAACGATTTTTACTTTCAACATTCTGCATTTTGCATTTTGCATTTTGCATTTTGCATCTATTCCACAGCTCGCTCACGCTCGCCATGTCCCACGGACGAAAACCAACCAGAAACCTCGACGCGTTAAACATCACGTACTCGCCTCCCGGCGAGACGAAGGAGAAGGTCAAAGCCCGCGCCACGAGCGTGCCGCTCTCCTCCCAGTACGACCACATCCCGTTCGTCCACGAGAAATTCGGCGGGACGAAGCCGGATGAAGCGCCGCCGGAGCCGGCGCCGCCGAAACGGAGCACGACGAGAACGAAAACGCGTCCGTACGCGGAGCTGCATGCCGCCAGCGCGTTCTCGTTTCTCGATGGCGCGTCGCTGCCTGAAGATCTCATGTACCAGGCAGCGGAACACGACCTGCCGGCCATGGCGCTCGTCGACACGAACGGCGTCTACGGCGCACCGCGCTTCTACGGCGCGGCGAAGAAGACCGGAGTCCGAGCCCTCGTCGGCAGTGAGCTCGTCCTCGAAACCGAGGCCCGAGGCCCGAGGCCCGAGGCCTGCCTCACCCTCCTCGTCGAGAACCGCACCGGCTACAGGAACCTCTGCAAGCTCGTGACGGCGGGGGCCGCCGGACGAGAGAAGGGCAAAGCGCGATTCACCTGGGATCTCGTCGAACAGTACGCGGAAGGGCTGCACTGCCTCACGCGCGCGGACGATGAAACCGCCGGCCGGATCGCCGGTATCTTTCCGAACCGGACGCACGTCGAGCTGCAGCGTCACTTCCGCCGCGACGAAGAGCGCCACAACATCCGCCTCATCGATCTGGCGCGCCGCCTGAGACTCCCGCTCGTGGCCACCAACGGCGTGCGTTACGCACGGCCGCAGGACAAGGAGCTGCACGACGTCCTCACCTGCATCCGCGAGAAGACTCACGTCGACAAGGCCGGGCGTCTGCTCGGCGTCAACCGCGAGCGTTCCATCAAGTCAGCGGCGGAGATGAGCCGTCTCTTCGCCGATCTGCCCGAAGCGCTCGACGGCGCCTGGTCGCTCGCGAACACGCTCGACTTCACGCTCGCCGACCTCGGCTACCAGTTTCCCGACTACCCGCTTCCCGCCGGCGAGACGAACAACTCCTTCCTGCGCAAGATCGCCTGGAACTCGGCCAAAGCGCGCTTCCGGCCGCTGACCGCCAAAGCGCAGATGCAGGTCGAGAAAGAGCTGAACATGATCGAGAAGCTCGATCTGGCCGGCTACTTCCTCATCGTCTGGGACATCGTGCAGTTCTGCGGCCGCGAGAAAATCCTCGTGCAGGGCCGCGGATCCGCCGCGAACAGCGCCGTCTGTTACGCGCTCGGCATCACCGCGGTCGATCCGGTGAAGATGGAGCTGCTGTTCGAGCGTTTCCTCTCCGAGGAGCGCGGCGAATGGCCGGACATCGATCTCGATCTGCCTTCGGGCGATCAGCGCGAGAGAGTCATCCAGCACGTCTACCAGACCTACGGCGTGCACGGTGCGGCCATGACCGCGAACGTGATCACGTACCGCGACCGCTCCGCCGCGCGCGAAGTCGGCAAAGCGCTCGGCTACTCGCTCGAGCAGGCCGACAAGCTCTCGAAATGCGTCTCCACCTGGAACTTCGGCGAGATCAGGGAGGCCATCGAGAATCTCGCCGGCGAGCTGGAGAAAACGGGATTCGATCCCGCCGACCTGCGCGTGCAGCACTTCATGCGCCTCTACCTGCAGATCCAGAATCTGCCGCGCCACCTCGGCCAGCATTCGGGCGGGATGGTGATGGCCAAAGGACGCCTCGACGAAGTCGTGCCACTCGAGCCGGCCTCGATGCCCGGCCGCGTGGTCATCCAATGGGATAAGGAGGACTGCGCCGATCTCGGCCTCATCAAAGTGGATCTCCTGGGACTGGGGATGCTGGCGGCGATCGAAGAAGCGCTGCCGACGATCCGCACCAACGAAGGCATCGATGTCGACCTCGCTCACCTGCCGGAAAACGATCCCGCCGTCTACAAGATGCTCAACGAGGCCGACACCGTCGGCATGTTCCAGGTCGAGAGCCGCGCGCAGATGGCGTCGCTGCCGCGCAACGCGCCGAAGAAGTTCTACGACATCGTGGTGCAGGTCGCCATCATCCGTCCCGGACCGATCGTCGGCGGCATGATCCGGCCGTTCTTCGATCGCCGCCAGGGCAAGGCGCCGGTCGAATATCCGCATCCCTGCCTCGAGCCGATCCTCAAGCGCACGCTCGGTGTGCCGCTCTTTCAGGAGCAACTGCTGCGCATGGCTATGGTGGCGGCGAACTTCACCGGCGGCGAGGCCGAGGAACTGCGCCGGGCCATGGGGTTCAAGCGTTCGATGGAGCGCATGCACGACATCGAGAAGCGGCTGCGCGAAGGCATGACCAGCAACGGCATCGATCTTCCCGCCCAGGAGCAGATCGTGAAGTCGATCACCGCGTTCGCGCTCTACGGCTTCCCGGAATCGCACGCGGCGAGCTTCGCGCTCATCGCCTACGCCAGCGCGTATCTGAAAGCGCACCACTCCGCGGCGTTCTACGTCTCGCTGCTGAACGCGTGGCCGATGGGTTTCTACCATCCGGCCACGCTCGTCAAGGACGCGCAGCGGCACAAGACCGGCGTGCTGCCGATCGACGTGAATCACTCCGGCTGGATGTGCCGCTGGGAAAACAACGGCGTGCGCATGGGGATGCGGTTCATCAAGGGACTGCGCGAAGCGACCGCGAAGAAGATCGAGGCCAATCAGCCGTTCACGTCGACGGAGGATCTCGCCTGGCGCTGCCGGCTGCGTGACGACCAGCTCACCAAGCTCGCCCACGCCGGCGCGCTCGGCTCACTCGGATTGACGAGACGCAACGCGCTCTGGCAGGCCGCCAAAGCGGCGAAACCGGCCGGAGAGCTGTTCGAAGGAAACCGAGGCCCCAGGCCCGAGGCCCGAGGCCTGCTTCCGGAGATGTCCGCGATCGAGAACACGATGGCCGACTACCACACCATGGAGCTGACGACCGGTCCGCATCTCATCGAGCATTTCCGTTCGCAGCTCGAGAGAGACAACATCCTGTCGGCCGCGGATCTGACGCGCATCCCCAGCGGCCGGCGTGTCACGACCGCCGGCGCGGTCATCGTGCGCCAGCGTCCCGGGACGGCGAGGGGATTCGTGTTCCTCACGCTCGAAGACGAGACCGGTCTCTCGCAGGCCATCGTCAGCCCGGCGCTGTTCAGCGATCAGCGCTCGACGATCCTCGGACACTCCGGCCTGATCGTCGAAGGCATTCTCCAGAACACGGATGGGCAGTGCTCGGTGAAGGCGGAGAAGTTCTGGCCGCTGCCGGGCGTCGACGAGATCCAGAGTCACGACTTTCATTGACCTACCAGAATCAGACCCACCGGCCTCGATCGATCCGCGATACCATGCCCGCTTCCCGGACAAATTGAAGGAGTGGAATGATGGTCTCTCGACGGATGGCTCCCGCCCTCGGTGCTCTGGCACTGCTCGTGACCGCGGCTGCATATGCAGGCCCGGCCAAAGGCACGTTCACCGTGAACGGCAAGACGATGAACCTGAAGTACGCGTACGCGACGACGAAGGCAAACCCGTTCGACAAGAAGAAGACGGACGTCTTCGTCATCGTCACGGACAAGGATCTCCCCGAGGGTGCGTTGTTCGATGAATTCGCGCAGATGGACCTGAGCGACAAGGGCATTTCCGGATTCACCGTCGAGATCGACGCGGACAAGTCGGTGAACAGCGGAACGCTCTTCAGCCCGGCGTTCAAGAAGATGCATCAGTTCTCATCGGTCGGAAAGCAGAAGGTCGACCTCAAGACCATGACGAAAAGCAGCGTCGCCGGAACGATCTCTATGCCGGCCGACGATTTCTTCGACGAGAAATATCAGTTCACGGCCACATTCGACGTGCCGGTACAGACGAAGCCGGCCGAGAAGCCGGTCGTACTCAAGGGCACACCGCTGCCTGCTGATGGCGGCGAGCCGGCGAAAGCATGGGAGTCGTACCGGAAGGCCATGCGTTCCGGCGACCTCGCCGCGATCCGCAAGACCGTTGCGAAAGAACTGGTCAAGAGCACCGAAGATCCCGATTTCAAGAAGATGCTGCCGCTCATCCAGTCGATGCAGCCGAAAAAGGTGAAAGTGAACGGCGGCAGCGTGGACGGAGACAACGCCACGCTTCTGGTCGACTCACTCGACGAGAAGGACACGAAGGGAACCGTCACCATGCACCGTGAAGGTGGTCAGTGGAAGCTGGTCAAAGAGTCGTGGAAGACCAGCGCGGATTGAACCGCTACGCTCACTGATCGGTGCACTGATAGACGCCTCGTTTCTGTTCGTCCGAATCGTAATAAGGGCTGATCGGCTCGGCGATCAGCCCTCTCTTGTACCGCTCCGCGTCCCTGACGACGATGCCTCTCACCTCGTCGGGATCAAAGACAATGGAGACGTTGTAGACGCGTAGCTGCCACTGACCCGTCGGACTGACGTTGTTTCCTTTGTAGCGGATGGTCCCGCGATATCGCCTAGCCGTGAAAGGGTCGAGAACAACGTGGATCGGCGTCTCGATGGCTACTGTCTCGCCAGAACGATCGATCAGCCGGACATAGGCGCAGGCATCCAGCGGCTTGCTCCCGTCATTCGAGATGATGGCTTTCCAGCCGTACGTTCCCTGCGGCATCGGATAGTGCCCGTCGTCGAAGAGAAACCGCGTCTGCGGCGAGCGGATCGTCACGTCCATCCATGCCGGCCTCAGGTCGGTAATGGGCGCGTTGAGAACGCCGGGCGCCAGATCGACGATCTGGGGATGACGAATCCGATCGGACAGCTCCACCATCGTCTGGTACGTGGCCGCGGAGTCGCTTTCCACACGCCCCACGCGCACAGCCGCGTCGCGCAGGAGCAGATCCGACGGGTCGATGACGAAGTAGGCCAGCGCGAATCCGAGCAGTCCCGCGCAGAATGCCATGACGCCCGCGGCGCGGCTCGTCATCGCTGTGGCTCCGCCATCATTTCGTGGACGCTGTGCAGCCGTTCTTCCAGACGCTGCAGGCGTTTGATCAGCAGCCGGTCGGCAAACGAAGGCTGCCGCGACCAATGCCCGAGGGCCGCACCGAAAAGAAGGAACACCAGCGCGATGAGAAACGTGGCGACGGGAGAGACGCGATCGCGCCACACCCTCACTGGTACTCCTTCGCCTGGATCTCGATCTTACTGACCGCTGCCTGCGAGTATGTGAGCTCGTCTTTTGCCATGCGTTGCGCGCCGGCCTCGAGCTTCACGCCATCCTTGTGTTTCTCGACGACGAAGTCGTCCGCGGTGCAGTACTCGAAATAGAGGTCCAGCAACACCGCCGTCGCGCGCGTGTTCGTGACCTTGTACGTGATCACATACGTCCTGCCGATCGAGTAAGGCGTGGAACTGAGCTGCCCTTCGAGCTTCACGCCTTCGGGAGCGACGATCGCTTCCGGCTCCTGGTACGAGGTGGCATGCACCGCTTCCACCACGGGGACTGCCGCCGGGAGCGCCGATCGGGGCCTGGCCGAGGGCCGCAGATTCTGAGCGGCCTTCTCGTTTGCGTCCACCTGGGTTCTCACGGTGTCGAGGCGGCTCGACAGCTCGTGACGATGCCGGGCATCGTCCGGAGGTTCGTGGATATAGCCCGCGGCCGCGACGACCAGCAGTCCGCCGAGCGCGGCGAAGACCGGCCCCGCACGCATGCGCAGTCATTGTAGGACGACCCCTGGCTACTCGAGCTCCCGCGCCTGCATGCGCTCGCGGAAGTAATTCTGTCCGCGGTCGTAGCCGACGCGGAACGCCGCGGTGCGGCACGGGCCGGGATAGCACGTCTCGATGTAGGCGACGACATCGTCGTAGTCGCGGCCACGGGTGGTCGGATGCAGAGCCGCCTCGAAGCCGGATCGATAGTCGGCCTCGATCGGACCGAGCTCCTGGCCGCGCGATCGAAGGTAGTCGCACTCGCGATCCTGCAGCGCGAGCCACCACGCACGCCGCCCGCCCTGAACGGGCCGAGATCCCGCGCGCTCGAGCAGATTGCGAGCCTGCGTCTCCTGCGTCGAGTCGCGCGCATCGACGATGACGAGGGCATTGCCGTTACGGATGGCCTCTTCGTAAAAGTAGAGATCCTCGTTCGGGATGCCGTGCGTGTAACGGTCGATCGCGGCGCGCGCCGCGGATCCGAGGGCCGTTCCGATCAGCGCCGTGGCGATCGTGCCCACGCCGAGTACCGGCCCGAGGCCTGGCAGGAACGTGGCCAGGCCCTGACCGGTGATGCCGCCGATGGCGGTACCGCCACCCTTCCCGTGCTCACGGAACGAAGATTCGCCACGGGTCAGGGCGTTGATCTGGCGCTCGTCGAATCCGTGCGTCCTCAGGACGTGCATCGCGTCTTCCGCTTCTGCCGGGGACGCGAAGATAGCGGTGACCGTGCTCATGACGTCCTCACGCCGGGGAGGCGTGCACGCTTTCGGCCAGACCGGACGCGCGTACAATCGCTGCGATGAGCATGAACCCCGTTCTGCCGCTTCCGGCAGCGGATGCCGGCCCCACGCCGCAGCTGGTGGGGAGGCGCGTGACGGCGGAAGAGATCGCCGCATGGACTCTGCTTGGGGCGCTGCTCCTGTTCGTGCTCTTTCAGCATCTGGTCTCCGCGGCCGTGGTGGCCCTGGCGCTCTATGTGATCCTCGAAGGTGTCACCAAACGGATCTCCCGCAGGCTGTCGGGCAGTACGGCGCGTCCACTGGCCGTGCTCATCGTCACGGCTGTAACGGCGGCGCTCGTCGTGGGAGCGATCGCTCTCGCTGTGACGATGATCCGCCATGGAGCCACCACCATCCCGGACATGATGAACCAGATGGCCGAGATCCTCGGCTCGGTCCGCCTGTGGCTCGGCGGCGTTGGTCACGAGTTCATCCCCGACGTGATGACCGACGCCGAGGATCTGAAAGCGACGATCGCGCTGTGGCTGAAGGCGCACGCGCAGACGCTCCGCGCGGGCGGCATGTACATCGGCGTCGGCCTGGTGCACGGCATCATGGGTATTCTTCTGGCGATCCTGGTCTTCTTCCGCCACGTCACGCACCACGATGAAGCGCGTCGCGGACCGCTGGCCCGTCACCTGGTCGACAAGATGGACCGGTTCAGCGACGCCTTCGCGCGCGTGGCCACGGCACAGATCAAGATCTCCATCGTCAATACGACGCTGACCGCCCTCTACCTGCTGGTGGGATTGCCGCTGTTCGGCATCCACGTTCCGTTCGCGTCGACGCTCGTGCTGGTCACATTCGTTTGCGGGTTGATTCCCGTGGTCGGCAACCTGATCTCGAACACGATGATCTGCATCCTGTCCATGGGCGTATCCGTGACCACCGCGTTCGCCTCGCTGGTGTTTCTCGTGGTCATCCACAAGCTCGAGTACCTGATCAACTCGCGGCTCGTGGGCGGGGAAACCGATTCCCAGGCCTGGGAGATCCTGATGGCCATCATTCTCGGCGAAGCGGCCTTCGGGATCGGCGGCGTCGTGCTTGCCCCGATCGTCTACGCGTTCGTAAAGCGCGAGCTCACCGATCGCGGTCTGGTCTAGCCACGCTCTAGACCGGAAGGATCCGGTCGATCCTGGCGGCCAGGACGAAATCGCTGCGCGTGAGTCCGTCGATCTTGTGCGTCCAGATCTCGATACCCACCTTTCCCCAGGCCAGATGAATGTCAGGATGATGCCCTGCCCGTTCCGCCAACGCGCCGACAGCGTTCGTGAATGAGAGCGCCTGCGCGAAATCAGGAAAGCGGAACTCCTTCTCCAGGTGGTGCCCGTCCACTACGCGCCAGCTCGATCCAAGCTCGCGCGCCACGGCGGCGAGCTCGGCTCCCGCGAGCGGGGGTACGCCACCTTTGCACGGAATGCACTCCTCGGCCGCGAGCGTCGACGCGTTCGTCGCGGTGCGATCGCGGACCAGCCGCGCGAACTCGTCCGCGGTGATGTGGTGCCGGAATATCTCCGCGTTGTCGATGCAGACGACGGGCACGTCACTCGTGTAGCGGCGGCGCAGTTCCGGATCGTTGTCGATGTCGATCTCCTCGATGCGCACGTCGAGGCCTGAGGAACGCATGACCGCTTTTGCCTCGTCGCAAAGACGACAATCGCGGCGGGTGTACATTGTCACGTCGATCGCCGGCGCCATGCCGGGAGCTTATCCGATGTCTCCGCAGAACGTCCTGAACCTCGATAGAAAAGTGGCGCTCATCACCGGAGCGTCGCGTGGCATCGGGCGGGAGACCGCACTACGGATGGCCGAGGCCGGTGCACGCGTGGTGGTGAATTACAACCGGAGCAGAGACGAAGCAGAAGAGCTGGTCCGCGCCATCGGAGAGAGCGCCATCGCCGTTCAGGCCGATGTGGCGGACCCTGGCGACGTCGAGCGCCTCGTCGACCGCACGCTCGCGGTCCACGGCCGCGTCGACATCGTGGTGAACAACGCCGCGCTCTACGCCGACAACCGATTCGATGGCGACGACTACGCGGCCTGGCAGGAGGGCTGGCGGCGCACGTTCGCGCTCAATGTCTTCGGCGCCGCTAACGTCGCTTTTCTGGCCATGCGCTCGATGCGGCAGACCGGCGGCGGCAGGATCATCAACGTCGCTTCCCGTGCCGCGTTCCGCGGGGAGACGGAATTCGCGGACTACGGCGCGTCGAAGGCCGCGCTCGTCAACCTCACGCGATCCATTGCCCGTGCCTGTGCAAAAGACGGAATCATCGCCAGCTGCGTCGCGCCCGGCTTCATCGAGACCGAGATGGCGCGCGCGTCCCTGGAGCGGGATCGACACGAGATCGTCGGCCAGATCCCACTCGGACGCGTGGGCACACCGGAGGAGGTCGCCGGCGTCATCCTCTTTCTGGCCTCGCCGCTGGCCGGCTATCTCAATGGAGTGACCATCGACATCAACGGCGGTTCGTGGTTTCACTGAGGGTGGCAGACGGTTTCGAAGCAGGGCGCCGAGGAAGCGGTGGAGGGGGCGGCTCAGAATTTGCTGTGAGTGTAGTGAGGCGTCATGATGTCTTCGATTTTCATCACACTGATTGTCATCGCTGCCGCGGTCGCGCTCGGTGTGGCACTGGCGTATCTGCCGATGCGGCTGCTCCTTTCCCACCTCGCCAGAAACGTGCGCGAGTTCATCCAGCGCCAGCGCGACCGCCGCACGAGTTCCCGCGACACGCCGGACCGGCGCAATGAAGCGCCGCAGCAGCCCTGAGGCGAACCGTTACAAGTCATTCCGAGCGCCGGAGAGCGCGAGGAATCTGGGCGGGGGAGCACACCGCCTCCGCCCGAATTTCTCGCCGTCTTCGCGGCTCGGAATGACTCAGCGGGCCAGGGCGGATTCGAGCGCCGTGGTCATGGCCGCATCCCTCATGTCCACGATTCCGAAGTGTTTCCAGACGATGTTCCCGGACCGGTCGACGATGACCGAGGTCGGAATCACCGACGTCTTGAAGATCGTGGCCAGGTTGCCGTCGGGATCGACCACGATCGGGTAGGCGATCTTCTCATCGGCAACGAACGGCTTGACGTCGGCGGCACCCCCTTCGTCCACGCTGACGCCGATGACCTTGAATCCGCGGCTGGCATACTTCGCGTGGAGTTTCTGCAGTTCCGGGATCTCGAAGCGGCATGGACCGCACCACGTCGCCCAGACGTTGAGCAGAACGACGTTGCCCTTCTCGCCGGCGATATCGAACGGCCGCCCATCGAGCCACTGCGCCTTGTACGCCGGCATGGGCGGACCGGACGGCTTGACCACGGTTTCCTGTTGGTGGCAGGCGGCGATGAGCAGCAGCGCCGCGAACGAAAGACATTTCTTCATCTACAACCCCTCACCCGGCCCTGTCGGCTCGATGTGCAGCGCGTTCGTGATGCGATTGAAATAGTTGAAGAGCCCGGCCATCGCCGAAATCTCGAGGATCTCTCCCTCTTCGTAGTGCTTGCGCAGCCTTGCGAACAACTCGTCGCCAACCCGATTGGCGTCGAAGGTGAGCTGCCGTGCGAACTCCAGCGCCACTTTCTCCCTTTCCGTGAACGGCCCGCTCTCGAAGTCGACGAGCTGATCGAGCTGCTGATCGGTGGCTCCATGCCGCGCAGCCTGCGCGGTGTGGGAGCGGTTTCAATACTCACACGAGTTGAGCCGCGACACCAGCGACGCCACCAGCTCCTTCGTCTTGACCGGCACCGTACCGGTGTTCGTGATGGCCTGAAGGTGCGCCGCCATCGTTGTCAGGATCTCCGGCCGGTGGGCGTAGATGCGGAACATGTTCGGCACGTTCCCGCGCTGCTCCCCCACCCGATTGAAGAGATCGAGGACTTCACCGCCAACCTGATCTTTCGAGAGTCTCGTCAGTCGAGCCATGCCCCATTGTAAAAACAAAAACGCCCCGCAAATTGCGGGGCGTTCGTCTGCAGCGTCGCACGGCAGGAAAAATCTACTCTTCCGCCTTCTCTTCGACTTTGCCCTTCTTGATGAGTTCGGGCTCGGCCGGCACGGCGCCCGCTTCCACCGGCGCCACTTCCTCGACGACTTCCGCGCGCGCATGCGTGACGCCCATGACGACGCGCTCCGGATCCTCGAGAATCTTGATGCCCGTTGGCACTTTGAGATCCGACACGCGAATGTAGTCGTGCATGCCAACCTCTTCCACGTTCACGTCGATCGCGTCCGGAATCGCTCCCGGCAGACACTCTACGTGAAGCTCGCGGATCTGCCAGTCCAGGACGCCGCCTTCCTTCACACCACGAGACGTCCCACTGAGATGCACAGGGACGTTGACGCGGACAACCTCGTCCATCATCACGCGGACGAAGTCGATGTGGATCATCTTCCTGGAGATCGGATCGATCTGGATGTCCTTGATCATGGCGTGACGCTGCTGATCGGTGCCCGTCATCTTGAGCAGGAAGATCGAACGCACCCCGTGCTCGCTCTTCTGAACCAGCTCCGCCACCGACTTGCGGTCGACGGTGATCGCCACCGGCTCACGATGGCCGCCGTAGACGACGGCAGGCACACGGCCTTCGCGGCGCAGCTTCTTCGCGATTTCTTTCCCCACCGACTCCCGGCGCACGACTTCCAAACTCACCTCGGCCATAAAGCTCCCCTCAACGGATTTCGACAAAAGTTGGGAAAGTCGGGGCGGCCCGGCCTTATTCCCGGCTCACATTTCGAACAGCGAGCTCACCGAGTCCTCGTCGTGGATCCTCTTGATCGCCTCGGCCAGAAGCTCGGCGATCGACAGGACGTGCAGTTTCGGACACTCCTGCTCCTTGTCGGTCATGGGCATGCTGTTGGTGGCGAACACCTGATCGAGCTTCGACTTGTTGATCCGCTCGACCGCAGGTCCGGAGAGGACGCCGTGGGTGCAGGAGGCCGAAATGGACCGCGCGCCCTGGGCCAGCAGCGCCTCGACGGAGTGGATGAGCGTCCCGCCCGTATCGATGATGTCGTCGACGACGAACACGTTCCGGTCCTCGACGTCGCCGATGATGTGCATGACCTCGGTCTGGTTGGCGGCGGTGCGGCGCTTGTCGATGATGGCCAGGGTCGCGCCGAGGCGCTTGGCGTAGGCGCGGGCGCGCTCCACGCCCCCGGCGTCGGGCGAGACGATGGTCAGGTCGGTCATGTTCAGCTTCTTGAGATGTCCGACGATGACCGGCGCGGCGAAGAGATGATCGACGGGGATGTTGAAAAAGCCCTGGATCTGGGCGGCGTGCAGGTCGAGCGTCAGGACGCGGTCGGCGCCCGCCGCGGTGATGAGATCGGCCACGAGCTTGGACGTGATGGGAACGCGCGGCTTGTCCTTCCGGTCCTGTCTGGCATAGCCGTAATACGGGATCACCGCCGTGACGCGCCGCGCAGAGGAGCGCTTGAACGCGTCGAGCATGATCAGCAGCTCCATGAGGTGATCGTTGACCGGAGGACAGGTGGGCTGGATGACGAAGACGTCGGCGCCGCGCACGTTCTCGTCGATCTGCACGTAGTTCTCGCCGTCGGAAAAACTGTAGAGCGTGACGTGCCCGCATTCGACGTCGAGGCGTGCGCAGATCTCCGAGGCCAGGGCCGGGTGGGCCCGGCCGGAGAAGACTTTCAGCAGCGGACTGTGCAAGCGGCGGAGATTATACAGAGGGAAGGGCTATGCGGGACTGGCCCGTCGTGAGCGGGCCGGCTCCCACCATCAACCGCGTGCAGATGCAGTTCGAGGCGATGAAATGGGTGCGCTACCCGGGCGACTGCGGATCTGAGGCACCCCGTTCTACCGGCAGTCCTCTACATCTTTGCCATCGACGCGATAGACCGTCACATGCGACCGCGAGCCGTATCCCTTTCTCACGAACGGGCGCGCGGACTTCGGCCCCGTGCCGATGAAGACGTCGATATGCGCTCCGCCGAAGTGGCCGCGATCGTTGGCCACGAACTTCCCGTCGTGGACCGTTCCATCCGGAAGCCGTGCGCCTTTCAGTTGCGGGATGTAAAGGGTCGATCCGAGTCTCACGAAACGAGGATTGACGGCAATGGTGCGGTAGGGAACGAGCGCACAACCCGTGCTTCCGATTCCGTAGCGGGACTTGAGGACCCGAAAGCGGCTCTCGCCGCGCACTCTCCCGTCGTACATCACCGTGCGGCCGTCGCGGAGCCAGCCGGTTCCTTCCATCATCAATTCTCTTCTGAATTTCCGCGTCGTCGTCGCGATCACGTGCCCGCGCACGTCGCGAAGCTCGGCAGTGCGTTTACCGCGATAACGCGACGACGATTCGTCGATCACCCAGTAGAACGTCATCAGCGCGCGTCCCACTCTCTTGTGGGTCGCTGCCCAGGCGGGGAGAGCGATCGCGCAGGTCAGTACGATCGCGGCGATGGCACGTCGGGAGAATCCCGAGGCGTTCGGATCCCTGCCCACGGCCGGATCATACCGTGGCGTTCGGGGCGGCCCGGCGCGGTGGCCGAGGCCGGTCGGTGCCGGACGCGAATCGGCATCCGGCGATCAGCGAGGTGTTGGTGCGCCCAGCTGGATTCGAACCAGCGGCCTTCAGCTCCGGAGGCTGACGCTCTATCCATCTGAGCTATGGGCGCCTGATCGAGGCGAACGGGATTCTACGGGTCGCAACACGCCGCGGCAACTGCTGATTTCCCCTATGACGACGCACGCCACAACGTAACCAGCACTCCCACGCCGACGAGGATGAGCAGCAGGGGCCAGAAAAAGCTGCGCGACTTCACTGGTTTTTCGCCCTCTGCGGGCTGAGTGGTGGCCGAGGTGTCCAACGTTGCGCTCGTCGATGCGGTGCTCGACTCCGTCGCCGGCGCGGTCTCCAGCGGCGAAGTCACACTCGGCGAAGTCACACTCGGCGTCGGCGTTGGAGCGGCTGTCTGCGTGGCCACGAACGCCGGAGGTGTCGTCACCGGCGCCGCACTTGTCGAGACTACCGGCGGCTTGGCGGGCTTCTGCGCGGCGCGCGGCGCCGGATGATGCGTCGTGGAACGGGGCGCGTGATGCACCCTTGTATTGGTCGGCGTGTGCGTCGGTGCCGGCTTCGGCTTCGCCGCTCTCACCTCATGAGTGGTCGAGCCCGTCGCAGGCGTGTGGTTCTGCGCAAGCGTCGCCGATGGAATCGTGGTGCCGCGAGCCGACGACCGTGGAGAGGGCTTCTGCCCGGTCAGGCGCCCAAGCGTTTCCGCGGCGGCATCGAGGAGAAAAACGCGCGTCTCGCTCGTCGGGTAGAAGCGGTTGCCATTCTGATCGACGATTACCTGCCGCCGCACGCTGTTCTCGTAGCCGGGGTACCTGCTGGCGATGCGAAAGGGTTCGCTCGACGAGTCGAAGAATGCCCCGGTCGGCGAAGTGAACTGGTAGGCCCAGACGCGATCGACATCGTCGAGCACACCGGCGAGATTCGTGGCCGCCGTCCGTTCCGCGCCCGGCGGATACGATGTCAGAAGGCTCTTGGCACGCACCAGCGAGTCGCGGAACAGGTCGCGGTTCCCGCTCCGCGCGGCGTTGAACGCGGCCTGCAACTGTCCGTGCAGGCCGGCGCTGGGCGGCGCTTTCATGTCCTCCCGCGTATCACGAACGATCGTGCGCTCTTCCGAAGTGAGCCGTTGCGCCGGCTGCGGGGCCAGGCCCTCCGCGCACTCCGGAGGAATGGGCGCCGTCGCCCGCGGCAGCACTTTCACGGTCGGATTCAACTGCGCCCCGGCGCTCCAGGGAATCGCGGCCACGAGGACCAGCAGCACGCCCGGAATCTTCACTCGCCTCATCCTCTTTTCGACCTGCCGTGTTTTCCGGGTCTCGGTGTCATCGGTGTGACGTTCGCATCGTGCGCGGCCGGTCTGGCCGCTTCGCGCTGTTCCTCGAGTTGAGCCACAGCCGCGCGCTCGAGCTGCCGGGCCATCTGCTGCCTGGCCATCGACGAACGCACCGCATCCTCCGGATCAGCCGGCGGCTCGACCGCGAACAATCTGCCGATCTCCGGTTCACGGTGCGACGCCTTCTCCGCGCCTGTCCGGTTGCGGGCCGAGATCGCTTCGATGTTGGCGGCAACCACGGCACCGGCTGCAATGAACCCGATGAGATGAGACTCATCGAACTCGGCCGGGAAAAGCACCAGCAGCGCAATGACCGAGAGCATGATCGTCACGGCCGCCCCGCGCCATCCGCTCTTCCACGCCGCCACCGCCACGGCCGCCACGTACACGGAAAGCAGCACCAGAGGCGACGCCGGAGCGAAGAGAGCAATGCCGGTGGCCACGATCGCCAGATCCGCGGCGATCGTGTACCGAACGAGTCGTTGCCGGTTTTCCATGGTCATCGCCTGAAACGCCTTCTACCTCGATGCCTGATGCGACGGAGCCTGTTCGATCTTCTCGCGATAGCGTATGACGTCGGACGTCACCTCGATGTACGGCAGCGCACAGGCGATCTCGCGCCTGGCGTCGTCGTAGTGCCCCGTCTCGTACAGCGACACGGCGTTGTAGTAACGGAGGTCGGCCTCCCCGCGCGCGTAGGGCGCGAGCTTGCGGAACGCGCTCACCGCGTCGCGGAACGCACTCGTTCTGTACAAACCGACCGCTGCTTCAGCCACGATCTCGCGCGGCACGCCCTCCGAGCTCACGATGGCATTGTAGATGTCGTTGGCCTGATCCGTTTTTCCGGCTGACGCCAGGGCGTCGGCCTCCCGGAGACTGAGGAGATAGTTGCGGCGGTTCTGCGCCTGCATCGCGGCGATCTGGGTCTCGGCCGCCCGCTGGGCCTGGGCCACGCGTTCGTCGGCAGCCCGCTGAATCGCGGCGATGCGCTCATCCGCCGCCCTCTGGATACCCTGGCAATCCAGCGGCACCTGCGGCGCCGGCGACGCGGTGGTCTCCGCCACCTGTGCAGCGGCCGCCATTCCGGTGGCCGGAGGATTCGCGGGCGCCGAAGCGGGCTTCTCCATCGCTGGCTGCGAGGCAGCAACCATCGCTGCCGGCCTGGTGGTCACCGTCCCTCCGGCCAGTTGCACGTTCGTGGGAAGGGACAGTCCGGGGACGAGACTCGAGGCCGTCGACTCGAAGCCGGCCACTTCCGCCGGCAACGGCAGTTGCGCGTACATCGGCTGGATCCGCTCCGCGGTGGTCAGACGGAGCACTGCCTCACGCGCCTTGTCCTGATGTCCGAGTTTTACCTGGGCCAGGGTCAGATAGACGAGCGCCGTCTCGACGCGATCGAGGTTCGGAAACTTCCCCGTGCTCACGTAGTTCTGCATCTGCTCCTGCGACAGCAGCCCGTGTGTGGCCGTGTCGAGGTCCGTGGCGGCGTCGCTGAACTTCCCCGCCCGATAGCTGTCGATACCGCGCTGCACGAGCGCATCGGGTGTCAGGGTGGCGGTCTGGGACGCGAACGTGTCGAGCACCAGTACCGAGGTCAATGAAAGGAGCGCGGCGATGAGGCGCACGGGAAGTCCTCCCTCTCGAACGTGATGCACGATGTGTATTGTGACGTTATGGACCCGTGGCGTCGAGTCCGCGCTCCAGAATGCAGGTCCGGATGGTGGCGCGAAGACGGGCAGGCATGACCGGTTTCGTCAGCGCCTGCCTCACTGTCGGGAACAACGAGCGAATCTCCGAGACGTCCAGGCCCGTCACGACGATGACGCGCTCGAGCATCGACGGATTCGTCCGCCGAAGATGCTCCATGACTTCCGTTCCACTGACGCGGGGAAGTGCGATGTCGAGAAGAACGATGGCGAACGTCTCGCGCGACAACATCTCAATGGCCACCTCGCCGTCTCCGGCCAGCGCGACCTCCAGTCCTTCCGCGGCGATCAGCGCGGCCAGCAGCCGCTGCGTGGCCGGGTCATCCTCGACAATAAGAGCTTTGGGACGCATTTCCGGAGAGACTCTCAAGCAAGGCCATCGCCATCGGCCGTCGCCAAGTCCCCCATAAACGCACCAATCACGGTAATTGCACGAGCGAGATTGCCCGATTCCGTCGCTCCCGACCTCGCCCTCGGCCTGAACGAGTGGTCCCCGTCGGTCAGCCACTCGATGCGAACCGAGCGCGAGAGCTCGTAGCCGGCGACCTCGGAGCGGCTTCCGAACAGGTCTCGTTCGCCCTGGATGACGAGCGCCGGGGTGCGCAGCGTGGCCAGATGTTTCGTGCGGAGCTTCTCAGGACGTCCCGGCGAATGGAACGGGTAGCCGAGGCAGACCAGACCACGGACTTCGAGCTCGTCGGCGACGAGACTGGCCATCCGGCCGCCCAGGGACTTGCCACCGATGAAGAGTGAAGGACCACCCCCGAGCGCGCGCACGACGTCGCGCCACGCGTCGAGCAGGACCGGCTCGCGATCCGGCGCTCCACGCTTTCCACCTGTCCGGCGCGCGGCCATATACGAAAATTCGAATCGAACCGCGCGAATCCCCAGTGCCCCAACCCCCTCGGCCACTCGATTGAGAAACGGCGTATCCATCGCGCCGCCGGCGCCGTGCGCGAGCACGAGCGTCTTCTTCGCATCATCGGGACCGTTGGTGAGAAGCTGCATCTGTTACCGGCCTGCGCTCGGAGAGGACTCTAGCAGCGCGGGCATAACTTGAGCAGAGTTCGATCGTGTCGATGACGGATCCTCAATTGATTCCGGTACAAGTCGGATGGCGGCGAGGCGACGCTCGGGACGAGCTCCTCGCTCGCGAATGGCTCGTCACCAACGGTCTGGGCGGTTACGGGTCGGGGACGATCGGAGGCGCAGCCACGCGCCGGTTCCACGGCAAGCTCATCGCCGCTCTCCCCGCGCCGCTGGGACGCTTCATGATGCTGAACCATCTCGAGGAATCGATCGAGACCGCGCCAGGCGTTTCCTACAAGCTGAGCGGGGACGAGCACGGCGGCGGCAAGGAGATCGGATTTCCGGAGCCCGATTTCCTGGAATCGTTCACGCTCGAATGCGGCATTCCTGTCTGGCGCTACGAGAAGAACGGCGTCCGCGTGGAGAAGCGCGTGGCCATGCCGCATCTGCAGAACACCACCTACATCATCTACCGGTTGAGCAAGGCCAGTCCGCCGGCCACCCTGCGCCTGCGCCCCTCGCTCAAATTCCGACCGCACGAGGGGCTGGTGAGCGAGGACGTGTCGACGTCGTGGAGCGTGAAGACGAACGGGCGCGAGGTCGAGATCTCCGACGGACGCGATCTCAAACCGCTGCGTCTCATCCTCATCGGCGATGCCCGGCTCGTCGACGATCCGCAGCGGCTTCCGCACGTCATCTATCGAATCGAACGGAGACGGGGTTACGAGTACGAAGGGCCGCTCTGGAGTCCCGGGGTGATCGAGATCCGCATGAAGCCGGGCGACACGGTCGGCATCGTGGCGTCGGTGGAAGAGTGGGACGTGATCCGCGCGATGACGCCCGACGAGTGTTTCGCCGCGGAGCAGTCGCGTCGCACGCGGTTGCTCGAGATTGCCGGACAGGCGCAGCAGGACACCTGCATCGCCCAGCTCGTGCTAGCCGCCGATCAATTCCTGATCCGTCCGGGTACGCGAGCGGCGGACACCGCGCGTGTCGTCGCCACCGGCGACGAAGCGCGCACGGTCATCGCCGGCTACCACTGGTTTACGGACTGGGGCCGGGACACGATGATCAGCCTGGAAGGGCTGACGCTGGTCACGCGGCGCTATCGCGAGGCCGGAAGCATTCTGCGCACGTTCGCCTCGTACATCCGCGACGGACTCATTCCGAATCTCTTTCCGGAAGGCGACAGTGGCGGCCTGTATCACACAGCCGACGCCACGATGTGGTTCTTCCACGCCATCAACCGCTTCGTCGACTACACGAACGATCAGGAGACGCTGCGGGGACTGCTGCCGAAGCTCGTCGACATCATCGATCATCACGTCGCGGGAACGCATTTCAACATCCGCGTCGATCCAAAGGACGGGCTGCTCTCGCAGGGCGCCGAGGGATATCAGCTGACGTGGATGGACGCGAAGGTCGATGGCTGGGTCGTCACGCCGCGGCGCGGGAAGGCCGTCGAGATCAACGCGCTCTACTACAACGCCCTGCGCGTACTACAGCGATATCTCGACGAGGCCGGCGACCAGAAGAACGCCCTGCGCATGGAGGAGCTGGCACTCCGCGCGCGCCAGTCGTTCAACGCTCGCTTCTGGAACGAGAAGACCCAGTGTCTCTTCGACGTCGTCGATCAGGACAGCGGCGGCGACGATCCGGCGGTGCGGCCGAATCAGATCCTCGCGCTCTCGCTCCCCCATCCCGTGCTCGAGGAATCGCGATGGCACGCCGTCGTCGAGAAGGTACAAAGCACGCTGCTCACGCCGGTGGGCCTGCGCTCGCTGTCGCCCGGTAGTCCGGACTACAAGCCGCGCTACGACGGCGATCTTCGCTCGCGCGATGCCGCGTATCACCAGGGAACGGTGTGGGCGTGGCTGATCGGACCGTTCATCGACGCCTGGTTACGCGTCAATCCCGGGGAGCACCAGAAGGCCCGCGCCTTTCTCAGCGGGTTCGAAAAGGAGCTGGGACAGACCTGCATCGGCTCGTTCAGTGAGGTCTTCGACGCCGAAGCGCCGTATCACGCGCGCGGCTGCGTGGCCCAGGCCTGGTCGGTGGCCGAGGTGCTGCGGAGCATGGAGAAGCTGGCCCGCTCCTGAATCTCTTCCAGTTGTCATTCCGAGCGGTGCAGAGCGCGAGGAATCTGGGCGGGGGAATCGCGCCCCCACCCGGATTCCTCACCGTCTTCGCGGCTCGGAATGACTTGTGACCGGCAGGAATGACCGACTATCGCAGCAGGTCCATCACCATCGCCACCTCGGTCTCGATGGCGCGACGGAGCACCAGATCCACCGGCACCGGCGCGAACTTCGACGAATGGAGCGACGGCAGTGTGGCACCGCTGGCCACCTTCGCGGGATCCGCCGCACCGATGTTCAGCATCGTCGCCGGAATCTTCTGATCGAGTGAATAGCGGGCGAAGTCCTCGCTGACCATGAGCGGCTCGATCTCCACGACGTTCTTTTCGCCGATCTCTTTCCCCACGGCCGCGGCCATACGCTCGGTGAGCTTCGGATCGTTGTACGTGGCCGGCGTCGACTCGCCGAGCTGCGCCGTCACGATCGGAGCGCGATCTTCGGGAACGCCCGCGGCCTGCGCGATGCCCCTGGCCACCCGCTCGATGGCCGCCAGCACGCGCTGCCGCACCTCGGCCTTGTACGTGCGTACCGTGAGCAGCAGTTTCACTTCATCCGGAATGATGTTGCGCTTCGACCCGCCGTGGATCGAGCCGACGGTGATGACCACCGGATCGATCGGCGAGGTCTCACGGCTGACGATGGTCTGCAGGGCCATCACGATCTCGGAGGCGATGACCACCGGGTCCTTCGTGCTCTGCGGCGACGCACCATGTCCGCTCACGCCGCGCACGAGAATGTCGACCGAGTCGCCGGCCGCCAGCGCGTACCCGGATCGAACGCCCACCTTCCCCGCTTCGAGCTGCCCGTGATCGTGCACCGCCAGCGCGTAGTCGGGCCGGGGGAAGCGCTCATAGAGGCCATCGCGCAGCATCGCGCCGGCCCCTTTCACCACTTCCTCCGCCGGCTGTCCGATGAGAACGACCGTGCCGTGCCACTGCGATTTCATATCGGCCAGCAGTTTCGCGGTGCCCAGGAGCGAGGTCATGTGGACGTCGTGCCCGCAGGCGTGCATGACGTTGGGCGTCGCGCTCGCGTAAGGCAGTCCGGTCTGTTCTTCGATCGGCAGCGCGTCCATGTCCGTCCGCAACAGCACCACCGGTCCCTTCCCGTTCCGCATGACCGCCACCACGCCGTAGCAGGTCGCGTTCGGCTCTTCGTACTTGCCGACATGCTCGGTGACCTCGTAGCCCAGCTCGCGCAGATGCGTGGCCAGGGCGGCGGAGGTTCTCTGTTCCTGCATCGAGAGTTCCGGCGCCGTGTGAAAGGCCTGATACGTCCGGATCAGCGACGGCATCTCGCGATCGATGCGCTCGGAAATCGTTTGGGCGTTGGCAGACATGGTGATCAGGCAGACGGCGACAGCGAGTCTACGCATATTGTGAAGCGTACAACACGCCGCTCCTATAATCCCGCCAATGCCCTGGGAAGCGGTCATCGGACTGGAAGTCCACGCACGGCTCCTCACCGAGTCGAAACTCTTCTGCGGCTGCTCGACTGCGTTCGGGGCTCCACCGAATACGCACGTCTGTCCGGTCTGTCTCGGCTACCCGGGCGCGCTGCCCGTCATGAACCGGCGCGCCGTCGAGCTGGCCATGCGCATGGCCGTCGCCACCGGCTGCACGATCCATCTGCGATCGCAATTCGCACGGAAGAACTATTTCTATCCCGATCTGCCGAAGGGGTACCAGATCTCGCAGTTCGAGGAGCCGATCGCCACCGGCGGGCACGTGGTCGCCGGCGGCCGCACCGTTCGCCTCACGCGGATTCACATCGAGGAGGACGCCGGCAAACTGATTCACGAACCGTCACGGTCGCTCGTCGACCTCAACCGCGCCGGCACGCCGCTCGTCGAGATTGTGAGCGAGCCCGACATCCGTTCGTCCGCCGACGCTGCCGCTTACTTCGCGCGGCTGCGCCAGATCCTCATGTACACCGGCGTCTGTGACGGGAACATGGAGGAAGGCTCGCTGCGCTGCGACGCCAACGTCTCTCTGCGCAGGCCCGGCCAAGCGCTGGGCACCCGCGCCGAGATCAAGAACCTCAACTCCTTCCGGTTCCTCGGCCGTGCCATCGACTACGAGATCGAGCGCCAGACCGAACTGCTCGAGCGCGGCGGGAAGGTAGTACAGGAGACGCGGCTGTTCGATGCCGAGAAGAACGAGACACGCCCAATGCGCTCGAAGGAAGAGGCGCACGACTATCGCTACTTCCCCGATCCCGATCTCTTTCCGCTCGAAGTCAGCGATGCCTGGATCGAGCAGGTGCGGCGCGCCGTGCCCGAGCTCCCCGGGGACCGCAGCGCACGCTACCAGCGCGAGCTCGGCCTGAGTGAAGTCGATGCGGAGATTCTGGTCGTCAGCCGCGAGCTCGCCGAATATTTCGAGGACACAGCGCGGCTCAGCGACAATCCGAAGTCCGCGTCGAACTGGATCCGCAACGAGGTCCTGCGCGTCGGCCAGGAGAAGATCGAGCCCGCGCAACTGGCGCGGTTGATCCAGTTGATCGACTCAGGAGCGATCGGGGGCAAGGCCGCCAAGGAAGTCTTCGATGACATGGCGGTGAGCGGCGGCGATCCCGATGCCATCGTGGAGCGCAAGGGCCTCGCCCAGATCTCGGATCGCGGAGCCATTGTCGACGCCGCGAAGCGCGTGATCGAGCGCAATGCCGCGCAGGTCGAGCAGTACCGCGCTGGCAAAGCGCAGATCTTCGGCTTCCTGGTCGGCCAGTTGATGAAAGAGATGCGCGGCAAGGCCAATGCGGAGATCGCCAACGCGGTGCTGCGCGAGCTGCTGGACGCCGGTTAGCGGATGCCCGCCTTTGTGAACATGGCGTCGATGGGGCTATCCACTTTCCTGTAGCCCGCCGGAATCACGAAGTCCGAGGGCGGGAAGGCGGCGTCGTGGATCCCTGTGACCGTCATGCGCGACTTCGAGGTGGTAGTGCCGCCGCCGAGGACGATGGTGGTGGTGGCGACGCTCCCGAGCGGAAAGCCGGTGATCTTCATGCGCGCGTCGTCCATCGCGTCGAGCAGGCTGTCGCCGCCCGGACTCTGTGTGTAATCGGAAAACGTCGCCGCGTCCGCGGGCCACCGGGACGTCGTCCACAGCTCGGTCGTGATCACGGAGCGCGTGCTGCTCGCTCCCTGCAAACCGCGGATGCTCACATCGAGCGAAACGGTGATGAGCCATCGCTCGGTGGGAAACCCCTCGATCTGAGCGCCCGGGCCCTCGTCTTTCACAGAAACCTGAGGCTTGGGAATGGTGAGGTAGGCGCCGAGATCCTTCTGGGCCTTCGCGGCCCGGGCGGCGATCTGATCGAAATCGAGAACGTAATACGTCTTCGCGGCCGGATCGAGCACGGTGCTGAGATGACTGGCCGACGACGACAGAATGATCGAGCCGGTGGCGAAGAGCTGGCCGTCGTTGTGCATGACATCGAAGCGGCGGTTGGCCCCTTCGATCTTCATCACACCGCTGAACGTGTGCGGCTTCACGCCCGCGGTGGTCTGCTCCATGCGGTAGGTCATCCCGCCGCGAACCTGTGTTGCGGAGCAAATAAGAATGAGAGCGAAGAAAACCGTTTTCATAATGCTATGATGCGCCCGTTTCTGCCCCCCTTCCACGTAGGTCAATGAAAACGAGGAGGTTACCTTGCGTTTGCACTCCAGATTTCTGATGTTCGCGCTGGTCTCGCTGACGATCGCCGGAACCGCGTTCGGCTCCGGGTTTGCGATCTTTGAACAAGGCGCGAAAGCAACAGCCATGGGCGGCGCCTTCGCCGCCACCGCCGACGATCCCAGTGCCATCTTCTACAATGTTGCCGGTATCGCCCAGCAGCGGCATTTCACGATCCTGGCCGGCGGGACGGCGATCAACTTCGCCAACGAGTTCCGCGGCGATCCCAACGACGAGTACACGTCGGGCACGACCGGCCAGTACGCGCGGCACACATTCGTCCCTCCGAATGCCTATGTCACCGTTCCCATCGGCACGAACATGACGTTCGGGCTGGGACTGATGACACCGTTCGGACTGCGCACGAACTGGCAGGCGCCGTGGGTGGGCCGTTTCGTGTCGAGCGACGCGAACGTAAAGACGCTGTCGATCGAGCCCGCCCTGGCCTGGCAGACCTCCGACGGCCGCCTGGCCATCGGAGCGGGCGCCGACTACCGCCGCGCGCACATCATCCTGCAGCGGAACAACGCACCGACTGGCAACGGAGTCAATCCGTTCACCGGCCGCATCGTGGACGTCGCCAATGTCTACCTCAACAGCGACTGGGATTCCGCGTGGGGCTACAACGTCGGCGTGCTGTACAAGGCCGACAGCTTCCGCGTCGGTGGCTCGTATCGCTCGGATATGGACATCAACTTCACGGGCGACGCCACGTTCACGCAGATTCCGACGGGCAATCCTCAGCTCGACGCCATCGTCAAGGCCGGATTGCCGCCGAATCAGCGCATCGCCACGACGCTCCCCTTCCCCTCTACAACGATTCTCGGCTTCGCCCTGACCACGATCCCGAACACAGACGTCGAATTCGACATCACGCACACGACCTGGAGCCGTTTCAAGTCGCTCGACGTCGCATTCGCGACAACGCCGGCCGTGAATCTCAGCCGCGCCGAGAACTGGAAGGACGCCAACTCCTATCGCATCGGCGCGAATCACGCCGCCACGCCGAACTGGGATGTGCGCTTTGGTCTGCTCTATGACCGCAACCCCCAGCCCACTGAGTCGGTGAGCCCGCTGCTGCCGGATGCGGACCGCACCGGCGCGACGTTCGGCACCGGCTATCACAGCGGACCCTGGATCGTCGACGCCACGGTGTTCGTCCTGCACTTCAACGACCGCAGCACCAAAGGCGTGAGCTCGGAAGGGTTCAACGGCACCTACAAGACCAACGCAACCCTGCTCAGCCTCGACCTCGGCTACAGGTTCTAACCCCAAAGGAGAATCGCAATGACGCGAATCAAGAGCATTTCGAGATTTGCAGCGGTACTCGTCGCGGTGCTGATGGCGCTTCCGGCCTTCGCGGCGGCGCGCGGTACGGCGAACTTCACCCGCTTCGTGGCCCTGGGCGACAGCTACGGCGCCGGCTTCGAGAGCGGCTCGCTCAATCAGAATCATCAGCCTTACAGCTGGCCGGCCGTCATCGCCCGCCAGGCCGGCGCGCCCGACTTCCAGCAGCCGCTGGTGAGCTTCCCCGGCATCAGCAACGAGCTGCAGATCGTCGACATCATTTCCTATCCGCCGGTCATTCTTCCGGCGCCGGGCGCCGGACATCCGGTCAATCTCACGCTGGCGCGGCCATACAACAATCTCAGCATCCCCGGCGCAAACGTCAACGACCTGACCACGCTCACCGGAGCGGAGCAGAATCCGACCTCGACCGCGGGTTTGTTCGCGCAATTCATCCTGCGCGGACTGGGAACGGCGGTGCAGCAAGCCTCGGCCGAACAGCCGACGTTCATCGCCATCTGGATCGGCGGCAACGATCTTCTCGGGTCGGTTCTCTCCGGGACACCGAAGGCGCTCACCCCCACCGACGCGTTCAAGACCGCTTACAACAAGATGCTCGACCAGCTGGTCGCCGCGAATCCGAATGCGGGAATGGTCGTCGGAAACATGCCGACGAACGCCGGCTCGCTGCCGTATCTCACCACCGTTCCGCGGGTGCTCATCAACCCGGCCACCCGGCAGCCGGTCATTTTCAACGGCGCGCCCATCCCTCTCATCGCGGAGCTCGGTGACGGAACCGTCGGACCGCTTCCAGCCGGCAGCTTCGTTCTGCTGCCGTACTCCGGACAGATCGCCACCGGCTACGGGATCCCGTCGTTCCTCGCGGCCGATCCCCTCTTCGCCAGTCTGCCGAACATCGGCAAACCGCTGCTCGATTCGTGGGTGCTCACGCCGGCGGAAGCGACCCAGATCGCCGCGCGCGCCGTGGAGTACAACCAGGTCATCAACGATGCCGCGTCAGCGCGCAACATTCCCGTCGCCGACATCAATGGTCTCTTCAACAAGTTCGCGAGCCCGGCCGGATATCAGGTCGGCCCGTTCACGTTCACTGCGTCGTACATCACCGGCGGTCTGTTCAGCCTCGACGGCTTCCACATGACCGACATCGGGTACACGCTCTTCGCGAACCAGTACATCCGTGCCATCAACGCCGCCTACGACTCCAGAATCCCGCTGGCGTCGATCACGTCGCTGTTCGCGAACAACGGCGCGTTCTTCCCCGAGCAGTCGATGACTTCGGGCAACGTCTTCATGAGCGGCATGGAGTGGACGCTGAGCAGTGATGCGTCGCGGGAGATGCTGCAGTTCGCCCCCCCCGTGGCACCGCACAGGCTTCGAGCGGTAGGGCACTAGAAATCAAAAGGGCGGCCCTGTGGCCGCCCTTTTTTCGTGGTCGACCAACGACCCATTACGTTCCCGCCGGCCGCCCGCGCGGCGATGGCTTCGAGATATCGATCATGGCCATGCGTTCTTTCTCGTCGTACCAGCAGTGAAAGCGCTTGATGCCCGGGACTTCGATCTCGTAGAACCGGAAAAAGCTCGGAACGTGCAGCGAGGTCGACTTATCGGATTGTCGAATCTTCGCGGAGCCTTCTTCCTTCCGGTCGAGAGGCTTGATCCCGATCACTTTCCGCTTCTTGTCGTAGTAGAGGTTCGCGCTGGCTTTGCCGCGGAGCCGGAGCATGTTGGCCACGGGGGACGGCAAGCGGATGAGGCGCGATTGAACGATCGTGGCTGACGCGGGAAAGCGCTCAAACTCCGGCTTGGGGTCCCACTTATCAAATCCCATTCTCCGACTCCTCACCCATCACGAACCCTGGAGCGCGTGCGTAGATAAGATCATAAAAACCCCAGTCTTTTTGTCAACATTAATCGCACTGAATTGGCCTCTCGAAAAACATCATATCCCCGGTCGTTATTCTGTAATAACTACAAAAGACAAACTGCTTTTTCAGTGCCCATTCGCTGCCCCTATTACCGTAACTAAATGAGTATTAGGCATTTAGGTCCATCCACGGGCATGGCCGGGAAGGAGCAGACCGGGCGGACTCAGCCACTGGAGCCTTTCCGCCCCGTCCGAACGAAATCTCGCTCCGGCCTGCTTCAGGCCCGAAAATAGGCCCGATCGAGCGCCCGGTACTGCACCGACTCGGCCACGTGAGAGGCCTCGATCCGTTCGCAACCGCCCAGGTCGGCGATGGTGCGCGAGACCTTCAGAATCCGGTCGTGCGCGCGCGCCGAAAGGCCCAGGCGAGCGCGCTCTCGACCCGCGCGCGGATGGCTTCCGAGGGTTCGGCGGGCTCGATGCCGGTGATCCCTTCGCACGGAACCTTTTGCAAGGAAGCGCGCGATCTGCCCCTGGCCGCAGACGCACTCACGCGAACGCCAGAACCCAACACCGAGCGTCCACCGACCGAATCCGAAGAAGCCGAACCGCCGCAGGACTCTCGATCTTCAAACTTGCGAGCCATCTCCGCGTTGACGCGAGCTCGGTTCGCGCGTGAGAGGCCGCCCTTCATCGCCGGTCAAAACGCTCGGCCGCGAGGCTCGATGCGTGGCTGACATCTACCTCAGCGTCAAGCGGAGTGACGCCATGAATCGCACTGAGTGGTCGTCGATTCGAGACCGCGCACTTCTCGATGTTTTGCTCGGCACCGCTGGCTGCGAACGTAAACGCGCCACGGTCCAGACTGACTCCGTGTGAACGACAACGTACGGCGGGTTGGGCGAGGCCGGAGTCGTACCCATCGTTGGGCTTGCTGCTTCGATCGGGCATACGCTTTAAAGCGAGCAGGCCTGATGTACCTGCGCGTGACCCCGTCGTCGCGCCCGCGCATTAGTTATCTGCTAGGATCGACTTCGTGCCGCGGCTGCTTATTTCTGTCATGCTCATCGCGCTTTTCGCGGGTCCTGCAAGCGCGAGTTTTCGCATCACGCCCGAACAGGGGATTTCCGCGCCGTCTACCGCCCCTGCTGAAGGGAGGAACACGCCGGCGGCCATCGGGAGCGACGGCGATCGGTTCGTCGTGTTCTGGATCAACTACGGCATCCTGTCGGCGACGTCGATCGCCCAGGACGGTCAGGTCGAAGGAACCGTCGCGATTCCCACATCCTCGTCAGTAGACGACCTCTCGGTGTGTTGGACAGGATCGTCGTATCTTGCGACGTGGCAGCAGGGATCCGACGTCTATGCGGCGACGCTGGCACGGGACGGAGGCATCCTCTCGCCAGCGCACGTGATCGCACGCGATGCCCGCACGCGAAGTGGAGGTCTGGCCAGCAACGGCCGCCGGGCATTCGTCGCGTACACCGCTCTTCCCTCTATCGTCGTGACGGGAGCTCTTCTCGATCTGAACGCGAACGTGGTCGCGTCGGATCTGCCCCTTCCCATCACTGACATCGCTTCGAACCTCATCGGCGAGATCGTCCCGCTCGTTTCGTCCGACGGAAACGACTTCGCAGTCGTGTGGAGAAGCGGTGAGCTGGTGCCGATCCCGCCGAGCGCGCTGTCGGATCCACCGCCCTTGGCTGAGCTGTTTCACGACTTTCATCTGCTTCGTCTCAGCGACAGCGGGGCGGTGATCGGCGACCGAATCGATCTCGGCCGCACCGAGCAGGCAGGTGACCTCGGCATCGCATTCGGCGGAGGAGTCTACGCCGTCGTTACAAATGAGAGCCATCTGATCAAACCAGCGGAGGCTCAACAGCGCGTCGTACGATTCATTGTCGATCCGAAGTCCGGCATCGTCACGAAGCTTCCGCTCCTGGATGTCGCGGGCGGCACAGTCGTGTCCGTGTTATGGAACGGCAGCCGGTTCATCGCCTACTGGATGCTCTATTCGCAAACGTTTTCGCAGCTCGACACACTGCGTTTCAGCGGTTCGCCCGAGTCGGACTCTCCGCCGGTCGCCGAACCGATGACGGCGCCACACCTCGCCCAATCTCCGATCCTTGTGTCGAACGGCCGGCAGGTCTTTGGCGCCTGGACCGAGTACACGAGCGACTTGTGCTGCGTCTTGTCGGATGTTCTCGGCACTTTCCTCGATGCGGATGCGGTTACGGCGAGCGATTCACCGCTTCTCGTATCCGCCGGCTGGTCGCGACAATTCTCCCCATCGATTGCGACTTCCGGCTCGGATTCGCTCGTGACCTGGATTGATGGGTACGACAATGGCGAAACCGGCGCGCTGGTCGGCGTTCGCATCGGCGCGAATGGCGCGCTGATCGACCGCGTTCCGTTCGAGATCGCGCCAGCGGTTGCGCTTTACTCAAAGCCGGCTGTCGTGTTTGCCGGACAGTCGTATCTCGTCTTCTGGTCGGAATCTCTCAAGAGCAACGGGTCGAGCTCAGTCATCGCACGCAGTGTCGGTCGCGATGGTTCGCTCGGCGCTCGGCTACGCCTCGGAGCCGGCTATTCGGTTTCGGCAGCCTCGAACGGCAGCACGGCGCTTGTCGCATTCACTGGCGCAACTCAGGTCGTGGCCTGCCGCTTCACCGCAAGCGGCAGTCCGATCGACACCACACCACTCGTCATTGGCGCCGGCGGTGGCCCGCAGGTCGCCAGCAACGGAACCGACTTCTTCGTCGCCTGGAACGTCGGTAGTGACTTCTGGCAATTTCCCTCTCCCGACCTTGTCGACGTCTTCGGAGCCCGCGTCACAGCGGCGGGTTCGGTCGATGCTTCCCCACTACCGATCGCAACCGGACCAGCCGATCAGATTCTCTCCGCCATCGGCAGCGACGGTCGCGACTACCTTGTCGTATACCAGCTGTTCATCGCGATGAACCAGACGCGCGTGCTCACGGCGAAGCGCGTTTTGCGCGAGGGACAGCTCGACGGAGCGGCATCATCGGACGAGGGGGCGATCGTCGCGTCAGTCAATTTGGAGACCAGTTTTTCGAGCGTGTCGATCGTTCATGAGAGCGGGTATTGGATCGGCTGGACACAGAGCGAGCCGGGGACCGACTCGATCATGCTCGTGCACACGGACGTGCAGGGCAATCCTGCAACGCCGATCACGCTTACGTCATCCGGCACGTCGTTGCGTAGCGCCGCGATCTCACTCGCGCAAGCGCCCGGCAGTGCGCTGCAGATTGCCTACTCCCGGCGCATCACCGAGGGCGCTTACGTGCCAACGAGCCGCGTGTTCGTTCGCCTGGCGGGTGATTTTGCGAGTCGCTCGCGCATTGCGAACCACTAAGTGAGCTCGGCGAACCATCACGACCGAAAATAGGCCCGATCGAGCGCCCGGTACTGCACCGACTCGGCCACGTGAGAGGCCTCGATCCGCTCGCAACCGCCCAGGTCGGCGATGGTGCGCGAGACCTTCAGAATCCGGTCGTGCGCGCGCGCCGAAAGGCCCAGGCGATCGATGGCCGTGGTCAGCAGCTTCCGTGACCCGGCGTCGAGCTCGCACCACTTCCTCATGTGACGCGTAGTCATCTCCGCGTTGATGCAGATGTGCACGCGGCGAAACCGTTCGCGCTGGATCTGCCGCGCGCTCTCGACACGCGTGCGGATGGCCTCGGAGGGTTCGGCGGGCTCGATGCCGGCGATCTCTTCGCTCGTCAGGGAAGCCACTTCCACCTGCAGGTCGATGCGGTCGAGCAGAGGCCCGGATACTTTTGCCAGGTAGCGTGCGATCTGTCCCGCGCCGCAAACGCATTCGCGTCGCCCGTCGTTGAAGAATCCACAGGGGCAGGGATTGAGCGCGGCGGCAAGCGTGAAGCGCGACGGGTAGGTGACGCTGCGCGCGGCACGCGCGATGGTGACGATGCCGTCTTCCATCGGCTGGCGCATGACCTCGAGCGTCTCGCGCCGGAACTCCGGCAGCTCGTCGAGGAACAACACGCCGTGATGCGCGAGGCTCACTTCGCCCGGCCTCATCGGCGTTCCGCCGCCGGCCAGCCCCGCCGTCGAGATCGTGTGGTGCGGTGCGCGAAAAGGACGGCGTGTGAGCAGACCGCTGCCCGGCGCCAGCGTCCCGGCCACCGAATGGATCTTCGTCGTCACGATCGCTTCATCGAGCGTGGGGAGCGGCAGGATCGACGCCAGCCGCTTCGCCAGCATCGTCTTTCCCGATCCGGGCGGCCCGATCATCATGACGTTGTGGCCGCCCGCGGCCGCAACTTCCAGAGCGCGCTTTGCCTGCGCCTGGCCCCGCACGTCGCTGAAGTCCGCGGCGTCATCGAAGACATCGATCCGCTGCGACGACACGGTTGGCGCGATCGCACACTCGCCGCGCAGGTGCGCGAGCAGTCCCAGCAGGTGCGTCGCGCCGATCACGCGCATGGTCCGTACCGCCGCGGCCTCGTTGGCGTTCGCCTGTGGAACGATCAGCTCGCGGATCGAACTGTCGCCCGCCAGTGCCGCGGAGATCGACAGCGTTCCGCGCACCGGGGTCAGTGTCCCGTCGAGAGACAACTCGCCGACGAACACACGGCCGGCCACGTGCTCGTCCGACAGGAACTCCAGCGCGTGGAGAATGCCGACGGCGATGGGCAGGTCGAACGCGGAGCCCTCCTTGCGCACATCAGCCGGCGACAGATTCACCGTGATGTGGCGCGGCGGCAGATAGAGCCCGCAGTTGTGCAGGGCCGAGCGTACGCGCGCATACGACTCGCGCACTGCCGCGTCGGGCAGTCCGACCAGAGTGAAGCCGGGCTGGGCGGAGTGGCCGTGCCCGCCATCGACTTCGATGATGATCCGTACAGCGTCAATTCCGAGAGTAGCCGCACTCCATACCTTGGTGAGCATGGCGAAGCGACCCGCGGAAGTCCCACCCCGAGGCTACCTCGGCTGGCGCAATGTGCGCAATACTCCCCGGATGGGGTCAGAGCTTTGGTTCGTCACTTTTCCACGTAGGGTAGAAAAGTGACGAACCAAAGCTCTGACCCCATCTACGGAGGGAAGAGTGCGCATTGCGGTTCCACACTTCACGACGCGCGATAACGCGCGCAGGATCATCGAGCAGAAGCTGACGGCTCTTCAGACGCAGTACGGGCATTACGCGAACGACGTCGATCACCAGTGGCAGGGCGACACGCTGCACTTCGGCTTCAAGGCGAAAGGGATCAGCGGCAAGGGAACGGTGGAGATCACCGACAGCGACGTGATCATCGACGGAAAGCTGCCGTTGATCGCCAAACCGTTCGAATCGCGCGTCCGGAGCACCGTCGAGCACGAAGCTGAACAGATGTTCAAAGCGTGATCTAGCGTTTCTTCAGGATTCGTTTCAGCGCATCGACATTCGGGTCGACGAACAGACGGCCATTCACTTCGACCGCCGGATCCGTTCCCAGGTGCACGGTATGCGACAGCCCTTCCGGCTGCACGAGCTCGTGCTCGACGTGAAACTGACTCAGGAACCCTGCGATCAGTCTTGTCTTCTGTTTTCTTGTTCCGGGGAAAAACCTTACGGTCATCCTCCCTCCCTTCCACCCAAGTACGAGGACGGTATCCCTGGTGATTACAGATGTCAAATAAGCACGCCCGCCTCAGGCCACGACGGCTTCGCGGTACTGGATCTCGTACAGCTTCCGGTACAACCCGTCGATGGCCATGAGCTCGTCGTGGGTGCCGCGTTCGCGGATCTCGCCATGGTGAAACACCAGAATGCAGTCGGCCGATCGGATCGTCGACAGCCGGTGCGCGATGACGATCGACGTCCGTCCGCTGAGCAGCGTCTCGATGGCGTCCTGGATCAACCGTTCGGTCTCGGTGTCGATCGATGACGTGGCCTCGTCGAGGATGAGCACCGGCGGATTGAACGCCAGCGCGCGCGCGAACGACAGCAACTGTTTCTCGCCGACGGAGAACCCAGCGCCGCGCTCGCGCACCTGCGACTGGTAGCCTTCCGGCAGCCGGGTGATGAAGCGGTCCGCCTGCACGCGAACGGCGGCCGACCTGATTTGCTCGTCGGTGATGGCCGGATCTCCGAGCGAGATGTTCTGGGCGACGTCGCCGCTGAACAGGAAGAAGTCCTGCTGGACGATCGCGAAGAGGCGCCTCAGAGTGGTCAGATCGAACTGACGGATGTCGATGCCGTTGATCAGGATCTCCCCTCGCTGCGGCTCGTAGAACCGCAGCAGCAACGCCGTCACGGTGGTCTTCCCGGCACCGGTATGTCCGACGATGGCAATGCGCTGGCCGCGGTCGACGCGGAACGAGACGTTCCGGAGCACCCACTCATCGTTGTTGTACGCGAACCAGACGCTACGAAACTCAATCGTGTCCACGACCGAGGCCTCGGGGCTCGGGCCTCGGGCCTCGGTTTGAATGTGCACGGGTGTATCGAGCAGCTTGAATACGCGCTCGCTCGCTGCCATCGCGGCCTGCAGGATGTTGTATTTCTCCGAGAGGTCGGAGATCGGCTCGTAGAAGCGCTGCGCGTACTGGAAGAACGCCACCAGCGCGCCGACCGATAACGTCTGCTGCAGCACCTGCCCGCCGCCGTACCAGACGATGAGAGCGATTCCGAGGGTCTCGATGAACTCGATCACCGGATAGAAGACGGCGTAATAGAAGATGGAGTTGATGTTGGCGTCGCGATGGCGCGCGTTCAGTCCGTCGAACTTCTCCGCTTCCTGCTCCTCGCGGTTGAACAACTGCACGGTGGACATCCCGGAGAGATGTTCCTGCAGGAAGGCGTTGATGGCGGCGATGCGCGCGCGCACGGACCGATACGTGACGCGAGCCCCCCGCCGGAACCACATCGACACGAGAATGATGAACGGCGTGATGGAGAACAGCACCAGGGCCAGCCGCCAGTTCAACCAGAACAACATCACGATGATGCCCAGGAGCACGAAGATGTCGCCGAAGATGGCCACGAAACCGGCGGTGAAGAGATCGTTGAGCGCGTCGATGTCAGTGGTCACACGCGTCATCAGCCGCCCCACGGGATTGCGGTCGAAGAACTGCACATCGAGCCGCTGCAGGTGCGCGAAGATCTGCTTGCGAAGGTCGTACATGACGTACTGGCCCATCAGGTTCATGAGCACCATCTGCGTGTAGAGCACCGCGAAGCCGCCCACCAGCGTGGTCACGTAGAGCATGGCCGCGACATTGATGCCGGTCAGGGGATCGAACGACCATCCGTGCGACGCCAGCCACGATCCGACGCTGGCGCTCATGCCCATCACATGCGCGCCGCGAAGCGGCTTCACGTAGAGATCGATGGCCACCGCGGTGATGGCCGGTCCGGCGATCTCGAACAGCGACGAGACGATCACCAGAAAGACGGAGAAACTCGCGCGCAGCCGGTAAGGGCGGAGGTAGCGCAGCAGCCGCATGGTCAGATGCGGATCGAACGCTTTGGCCCCTTTCTCTTCCTCGTGACGCTCGATCACTTCCGCCATTACGCGATCTCCTCGAGCTCGGCCTCGATGGTCTGCCGGCGATAGAGATCGGCGTAGTAACCGCCTTTGCTGAGAAGCGACTCGTGCGTGCCCCGTTCGACGATGGCGCCGTCGTCCAGCACGACGATGTGGTCGGCGTCCTTCACCGACGATACGCGGTGCGAGACGATGAGCACGGTCCGCCCCTTTCGCACTTCCCGCAGCGCGCGCAGGATCCGCTCCTCCGTGGCCGTGTCCACGGCGCTCAGCGAATCGTCGAGGATCAGGATGACCGGCTCGCGAACGAGAGCGCGGGCGATGGCCGTGCGCTGCTTCTGCCCGCCCGAGAGCGTGATCCCGCGCTCACCGATCAACGTCCCCAGGCCCTGCGGGAATGACGACACATCGCTGGTGAGGCCGGCCAGATCCGCCGCATTGCCGATCTCCTCGCTGCCGGCCCCGACGCGCCCGAAACGGATGTTCTCCTCGATCGACTCCGAGAAGAGGAAGCTCTCCTGCGGCACGACGCCGATCCACTCGCGCAGGTCGTGCAGCGGAATCGTATCGACCGGCCGGCCGTCGATGAAAATCGTGCCGGGCGGCGGCTCGAACGTGCGCGTGATCAGCGCCAGCAGCGTCGATTTCCCACTGCCGGTCCTGCCGACGATGCCGATGGTCTGCCCATGGTGGATCGTCAGATTGATGTCGCGCAGCACCGGCCGCTCGCCGTATGCGAATGTCAGGTGACGGACCTCGATGTCGCCTTGCACGGAGGCCTCAGGCCGCGGGCCCCGGGCCTCGGTCAGCGGTTCCACGACCCAGACCTCCTGCAGGCGCAGCATGGAGGCCATCCCGCGCTGGAAGAGGTTGATCACCCATCCGAACGCGATCAGCGGCCAGATCATGCGGCCCAGGTAGAACTGGAAGGCCACGAACGCACCGATGGAGAGGCGGCCGGCGATGATGCGGCGGCTGCCCATGAAGAAGATGATCACGAACATCACGCCGATGAGGGCGTGGAGCATGGGATAGAACGTCGCGCTCAGCTTGATCACGGCGCGGTTCTTGTCCACGTACACGCGATTCATCCGCTTGAAGTCTTCGATCTCGTTGTGTTCCTGGGTGAACGCCCGCACCACCCGAACGCCGGCCAGGTTCTCCTGCACGCGCGCGGAGATGTCGCCGAAGTAGTCCTGCACGTCCTTGAAGAGATCGTGGATGCGCTGCCCGAAGTACTTGACCAGCCCGGCCACGATGGGCACGGCGATGAGCGCGGTCAGCGCCATCTCCCTGTCGATGCGCATCATCATGATGAAGGCGCCGGTGACCACGAGGAGCGACGACAGCGAGTGCATCGTGGCCGGCCCGATGAGCATCCGCACCGACGACAGGTCGTTCGTGGCCCGCGACATCAGATCGCCGGTGCGCTGATCCTGGTAGTAGCTCAGCGGCAGTCGCTGCAGATGGGCGTAGAAGTCGTTGCGCATCTCGTACTCGATGCGCCGCGACGCGCCGATGATGATCCAGCGCTGCAGGTAGAGAAACAGCCCTTCGAACGCGGCCGCACCGAGAAGGAGCAGTCCGTAGTGTACGAGCGCGCCGCGGTTGATCGATTTGGCCAGCTCGTTGACGGCGTTCCCGATGATCATGGGCTTGAGCAGCGAGAAGGCCGCCGAGCCGACGACACAGAGCCCGCCCATCATCAGCGGGACTTTGTAGAGATCGAAGTAGTGCAGAAGGCGCCGGGTCGGGGTCATGAACGAGTCATTCTACGTGTCGTGTAGCGGCAGCTTCTGCATCTCCTGGAGCGCGATCCGCAGCACCGAATGCAGCGTGAATCCCTGCGGAAACGCGTGAGGGATGCGGATGCCGGCGCCGGAAAGCTCCAGGAAATCCAGCGGCGGCCGCCGTCTTGCCAGCACGAACAACAATTTGCGCGGCAGGTCTTCCCGATCGTCCGCATTCAGGTGAAGCGGCTGCAGATAATAACCAAAGTGCATCTGACGCAACGCCGGGACGCCGTCGGCGAATTCGGGCAGCGTGACGCTCAGTTGCAGCGAACCGAAGATCCAGTTCTGCTGCGCGAACTCGCTGCGCCAGTGATCCTCTTCGGATTCCGTGAGATGTTCGAGTCTCACGAGCAGGCCTCAGGCCTCGGGCCTCGGGCCTCGGAAAGAATCGGCGTGGGAGGGTCTGCGGCCCGAGGCCTGAGGCCCGAGGCCTGCCTCATTGCGCCATGCGCCGCAGGCCGGCGACGATCTCCTCGAGCTTGGCCACATGGAACTCGTTCACGCGGCGCTGCAGCTCGGACTCCGGCTCGGCGGACAGATCCTCGGTGTAGACCTTCTTCAACGCACCGCCGAGGTAGATCTTGGTCTCGATGCGCCAGTGCGGATTGGGGAAGAACTCCGTCTGCACGGTCAGCTTCTTCGCTCCCACGTCGACGGCATCGAGCCGTCCCATCGGCGGATTGGCGAGATCGGTCACGTTCAGCTCCGCCTGACGCTGCGCCGGCATTTGGCCTCGGCCCGCGACTCGATCTGCCGGACGCGTTCGCGCGAGAGCCCCAGGACTTCGCCGATGTCGCGAAGCGTGAGCTCGTCGTCCTGAAGGACCCCGTAACGCAGCTTGAGGATGGTCTTCTCCTCGAGAGTGAGTTCGTCCACGGTCCGCTGCACGTCGCCCTGACGCTGCAGCGCACGCAGGTGCGGGAAGCGCCGCGCGTCGATCTGCGGCTTCATCCCGCTGGAGAGGTCCCGAACATCGTCCCAGAAGCGCCGGGCCGCCCGCTCGTTCGGATTCGTGTTCAGAAGGAGGACAGCGAGCTCGCTTTCACTGATGGCCAGATGCTGGCAGATCTTCGCGTTGGCCGCCGTCAGAACGGCGGATACGTTCTCGACCGGACGATTGAGAAACTCGGCGATCTCCGGAACGCGCTTCGGCACGTTGTCGCTGACGCCATGGCGCAGCGTCAGCACCAGCCGCTCCTTCGGCGACAGATCCGACATGTGCGCGAGCAACTCCTCGCGCCGCGACTGCACCTGCATCTCCAACTCGGCGGACGGAATCGTGGTCTGCTCGATGACATCGGCCAGCTCGGTGTGCGACTCGTCGTCCAGCTCCGCGTTGAGCGAGAAGTTGTCCGTGTTGGCGTGCATCAGCGTCTGCACTTCCTTGACGGTGACGCCCAGTGAGGCGGCCAACTCCTCCGGCGTGGGCAGATGGCTCCCCTCGTTCATGGAGGAAGAGATGGCCTTCTCCAGCCGGTACATCAGGTTGGCGCGTTTGGGGGGCAGCCGGAACGCCCCTCCCTGCTCCGACAACGCGTGCAGGATGGACTGCCGGATCCACCACACCGCGTAGGTGATGAACTTGACGTTCTTTTCCGGATCGAACTTCTTCGCGGCGTGGATGAGACCGATGTTGCCCTCGTTGATCAGATCGAGAAACAACACGTGCGCGTTGCGATAGCGCTTCGCGTACGAGACCACGAACCGGAGGTTGGCCTTGACCAGCTCCTCCAGTGCCGCCTTGTCGTTTTCCTGGATCTGCTTGCCGAGCTCGCGCTCGCGCTCCGGCGTGAGGCGCGGCACCTTGGCGATCTCCTGCAGGTATTGATTCAGTAGATCGTACGAGTCGTCGCGTGCTTCGTAGCGGGCCATTGTCGGGAGGCCCGATTCTACAACGGTCCTTGGTCCCTGGGTCCTCGGTCCTCGGTCCTCGGTTTTCTAACGGCCGGCCACGAGCGCGACCGACCTGGGGTCCTTGTCGAGATATTTCGAGACGACGTCGGGATCGACGACCACGCGCACCAGCACGGTATCGTCGCCGTCGTTCGTCAGCACGAGAAGCTCGAGGTTGTTGCCGAGCGGCCTGGCGTAGATGAACGACGACTCCTTGTCGTGACGCGACCGCACCCGTACCAGTGGCGTGTAATCCCGGCCTGCACGAGTGGTCATGAGGGCGTCGAGCACCTGCGGATCGACCGCGCCCTTCCCTTCGAACACCGCGAGCTGAAGGTCGTAAACCCCTCGGGGATGTCCGACACGCACGACGGTGCGCACGAGACCGAAGAACGGGATCCACATCGTGCCCCCCAGCCGGCTCTCCAGACCGCCGAGGATCTCGTTGAAGCCGGCGTGGACGGGAACGGCGACGAGAAGCAGAACGAGCACGGCCGCGCGGCGCATCACGGCCTGACCTTCACTTCCGCCTTGAACTTCGGAATGCCGAATTGTCCCTGCAGGTCAGCGAGCCTGTCCAGGTCGATCGGCCCGACGATATTGACCAGCGTCAACTCTCTCGGCTCGGCGGTGATGACGACCAGGCCGACGATCTGATCGCCGCGGCTTTGCGTGTAGATCTCGGTGTTCTCCTTCAGCTTGCTGCGCACGTCGACGATCTTCTGCCAGTCCGGACCGAGCTGGGCGTGCACGCGGTCGATGACGGCACGGTCGTATTCGCCGTCGTGATCGAACTCGTAGCTGCGGACGTAGATGCCCTGCAGCTTCTGCACGATGTCGCGCGCGTTGCGCTCGTCGGGGCTGCCGGAGAGGAACTTCGCGGCCAGCCTGAGCATGCGCGCGTCGAGCGTCACGGTCACCTCTTCCGAGGCTTTATCGCGCAGGCCGGGCATGTCGAGATTGATCGGCTGCGCCGCCAGGGGAAGCGCGGCCAGGGCCACGAACATCAGGATGAGAAGTCTCTTCATTGCACTGCTCCTTTTGAACCGATCTGTTGAACCTGTACCTGCGCGTAGCGGACTTTCGAGCCGGCGATGTGAAGGGCCAGCATGACCTCGTCACGGGCGCGCTCGCCGGCGCGGCGCTCCGCGATCGTGTGGGCGGTCCAGCCGCCGAGAAGTGCGGTGAGCATCAGGGCGGCAGCGATGGCCCGCCACCTCAGGCCTCGGGCCTCGGGCCTCGGGCCTCGGATTGCGGTAGCGGCGACTCGCTGTGCGAATCCGGCCGGCGGCGACTCGCGTTGCAACGCGCTTCTCAGTTGTTCTTCGATATCCATCAGTGTTCTCCCAAGCGACGCCGCAGCGATTGCAGGGCGCGATGCAGGTGACTCTTGACTGTGTTCACGGGCATATCCAGCACGCGGCAGATCTCCGCGGGATCGAGATCTTCCTGATAGCGAAGCGTGACGATCATGCGTTGCAGATCAGGAAGCTCGCTGATGAGACGGCGCATACGGCGGTCGAGCAGTGGATCCCGCCGCCCGTCCGCGGCGTGCGGTTCGTCGATCGTCTCGAGCGGCACGATGCGAAACCTGGCCCGCCGCAACTGATCGATGCAGCGCCGCGACGTCACCTGCCGCAGCCAGTGCGTGAGATGCGATGGACTCTCGATGTCGCCGAGGCTGCGGAACAACTGCAGGAACACGTCCTGCGCGATCTCCTCGGCTTTCGAGCGGTCGTTGAAGAAGTGGTAAGCCAGACTGAACACCATGCCCTCGTGCTGGGCGACAATCGCAGCGAAGGCGTCGCCGTCGCCCTCTCGCGCCCGCGTCAGCGGCGCCTCTGGGAAATCCTCGGAGACGATTGCCGTCATCTGAGGGCTATATACGGAGAAAACGGTCGGACGGGTGCAGGCGCCTCACCGCGCGCCCACGAACCTCCACTAGTGATGTTCGTCCGGCGGCAGCGACGGAACGACGTCCGGCTGGGTATGCCCGCGGTGGCATGTCCAGCAGGAGACGGTGGTGTAGGTTTCCTCGATGTGGGAGACGTAGTCGCGGTTGAGGGTCTGGGTCATGCGGATCATGGTGCGGGCGGACGTTTTTTCGCGCTTGGCGTCGGAAGGGAAATCGAGCTTCGTCCGATCGTCGGGCATGGGAACGTGGCAGTGATTGCACTTCACGCCGAGGGCCTGAGTGAAGCGCCGCATCGTCGTGCGCAGCTCGTCGGGGGTGATGTTCTGTGGGAGGACTTTGAGATTGTGGAAGTGGAGATCGTCCGGCCGTGGAGGCTGGGCCTTCTGCTGGCCGATGGCGGCGCAGCCGGCCACGACGAAGACGAAGATCGTTGCGATGGAGGTTTCCGTGAGGCGCGTCATGCAAAAAGGATAGCGCACAGTTGACAAGCGAACAGATTTGAACGAACATTCGTTCAACTAATATGTCGCCACGCGCCTATCGCATGAACCGCCGCGCCGATTCGGCCAGCCACACCCGCCTGCGGATCGTCGAGGCCACCTTCCGGCTGCACCTGCAGAAAGGGGTCGCTGGAACCACCTTCCGCGATATCGCCTCCGGCGCCGATGTCGGCATCGGAACGGTCTATCACCACTTCCCGACGTACGCCGACGTCATCGCAGCCTGCGCCCAGCATGCGTTCACGAGCGCCAGCCCTCCCCGGCCGGCGATCTTCGAAGGCGTTACGCGCTCAGCCGACCGCGTTCACGTCCTCGTCCGGGAGCTCTATTCGTTTTACCGGCGCCTGCCCGGCGCCAGCCGCATCCGCGCCGAGCGAGCCCGGTTCGCTGTGCTGGACAGGGCATTCGCCCACGAGGAAGAAGCCCGTCGCGCACTGATTGCCGAGGCGTTGCGCGGCAGCCACTCCGGTACGCATGTTCGCGCGCTCGCGTTCGCGCTGCTGGACATGGACGTTTACGACAACCTGCTCTCGTCGGGTCTCCCCCACGAGCAGGCCATCAGAGAGATAACCGACGTACTGCTCGCCCGGATGCGAGCGAAAAGGAGACACAAGTGATCACGAACGCAAACGCAGGAACCACCATCGACGAAATCGCCCCGGACACATACCGCATCAGCACTCCCGTCCCGCCGCACGTCATTCCCGGCGGCTTCTCCTTCAATCAGTACCTGATTGCCGATGAGAAACCGGTCCTGTTTCACAGCGGACCACGGGCTATGTTCCCGCTCGTCCGTGAGGCCATCGAGAAGATCGTTCCGGTCTCCAGTCTCGCCTACGTGGCGCTTTCCCACTTCGAGTCGGACGAATGCGGTGCCCTCAATGAGTTTCTGGCCGCGGCACCGGGATCGGTTCCCTTGTGCAGCCGTGTCGCGGCGCTCGTCTCGGTGGATGACTTTGCGGCCCGGCCGGCGCGGGCCATGGGAGACGGTGAAGTCCTCACGATCGGCGATCACGAGCTCGAGTGGATCGATGCCCCGCATCTGCCGCACAACTGGGAAACGGGATACCTGTTCGACCGCAGCACGCAGACGCTGTTCTGCGGCGATCTCTTCACGCAAGGGGGAGCAGACACCCCGGCCCTCACCAGCGGCGACATTCTCGGACCCAGCGAAGCATTCCGCACCGCTCCCAACGGCATGCCCGACTACTTCAGTCACGCCCGCGGCTCGCGATCGATCTTCGAGAAACTCGTGGCCCGAAAACCAAAGACGCTGGCCTGCATGCATGGAAGCTCATGGAGCGGATCGAATGGCGGCGCGGCGGAGCTGCTCATGAGCCTGGCCGACGCCGTGGGCGCGTAGGTCAGTGCGCGGCGACCGGAGTATCCAGCCGGCGATAGCGTACGGTCCCCGGCAGACAGCTCTTGTGTTCGACGTGATAGAGGTATTCGCCGCGGAACTTCTTCACGGACGAGATGACCGGGCCGATGGCGGCGTCGGCGAGTGCGCAGAGTGCATTGCCGCCGATGTTGTCGGACATGTCCAGCAGCAGATCGGCATCCTGTGGACGGCCATGACCCTGCTCCATCCGATCGAGAATCGACTCCAGCCAGTTCGTTCCCTCGCGGCACGGCGTGCACTGGCCGCACGACTCGTGAGCGAAGAACTTCGAGAGCCGCCAGACGGCCTCGACGATGCAGACGCTTTCGTCGAGCACGATGATCCCGGCCGACCCGAGCATCGAGCCCGCTTTCATGAGTGCGTCGAAATTCAGCGGGATGTCGATCTCGTCTGGCAGCAGCATCGGCGCCGAAGCGCCTCCCGGAATCACGGCCTTCAGCTTGCGGTCGCCGGTGATTCCGCCGCCATGTTCGTAGATCAGCTCCTTGAGATTGACGCCCAGCGGAAACTCGTAGACGCCAGGCTTCTTCACGTTTCCTGAAAGACAATAGAGCTTCGGCCCGGTGTTCTTCGGCGTGCCGAAGCCCTTGAACCACTCCGCACCGTGCTCGACGATCAGCGGCACGCAGGCCAGCGTCTCCACGTTCTGCACGATCGTCGGTCCGCCGAACACGCCGATGACGGCCGGGAACGGCGGCTTCACGCGCGGCTGGCCGCGATGCCCTTCGACCGACTCAATCAGTCCCGTCTCTTCACCGCAGATGTAGGCGCCGGCGCCGCGGGCGACGGTGATGTCGAAATCGAAACTCGATCCGAAGATCCCCTTCCCGAGGAACCCTTTGGCGCGGGCTTCGTCGAGGGCTTTCTCGAGGACCGTGGCCCCGTAGTAGAACTCGCCGCGGATGTAGATGTACGACATCGGGTTCGAGCCGATGGCGTAGGCGGCGATGATCATCCCCTCGATGAGCAGATGCGGATCCCGCTCGATGAGGAGGCGGTCCTTGAACGTGCCGGGCTCCGACTCGTCGGCATTGCAGAGAAGCCACGTCGGCTTCGGCGCGTTCTTGGGAACGAAACTCCACTTGCTGCCCGTCGGGAATCCCGCGCCGCCGCGGCCGCGCAGCTCCGAGTCCTTCACCATCTGCGTGATGGCTTCCGGCGCCATCTGCAGCGCTTTGCGCGCGCGCGAGTAATCGCCGTAGACGTCGATCGACGTCGAGTTGGGCTTGTCGATGTTCGCGGTGAGGACTCTGATTGGATCCATTGTTTTGGGTTGCCGGGTTGCCGGGTTACCTCACTTCAGCCTCGTCAGCAGGTCGTCCATCTTCTTCACGTCCATGCTCTCGTGGTAATCGTTGTTCACCTGCACGACCGGCGCGGTGCCGCAGGAGCCGAGGCATTCGACTTCGACGACGGTGTAGAGGCCGTCCTTGGTGGTGCCACCCGGCGCCACGTCCAGTCTCTCGCAGAGGTGATCGTAGATGTCGTATGCACGCGTGACCATGCAGCTGAGATTCGTGCAGACCTGCAGGTGGTACTTCCCCACAGGCTTCTGGTTATACATGTTGTAGAACGACACGACGCCGAACACCGTGGCCGGCGACAGATCGAGGAGATCGCCCACGTAATGCACGGTCTCGGGCGAGATCCATCCCCACACTTCCTGCGCCAGATGGAGCGTCGGCAGAAGCGCGGCCTCCTTCGTCGGATAGCGCGTCAGGATCCAGTCGAACTTTTTTCTGGCCTCGGGTGGAAACTCGACGTGTCTGGCCGGGTCGGGGAAGCGATCCTTCGCGTACGGATTATCGGGATGAAGGTCAGCCATCGATTTGCGCTACTCCCAGTCGAACGTCTTCTTCTTCCACACGTAGACGTAGCCCACGGCCAGAAGAACCATAAAGACGAGCATCTCATTGAAGAGGAACCAGCCCGCCGGCCCGCGCACGGCGTCACGGTAGATCACCGCCCACGGGTAGAGAAACGCCGCCTCGATGTCGAAGAGGATGAACAGCATGGCGATCTGGTAGAAGCGGACGTTCACACGCTTCCTGTTGGTATCGAGCAGCGGAACGCCGCTCTCATATGGCGTCAGCTTGGACCGATTCCGCTGATGCTTCCCCAGAGCCCAGCTCAGCCAGATGAACACCGCGCCGATGCCGGCGGCGACGACGAGCAGGATCAGGATGGGAAGGTAGCTTTGCGTCATGGGAGCGTTCGTAAAACGGGCGGGATGCTAACACAGCGCCAACGATTGGTGGCCGGGGTGCTTCACCGCCCCCGGGACCGACGACCCACGACCTCTTACGCTGCCGAGTCCTGCAGATAGGCCAGGGCGCTGTCGCGCGAGTCGAAGATCTTGAAGATCGTGTCGAGCTTGGTGATCTTCAGCAGGGCCAGAATGCGATGCGATGGTTTGACCAGCGCCATCTTCCGCTGCCGGTCCTCGAACTTCTGCAGGTAGCCGATCAGCTCGCCGAGGCCCGTCGAGTCCATGTAGTTGATGGACTCGAAGTTGATCATGACCGGACCGGTCTCCTCGGTCAGTACCTTTTCGAGATAGGACGAGAACTCGCGAGCGCTCTCGCCCAGCTTGATCACTCCCTGGATGTCGAGAACGGTCACGTCGTCCACACGGTTCTTGATGATGTTCACGGCGCCGCCAGTGTACCCATTACTCACGATGCTTTGCTACTGCTCCGATGCGATTCGTGATCACCGAAACGATCGCCAGCACGATGGCGCCGATGAACGCCCAGCCGAAACTCTCGATGAAAAAACCCGGCACGAGGGCGGCCGTCAGTTCGAGCATGATCGCGTTCAGCACCAGGAGGAACAGCCCCAGGGTGACGATGGTCAGCGGCAGCGTCAGCAGAAAGAGGATCGGCCGCACCACCGCGTTGAGCAGCCCCAGCACCAGCGCGGCCACGGCCAGGGAGACGAGATTGCGGCATTGAAAGTGCGGCTGGCAGATGAACACCACCACGAACAGAGCCGCGGTGTTGAGGGCCCAGCGAAGGATCAGGTACATGCGCCCTCCTCGTCATTCCGAGCCGCGTCAGACGGCGAGGAATCCGGGCGGGGGTCCGTCCCCCGGATTGTGGCGACACGTGCCGCAGGGTCATTCCGAGCCGCGTCAGACGGCGAGGAATCTGGGTGGAGGCCCGTCCCCCAGATTGTGGCGACACGTGCCGCAGGGTCATTCCGAGCCGCGTCAGACGGCGAGGAATCCGGGTGGAGGCCCGTCCCCCGGATTGTGGCGACACGTGCCGCAGGGTCATTCCGAGCCGCGTCAGACGGCGAGGAATCCGGGTGGAGGCCCGTCCCCCAGATTCCTCGCGCTCTGCGGCGCTCGGAATGACGGGTGCTCAAAGCCAGTACTCCTGCACTCGAATCTCGCGCCTGGCGAGCTCGCGCATGAAGAGATCGGCCGGGATGCAGCGTTCCTGCGGCAGGGCGCCCCTGGTGGTGGTCTGGCCGCGCGCCATCATCAGCGCCACGATAGAAGCGGGAAACGCGGTCGTGCGCATCATCGCACTCAGGCGTGTGACCGGGTCGTAGCGGTCGATGATGTCGTAGCGCAGCCGCTTGCCTCCCCCGATCACCTCGACACGCACGAGCACCACGTCGGGCTCGTCCGCCGGAAGGTGACGCACGAGCAGGTCGCCGAAGACGCGTCGAGGGACCACCTGGTTCCCGTCAACGTGAATCGGATCGCTGCTGCAGAGTCCGAGATCGATCATGGCCTTGAACTTCGCGCAGTGGCCGGGATAGCGGATCGTCTTGTAGTCGAGATCGCGGACGCGGCCGAAGAAGGTCTCCGGCAACGTTGAGGTCCCGCCCGAGGTCTGAAACGCTTCCATCTCCCCGAACGGAGGCGGGAACTCCAGCGACTCGATCTCCGTCATCGACTCGACCATCACCACTTTGCCGCCGCGCAGGATCCGCGCCGGCTCGATGTACTCGTTGATGAGCCCTTCCACGGAGAAGACGAGCTGGTAGTCGAGCGGCGGCTTCGGATCCTGCGGCAGGCCGCCCACCCGGATGTGAATCGCCTCCGGCTCCTCGACGCGTGCAGCGGCGTGAGCGACCAGGACGGCCACCATTCCGGGAGCCAGCCCGCAGTCAGGGATCACGTTCACGCCGGCGGCGCGCGCCTGCGTATCCAGCTCCAGCTCTTTGGCCACCACGTCGTTGTTGCCGCCGAGGTCGCAGAAGTTCGTCTCCGCTTCGACGGCGGCGAGGGCGAGCTGTTCGTTCAGCCAGTAATTGACGCAACTGATGGCCGCGTCGTGGCGGTGCATGAGACCGGCGACCGCGGGCTGATCGGTGACATCGAGATGCACCGGATGCACTTTGCGTCCGACGCGCTCGGCCACGGCCTGGGCGCGCGACGGTTCCGCGTCCGCGACGGTGACTTCAGTGACGTCGTCCTGAGAGGCCAGGTCGTGGACGGCGCCGAGGCCCATGCGTCCCGCGCCGAGAACGAGCATCTTCATGGTTACGACCGTCCACGAGGCGGGGCGGCGGGAGACGGTTGCGGCTTGAAGAACTGCGGATCGAGCTCGACCCGGGCTGACTTCTGCAACCGGTTGAGCGTGGCCTCAGCCTCGTCGCGCTGCAGCTTCGCCGCGAACATCTGCTTGAGATCGTTGTACCCGCGGCCGGTGTGCGTGCCCGATTTGAAGATGTGGATCCCATAAGGGCTCTTCACCGGGCGGCTGACCTCCTGCTCCTTCAGAGCGGCGACGACGCCCTGCACCTCCGGCGGCAGCGAGGCCGGCGAGACCTCGCCGATTCGCCCGCCCTCGGCTGCGGAGTTGACGTCATCCGACTCGCTGCGGGCGATCTGGCCGAAGTCCGCGCCGCCGCGCAGACGCGCCTCGATGCTCTCCGCCTTCTTCATCGCCGCCCCGGCGCTGAGCGGCGGTCCGGTTCGCGGCGGGATGCTGCTGCCCTGATAGGAGATCAGAATGTGCGCGAGCTGCATCGTCTCGTAGTTCTTCTTTTCCTTGTCCCACTGCGCGCGCAGCTTCTCTTCGCTCGGCTGAGGGACCAGTTTCTGGAGCGTGAACGCGGCGATGATGTTGGCTCGCGCCATCTCGATCCGGCTGGCCGCTTCTGGATCGTTCTCGACTCCCAGCCTGCGTCCCTCCTGCTCGAGCGCCTTGAGCTTCACGAGCTGGTCGGCCAGCATGCGTCGCCCTTCCGGGCTGGCGTAAAAGGCCTGCATCTGCTCGGGAGCCTGCTGGAGGAAGGCGTCGAATTCGCGTTCGGTGACGGGCTCTCCGTTCACCCGCATCACCACTTTCTCGTTCGTGTGCGCCGCGGTGATCTTCGCCGGCAGCGTCGAGAAAGGCATTGACGGGGTGGCTGGAAGCTCGGGCCGCATCCGGGCCAGGCCCAGGCAAATCCCGCCGATGACGACCACTGTAGCCAGCGCGATGGATGCGTCTTTTGTCACTCGCTCCTCTTATCACGGGAAGACGGAAAAGCAGAAGGAGCTGACTCCGCTCTTCTCCTAATTCCGTTGACGCCATTGTCTGCAACGGCTATCCTCCGCGCTTGTGAAACTTTTCACGGACTGAGCCGTGAAAACCATTTCACGCTCCTCCTGCACCGGGCGCTTAATCTGCACCGCAACCGCTACCTATGGGCAAAATCACCATCGACGGGATCGAAGTCGAAGTCCAGGACGGCATCAACATCATCGAAGCCGCCAAGGGCGCAGACGTTCACGTTCCCCACTTCTGCTACCACCCCTCGCTGAGCGTCGTCGGGCAGTGCCGCATGTGTCTCGTGGAAGTGGAAGGCATGCCCAAGCTTCAGGCGGGCTGCTCGACCACGGTGAAGGACGGGATGAAGATCCACGTCTACAACGACAGGGTCGACAAGGCGCGCAAGGGGCAGATGGAGTTTCTGCTCATCAACCATCCGCTGGACTGTCCGATCTGCGACAAAGCCGGCGAGTGCCCGTTGCAGGATTACGCGTTCAACTTCGGCAGCGTGACCTCGCGTTACGGCGAGTTCAAGCGAACGTACCCGGGGATGGACCGGACGGCCATCGGTCCGCACGTCGTGCAGAACATGAACCGCTGCATCCACTGCACGCGTTGCATCCGATTCACCCAGGAGATCACCGGGACGAGCGAGCTGGCGTTCTTCAAGCGCGGCGCCTCCACCGAAGTGGGCGTCTTCCCGGATGCACCGCTCGACAACTGGATGAGCGCATGCGTGGCCGACGTCTGCCCGACCGGCGCGCTGACCACGCGCGAGTTCCGCTTCGAGAACCGGGTGTGGAACCTCGACACGGCAGACTCGGTCTGCAACGGCTGCGACGTCGGCTGCAACATCTTTATCGGCCAGCGCAACGGACAGATCTTCCGCTACCGGCCGCGCGTCAACCCCGACGTCAACGATCACTGGCTGTGCGACTTCGGCCGTTTCTCGTACGAGCGCTACGACACCGATCGCGTGGTGGTGCCGAAAGTGCGCACCGATGACGACTACCTGGCCATCTCCACCTGGTCGGAGGCCCTGGACGCCATCGCCGCAGTGGTCGGGGGGCCGCTCGGAATGCAAACCGCCGTCATCGCCTCCTCGAACATGACCAACGAAGAAGCGTTGATGGCCAGGCGGCTCTTCGATCGTATGGGCGCAAAGATCTTCGACGTGATGGTCGACCCGATCGCGCCGATCCGGATGAAATCGCGCACCGGGTGGCTCACCGGCACGCAGGCCGCACCGAATTTCCGTGGCGTCCGTGCGGTCATCGGCGATCAGACGGCCCGGACCGTGGAGGATCTGCTCACCAACGGCGCGGAAGGGATCGGCGTGCTTTACATCTGCGACGCGAACTTCAGCGAGCGCACCAAGGATCCCGCGGTGCTGGCCGGCCTGCGCAAGGCCCGGACGGTCATCGTGCAGGCGTGGGATGCCACGCATCCGCTCACCGAAATCGCGGACATCGTCCTCCCTTCCACGATTCACGCTGAAAAGGAAGGGACATTCACGAACCTTCAGGGCCGCGTGCAGCGCATCCATCAGGCCTACGCGCCGAAGGGTCAGGCCGTTTCGGACATCGAGATCTTCCTCCGCATCGGCCGGAAGCTCTTCCCCGGCGATGAGACGTTCCAGAGCGCGGACGCCCACGATCTCTTTGAGACTCTGCGCGAGACCATGCCGCTCTTTCAGAACGCGCCCGTGAACGACGACACCATTCCGGCAAGCGAGGCCTGGTAGGAAATGCCCTTCGACGCCACCGACATCATCCTGTCGATCGTCAAGATCCTGATCGTCCTGGTGATGATGCTCTCGATCACTCCGGTGATGGTGTGGGTCGAGCGCCGCGGCAGTGCTCTCATTCAGGATCGTCCCGGACCGAACCGCGTCGGCCCGCTGGGGCTGTTCCAGTCACTGGCCGATGCCGTGAAGTTCCTCCTCAAGGAAGACATCATCCCGGCGCAGGCGCATAAGTGGCTGTACACGCTGGCGCCGGCCTTCGGGCTCCTTCCGGCGCTGACGACGATCGCGGTCGTTCCCTGGGGCCGCCCGTTCCTGATGCACGAGCGCGTGGTGGCCGGACGGACGATCTTCCAGGGCGGCCGCTGGTTCGATCCGATCGTCGCCGACGTCAACGTCGGCATCCTGGTGGTCTTCGCGCTGGCCTCGCTCGGTGTCTACGGCATCGTCACGGCGGGCTGGGCGTCGTCAAACAAGTACTCGATGTTCGGGGCCATCCGGGCCTCGGCGCAGATGATCTCTTACGAGTTGTCGCTCACGCTGGCCGCGCTCAGCACGCTGCTCGCCGCCGGATCGCTGCGCCTCACCGACGTGGTCTGGAGGCAGACCGGTTATTTCGTCCTCTTCGACACGATCAGGATTCCGGCGTGGAACGCGTTCTCGCCGGCGATGTGGCTCAGCTTCATCATCTTCGGCATCTCAGGATTCGCGGAGACGAATCGCCTGCCATTTGATTTCGCCGAGGCCGACGCGGAGCTTGTGGCCGGATATCACACCGAGTATTCGTCGATGAAGTTCGCGCTCTTCTTCATGGCCGAGTACATGGCCATGGGAACGATGTCCGCGCTCGTGGCCACGCTGTTCCTCGGAGGGTGGAGCATCCCCTACTACCTTCCACCGCCGACGTTCTGGGGATTCCTGCTGTCCGCGATCGCGTTTCTCGTGAAGGTCGGCTTCCTGCTGTTCGTCTTCGTCTGGGTTCGCTGGACCATTCCCCGTCTCAGGTACGACATCCTCATGCGCCTCGGCTGGAAGTTCTTCCTGCCCCTGGCGATCGTGAATATTGTTCTCGTCGCTGGATTCATTGCCAAGGGATGGATATGAGGAGAACGGGTCGCTAGGTCTCTCGACCCAGCGTCCCAGCGTCCCCAAATGCTCGAATTCGTCATCTTTTTCTTCTTCGCCGCGGTGGCCGTGATCTTCGCGCTCGTGGTGATCCTGCACCGCAACACGGTCGTGGGCGCGCTGTCGCTCGTGGCCTCGTTTTTCTCGCTGGCGGTGATGTACGTGCTGCTCGACGCGCCGTTTCTGGCGGCGCTGCAGATCATCGTCTACGCCGGCGCGATCATGGTGCTGTTCCTGTTCGTGATCATGCTTCTCAATCTGACCCAGATGAGCGAAGAGCCGGTCCGTCCCATCCAGCAGTTTCTCGGATATACGGGAAGTGCCGCCTTCGCGATCGCGCTCGTGTATTACATCGCCAAGTACGCGTTCTTCGAGGTGCTGCCGCCCGGACCGTACCTGAGCGACGTGCGGTACATCGGCGTGGCCATCTTCCAGTCGTACATCTTCCCGTTCGAAATGGTGTCGATCCTTCTCCTGGCCGCGATCGTCGGCGCCCTCTTTCTGAGCGGCCGCATGGTGAGCCGGCGCCCGACGCCGGAGCAGGAGGTTCGCCCGTGATCCCGACGCACTGGTTTCTGATTCTGAGCGCGATCCTGTTCTCGATCGGCGTGTGCGGCGTGCTCACGCGCAAGAACGGCATCACCATCTTCATGTCCATCGAGCTGATGGTGAACTCGGTCAACCTGACGTTCATTGCCTACGCCCGCCAGTTCCACCAGCTGCACGGGCTGATCTTCGTCTTTTTCGTGATGGCCATCGCCGCCGCCGAAGCCGCGGTGGGCCTGGCCATCTTCATCTCCCTGTTCCACCATCGGGAAACGATCGATGTGGACCAAGCGAATCTGATGCACTGGTAAAAACTGGCTCAATCGTCGCAAAGATCCAGCTCATCAAGAAGGAGCTGGATATGGACAAGACCGAAAAGCTCATTGACTGGGAAGAAAGCGAGCATAAAGATCACAACCGCAACGGGATTGACGACCGCATCGAGCCGCCCATCCCGGATGTGAGTGCGAGCGCAGCCAACCTCGCTCACGAACTGCGGAACGATCCGCTCGCCGATCCGAAAATTACCGCCGGTGATCTCGACGCGAACTGGGCCAACGCCCAATTCAGCGGCGACGAAGCGGCGGGTGGCAGCTCGGCGAACCCCGACCAGAACGTCGTCGGGGAGATCGGCGAGGCCATGGGTGTGCGTTATGCCGACGACGAAGAACTGAAGTTCGGCGAGAAAGAAGAGGGCCGGGACGAGCACCGCTGGGAGCTCGATCCGGCATCGTCCGAGGATTACAAGGACCGGGTTCGCGATGAAGGCGGACTCGATCAGGACCGGCCGGAACCGGGAAGAAGAAGGTAGTCCTCGATGCGAGATCTCCTCGCGTCGAGGGACGTGAGGAGAAATACTCGCATCAATGCTGAACCACCTCTGGCTCATCCCGCTGCTTCCGCTCGCCGGATTCCTGCTGAACGGGATCTTCGGGGGCAAAGCACGCAAGCCGATGGTCACGATCGTGGCCCTCACCTGCTCGGGCGCCGCGGCCGTCTTCGGCACGATCGCGGCCTTCCAGTATCACGACGCCGTCAACTACGGCGTGCGCTACGTCGATGTTGCGTACAACTGGATCACGTCCGGCAACGTCAAGGTCGATCTCGCCTTCCAGCTCGATCCCCTCTCGATCGTGATGCTGATGGTCGTGACGTGGGTCGGATTCATCATCCACGTTTACTCGGTAGGCTACATGGCACACGAGGAAGGCTACGCGCGCTACTTCGCGTATCTCAATCTCTTCCTGGCCATGATGCTGGTCCTGGTCCTGGGCAGCAGCTATCTGGTGATGTTCATCGGCTGGGAGGGCGTGGGACTCTGCTCGTACCTCCTCATCGGCTTCTACTACCGCACCGACGATGCGCCTGCCGCCGGCAGAAAAGCGTTCGTCGTCAACCGCATCGGGGATTTCGGGTTCCTGGTGGCCATGTTCCTGATGATCGCGTACATCGGCAGCCTCGATTTCGCGATCGTGTCCACGACGGCCGCGAAGGGCGGACTGGAGCCGTGGCTCCTCACCTCCATCTGCCTGCTCCTGTTCCTCGGTGCATGCGGAAAGAGCGCGCAGATTCCGCTCTACGTCTGGCTGCCGGACGCCATGGCCGGTCCGGCGCCCGTCTCCGCGCTCATCCACGCCGCCACGATGGTCACGGCCGGCGTGTACATGGTGGTCCGTTCCAACGCCCTGTACCGGCTCGCGCCAAACGCCATGATGGTGGTCGCCCTCATCGGCGCGTGCACCGCGCTTTTCGCGGCCACGATCGCCATCCGCCAGTGGGACATCAAGAAAGTCCTCGCCTACTCGACCGTTTCGCAACTGGGCTTCATGTTCATCGGTGTCGGGGTCGGGGCGTTCACGGCCGGCCTGTTTCACGTCATCACGCACGCCTTCTTCAAGGCCTGCCTGTTCCTCGGATCCGGCTCCGTGATTCACGCCATGAGCGGCGAGCAGGACATCCGCAGGATGGGCGGGCTGCGCTCGAAGATTCCCATCACGTACTGGACGTTTCTCATCGCTACGATCTCCATCTCCGGATTCCCGCCCTTCGCGGGATTCTTCTCCAAGGACGAGATCCTGGCCTCGGCACTGGCGAATCCGTACTTCCCCACTCCATTCAACTGGCTGATCTGGATTCTGGGAACGCTGGCCGCGTTCTGTACGGCTTACTACATGTTCCGGCTCGTCTATCTGACGTTCTTCGGCCAGTTCCGCGGCACGCACGAACAGGAGCATCACCTGCACGAGAGCTCGCCCAGCATGACCATTCCGCTCATCATCCTGGCCGCGGCCTCCGCCGCCGGCGGAGCGATCCTGGGCTGGCCGCACCATCAATTGCTGGCGGCGTTTCTCAAGCCGGTGTTCGCGGACATTCACGGGGTTCCGGTAGCGCAGTACGAGATCTCGCCGAATACCGAGTATCTGCTCATGTTCGTCTCGGCGGCCATCGCGGCGCTGGGATGGTGGGTGGCGCGAGCGCGCTTCCGTGACCGCGGGCTGGCCGCGGACGAGTCGTTCGAACGCTCCTGGCCGGCCATCGCCCGCGGCATGGAGAACAAATGGTATGTCGATGAGTTCTACGGCGCCGCGATCGTCCGCCCCCTGGAGGCCATCTCGCGATTCTTCTGGAAGGTGGTGGACGCCATCATCGACGGCATCGCGGCGATGCTGGGTTTCATCGTCCGCGGCGCCGGCGACCTGCTGCGGTTCTTTCAGACGGGAAACGTCCGCAACTACGCGCTGATGTTCTTCGTGGCTGTCGTGATTTTCGTGTGGGTGCTCGTATGAAGTCATTCCAGGCGCGGCTCGGAACGACGAACTGAATTCTTATGGCGATTCTCAGTACAACACTCTGGCTACCGGTTGCAGCGGCTCTCGTCGTGGCGCTCCTGCCGCGGAACGCGGCGTGGGCGATCAAGGGGACGGGCCTCCTGGCGGCGCTGGCCACGTTCCTCGTTTCGATCGGCATCGTGGTGCGATTCCAGGAGGGCATCGGCGGCTACCAGCTCATCGAGCACCTGCGATGGATTCCACGCTGGGGCGTCGCCTATTCGCTCGGAGTCGACGGCATCTCGCTCTGGCTGGTGCTGCTCACGACGCTGCTCACGCCGGTGGTACTGCTCTCGTCCTGGAACACGATTCACAAGCACCCCAAGGAGTACGTGATCTCGTTCCTGATCATGGAGGCGGCCATGATCGGCGTGTTCCTGGCCACCGATCTGATCCTCTTCTACGTCTTTTTCGAGCTGACTCTGCTGCCCATGTATCTGATCATCGGCGTCTGGGGCGGGGCCAATCGAATCTACGCCGCGATCAAGTTCTTCCTCTTCACGATCACCGGCTCGCTGCTGATGTTGTTCGGCATCATCTATCTCGGCTTCCGGTACTACCACGCCACGGGACAGCCGAGCTTCTACGTCCTCAATCTCTATGGCGTGAACCTCACCTCGACGGCGCAGACGCTGCTCTTCTTCGCCTTCGCGCTGGCGTTCGCGATCAAAGTGCCGCTGTTCCCGCTGCACACCTGGCTGCCGGACGCGCACGTCGAGGCGCCCACCGGCGGCTCTATCATCCTGGCCGGCCTGATGCTGAAGATGGGAACGTACGGCTTTCTCCGTTTCCTGCTGCCGTATTTCCCGGAGGCCAGCCGCAAATATGCGCCGCTCATGATCGCTCTGGCGGTCATCGGCATCATCTACGGTGCGCTCGTGGCCTGGGTGCAGACCGACATGAAGAAGCTGGTGGCCTACTCCTCAGTCTCGCACCTCGGGTTTTGCGTGCTGGGCATCTTCGCCATGAACCAGACCTCGGTCGAAGGATCGATTCTGCAGATGGTCAACCACGGGCTGTCGACCGGAGCGCTCTTCCTTCTCGTCGGTGTGCTCTACGAGCGGCGGCACACGCGCAAGCTCGCCGACTACGGCGGGATCGCGCACACCATGCCGCTCTACGCCACGCTGTTCATCATCGCCATGCTGTCGTCGGTCGGCCTGCCCGGTCTGAACGGCTTCGTCGGCGAGTTCCTCATCCTCTCCGGCTCGTTCCAGACCAACCCTCGCGCCGCCGTCATCGCCACGACGGGCGTGATCCTCGCCGCGATCTATCTGTTCTGGCTCGTGCAGTGCCTGTTCTTCGGTCCGATCACGATCGAAGAGAACCGCAAGATCCCGGAAATCGCCTGGAACGAAGTGGCCGCGCTCGTTCCCATCATCGTGCTGATGGTCTGGATCGGCCTCTATCCGAATACGTTCCTTCGAAAAATGACCCCGTCGGTGCAGCAACTGCTATCGACGGTCAACGGTTCTCAGGGCCGGGCCATGGTGGCCGAGGTGGGCCGATGAACCTTCATCCGATCCTGGAGTCGGGCTGGATGAATGCGATTCTTCCTGAGCTCATCCTCAGCATCGGCGGAATGGCCCTCATCCTGTTCGAGGCGTTCCTGCCCCGGCTGAAGGCGGCCAGCGCCTCGCTCGCTCTCATCATCCTGGTGCTCACGATGTGGTCGGAGAGGCTGATCAGGGGCGGCACGTACTTCGGCGGGACGTATCAGGTCAGCGGCATCACGCTCGTTTTCGACCTCACGTTTCTTCTGGCCACCACGCTGGCCACGTTGTTCGCGCACGACTACCTGGAGCGCGAGGGCATCGACGGCGGCGAGTTCTACGCTCTTTTGCTGTGGGGCACCGTGGGCATGATGATGATGGCCAAGGGTCTCGACCTGCTCATCGTCATCCTCGGTCTGGAGATCCTGTCGATCTGCATCTTCGTGCTGACCGGGTATCAGCGCCGGCTGCCGGTGTCGAATGAAGCGAGTCTCAAATACTTCCTCATGGGCGCCTTCGCAACGGGATTCATCCTGTACGGCACGGCGCTCTTCTACGGCGCCACGCAATCGACGAACCTCACCGTGATGACGGGATTCTTCGCCACGGCCAATCCGGGCAATCCTCTTCTGACGATCGCGTTCGTGCTGCTCATGTCCGGGTTCGGCTTCAAGCTGGCCCTGGCCCCGTTCCATCCGTGGGCACCGGACGTCTATCAGGGTGCTCCCACTCCGGTATCGGGGTGGCTGTCGGTGGCACCGAAGGCAGCGACGCTCATCGCCCTCATCCGGATCTTCTGGGCCATGTCCCCGATGCTGCAGCAGACGTCGTGGATGAAGATGGTGGCCACGCTGTCGATCCTGTCCATGATCGTCGGCAACGTCGTGGCCATCGTCCAGCGCGACCTCAAGCGCATGCTCGCGTACTCCGGCATCGCGCACGTCGGATACATGATGATCGCCATGCTGACCATCGGTGAGGACTCGGTGGCGGCGATCGCGATCTATGCGATCGTCTACGCGCTGATGAACATCGGCGCGTTCGGCGTCGTGTCGCTGCTGGCGAAGAATCAGAACGACCCGCAGACGCTCGACGACATCGCCGGACTCGGATTCCGGCGCCCCTTCTACGGCCTGGCCCTGACGCTGTGCATGTTCTCGCTGGCCGGCCTGCCGCCGACGGGGGGATTCATCTCCAAGTTCTACATCTTCAAGACAGCCATCGAATCCGGGCACATGGCTGTCGCCTTTGTGGGCATCGTCACCAGCATTTTCTCGGTCTACTACTACCTTCGGGTCGTGTACTACCTGTACATGAAGGAACCGGCAGAGGGCTACACGAGCACGGTAGCCGGCGTTTTCGCCACCGGTGCCCTGGCCATCTCCATGATCGGCATCCTCCTGATCGGCATCTTCCCCACGCCGCTCTTCAAGATGGCAGGGGCGGCCGCCCGAGAGATGCTGCTCCGATAACCGTCCCATGACGCAGCGGGCCACTGGAATTGACCGCGAGCCGATCTCCGAGCTCACCACGGCCCGCTTGTCGGTGTACCTGCGCTGTCTGACGTATCTCGAGTCGCTGAGCGAGCGTACGGTCTCTTCGCACAAGCTGGCGTCGCGTTTTCATCTCAACTCCGCGCAGATCCGCAAGGACCTGGCCTACTTCGGCGAGTTCGGCACACGCGGTGTCGGCTACGACGTGTCGAAGCTCAAGGGGCAACTGATCCGCACGCTGGGAATCGACCGCACCCGCAACATCGTCATCGTAGGCGCCGGAAATCTCGGCATCGCCCTGGCGGACTACCGCGGGTTCAACAGCAACGGGTTCCACATCATCGCGCTCTTCGACATCGACCCGGCCCGGCTCGGCCTAACCACGCGAAGCTCTGTACCGGTGATCTCGGTGTCGAAGCTCGCCGGCATCGTGCGCTCCGAGGGGGCGGAGATCGGGATCATTGCCGTGAACGCAGAAAGCGCGCAGCAGGTTTATGACGACCTGGCCGACGCCGGCGTGTGCGCCGTGCTCAACTTCGCGCCGGTGCAGATCCGGCACCGTCATGGGGTGAAGGTCAAGTCGGTCGACCTGCGCATCAACCTGGAGTCCCTCTCATACCATCTGAAGAACGTCGAAGACGGTGTTCCGTTCGAGGAGGAGTAAGGTGCGAATTCTTGTGGTGGGCGCCCACGGCGTCATCGGAAAAGAAGTCGTGAACGCTCTGAGGAGTGGAAACGAGATCATCGAGGCCGGCCGGAGTCACGGCTCCATCAGAGTGGACATGCGCGACGCGCAGTCGATTCGCGCCATGTACGAGGCTGCCGGAACGCTCGATGCCGTGATCAGCGCGGCCGGCAGCGGCGCCTGGAAGCCCCTCGCGGACCTCACCGATGACGATTTCGCCACCTCTCTTGCCTACAAGCTGATGGGACAGGTCAATCTGATCCGGTACGGTTTCGCCAGCGTGGCCGACCGCGGCTCCATCACCGTGACCAGCGGCGTGCTCTCGCGGTCGCCCGTGGTTGGCGGAGCCGCGATCAGTCTCGTGAACTCCGGACTGGAAGGCTTCGTGCGCGGAGCCGCCCTCGAAGCTCCGCGCGGCATCCGCGTCAACGTCATCAGCCCTCCCTGGGTCAGCGAAACGCTCAAAGCCATGGGACAGGACCCCTCGCACGGGATGCCCTCGGCTCAGGTGGCGCGCGCGTATGCCGAAAGCGTGACCGGCTCGAAGAGCGGCGCGGTCATCGAGCCGTAGTGGGGCCGGTGCTCGGTGCTGGGTGCTGGGGTTAGATCCAGATTGCGTCAGCGGAGATCCCGTTCGCCACAAGCAGCTTGAACGCGGGACGTTAGCGCTTTACGTTGCCGAGTATGCGACGGTTCTCGCTTCTGCTCCTGTTGTGCTCCTCCGCGATCGCCCAGCCAGCGTCGATGTTCCGCGGCGATGCCTCTCACAGCGGCGTCTATCCGGCGGCGGACGGACGCAGCCTCGCCGGTATGCAGTGGCGGTTTCCCACCGGCGGCGAGGTCAACGGTTCGCCGGCGATCGCAGGCCGGACCGTGTACGCCGGCAGCGGCGACGGCAGGCTTTACGCGATCGATCTCGCCTCTCGTCCCGCGAAGATCGTCTGCGCCACGAACAGGCAGGCCGCCACCCCGGCCACGCCAAGCCAGGAGACGACGATGAGCGCGGGGCGTGGAAGCACACGAGCGCGCGAGAGGATGGCCGTCAGCACGGCGCGATTCTAGTGGAGTGTAACGGCAGAATCGGGAGCAGATGGCGCAGAGGATCGGCGACGCGAGCAAGGCGCACCGACGCAAGAATAGCGGGGACTATTCTGAGGAGGCGCAACGAAGCTCGCGGCGTTGAGACCAAGCCAGGTGGTCCCGATTCTGCCGTTACACTTCACTAGTCGGGACCTGCCCGCGGACGGTTGCTACAAATCGGTGATCACGCGCTGGCGGCCGCGGCGCCACCCTGGGCCACGGCGCTGATCCGGCGCTCCAGCGCGTACGCCGCCGGCTCCAGCCGCTGCAGGATCGTCGTCGCGCGCGCAAAGTCCCCTTCGCGTGCCGCGGTCTCGAGCATCATGGAGAGGTCGAGCGACGGATCGCCCTCGAAATTGCTCACCGCGCCTTTCATCTTGTGCGCGCTCTGAAACAGCGCTTCTCCGTCTCCGGCCAGAATGGCCTCGCGGATCTGCGCGAGCAGAGCGGGTGTCTGCCGGGCGAACGCCTCGCTGACGCGCGCCAGGAGTGCGAGATTGCCGCCCACGGCATTGACGATCGGTTCGGCGCCCGTCAGCGAGCGCAGTACATCTTCGAGCTGCTTGAGGTCGATGGGCTTGGTGAGCACCGCGTCCATCCCCGCTTCCAGACACTTCAGCCGGTCTTCGCGGCGCGAGTGCGCCGTCAGCGCGACGATGGGTGTGCGGCTTCCCCGCTCCGTTTCCCGGTAGCGGCGTGTCGCTTCGAGCCCGTCCAGTATCGGCATCGACACATCCATGAATACGATGTCGAAGTGCTCGCGGTCGAGGCGGCGGAGCGCCTCTTCACCGTCAGCGACGATCGTGACGCGATGCATGAGCCGCCGCAGCGCCTCCGCCGCGAACTCCTGGCCCACCGCCTCGTCCTCGGCGATCAGGACGTGCAGACCCGCTTCGTTCAGGCGCTGGCGAAGGTTGATGGCCGGTAACCCGGCCGTGGACAGACCCATGGCGATGCTCACGGCATCGATCAGCTCGCGCTCGGTCACCGGCCTGGTCACGCGCACGCGGTCGTCGTCGATCGGCGCGAGCGGCGAGGCGATGATGACCGCGGGCGTGATGTCCACCGACTCGTCGGCCGAGATCGCGCAGGCGTAGCGCCGCGGCTCGACTTCGGAGAGCGATGCACAGGAATGGACCTCCACGCCCGTGGCACGCAGGATCCCCGTGATGGCGGCGCGCGATGAGAGATTCGGCTCGATCACAACCATGGTCCGTCCGCTGAAATCCGAGCGTGCCCTGTGCGGCGTTCCGATGTTGTCGAACACCAGAGGCAGCTCGATGGCGATGGCAGTCCCCGTTCCAGGCGTGCTTTGCAGGCGTAGCTCCCCGCCCATGGCGTCGACGATCCGCGACACGATGGCCAGGCCGAGGCCCGTGCCGCCGTGGCGGCGGGAACGGGAATTGTCCGCCTGCTTGAACGGCTCGAACACCGTCTCCTTCTGTTCGTCAGGAATCCCGATGCCTGTGTCGCGCACGTCGATCTTCACCCGGCCCCCGCGCATGGAGACCTGCAGCGACACCTCGCCGGCATCAGTGAACTTGATCGAGTTTCCGGTGAGGTTGACGATGATCTGTTTGAGGCGAAGCGGATCGGCCCACACCGAGTCGGGAACATCCGACTCGACCGAGGCGACCAGCGTCAGTCCTTTCGTTGCGGCCGTCAGTCCCAGCGGCTTCATCGTGTCGTGGATGAGATCCCGCAACGAGACATACACGGGCTCGAGCTCGATCCTGCGGGCTTCGATCTTGGAAAAGTCGAGGATGTCCTCGATCGTGGCCAGCAGCGACTCCGCCGAGCGCCGGGCCATTTCCAGCTGCCGCGCGCGGCGGGGGGACGTCTCGTCACCGATGGCCAGTTGCAGCATCCCGATGACCCCGTGCAGCGGCGTGCGCATCTCGTGCGACATGTGCGCCAGGAACTCGCTCTTCGCTTCGCTGGCCTCTTTCGACCGGACGCTGACCTCGCGCAGCTCCAGAGCCTGCCCTTCGCTCTTACGGACGGCGTCGCGAAGCATTCCCATCGCTTTGCGCAGGTTCGACCGCCGGTGTTCCGCGGTGCGCGCGAGCAGGGCGATGTAGAAGCCCATGGCCAGCAGGAAGATGATTTTCGCGAAGAACACCGTCCAGGCGATGGGACGCTTGTCGACATAGATGACCCACGTCTCCATCGCGCCGTAACAGAGAGCTCCGAACACGGCGAAGTTGAAGGAGCGGCGGAACGTCGTCTGCGACTGGTCGACGGCGCGTGCGAGCAGGACGAAGAACAGCCAGCTCTGCTCCGCGCCGGAGAAATACACCGCCGCGGCCATGAGAGGCACGTCGGTGGCGAGGAAGATCAGGCTGAGATCGATCGGCAGGAGCCGCCGGTAGAAGAGCCGCAGGCACAGCCATGAGAGCAGGCAATAGACGGTGGCCACGGCGCAGACCAGAAGGAACGGCTGGATGGTCCTCTCGCCGAAAAAGTATCGATTGTTCAGGAAGACGCCGCCGCAGATGATCGCCGAGCCCACCGCCCGCAGCACGGGAATCTCGAAAACAGCCAGACGATAGGTCCGCTCGCTGCGGCGCTTTTCGCTCTCGTCCGGTTGCAGCGCCAGCTCGCTCATGATTCCTAGTGTGCCACGGTGCCCGGGCGGAGGATGCACGCTCCCCCGAAAAACGCTACTCGCCGCTGCGGCGTTTCGGCTCGGCGCGATGGGCGTGCTGCAAAATCGTGCGTATGCGCGGCAGCAGCGTTTCCTTGCGCAGCGGCTTCCGCAGAAAATCCGCGGCCCCCATCTCCAGCGCGCGCGCTTCCGCTTCCGGGCCGGCGACGCCGGTGATGAAAATCGCCGGTGTCTCGATCCCCTTCTGGATCATGATCTCGAACAGCCGCAGCCCGTCGAGCGTGGGAATGTTGATGTCCAGGATGAGCACATCGAACTTGCGGCGGCCGATCTCGATGAGCGCGTCCGCCCCGTCGGGCACGGACACGACCTCGTAGCCCGCTTCCATCAGGAATCCCTCGACCAGAGCGGAGGAGACCAGATCGTCCTCGACCAGAAGGATGAGCACCGGACCGTCGAGTGGATTGCGAAACACTTCCCGTGGAGCGGGAGCGCGGTTCAGCGCGGTGACGATCTCGTCGTGGACGCGCTCGGTCTCTGCGCTCGGGGTCGAGCCGAACTGGCGATGCAGGATGTCTGCGCATTCCTGGTAACGGCGCAGCGCCGCATCCGGCCTTCCCTGTTCGAGCTGCAGGCGCATGAGGGTGCGATGGACGATTTCCTGCGATGGATCGAGTGACAGGAGCCGGCCGGCCGTGTCCACCGCCCGCTCCCACCATCCCGCCTTGATCTGGGCCGACAGCAGCCGCCCGAATACGCCGACTGCCGTACGCCAGAATCGCAGGCGCTCGTCGCGCAGCCAATCGTCGAACGCGGGGATGCCGCTGACGTATCCTTCGAGAAGATTTCCGGCGTAACGCTCAGCGGCTTCGCGCGTGGTATTGATGGCAGGACTGATGGCCAGAGCCTCGAATTCGGCGGCGTCCACGCTCACGGCCTCGGCATTGAGTCGCAGCCCTTCGCCGGAAACGAGCACGAGATCCGCAGGAATGTAGCGCAATGCGTAACGCAACTCGCCGACAAGATCGGCAACCTGGATGGCCGTGTCCCCTTCACCGAACAGGAGGTCTCCGATCTGAGTGACATGACCACCCTCCTCGAGACGAAGGGCCAGGTAGGCCACCAGTGCCTTCAGCCTGGGGTTGCCGATCGACAGCGTGTTGCCACGATGATCGACCGCCGTGAATTCGCCAAGGAGACGGATCTTGAGATGAGGCATTCTGTGTGGAAGAAAGAGTAACACGAGCTGCGCCGGGGTGAAGTCGGCCAAAAGTCAGGATTTTGCGTCTACCGAACGATAGGCCGGAGATGGCAATCTTTGGCTTGCTATTCAGGTTAAGCCGTCGTGGGAAGGAGCGGGATGAACCTCGAACGGATTGTGATCACGGGAATCGGAGTCATGAGCCCGAACGGTGTCGGGCGCGAGAATTACTTCTCCTCACTCCGATCGGGCCGGAGCGGTGTTCGTGAGATCACGCATTTCGACGCCAGTGACCTCCCCTGCCGGGTGGCCGGTGAAGTCGATTTCGACCCCACCGTGTGGATCGATTCGAAGAATATGAAGCATGTCGGCCGGGTCGTTCCCCTGGCTGTTGCGGCGACGGACGAAGCGCTCCGCGACGCCAGGCTCGATCCCTCTGCCGTCGATCTGGCCACGCGACGGCAGATCGCCGTGATGCTCGGCTCCGGCGGCGGAGCCATCGAGTTCAGCGAGCGGATGTACGAGCTCTGGTACAAGGGTGCGGTCAAGCAGGCCTCGGTGTACGCGATTCCCTCCGGCACGATCGGGACTCTGGCCTCGGAGATCTCGATGGCCTACGACTTCCACGGCTACTCCCATCTCATCTCCACCGGCTGCACATCGTCGACCGACGCCATCGGCTACGCCTATCGCAATCTGAGGCTGGGCGTCTGCGACTACGTGATCACCGGGGGCGCCGATGCCGCCATCACTGAAGGCATCATGACGGGCTTTTGCATCATGCGCATCGTGTCCAGCGCGTTCAACCACACGCCGGAGTCGGCCTCCCGTCCCTTCACCCGCGACCGCGATGGCTTCGTCCTCGCCGAAGGGGCATGGATGTTCGTCGTCGAGCGCGAGTCGACGGCGCGGGCGCGAGGCGCGAAAATCTACGCGGAAGTGGCCGGCTACGGCTCGACATGCGACGCCTACCACCGCGTGCGCATGGATGAGTCGGGCGAAGAGCCCGCCCGGGCCATGCAACTCGCACTCGCGGACGCCGCGGTGCATCCGACGGAGATCGAATACATCAACTACCACGGCACCGCCACCGACCTCAACGACCGCGTAGAGACTCGCGCGGTCAAGCTCGCCTTCGGCAAACACGCCTGGAAGCTGGCGGGATCGGCGACGAAGTCGATGATCGGACATCCCCAGGGCGCCTGCGGTGCGGCGGGCGTGGCCGCGACGCTGATGGCCTTTCAGGATGATGTCCTGCCACCGACCATCAACCTCGACAACCCCGATCCCGAGTGTGATCTCGACTACGTCCCCGACCTCGGCCGCCGCACTCGCGTGAACGCCGCGGTGTGCAACACCATCGCGTTCGGCTCGAAGAATTCGGCGCTGGTGCTCAAGCGTGTGTGATCGGAGTGCCTCCCTCAGGACGTCATCGTCCGGGGCAACCGATTGAGATGAATCTGTTCACGCCGCCGCGACTCGACGAGCCCGAGCTTCTCGATGAACACGACGCTCCGCCCGCCGACGCGGAACGATCGCTGCGCGACCTGCGCCGCATCAACCGCTATCTGGGCGGCGTGACTACGTACCGGCGGCTGCTGAAACGATTTCGCGGCCTGCAATCGATCGTCGACCTCGGCGCCGGGACGGCCGACCTGCTGGAGTCGGTTCCCGGCGAGGTCCTGCGTGTGGCACTCGACTTCAAGATCGATCACCTCCTCTACCTTCGGAACCATTCGCGCGCGCGCCGCGTGGTCGGCGACGCGCTCCAACTCCCTTTCCGCGATGGTTCGGCCGACGTGGTGACCTCGTCGCACTTCTTCCATCACTTCACTCCCTGCGAAAACGAGACGATCCTCCGCGAGTCGCTGCGCGTGGCAAAGAGAGGCGTGGCCGTCACGGACACACGGCGGCATTACGTGCCGCTCCTCTTCGTTCTTCTGCTCGGATCGCTGAGGATCTTCGGACGGATCACCCGCCTCGATGCGCCCGGCTCCGTGCGCCGCGGCTACACCGTCGAGGAGGCCCGCCGCATCGCCGGTGCCGCCGGTTCCGCCCGTGTGCGGAAGTTTTTCCCGTTCCGATTCGCCATCATCATGGACAAATGAAGGCCGGCATCGCCATCGTCGGAGCGGGACCCGCGGGATCGACGCTGGCGGCATTGCTGGCGCGGCGAGGAGTTGATGTCGCGCTCATCGACCGCGACGAGTTCCCGCGAGACAAGCTGTGCGGCGAGTTTCTCTCCTACGACGCGCTCCCGATCCTCGACCGGCTCGGCGTTTCGTTCGAGACGCCTCAGATCCGCCGATGCCGCATCTTCTCGCGGCGCCGCCTTTACGAATTCGACTTCCCGGCCACCGCTCGCGGCGTCAGCCGCCTGCTGCTCGATGACCGCCTCTATCGCAGAGCCCTCGAGGCAGGGGCACGATCGTTCGCCGGCTGGACGGCGCTGAGCCTCGACCCGCTGACGATCGAGCGGAACGGCCAGCGCCAAATCATCGAAGCGGATGTGATCGTCGGTGCGTGGGGGCGATGGGGACGCTTCGACGCGCAGCTCGGCCGCGCTTTCGTGCGCGATCACTCGCACCGCAGCTTCGGATTCAAGCGCCACTATGTGGCGGCCGGCGACACCTCCGCCACGATTGACCTCTATTCATTCCACGGCGGCTATCTCGGCGTGTCGCCCATCGAGAACGGCCGGACCAACATCTGCGGGCTCGTTCACGAATCACGTCTCAGCGGGCTCAAGGGACGATGGCAGGCGTTCGTCGACACTATTCGCGGGGAAGAGAGCCGCCTCGACGCGATGTATTCGTCCTACCGGCCGGATCAGGAGGGATTCCTCACCTCCGAGCCGGTCATCTTTCGCGCGCGAGGCCCGGTCGAGCGAGGGGTGATCATGATCGGCGACGCCTCCGGCATCGTCGACCCGCTCACCGGAAACGGGATGGCCATGGCCATCCAGTCGGCCGCCATCGCCGTACCGCACGTGCTGCGCGCCGCCGCAGGCCGCCGGGACGATGCCGCCTATGCCGAAGCGCACGCGAGATTCTTCGCACGCCGAATCCGCTGGAGCCGGCGCGTGGCCATGATTCTGTCGCGGCCGGCACTGCTCGACGCCGCCCTGGCCGCGGTGCGCTCGCCGGGCGCCGGTTCGTTCCTCCTCGCTCACACGAGAGCCACTCTGCACGAGGTCGAAACAGCGGTCGCGGAGGCCTTCTGATACAGTCATTCTCATCATGACCGTCTACCCGGAAGGCGAGTTTGTCCTTCCGATTTTCCCGCTGCCGAACCTCGTTTTCTTTCCCAATACGAGGCTCCCGCTGCACGTATTCGAGCCCCGCTACAGGCAGATGGTCACCGACGCGATCGAGGCCGACAAGCGCTTCGGCATCGTGCTGCTGCGTCCGGGATGGGAGACGGATTACTTCGGCGCTCCGGCCGTGCACACATGCGGAACCCTGGGAACGATCGAGCAGGCCGTTCCTCTCGACGACGGGCGTTTCAACATCCTGGTCCGCGGCGACGTCCGCTTCCGCATCGTCGACGAAGTGGGAAGCGTGCCGTATCGAACGGCCCGCGTCGTGGCCAGCCCGGAGGTCCGCCAGCGCGCCGAGGATGCCTACGCGCAGCGCGAGTGGCTGGCGGAGCTGGCGCGGTTGTATCTCAAGTACCTGCCCGATCAGATGGCCGTGCCCGAGATCGAGACCGTCGGACTCGACGCGCTGGCCAACGCCCTGATCATGTCGCTCAACCTCGAGGTCGAGGAAAAGCAGAAGCTGCTGGAGATCGATGACCTCATCGCCCGTGCCGAGCGAGTCGGCGCCGAGCTGCAGAGCCGCGTGGAAAGCCTGAAGTTCCTCTCACCGTTCCGGCGCGGATCCGATCCGTCGAGGAACTGAAGTGGGCTGGGTGCTCGGTGCTGGGGGCTCGGTGCTGGGTTGATTGCACCGAGGACCGAGCACCCAGCACCGAGGACCCAGCACCCAGCAGTCTCCTGCCGGAATCCGGTGTGCGCCATCCGCAGGGAACATAGAATCCGCGGCTGTGCAGGGTGAGCTTCCGTATCGCGACTTCCTCTATCCTCTCAATGTCTTCATGCATGTCCTGATGCATGAAGAGGGCAGCGTCACGCATCTTCACTACGGCCTGTTCGATCGGGGGGACGAATCGATTGCGACCGCGCAGCAGCGGTCGACGGAGCTGCTCCTCGACCGCCTGCCCAGCCCGCCAGCCAGCCTGCTCGAGGTCGGCGCCGGACTCGGCACCACGCTCGCTCTTCTGACGCGGCTCGGGTACCAGGCGCAGGGCATTACCCCTGACGAAAAGCAGGTGGCCATGGTCCGCCGGCAGTTCGGCGACAGCGTGCGCGTCGAGCAGGTCGCTTTCGAGAACCTCGTTCCGCGTCCGTTCGACGTCGTGTTGTTCCAGGAGTCGTCGCAGTACATCGACGCGCAAGCGCTGTTTGCCAAGTGCGCCGCCATCACCAACGATGTCCTCGTGCTCGATGAGTTCGCCACCCGTGAAGGCACGCTGCACGGGCTCGACGAGTTCCTGGCGGCCGCTGGAGCCCACGGGTTCCGCAAAGCGGAGGAGCTCGATCTCTCGTTGCGCGCCGCACCGACCGTCGACTACTTCATGGACCGCCTCGATCGATATCGCCCGCTGCTCATCGCCGATCTCGGGATCAGCAGCGCGCAGGTCGATGACCTCATCGCCAGCGGCGAGAGCTACCGCCGCCTCTACGCGGACGGCACCTACGTCTATCGCCTGCTGCGCTTCAGGAAGGAATGAACAGCGTGTCGTGCGGTGCCGATGCTTCCTCTTTCGGCCGTCCCGCCGTGTAGTAGTAGAGGAAACGGACTTGCGGGTCACGCCCGGCGGCGATCCCAGAGGATGTGGATGTCCATGGAACGACGTGTCGGTCGTCGAGAAGACGACCGTGCGATTGAAAACCGGAAGGATCTTCTCGACGCAATGCTTCGCGTCCCTGTCCCACAACTCCAGATGTCCGCCATACTCCTCGCGCCAGTTCCTGTTCAGATAGATCAACATATTGAGCCGGCGATCGAGATGGAGCTTCGGATGCACATTGAAGTCGGCGTGCACCTTCAGAAACCCGCCCGGCTCGATCTGATGCAGCCCCCCTCCGCCGAAATAGGGATCGGGAATCAGACCCTCGATGCCGGTGATGCGCTCGAGAAACAAGAGCATCTCGAAGCCGTTCATGGCATCGAGGAAGCGCCGCACGGTGTCGCTGATCGTGCTCGACTGGTGGTAATAGCCGAGTTTTTTCTCCTGCGCATTGTCGAAGCGCGTCCAGCGCATCTGTTCCGCCGACGGAAACTCCCGAAGCACGGCGTCGAGATCGGCATCGTCGAACAGACCGTCCAGCGCGATGTGCGGAAACGGCTCGGCCCGGGCGTAGCGCTCGCGGAGCGAGTCGGGATCGTAATTGAGCTTTACCGGCGCCATTGCAGGTCTTCGCTTCGCGTGAACTCGAGCGACAACCCGGGAGAATACGTCACCCGCCGTCCGGTGAGTGGTGGCACGATTTCATGCTGCCGATTCCAACCTCGTAGAATGCGGCGCTCGCCATGCAGCCGCTCCGCATCGCCTACCTGCTCGAAGACACCGGAATGGCCGGCGGAATCCGCGTCGCCGTGGCCCAGGCCGACGCGCTGGTGGCGCGCGGCCACGACGTCACTCTGATCACCAAGGGCCAACCGCTGACCTGGCGGCATTCCGACGCCAGGTGGCAGTACGTCCGATCGTTCGGTGACGCCGCGCTCGAGCCGTTCGATTTCGTCATCGGCACGTTCTGGAAGACGCTGCCATTCGTCTACGAGGCCGCGCCCACCCGCGGCATTCATCTCTGCCAGGGATACGAGGGGTCGTTCACCGCCTATCGCGATCTCAAACCGCAGATCGACGCCGCCTATCGCCTCCCGCTGCCGAAGATCACCGTCTCCCCGCATCTCGTGCAGATCTGCATGCAGTTCTCGAGCGACGCCACCTACATCGGCCAGATCGTCGACGACGTTTTCTTCCGTCATCCGCAGTTCCGCGACGGCAAAATGCGGGTGCTGCTGGTCGGTCCGGTTCAGGCCGATTTCAAGGGCATCGCCGTGGGATACGAAGCGGTTCGTCACGCCCGGAAGGCCGGCGCGGACTTCGATCTCATTCGCGTTTCGCAGTGGCCTGCAACCGATGATGAGCCCGCGGAGCTCGCAACGGAGTTTCATGTCGGGCTCGATTCGGCGGCCATGGCCCGCCTCATCGCCACCTGCGACCTCTACCTCGGCATGAGCCTGCATCAGGAAGGCTTCGGCCTTCCGGCCGCGGAGTCGATGGCCTCGGTGCTGGCGGCGGTGCTGTCCGAGGTGCCGTCGTATTTGTCGTTCGACGGCGCGCACGATTACGCGCTCTTCGCGCCCGAGGGCGATGCAGTCACCGCGGGCGATGCTCTCATCCGTCTCGTCGGCGACGCGGCACTCCGGCGGCGCATCGCCCTGCGCGGGCGCGAAGTCGTCGAGCAATTCCGCGCTCACCACACCGCCCTCCGCCTGGAGCGCTACTTACTGAGTCGCCGCAAGAGATAAACTCCGACGCCGATGCCGGTCGCGATCCTGTTTCCCACCTACGATCATCCGGCCATCGAGGAACGCTACGCGAGCTGGCAGGCGGAGGCCCTCCTGCGCCGCGACGCCGCCGAGATCCATCACTACGCGTTCAATGAGTCCGCGCACCATGCCGTGCTCGACGTCCGGTCGCCTCACGTTTTCGTGGTTACCGATCCTCTCCTGCTGCCCTCGCCCCGGCTGCCCGAGCGCCTGGCCGCGATTCTCGACGCCTCCGCCGCCTTTGCGGCGCTGCCTTCGAGTACCCAGGCAACCGTTCCTGCGCAAAGAGCCGCGCTTCCTCCTTACATGACCCTGCGCGAATTCGAGCTCGAGACCAGCGCGCTTCAACAAAGCGAAGCGGGCATCGAGCGTATGACCTGGAGCCTCGACGATCCGGGCGCGTTTCTCTGCCGCACGACCGACATCAGCGGACTCACGACGTCGATGCTGGAGACGCTCCAGGGGCGCGAGGTGGTCATCTCACGATCCGACTTCATCCACCAGTGGCCGTCGCTTCGCGGTGACGGCCGCCAGGATCTGCTCGACCGTATCGGCAAGGACGCGAAGAATGTCCTCGAATTCGGCTGCGGCGAAGGAGCTCTGGGCGCGGCGCTCAAGCAAAGGCAGAAAGTGCGCGTGGTCGGCATCGAGCTCGATCGCCGGGCCGCCGGGATCGCCCGGAAACGGCTCGACGACGTCTACCAGGGCGACGCCCTCGAGATCGCCGCCATTCTCCACGAGCAGTTCGACTGGATCGTCGGCGGCGACATCGTCGAGCATCTCGCCGAGCCCTGGACATTCCTTTCCGATCTGCGGCGCCTGGCCCGCGACGACGGACGTCTTCTGCTGAGCATCCCCAACATCGCCAATGCCTCCGTCATCGCCGACCTTCTGGAAGGCCGTTTCGACTACGTCTACATGGGTCTCACCTGCGCCGGCCATCTCCGCTTTTTCACGAGGCGATCGATCGAGGAGATGCTCTCGATCGCGGGCTGGGAAATCGAAAGCATCGACGCGCAGGAACTGACGGTCACGCGCGAACGCGATGCCACGATCGCCCGCTTCGAATCGGCTGGTCTGCGGTTCTCGAAGAGCGATCTCCTGCCCTCCGGCTACTACGTGACCGCGCGGAAGCGGCCATGACGTTTCACCACTGGCTGGCGCTGCGGCGTCAGGAGCGCCGCCTGCGCAAACTGCAGAACGCGTATTACGACGGCGAGAAGAAAGACGAAGCCGTGATCGTGGAGTACTTCCGCACGCTGGAGGCCACCCGACGCGCGTGGCTCGCCTCCAAGGGCGCCGAGTCCAACGGGACCAGGCTGCACCTCGGATCGGGCGACCATCGGCTGGACGGCTGGATCAATGTTGACTTCGACCCGGCCATGCCGGTCGACCTCGCCGCCGATCTCACGCGCGAGATGCCGTTGCGCTCCGGCTCTGTCGATCTCATTCACTCCGAGGATTTCATCGAGCATGTGGACGAGGAGGCGGGAAGAGTGGTGTTGCGGGAGTGCTACCGCGTGCTTCGCAGCGGCGGGGTGATGCGTATCCTCACCCCCGACCTTCGTGCCCTCGTCTTCGAGATCTACGTGCGCCGTGATCCGCGCCACCTGCGCTGGTGCCGCGCCTACCTCGACAGCGACGATCCATGCGCGGCGTTGAACATGCACATGCGCATGGGCGGCGATCACCGGTTCATCTACGACGAGGAGCATCTCACGTCCGCCCTGCACGAGGCCGGGTTCACCGTCCGTCGCGCGAGCTACAACGCTTCCAGGGTTCCGGAGCTGCGCTATCTGGACCTGCGCGACTTCGGCCTCAATCTCTTTCTGGAGGCCGTGAAGCGCTGATGCGGATCGCCTATCTGCTCGAAGACACCGCCATCTCCGCCACGACACGCATCGTGGCCGCCCAGACCGACGCGCTGATCGGCGCCGGCCATCACGTGCGCATCGTCACACCTGGGTTGCCGCTCACCTGGCGCAGCTCGCGCGCGGGATGGGTCGACGTCGACGAGCTGCGCCGCTTCGTTCCGGAGCCGGGGGAAATCGTGGTCGGCGCGAAGTCGGAGATCGTGCAGGCCAACCCGATCGTCGACGACGAGCTTTTTCGCGATCGGCTGCCGCGCGAGAACGAGCCGCCGCGCGTACTCTTAGCCGGCGGCTCACAGCTTCAGGAGAAGGGAATCGGCGAAGGCTACGGTGCGGTCGCGCACGCGAGGTGGTTCCATCAGGTGCTCGACCTGGTCCGCGTCTCTCCGTGGGCGCCGTCGCGCGAAGAGCCCCTCGACGACGTGCAGGAGTTTCACGTCGGGCTCAACACCCGCGAGATGACCCGGCTCATGCACTCGTGCGACATCCTGATCGCTCCGAACCGACGCCAGGATCCTCTGTCGCTGACCACGCTCGAGGCACTGGCCTCCGGGCTCGTCTGCGTCGTCACCGCGACCGACCCTCACCAGATCCTGGGAGACGCCGTGGCCCTGGCGCCGCCCGACAACGCCGTGGAGCTCGGCGAGAAACTGATCGAGGTGATCGGCGACCGCGAGCTGCGCCAGCGACTGCGCGCGCGAGGGCGCGAAGTCGCCGGGCAGTGGCGTGCGGCTAGTGTGGTGAAGCGCCTGGAGTTGCTGCTGGCTTCGTGACCTCTTTTCCCTTCTCGATCACGCGTACAGTCGCCGTCGATCCCGGATAGCGATCGCCGCTGATCGCCTCGGCCCGGCCGCCGAGGCATCCGGACAGAAAATTCTCGGCCCGGGAGTTGAAATCGATCGAGTTCTCCGGGCGCGCGAAGCCGTGACCCTCGTCGCTGTAGATGACGTAGGTCACCGAGCCGCCGTTCTTCTCGATGGCGTCGACGATCTGCTCAGACTCGGCCTTGTTCACGCGCGGATCGTTCGCTCCCTGGCCGATGAGCAGCGGCTTCCGGATCGCATCGGCCTTGAACAGCGGCGAGGCGTTGCGGATGAGATCGGCGTCGGCCGGATCCTCCGGATTGCCCATGCGCACGTTGAACATCGTGCGGATCGGCTTCCAGTACGGCGGGATCGAAGCGAGGAGCGTGCGCAGATTGGAGGGACCGACGATGTCGACGCCGCAGGCGAAGTAGTCGGGCGTGTACGTCAACCCGGCCAGCGTGGCGTAGCCACCATACGAGCCGCCCATGATGGCGATGCGCTTCGGATCGGCGTAACCCTGCTTCACGGCCCAGTTCGCGGCGTCGATGAGGTCGTCATGCATCTTCAGACCCCACTGCTTGTTTCCGGCGTTGAGAAACTTCTTGCCGTATCCCGTCGAGCCGCGAAAGTTCGGCTGCAGCACCGCGTAGCCGCGGTTGGCGAGCCATTGCGGATAGGCCCGATAACCCCATGTATCGCGTCCCCACGGGCCGCCGTGGACGAAGAGAACCATGGGGAGGTTCTTCGCCGGCACGCCCACGGGCAACGTGAGATATCCGTACATGTTCATGCCGTCGCGCGTCCTGATCGTGACCGGCTTCATCGCCGCGAGCTGCAGGTTGTCGAGCTTCGGCTGCGCGCTGAACAGCAGCGATCCGCTCTCGCTGTCGCGGTTCCAGACGTACCAGCGCGTCGGTCCGCGATCGGAGCTGAAGGCGACGAGCCAGTTCCTGCCTGCGTAGTCGCGGTTCACGATCGAGAAGTCTCCGTCGTTGAGTTTGGCGATGCCTGCGAAGTCGTCTTTGACCGACGGGTCGATCACCTTCCACGACCGCCGGCCGGGCTCGAACGACACGGCTTCGATGGCGTGCGTTTTCGGATCGACCTGGACGATGCCGGCGTCGACTTCGAGCGACGAGGCGATCACCTTCTCCGCTCCGGTGGCGATGTCGCGTTCCACCACCCGCGCCGTATCACTGCCGACCGAGGTCTCCAGGATCAGACCCTTGCCGTCCCCGGTCACATCGATGAGGTCGAGGTTTTCGTCCGGACCGACCTTGATGAGCGAGAGCCAGTCCGACTGCGCAGTGTCGCGGACGAGGATCTCGCTGCCACCGTCGGGCCTCGTCCCCTGCGCGGCCACGACGTCGAGGTTCCTGTCGCTCGTGAATCCCACGACGCTGCCGGGGTTCTTCGCCACGAGCTCGAGCGCACCCGTCGACAACGTCAGCCGGTACGCATCCATGAGCTGCTTGTTCCGTGCGTTCATCTGCACGAGGATCTGATCGGGAACACCCCGCTCGATCGAGGCGATGTCCGCACGCACGCCCTGAAACGCCGTGTAGTCGCGCACCGTCCCGGCGTCCAGATCGACGCCGTAGACGTGAAAGTTCTCGTCGCCGCCGTTGTCCTGGACGTACAGCACGGTCTTGTTGTCGGGGCCCCAGGCATACGAGCGGACAGGCCGCTTCTTCTCGGACGTGACCGCGTGATCGTCGTCCTTGCCGATGGTCTTGACCCAGACCTGCAGCACGTGATTCGCATCCGGCGCCAGCCAGGCCAGACGTTTCCCGTCCGGCGAGAGCTGCGGCGACGCCTTCTCCGGATTGCCGAAGAGCACGTCGCGCGGAATCAGCGGCGGGAGTTCCGCGCGGAGCGGCGCGATCGCGACGAACGCCAGTGTCAGGAAAAGGATGTGGATGGTTTTGCGCATTGGAAACCTCTCTCTTGGGTCGTGGTCGTGGGTCGTTGGTCGTGGGTCACGGGGGCCTCGAAGCAGTAAGGCCCCCACGACCAACGACCGACGACCCACGACCCGCCCACCCGGCTTGGGGCGTCATTCTAGCCCCCACCTAGACTCCCACTCCCGCTTCGCGCGTTCCTTGCATGAATGCACCGCGCGGGATCGGTGTTCTCGATTGTGAAAAGTTTCTCAAGTTCATAGAATGCGCGCTGCGCGCAGCCATAAGTGATGCCCACACAAAACATTGACTCCTCTGAATCGATCATCAAGCGCAAGCCGGGCGTTTCGCCCGGAGAACAAGCCGAAAAGGGATTGATCACCCTTCCCGGTGAAGCCGAGCGCGAGCCTGAAGACCTCGCCGGCACAACCTATCTGACGACGAAGCTCGATGCGGTCGTCAACTGGGCGCGCGGCAACTCGCTCTGGCCGCTTCCATTCGGCACGGCGTGCTGCGCGATCGAGTTCATGTCGATGGTCTCGTCGACGTACGACATCGCCCGTTTCGGCGCCGAAGTCGTCCGCTTCTCGCCGCGTCAGGCCGATCTGATGATCGTGGCCGGCACGATCGTCGACAAGATCGCGCCGGTCCTGAAGAAGATCTACGACCAGATGCCGGAGCCGAAGTACGTCATCGCCATGGGCGCCTGCGCCGCATCAGGCGGCTTCTACCGCGCCTATCACGTCGTGCAGGGCATCGACGAGATCATTCCCGTCGACATCTGGGTCCCGGGCTGCCCGCCCACTCCCGACGGTTTGATCTACGGCATCCTCAAGCTCAAGGAGAAAATCGAGCGCGGGGAGATCCGGCGCGGATGAGCACCCTCACTCGATTCTCCGCGATTCCCTACACCGGTCCGGCGCCCACGAATCGCCTGCCATACATCCCGGCCGGCGTGCAACAGATCGACGCGCGGGGCGCCGAGATCGCCGCGAAGCTGAATCATCCCGCCATGACGCAGGAGACCGGCGAAGACATGCCCACGTTCGTGGTCGATCGCGACCGCATCGTCGACGTGCTGACCGCGCTCCGCGACCACGCCGATCTGAAATTCACACTGCCGCTCGACCTCTGGGGTGCCGACTATCCCGGGCGCGAGGAACGGTTCGACGTGCTCTACCAGCTCTATTCGCTCCAGAACAACGAGCGCGTGCGGCTGAAGGTGCGTGTGGGCGTTGACCAGAGCGTCCCCACCTCGGTGCACGTATTCCGCGGCTACGACTGGTTCGAGCGCGAGGTGTGGGACATGTACGGCATCCGGTTCGAGGGGCACCCGAATCTGCGCCGCATCCTCACGCATGAGATGTTCGAGGGCCATCCGCTGCGCAAGGACTACGATCCCGCGCAACGCTGGCTGCTGACCGAGAAGAACGTGGCCACGCTCACGCCGAAGATCGATCCGCGCTTCCAGGATCTCGATACCGACTTCGAGCGCGTCACTCTGAACCTCGGCCCATCGCATCCGGCCATGCACGGCACGCTGCGATGCGCGGTCACGCTCGACGGCGAGAAGATCATCGGTGTGGACCAGGAGATCGGCTACCTCCATCGCTGCTTCGAGAAGATGTCCGAGACGCACACGTACCAGCAGGTCATACCGTTCACCGACCGGCTGAACTACTGCTCCGCCGTCATCAACAACGTCGGCTACTGCATGGCCGTGGAGAAGCTTCTCGGCATCGAGGCTCCGGCGCGGGCGCAGCACGTGCGGCTGATGTTGTCGGAGTTCTACCGCCTCTCCGACCACATCATCTGCATCGGCACCAATCTCGTCGACGTCGGCGCGCTGACGAACTTCTGGTATCTGTTCCAGCCGCGCGAGGAGATCATCGCCCTCGCCGAGAAGTGCAGCGGAGCGCGGCTGCTGCCGAGCTACCTGCGCATCGGCGGGCTGGCCGTGGACGTGCCCGGTGATTTCCTGTCGGACTCGCAGCGCATCGTGAACATGCTGCCGAAGTTCATCGACCAGGTCGAAGCGCTGGTGATGAACAACAAGATCTTCCGCGACCGCGCCGTCGGCGCCGGACCGATCACTCAGGAGGAAGCGCTCGCCTTCGGCTTCACCGGACCCTGCCTGCGGGCCACGGGCATTCCCTTCGATGTCCGCAAGGCCAGCCCCTATCTTGGCTACGAGACGTACGACTGGGACGTCCCGGTCGCCGAGGGCGGCGACACGTACGCCAGGTTTCTGGTGCGCTTCGAAGAGATGCGCCAGTCCATCCGCATCCTGCAGCAGGCCATCAAGCGCGGGCTGCCCGGGGGACCGGTGATCGTCGACAATCCGTACGTGGCCCTTCCGCCAAAGGAGAAGGTCTACAACGAGATGGAATCGCTCATCTATCACTTCAAGCTGATCATGCACGGGATCCAGCCGCCGGTCGGCGAGACCTACTTCCAGGTGGAAGGCGGAAACGGCGAGGTCGGTTTCTACCTCGTGTCCGACGGAACGAAAAACCCGTACCGCGTCCGCTGCCGTCCGCCCTGTTTCCCGATCTTCGAGGCCTACGGACACATGATCACGGGACAGACCATTCCCGACGCCATTGCCACAATCGGTTCACTCAACATCGTGGCCGGGGAGCTCGACCACTAACATGGCTGTCATCACTCGACTCTCGCCCGGCGTCGTCAAGGTCGAAGCGGACAAGCTCTCGGCCGCGCAGCGCACCTATCTCCCGCAGGTTCTGTCGGGGATGGTGCTGACGCTCAAGCACCTGCTGAAGAATCTCTTCAACATGAAGAAGCTCCCCACGATCTCTTATCCCGAGGAGAAGCGCGTGTACTCGGAGCGGTTCCGGGGCCGGCACATCCTCACCTCTCGTGAAGACGGCACGACGCGTTGCGTGGCCTGCTACATGTGCTCGACGGCCTGCCCTGCCGAATGCATTACCATCGAGGCCGGCGAGGACGCGCGCACGCGAGAGAAGTTTCCAGTGCGCTACGAAATCGATCTGCTGCGTTGCATCTTCTGCGGCTACTGTGTCGACGCCTGTCCCGAAGATGCCATCTACATGACGCGCGACTACGAGATGGCGCTCGACTCGAGGGCGAAGTCGGTGGTGGGATTGCGCGATCTCGTCGTCCCGCCGAATTTTCCGGTCGCGCCGATGGGCTGGCGGCCGTACTACGGCTCGATCGACAAACGGGGCACGGCAGGCGGCACCGGCATCGGGCAGCCGATCCGGGAGACGCCGTTCGAGGCCGAGACCCCCATTCCCAATCCCGACGTGTATCGTGGTGCCTGACAATCGATGAAGCCGCTCGAGACGACGGTCGAAGAGGTTCTGCGCAAGGCAATCGAATCGGAAATCGAGACGCGCGTCTACTACCAGAAGCTCGCCGAGCGAGCGGGCACCCCGGAGGTGCGCAAGCGCATGCTCGAGCTGGCCGACGGGGAGCTCATGCACCGCGCCAAGATGGAGCGGAAATATCGGGAAGTCGTCGGCAACGCTCCTCCCGATCTCCCCACGCCCGTCATCGATCTGCCAGGCGATCTCGCCAACCTGGACATGCCGCGGGCCCTCAAGCACGCTCTGGAGCGCGAGCGCGAATCCGAGAGCTACTACCGGTTCATGGCTGAGCGTGTGCCGGAGACCGAGCTGGGTCGTCTCTTCATGGAGCTCGCCGACATCGAGTGGAAGCACAAGACCGATCTGCAGGCCGAGTACGACCGTTCCCGCGCCGACCAGCCCGATCAGTTCCTGCTCGACATCTGAGGCCTGCCCGATTCACGAAAGGATCACGCTCGCGCGCATGGGCCTCTGACATGCCCCGCCTATATTGAATCTCGTCATACACGAAGCCCCTCCTAGCGGAACCGGCATCGTTGTATGAGAGAGAGACGGCAGGCGGGCAGTCGCGCGTGGCGATTGTCCGCCTCGCTGTCTTTCCGTGCTTCAAAGCACGATCGTGTAGCCCAGCGTTTTCAGATCGGGCATCCGGTCGAGGTAGACGAGTCCGTCGGTGTGATCGATCTCGTGCTGGAAGATCCGCGCGGTGAAGTCGTCCACTTCCATCTCGGCCTCGTCGCCGTCGTGATCGAATCCGCGCACGAGGACACTTTTGTAGCGCGGCGTTTCGCCGCCCAGAAACGGGACGCTCAGGCAGCCTTCCCAGTCGGTGACGGTTTCGGCGCCGACGGGCTCATAGGTGGCGTTGAAGAACACGCCGATGCCCACCGACTTCACGCCGCGGCGCTTGGCCACCCGCTCCTGCACTTCGAACACGAACACGCGCAGCGGCAGATGCACCTGCGGTCCGGCCAGACCAACGCCTTCGTATTCATGCATCGTCTCCACCATGTCGTCGATCAAAGCTCGGAACTTGCCCGCCTTGATGTCCTTGATCTCGACGTCCGACGCTTTCTGGCGCAGAACGGGATGGCCGAGGCGGGCCACTTTCAGAATCGACATTCACTTTCTCCCGAGTGTGGTGGTGATCACGAGCGCGAGGATCGTCAGGACGGACGCACCCCAGAACGCACCGCGCGCTCCCGCGAGATCGTAGAGGAAACCGGACGCGATCGGCCCGATGAACCGGGCCAGTGACCCGACCGAGGTAGCCAGGCCGAGAATGCTGCCGCGCTCGTTCTCGGGTGCGGCCTTGGAGACCAGCGAGGTCAGCGACGGATACGTGAGCCCCTGCCCGACGGCAATGAAGAACGCCACGGCATAGAGCAGCGGCACCCTCCAGATCAGCGGCACGAGCAGAAACCCGATCGTGAAGGAGGCAGCCCCGACGATGATCAGGCCCTTCTCTCCGACCTTCTTGGCCAGCCTCCCGATCAACCCGCCCTGGATCCCGGCGACGATCACACCCATGAACAGGAAGAAGTAGGCCATGTCGAGCTGCTGGAAATTGAAGCGGTCGCGCGCGTGCAGCGTCACGCTCGTCTCCATCCCGGCCACGGCCAGCAGCGTGAGAAACAACGCCGTCATGAGCGCGGCCAGCACGGCGTGATGCGACACGTCGCGCCAGATGCGGCGGTCGAACTGCGGCGGCAGCGCGCTGCGCGGCACGAGATCGGGAGGCTTCGACTCCACCAGTACGCTGAACGCGATGACCAGCGCGGCGAGCGAAAGCACCGCCGCGGCCAGTCCCGGATAGAGGTTTCCGGGGTGACCCTGATGGATGCTGATCGCCGACAGGAACCCCGACAGCGGAGGCCCGAGGATGAAACCCATACCGAACGCGGCGCCGATCAGACCCATGCCCTTTGCCCGTTCCTCCGGAGAGGTGACGTCGCTGATGTAAGCCTGGGCGGTGCCGATGTTCGCGCCACCCGCTCCGGCGATGATGCGCGAGGCGAACAGTACCCACAGATGCCGCGCGAAACCGAACAACACGTAGCCGATGCAACTGGCGGTCAGGCTGATGAGGATGACCGGCCGGCGGCCGATGCGGTCGGACAGCCGCCCCCAGATCGGGGCGAAGAAAAACTGCATGATCGAGTAGATCCCCACCACCGCACCGACCACCACTCCGCTGGCGCCGTATTCACGCGCGTAAAACGGAAGAAACGGGATGACCATCCCGAAGCCGATGAGATCGATGAAGACGGTGAGAAACAGGACGAGGAGCGACGTCTTCTTCATTCGCGCGCGCAGTCTACAATGACGCGCCCATGCGCCGCAGGCTCGTTCTCTTCGACATCGACGGCACGCTCGTCACCGACGGTGGTGCCTCGCGCGCCGCCTTCAGCGATGCGCTGCAAGCCGTCTACGATTACGAAGGCGATCTGCGCCCATACGACTTCTCCGGCCGCACCGATCCGCAGATCGCCACGATGGTGCTCCGCGACGCCGGCTGGAGCGATACCGGCATCGCGGAACGCTTCCACCGCTTGTGGCCGGCGTATCTCCAGGGGTTGCAACGCAACGCAACGCCGCAGCGCGTCCGGGCCTTACCCGGCATCCCGCGGCTGGTGGAGGCCCTGCACCGGCTCGACGACGTCACGCTGGCGCTGCTCACCGGCAACCTCGAAGGAGGCGCGCGCCTCAAGCTCGCTCCGCCCGCACTCAACGGTTTCTTTCCGTTCGGTGCGTTCGGAAGCGACTCGCCCAGGCGCGAAGAGCTGCCGCCCATCGCCGTCCAACGGGCCTCGCGGCTCGACGGCGAACGCTTCGCCGGCGCCGATGTCGTGATCATCGGCGACTCCATCTATGACGTGCGCTGCGGCGTTCCCTACGATGCCACCACCATCGCCGTCGCCTCCGGCAAGACATCGGGAGAGACTCTTCGGGCCGAGAATCCCCGCCACTTCTTCGAGAGTGCGGAAGAGACCGATCGCCTTCTCGAGGCCATCCTAGGCTAGAAAACCGCGCCGCCGCCCAGATTCCTCGCGCTCTGCGGCGCTTCTAATGACGGCTACCGATTCCGCCGCGGGATGGAGACGCGGCCGGCGACGCGCTCGTAATCGATGCTGCCACTGCCCTTGCTTCCCACGGTGAAGTCGCCGTGCACATCCCTCACATCGACCGAGCCCGACCCGTCGTCCTCGACTGTGACGTTGCGCTGCACATTTCGCACGGTGATCCCGCCGGAGCCGTCGGTGATCGTGACGTTGCCGCCGACGCCGTCGATGTCCATCTCGCCGGAGCCGTCGACCACGCGCAGACTGCCCGCGACGTCAGCGATCGTGAGCGCGCCAGAGCCGTCGTGCACGTTCGCGTCACCATGCACGCCACGGATGGTCAGTTCGCCCGAGCCGTCGACCATCGTCAGCGGCCCGACGTTCTCGACGATCGTGCCGCCGCTGCCGTCCGTGATGTCGATGGCCATGGCATCCGGCACCGTGACTTCCATATCCAGGCTTCCGCTGCTTCCGCCGAACCAGGAGACGCGGTCGGGAATCACTGCCTCGATCGTCAGTTCCGACCCGCTCTGCTGCACGTTGAACTGGATGTCGTTGAGCGCGCTCGCCGAGTCCGCACACGCGGTGCCGGTGGCGACCACTTCGCGAGCACCGCTCCGCCCGCTAACTTTCAGCGATCCAGCGCGTCCGATCACGGTGATGTGTGAGACCCCCGTGAGGGCCGCAGAGGCGTGACGCCGGGCGGTATGGCCGCAGCCGAAGATGTCCGCGTGGGCGCTGACGGTCACGAGAGCCACGGCGAGAACCAGAAATCGAGTTCGCATGCCTGAATGTACGCTCCGCGGTGCCGAAAGTTTGTAAACTCCGCCGCCGTGGACCGCGAACTGCGTGCAAGGCTGCTCTCCTTCCTCCAGCCTCTCTATCAGGACCTCGACGGCGTTTCCCGGATCGATGATGTGGAACGCGTCGCCGCGATTGCCAGGCGGATTCATCCGTCCGGAGGCCGCGACTTCGAGCTCCTTCTGCTCTTCCACGGCCTCGGCAAATGGCTCGACAAAATTGGAACGATCTCGCGCGCCGTTCTGACCGTTCCCGGAATCGACGAGCGCGAGCTGCGCGAAGTTGCGCAATCGATTCGCCGGCTCGATGCCCCCGAAACCGACGCGGAGCGCGCCGTGGCCGCGGCGATTCTCATCGACGACAGCGGCGTGCGCGGCCTGGCCCAGCGGTTCGCCTCGGCCCGGCGCGAAGGTCATTCCATCATGGAAGTGGTGCGCGAGGCGCTGGCCGCCTCGTGGATACCGGACTGGCTTCCGCCCGCCGCCCGCCCCATGCTCGAGTCAAGGCTCCATGCGAGAACCGCGTTCTGCCGCACGGTTCTCGATGAGGCGGCTAGCGGTTAGGGAGGGTAACCAGTAACTGGAAACCGGTAACCGGTAACCGGTAACCGCTAACCGCTACGTCCTGAGCACGCCGGCACGCTCGAACACTCTCGCTTCGACGAAGACGTCGACGAGTGACGGATCGAGAAGGCCGTCGTTGACTTCCATCTTCAGGATGTCGAGGGCGCGGTCGGTCGAGACGGCACGCTTGTAGGGGCGGTCGTTGGCGGTCAGGGCGTCGTAGATGTCGGAGACGGTCATCATGCGCGACTGGATCGGGATCTCCATCGCGTTCAACCTGCGTGGATAGCCGCGGCCGTTGAGCTTCTCGTGGTGCGCGTAGGCGATGTCGGGAACGCTGCGGAGATCCTTCGTCCAGGGGATCTTTTGCAGGAAGCGGAAGGTATGGGTGACGTGGCTCTCGATCTCGCCGCGCTCGGTGGAGTCGAGGTTGCCCTTGCGAATGGAGAGGATGCGCGCTTCCTCGGCGTTGAGCAGCAGACGTCGTTCGCCGCGGATGTCTTCGTAGTCGCGAGTGGCCAGATGTTGCAGATAGGCGAAGTCGCCCTCCGGCAGGACAGTCGGCTCGTTCGACTGAGCGATCACCGCGAAATCCTTCTGCAGCCGCCCGATTTCCTCGAGCGCTTCGCGGTCCAGCTGTTCGCCGAACTGTTCGAAGCCCTCCCGGCCGTGCTCGAGCAGGTAGTCCAGCTTCCGCTTCATCACTTTCGTCTCGACCGACTTCATCACGAATTCGAATCGCCCCCGGATGGTCGAGAGCTGCATCGGGTACAGCTTCTTCTCCTTGACCAGGACCTGCTCGCGAACCCCGACCTTGCCGAAATCGTGAAGCAGCGATGCGTAGCGCAGCTCCCGGACCTGCTCGAGGGTGAAGCGCACGTCGCGATACTGGCCTTCGTCGACACGATCGACGATTCTGGCCAGCTCGACGGTGAGATCGGCGACGCGGAACGAGTGACCGGAGGTGGTGGGGTCGCGCTGTTCGATGGCCGTGACCGCGGCGGTGACGAATCCCTCGAACAGCCGTTCGATCGACTCGTACAGCAGATTGTTCTCGACCGCGACGGCTGCTTGTCCGGAGAGGGAGCGCATGAGCTCGACCGTGTCCTCGTCGAAGGGAATCACCTCCGAGGGCACCGTCGACGCCGTCAGCCGGGGCGTGGCGCTGGAACGCTTGCGGTTGATGAGCTGCAGCACGCCGATGATGTCGCCGACATGGTTCGTCATCGGGAAGACCAGCAGCGACCTGGTCAGATAGCCGTTCTCTTCGTCGAACGACCGGTTGATCGTGTATTCGACGTCGCCGGGCAGGTTATAGGCATCGTCGATGACGAGCGTCTCGCCCGTCATGGCCACATAGCCGGCCAGGCTGCGGCGGGTGATGGGAAGAACTTTTTCCTCGAATGAAACGTCCAGCGAGTCGTTCTGCGCCAGCTTCCAGCGCAGCACCCTGCCCTGCCCTTCGATCTCGTCGAGGAGATACAGCGATCCTGCGTCGGCCCGTGACAGCTCGCGCGCTTTGTTGAGGATCATCGTCAGAAGCACGCCGTGATCGCGGACCGTGGAGAGCGCAATCCCGACTTCACTGACCTTTTTGAGCTCTCGGGTGCGGTCGCTCAGCAACTGCTCGAGCTGATCGCTGCGGACCTTCTGATACAGAAACTGGTAGGCGCGGCGCACCGAGTTCAGCAGGACTGCCGGTGACGGATTCTCGGGGAGGTGGAGGTAAATGCTGTCGTCGCTCAGCCACTTCGGTGCTTCGTCGAGACCGATCCCGACGACGGCGATGCTGCTGTCCACCGCGCTGGTGCCGTTTCCACTGCGCATGATGCGCGGATCGACGAGCACGACGCGCAGCGCCGATCCGTCGCGCTCCACCGCGTCCAGACTGTCGACCTCACGAGCGGCGATACACTCGCGGCTCAATGCTTCCGCGTACCGACTGATCGGAAAGGTGTCGGAGTGAAGCAGTGTCAACGGCTGCATCGTCACCTGAATGACTGCGAGCTACATGGAGCGCAGCCGCAGAAGAACGCGCATTCTTCCGACAGGGACCCAACCTGCGTAAAATGCGCGCCTCACGACGGCATTATGGCACCGTTGGCGGGCCGGACGGTGAGAATGTTGTTGATGCCGCGCCCGTTTTGCCATTTGATGGCATCGAGGAGGACACCGATTGGCAGCCTACACGACTGAGACGATTGCGCCCAGGTACCACGACGCCATCGTCGACTGGCAGAAGAAGAACTTTCCGGAGTTGAAGTACCTGCAGGACCACTGGACGAAGTTCTATCCCACGCAGACGCCCTATCAGCTCTTCGCCAAAGTCGGGAAGCTCAGCTCCGATCAGATCCTTTTTGGACGCCAGGCCGGACAGACCCGGTATGAGAACGCCGGCGACATGGTCGGCAACATGTTCTACACGGCCCGCGACATCATCCGCACCCAGGCTTCCACCGAGCTCGGCTCGATCCAGCAACACCGCCTCACGCTCGAGGAAGCGCCCACCGAGGCCATGAAGATGTCGGTCCTGCGCATCATGGCCGAAGAGCTGCGGCACGGCTATCAGATGTTCTGGGTGTTCGCGCACGACGCCACGTGGCAGAAGCCCGGACATCCCGACGTGGCCAAAGAGACGATGGACGAACTGCTGGCCATGCAGCTCGGCAACCATGTGCTCGACGCGTTCAACATTCCCTTCAACAGCTTCCTCGACAACGTCATCTTTGCCACGGTCATCGATCTCGTAGGCAAGTATCAGCTGGAGATGCAGCGCGTGTTCTCCTATGCGCCGATGGGACGGTCGATGGGTCCGATGCTCTCGGAAGAGGGCTTCCACATCGGCTCCGGCCGGGGATTTCTGAAGGAGCTCGCCGTCACCGCGCAGAGCGACGGCGCCCGCTTCTCGATCGAAGAGATCCAGCACGTGATCAATGCCTGGGTTCCGCGTGGCGTCGAGATGTTCGGCAACGAGCGCGGCGGCGAGACGGCCATCGCCTTCGGATTCAAGGACCGCAACAATAGAACCGCCCAATCCGAGTACTTCAACGAGGTCCGCGAGGTGATCGAGCTGGTGGACGTCGCCGTCGTCCAGGCCAGGGTCAGGGAGATCACCGCTGCCGATGCCCGCAGCGTCGTTCGCGAAGTGCAGGACACCGGGGAAAAGGTGCAGGGCGTCTCTCCCGAGGACCTGCTCTTCGTCCCCGATATCAAGTTCTTCCGTGGCCGCGGCCTCGAGGAGGTCGTCTTCATGCCGTACGACGTCCACGGCAACCTCATCACCGAAGGCGGGAAGCCTGTGGAAGGAGAACGATATCTCTCCTATCTCAAGAGTGTGATCCCCGGCTACTTCGTCAAGACCAAGGATTTCCAGAAGTTCCAGGAAGGGCTTCTCGGACACGAGCGGCCCGAAGCGGGAAAGAGCTACGGATGGTGAAGGTTTCGCGGCTCGACCATGACGACGTAACGTGACACCGCTCACCGTTATACAAGAAATCTCTTGTGCTACTCTCACGGCGCATGCGGGCTCGACCGTTCTTCCTTCTGTTCCTCCTCTTCGCTTCGTGCGGAAAGTTGAACGAGATTCCGACCGACCCCGGTGACGGAGGCGGTGCGGTCGATCCCACGGCGACATTCACCCGGGTCAAGTCGGAGGTTCTGCCAGCCTGCTCGGCCGTCGGCTGCCACGGGTCGATCGCGCCTCAGCAGAACATGGTGCTCACTGCCGATCGCGCCTACGAAAACATCGTGAGCGTCGCGTCGGTCGAGAACCCATCGCTCAATCGCATCGCGCCGGGAGATCCTGCCAACTCCTATCTCTACCGCAAGATCAACGGAGTGGGCATCACCGGCGACCGGATGCCGCAAGGTGGACCGTTCCTCTCCGGCGCGCAGATCGCGCTCGTCCGCGACTGGATTCGCAGAGGTGCTCCCAATGACTAAGCTGATGCTGGTGGCCTCCCTCTGCCTGGCAGCGGCAAGCGCGCTCGGACAGCAGACAGGCTCCTACGCGCCGCTGCGGCCCATCCCGGTGGGAGACCTTCTGCTGACGTTGCCGTCATCGCACATGGCCGGCGCGCAGACGTGGGAAGTTCGCTTCAGCCATCGCTTCAACGGATCGATCGACGGCAACGGCGTCCATTCTCTGTTCGGTCTCGACGGCGGGGCCAACGTCGGCATCGGGCTGTCTTACGTTCCCGTTCGCGATCTGGAGGTCTCCCTGACGCGACACAGCGCGCTCGAGACGTACGAAGCCGCCATCAAGTACGCACTCGTGCAACAGGCGCAGGCCATCCCGTTTTCGGCAGCCCTCCGCGCCGGCGTCGACTACCGCAACGCCCGCAGCATCGACGATCGCTCGTCCCTCTTTGCGCAGGCCATCGTGTCGCACCAGTTCGGCGAAAGGTTCGACGTCTACGCCGTGCCGACTTACGTGACCAGGGCAGGCCGGGTCGCCAGCGGCGACACCTCCGCCGCCCTGTTCGACCACGCCTTTAACGTGCCCGTTGGTGCGCTCGTGCAGGTGATGCCGGGTCTCTCGATCGTTGCCGAACTCATTCCACCGAACCACGATCTTCCCTCCGGCCTCAAAGCCGACCCCGGCTGGTCGATCGGGATCAAGCGTGCCATCGGAGGCCATCTGTTCGAGGTCCTCCTGACGAACAGCAACGGAATGACTGCCGATCAATACATCTCGTCGACCTACAACGGCGCGCCCTTTCGCTGGCGCGACAAACGCCTCGGCTTCAACATCGAGCGACGATGGGGACGAGGCGCGCGGCGTTAGGTCGGAGCATGGAATCGAGACGGCCGCGGCGAGCACAACCGTTCCAGCCGCCCCCCGGAATGCCCGCCTCGTCCGCTCTGTCACGGCCGAGAATTCTAAATACATGGCGGCCTGTTTGCTTAATAACAGACCATGCAATGCCCAGAGTGCAAATCGGCGAATGAACCGGACGCGGCTGCCTGCAACAGCTGTGGGCTCATTCTCTTGAGGACCTCTGCCATCTCGGCCGGCGTCCCGATCATCGCACCCTCTCCGGAACCGCCAAAGCGGCGGGCCGAAGACTACGCCGGGCAGCGCCGGCGCTTGAGCGACTCCAACGTTCCCTGCCAGTTCTGCGGGGGCGAGATCTCCTCGAAAGCCATCCGTTGCCGGCACTGCAGCGAGATCGTGAACGAAGACTATTACCGCGAGCGCTCGCAGCGGCTGCGCTCGCGCATCAACTACGCCAGTTGGGTGGCCTACCTCCTGGGCCTGGGCGCCCTGCTGGTGTTCCGGCCGGTGGGCATCCTGTCGATCTCCGCCGGCCTGTTGATGTCGATCATCTATTACGCGATTCCGGTCGAGCCGCCGCCGTCGAAAAAGGAGAAAAAGCGCCGATCATTCGGCTCCTTTCTGAAACGGCAGCTCCGGATGGAGCGCGTGAACATCCCCATTCCGGCGTTGCGCAACAAACGGATCGTCCTGGTTGGAACTCCGCTCGTCGCCGCGCTCATCGGGTATTCCGCGAATCTCCTGCTCCTGCAGGAGCCGGTGAATCAGGTGCTGAAGGAGAACGCCTCGTTCGCGGGGATGGAGGTTTCCGCGCATTACCAGTACTGGGTCGTGCCCGGCGTGATCGTCTACGATCTGCGCGGCGTCAGCGTGCGGCAGACCCCGATGGACGTGCACATGGCGCTGCTCGAGTTCGCCAAGAAGGTCCGGGACAAGCGCTACTCACGCGTCGACCTTTCGTACAAGGGCACGACGAAGTTCTCCATCGACGGCGACTCCTTCCGCAAGCTCGGCCGGGAGTACGCCAGGAAGAACTACGACTTCGTTCTTTACTCGTTTCCGAAGCTCTTCCATCCCGAGGACGGCGCAAGGAGCCTGGCGGCCGCGTCGGACCGCGACGCGCTGCTGCAGTTTCACCGGCAGTGGTACGGCAACGACTCCATGACCCGCCCCATCGGCAACGGGATGTAGCTGCCGTTACACTCCACTAGAGCAGGCCGTTTCCCTCGAGCTGCTTCACGAGCTCGGGCGTATCGATGTACTGAAAGGCCTTGATTCCCACGGCCCTGGCGGCCAGGACGTTCTCCAGCAGGTCATCGATGAACACGGCGTGCTGCGGCTGCGTCCCGAGAACGGCCAGGGCCCGGTGAAAGATCTCGGGATCGGGCTTGGCGACCTTGAATCGGTGGGAGAAAACGAAGCGGTCATCCTTTCCGAAGAGCGCCGCGAACTGCTTCGGGATCACGTCGGCGTGCACCTCATTCGAGTTCGAGAGGAAGGCCAGGCGGTACTTCCGGCGTACACGGTCGAGCAGATCCTCGATGCCCGGCATGGGGCCGTCGAAGAAGTTCGCCCACAACTCCTGAAACTCTCTCGCCGTTCCCCGATATCCGGCGCGATCGCTGAGGTGGTGATGGAAGTCGACGAAGGAGATCGCTCCCAGCTCCATGTCGCGATAGCCGCCCGGGCGTTCGAAGATCTCCAGCAGCTCGTCGCGCGTGACGCTTGACTGGCCACAGATGTTCTCGATCACTCGCTCGTATGCGAGCTTGATGACGGTGTTGCCGAGATCGAAGATGAACCAGGTGATCATGGTCTGGGTTGCCGGTTGGCTACATTCGAAACACGCCGAACCGCGGCGGCGCGATTCGCTGGTTATAGGAGATCGAAAGACCCAGTCCCAGATAGATGCGCGTCTCGGCCGGGTCGATGATGCCGTCGTCCCACAGGCGAGCGGTGCTGTAGTAAGGGCTGCCTTCGGTCTCGTATTTCTGCAGCACGGGATCGGCGATGCCGCGCTCCTCGTCCGCCGTCAGCTCCTTCCCTTCCCTGGCCAGTTGATCGCGCTTCACGGTCGTCAGCACGCCCGCGGCCTGTTCGCCCCCCATGACCGAGATGCGCGCGTTCGGCCACATCCAGAGAAAGCGCGGGGCGTAGGCGCGGCCGCACATCCCGTAATTTCCCGCACCGAATGAACCGCCGATGATGACCGTGAACTTGGGCACCGTGGCGTTAGCCACTGCATGCACCATCTTTGCGCCGTCCTTGGCGATGCCGCCGTGCTCGTACTGCTTGCCGACCATGAAGCCGGTGATGTTCTGCAGGAACACGAGCGGAATCCGGCGCTGGCAGCACAACTCGATGAAATGCGTGGCCTTGAGCGACGACTCGCTGAACAGGACGCCGTTGCTGGCGAGGATCCCCACCCGATAGCCGAAGATGCGCGCGAATCCTGTCACGAGCGTCGTTCCGTAGCGGGCCTTGAACTCCTGAAAGCGCGAGCCGTCGACGATCCGGGCGATGACTTCGCGGACGTCGTAGGGCCGGCGGACATCGCGGGGAATGACGCCGTACAGCTCCTTCGGATCGAAGAGCGGATCCTCCGGATCGGTGCGCCCCGGCGGGTCCTCCCTGCCGGGCGGCAGATTCTCGACGATATCGCGCACGATGGCCAGCGCGTCGTGATCGTCTTCCGCGAAGTGATCGGCCACTCCGCTGATCCGCGTATGCACGTCCGCCCCTCCCAGCTCCTCGGCTGTGACTTCCTCCCCCGTGGCCGCCTTCACCAGCGGTGGACCGCCCAGGAAGATCGTGCCCGTTCCTTTGACGATGACCGCCTCGTCGGACATGGCCGGAACGTACGCGCCTCCCGCCGTACACGAGCCCATCACCGCCGCGATCTGAGGGATCTCCGCGGCCGACATGACAGCCTGGTTGTAGAAGATGCGCCCGAAATGCTCCCGGTCCGGGAAGACCTCCGCCTGCAGCGGCAGAAACGCGCCGCCGGAGTCGACGAGGTAGACGCAAGGCAGATGGTTCTGCATCGCCACTTCCTGGCCGCGCAGATGCTTCTTCACGGTCATCGGGAAGTACGTGCCTCCCTTGACCGTGGCGTCGTTGGCGATGATCAGGCATTCACGCTGCCGGATGCGGCCGATTCCCGTGATGATGCCGGCGGCCGGCGCCTCGTCGTCGTACATGCCATTCGCCGCCAGTGGCGACAACTCCAGAAACGGCGTGTTCGGATCGAGCAGCTCGGCGATGCGCTCCCGCGGCGGCATCTTGCCCTGTTCCTTCTGCCGGGCGATGTACTTCTCGCCGCCGCCGGCGCGTGCCACGGCCAGACGCTCGTTGAGCTCGCCGACGAGCGCCTGCAGCGAATCACGATTCGCTTTGAATTCAGAGGAAGTGGTGTCGAGGTGTGATTCGAGCGCTTCCATCGATGGTGGGCAATCGTACCTTACTGGAGATGGGAGATTGGAGGATTACGAACCGGACATTTCGTAAAGCTCGCCCAGGCGCGCGGCCATGAGCAGCAATTGCGAACGCGTGAGCCGGTCCCCGGTGTTGGTCAATGTCTTGACTAACTGGACGGTTCCCGGATCGAGTGCCTTGAGCTGCTCCAGCGCCTCGCGGTGATCCTCCCCCACACGATCGACCAGTCCGATCGACAAGGCTTCCTCAGCTGAGAGGATGTGATTGCCGAGCATTAGCGCGTTTACTGCGGAGCGGCCCACGATCCGGCGCCATCGCGACGTTCCGCCGAACCCGGTGACGATGCCCAGTCGTGCGCCGGGATGCGAGAAACGAGAGCGCGGCGTGGCAAAGCGAAGATCGAAGGACATGGCCAGATCGAGCGCTCCGCCGAAGCAGTCGCCATCGACGAGAGCCACGGTCAGCATCGGCAGCTTCCCGATCGACTCAAAGACTTCCTGCCCGTCCCGCGAGAAGCGCCTGGCAGCCTCGGCGTCGAACGCCAGCATCTCGTTCATGTCTGCCCCCGCCGAGCGTGCGAAGCGAAAGGTGAGCAGCGGAGTATCGCGCGCCACATGACGAATCACCTCGCCGAGCTCCCGCAGCGCGCCCGACGACAGCAGATTCATCCCGCCGTCGTCGAAGACGATCTCGTTGCCCTCAGTGCGGAACCGCACTGCGGATGGCCTCGACCGCCGCGGCCGTCGGCGTGCCCGGCAGAAAGACCTCGCGGATGCCCATGGCCTTCAGCCGCGGGATGTCCTGCTCCGGGATGATGCCGCCGGCGAACACGATGATGTCGTGCGCCCCCTCATCCTTGAGCAACCGCATGATCTCCGGAAAGAGCACGTTATGCGCGCCTGAGAGAATCGAAAGGCCGATAGCGTCGACGTCCTCCTGCACCGCGGCGGAGACGATCTGCTCCGGCGTCTGCCGCAGGCCCGTGTAGATGACCTCCATCCCGGCGTCGCGCAGGGCCCGGGCGATGATCTTTGCACCGCGGTCGTGACCGTCCAGTCCCGGCTTGGCGATGAGCACGCGGATCTTCCGGTCGCTCACGGCTCCAGCTCCCTCGGATGGGAGTCGCGAAACACCGAATAGATCACGATGTCGTGCCATTTCCCTTCGCGGTAGAAGTCGCGGCTCAGCTTCCCCTCCACCGTGAACCCGTGGCCGTCCAGGACGTGCTTGGCCCGCTCGTTGTAGTCGAACACGCTGATGCGCAGCTTGTGCAGGTTCATCTCGTCGAACGCGAAACGGGTGAGCGTTCCGATGGCGTCGCCGCCGAAGCCGCGGTTCCACGCCGTCGGCTCGCCGATGAACAGGCCGAACCACGCCGTCCGCGATACCCAGTCGATCTCGCTGATGGAGGCATTCCCGATGTGCGAGCGGTCGTCCTTCCGCTCGATCGCGAAATGCCGGTCAACGGCGGTCTCCTGCATGGCCTGCTGCAGCCACTCCATCTCGTTGGAGAATGCCATGGGATAGCGGGACCTGAGCGTGCGCACGATGTTGGGATCGTTCATCCAGCGGTAGCAGCGTTCCGCGTCTTCCCGCTCGAACGCGCGCAGAATCACGTGCTCCCCGGCGATCATGAATCGCCGCCTGTTCTCGCGCGGTTCCGGCGCGAGATCGCGTTCAGTGCGCATCGAGCGCGGATTATACGTGTCCTCGGGCCTCGGGCCTCGGCTGACATCATTCGAACCGAGCACCCAGCACCGAGAACCCAGCACCGAGAACCGAGCACCGAGCACCCAGCACCGAGGCCCGAGGTGGGGTACCATACCGCGCCCTTCCACGCATCCGGAAGGAAGACCGAACCATTCGATGAGTACGATAACGACTGAGGCCGCGGAAACTGCCGCAGCGGCGCTCCATCGCCGCGCCACGATCGTCGACGGCCATTGCGACACTCCCTATCGCCTGCTGCGGCAGGGCATCCATATCGACGATTCCGATCCGGAGGCGCAGCTCGACCTGGGCACGCTGGAGGCCAGCGGCATCACGGCCACGTTCTTTGCCGCATACGTCCCCCCGTTCTATGCGCACCGCGAGCCGGCGAAGTTCGCCTACCGGCTCATCGATCTGATTCACGGCGAGGTGGAGCGGCGCGCCGACGTCCTTCGCTTCTGCAGCGACTCGGCCGGCATCCGCGGCGCCAAGAAGGACGGGATCGCCGGAATCATGATCGGCATCGAAGGCGGTCACGCCATCGAGGATTCGCTCGACATCCTGCGCGACTTCTACGCGCGCGGCGTCCGCTACATGACCCTGACCCACGTCAACACGAACAACTGGTGCGATTCCTCAGGCGACGCCGGCCGCCATGGCGGCCTTACCGATTTCGGCCGCGAGGTCGTGCGCACCATGAACGACCTCGGCATGATCGTCGACGTGTCGCACATCGCCGATCAGTCCTTCGACCACGTGCTCGAAACGACGCGCCTTCCCGTCGTGGCCACGCACTCCTCCTGCCGCGCCCTCTGCCGCCATCCGCGCAACCTCACCGACGCCATGCTCCGCGATCTCGCCCGTAACGGCGGCGTCTGCATGATCAACTTCTTCGCCGCCTTCGTGAACGACGAGGTCGCCCAGGTGCTCAAGCATGCGCAGAAGCGTCCCCCGCGCGGAGGTCCCGGCGGAACGGACGAGACACCCGACGACCGCACCGACTGGGCCTCCTATCTCGAATGGTTCCGGACTCTGGGATGTCCGGCCGCGCGCTTCGACGACGTCATCGATCACATCGTGCATGCCGCCACCGTGGCCGGCATCGACCACGTGGGCCTGGGCAGCGACTTCGACGGCGTGCCCGCGCTTCCCGACGGGCTGCAGACCGCGGCCGCGCTTCCCGGAATCACCGAACGCCTCCTGGCCCGCGGATTTTCCGACCAGGACGTGCTCAAGGTCCTCGGCGAGAATTTCATGCGCGTTTTTGGCGAGATTGAGAAGGGTGGCGTCGCGCCAGGAAGCGTTCGAGCGACGCCGGCCACCTGACCTTCGACCTTATAATCGCTGCATGCTCACCGAAGTCGAACAGCTGCGGGATCTGGCCATCCTCTACTGGGCCGGCAAACCTGTCCCCTGTCCAAAGCACGCGGGCGTGACGATGAACGGCAGCTTCGTGCAGACCACATTCGCCGATCACGTCTTCCTCACCTGTCCGCGCGGTAAGGAGACGATCACCATCCCCCAGCGGCCGAGGCAGATGGAGTTCCACCCCCAGGCCGTGGAGGGAATGGTCGAGAACATCCAGCGCAGCGACTCGATCCTCTGCTATCGCTGTCAGTCGCAGATCGAGACCGCGACCAGAGAGAACGCCGACACTGGCCGCGTCGACTACACCTTCACGTGCGTGCGCTGTTTCTCGTACGGGTCGTGGAGCGGAGATCCGGCCGCGGCGAAGATCGGATCCGCCCCCGGCTCCGGCACGAACAAGAAATCGAAGTCGAGCACGCCGGCACTCACCTAGGAGTCTGCGCGGTAGAACGCTTTTCAAAAACGGCGGTACTCAGGTGCTTTCTGCCATGCTGGGCGGCATACAAGCGTGACCATCCGCCGATCGCAGCACTCCGCGAAGCCGAGCATCAAACTGGAAAAATCGAGCCTCATATCGAATCGTAGCGCGCCGAATTTTTCTGGCGCGCAGACTCCTAGGGCCGGCGTAAGGGCCAGAGCCCTACGTCACTCTCCAGAAATCCGACGTGAGTCCGAGCGACGCGAACAACGACTGCACTTCCTGGGAGCTTCTCCGGCGCCATCGCGGATCGCGCCTGTCCTCGCTGTACCAGGCCCTGGCCAGCTTCCAGCCGAGATCGATCGGGAGAACGGCACCGCGCTCCAGCCGCCACAACGAGCACCAGCGATCGATGTCTTCTTCCGACCGGAAGTAGAGCATCGTCCGTCACGTATAAACGATGTGCGTCCACCAGAGCCGGGGCGGGAGCACGAGGTGCATGAAGCCGGAGCCGCTGACTTCCCCCCCGGTGACCCGAATCGTGGCGCGCTCGCCACAGTCGGCACAGTTGGTGTGCACTACCGCATCGGCGTCGAGCATGGCCGGGATGCCGAGGGCGTCCCAGATGCAGTTCGCGTAGCAGGAATAGCCGCTGACGGAGACCTCGAACGGCGTGGGCACCGCCGAGAAGGGGCCGGCCATCAGAATCTCACCGCCGGGTTGCAGGACGAGCATCCGCGCCTCGGCGAGCCGAAGGAACGAGGCCATGACGCTTTCGCGGGTGGTGCCGAGCGTCTCCGCGACGCGCGCGGCAGATGGCGGCACGCCCTCACGCATGGTCACGTCATAGACGGTATGTCGTACTTCGTTGTCCATCGCCTGCGTAGCGTACACTCTCGAACATCGAACGCCATGTCGTGATCATCGGTGGCGGATTCGCCGGCCTTTATGCCGCACGCGCGTTGCGTCGCGCACCCGTGCGCATCACGCTCATCGATCGACACAACTATCATCTCTTCCAGCCTCTGCTCTATCAGGTCGCTACCGCGGCCCTGAACCCCAGCGACATCGCCGCGCCGATCCGCGGCATCCTCAAGCGCCAGAAAAACGTCACGGTCATCCTCGGCGACGCCGTGGCCATCGATATCGGCAGCAGGATCGTGCGACTCGCCGACGGCGAGCTCGCCTACGACTACCTCCTTGTGGCCACCGGAGCCACGCATTCGTACTTCGGCCACCCGGAGTGGGAAGCGGCCGCACCTGGACTGAAGACGATCGACGACGCGCTGGAGATCCGCCGGCGCGTACTGATCGCTTTCGAGGCGGCCGAGCGCGAGTCCGACCCGGAGCTGCAGAAGGCGTGGCTCACGTTCGTCGTCGTCGGCGGCGGCCCCACCGGCGTCGAGCTGGCCGGAGCGCTGTCCGAGATCGCCCGCCAGACCATGATCCGCGACTTCCGCCACATCAATCCGTCGAGCGCGCGTGTGATTCTCCTCGAAGGTCAGGACCGCATCCTCCCCGTCTATCCGCCCGACCTGTCGGAGAAAGCGCGTAAACAGCTCGTGGCGCTGGGGGCCGAAGTCATCACCAGCGCCCAGGTCACCAGGGTCACGGCGGATGAGGTCGCGTTCGGCGATCAGCAGATCGCCACAAGGACCGTGCTCTGGGCGGCGGGCGTGGCGGCTTCACCGCTGGCGAAGACGCTCGGCGTCCCTCTCGATCGCGCCGGCCGCGTCATCGTCGATCGCGACCTGACCGTTCCGGGACACAAGGAAGTCTTTGTCGCCGGCGATCTCGCCGCCGTGACCAGGGAGGACGGGACGCTGGTGCCGGGTGTCGCGCAGGGAGGCATTCAGGGCGGCCAGCACGCGGCGATGAACATCGAACGGGCCATTGCCGGTCAGCCGCTGCGGGCCTTTCACTACCACGACAAGGGCTCGCTGGCGACGATCGGCCGCGCCGCGGCGGTGGCGGACCTCGGACGCATCAGGCTGAGCGGATTTCTTGCCTGGCTGTTCTGGCTCGTGCTGCACATCTTTTTCCTCATCGGATTCCGCAACCGCCTGCTGGTCTTCGTGCAGTGGGCGTGGGCGTATGTCACCTACCAGCGCGGCGCGCGCCTGATCACTGGGCGGATCGGACCGGTTCTCCGGAAGTAGCGGCTACAATGACCGCGTTCGCTGCCTGATGCCCGACGACCAGAGTGCAGTGCGCGGCGCAGAGGTTCGTTCCGGCGATTTCGCCTCGCTGGTCGCTGAACATGCGCGCGATCTGATCCTCCTTCTGGACCCGAGCGGCACCATCCTCTGGGCTTCGCCTTCGCACCGCGACGTTCTCGGACATGAGCCCGCAGAGATGCTGGGGCACCGGCACCTCGAGTTCGTCCATCCCGATGACCGCGAGCGCCTGATCCAGACTCTGGAGCGGCGGGTGACGGAGCGGGCCGGCCACACCATCGAGGCGCGTCTGGTCCGCGCCAACGGCACGTTCGTCGAGGTCGAGAGCGCAGGCGTTCCGATCGTGTCGGCGGACGGAGTGGTCGAGCGGATCGTCGTCACTGCCCGCGACATCACCGACCGGAAGGCCATCGAGCGCCGCATGCGCATCGTCCTCGATCAGCTTCCGGCAAACGCCTGGACCACGGATCGCAATCTGGTCATCACCTCTTCATCGGGTGGCGAACTCTCCAACACCGGATTCCGGACCGAGGAGATGGTGGGAAAGCCGCTGGCGGAGGCCATGAAGGGCGACGAGCGCTACGAAAGGGCCCTGGAGCTGCACCATCGCGTGTTGCGCGGCGAGCACATCGCCATGGAATCGAACTGGCGGGACCGGGACCTGCACCTGCTCATGCACCCGCTCCGCGACGAGAACGGGAACATCGACGGAGTCATCGGGGTCTCCTTCGACGTCACCGACCAGCGCCGTGCCGAGCGCCGTTACCGCAATCTCTTCGAGCGCAATGTCGCCGGCGTGTTTCGCTCCACCGTTTCCGGCCGTCTCGTGGAGTGCAACGCGGCCTTCGCCCGCATCTTCGGCCACGAGAGCCCGGCGGAGATGTTGGGTGCGCACACGCCGTCGATGTACTTCCGTCCCTCCGACCGCGACGAGCTGATCTCCCTGATCCGCACGCGTCGCGTCGCCGAGAACTTCGAAGTGCGCATGCGCAGCAAGGATGGCACGCCGCTCTGGCTCCTGCTCAACGAGTTTCTGACGATGTCCGAAGACGTCGGCGAGGAGACCCTGGAAGGCACGGCCATCGACATCACCGCGCGCAAGCTGGCCGAGGAGCGCATCGAGTATCAGGCCTACCACGACTCGCTCACCGATCTTCCCAACCGTTTTCTGTTCAACGACCGGCTGGCGCTGGCCATCGCTCAAGCCCGGCGTCACTCTCGCGCCGTGGCCGTGCTCTTCCTCGATCTCGACCACTTCAAGCTCATCAACGACACGATGGCACACAGCGCCGGCGACGAGTTACTCCGGTCCGTGGCCGCGCGCCTGGTCACCTGTCTGCGCAACGACGACACCGTGGCCCGGCTGGGAGGCGACGAGTTCGTCTTCATCCTTCCCGACATCGATCATCCCACCGCCGCCGCCAGCGCGGCCAAGGTGGCGCAGAAGGTGATCGACGCGGTGCGGCATCCGTTCGTCGTGCAGAATCGCGAGCTCTTCGTCACCGCCAGCATCGGCATCGCCATCGCGCCGCACGACGGAGAGGATGGCCAGACCCTGGTCAAGAACGCCGACGGCGCGATGTATCGGGCCAAGGAAGCGGGACGCAACAACTATCAGTTCCACACACCGCTCGCGCAGCGGCGCGCCGAGATGCGGCTGACGCTGGAGAGTGCTCTGCGACGAGCCGTCGGCCGCGACGAGCTGTTTCTCCTCTACCAGCCGCTGGTCTCGCTGGCCACGAATCAGATCACCGGCTTCGAAGCACTGTTGCGCTGGCGCCGCCCCGGCAACGGCGTGCTCGAGCCGAAGGATTTCATCCCGCTGGCCGAGGATATCGGGGCCATCGTCCCGATCGGGGAGTGGGTCTTCTGGACCGCCTGCCGCCAGCTCCACCAGTGGCAGAGCGCGGGACGATCGGACCTGCGGCTGTCGATCAACCTCTCGCCCCGCCAGTTCCACGACGAAAAGCTCACGCAGATGGTCGAGCAGGTCCTGTCGGAAACGCATGTCGACGCGCGGGCCTTCGACCTCGAAATCACCGAGAGCCTCTCCGTCCGCGACAGCGACCTCACGTTCGGGCGCCTCTCGCATTTCCGGTCCATGGGCGTCGGGGTCTCGCTCGACGACTTCGGTACCGGCTATTCGTCGCTGGCGCAACTGCGGTTTCTGCCGATCAGCGGCATCAAGATCGACCGCTCCTTCATCAGCGGCCTCGGCAACCTCACGCCCGAAAAGACGATCGTCGACGCCATCATCACCATGGCTCATGCGCTCGGACTGCGCGTGGTGGCCGAGGGTGTCGAGACCGAGGAGCAACGCGGTATCCTGCGCGCGCTGGCATGCGACGAAATGCAGGGGTTCCTGTTCTGCAAACCCATCAGCGTCGAAGAAATCGAGCGGCTGCTGAAACAGTAAAGGCGCCGCCGCCCGGCCACAGGCGCCTGAAGACGCTCGAGCGCGTGCTGTCCAAGGCCGGCCTGGGATCGCGGACCGAAGCGCGCCGTTGGATCGCCGCGCGGCGCGCGCAGGTCAACGGACAGGTCGTCACCGATCCCGATTGCTGGATCGATCTCGACCGCGACGGCGTGTCGTTCGACGGCAAGCCGCTGGCAGCGGAACGAAAAACCTATCTGCTCCTCTATAAGCCGAAGGGCTATCTCACGACCTACGACGATCCGGCCGGCCGCCCCACGGTCTACGACCTGCTTCCCGATCGGGAGCGCTATCTCTTTCCCGTCGGCAGGCTCGATCTCGATACCAGCGGGCTGCTGATCCTGACCAACGACAGTGACTTCGCCGAACGCGCCACGAATCCTCAATTCAAGGTCGACAAAACCTATCTCGTCAAAGCCAGTCGCCACTTGTCGGACGACGAGCTCGATCGCCTGCGACGCGGGATCGAATTACGCGACGGCCTCACCAAGCCGGCGCGCGTCGAGCGGCTGCGCGAGCCGGGAGGAAAGAGCGTCTTCGAAATGACCATCACCGAAGGCCGCAACCGTCAGGTGCGCCGCATGGTCGAGGCGCTCGAGGCGAAAGTGCTGAAGCTCGTACGCGTGGCCATCGCAGGAATCCAAATCGGCGATCTGGAAATCGGGAAGGCGCGAGAGTTGACGGCGGAGGAAGTCGAGAGGGTTGTGGGTCGTGGGTCGTCGGTTGGTCGCCGGTCGCAGGTCGCAGGTCACGGGGGCGGCGAAGAGGAGGGGCCTGGGTCGTAGGTCCGTGAGTCGGTCGCCGGTCGCCGGTCGCCGGGGGCGGCGAAGAGGCCCCGCGACCCATGACCCGCGACCTGCGACCCACCCCCACCACGGCCTACGATCCACCCACCATTTCATCCACCATTTCATCCACAACCGGCCACATCGCCTCGCGCCACTCGTCGCCCATGAGCAGTCCCGCGGACGCCAGATAGAGGGAGATGTCGTGGCGGTCGTACGCCGATCCAAGTTCCGAGACCGCGCTCCTCACCTGCTCGATCGAGGGCGCCTTGTAGTCGTCCGACTCGATCGCGCCTTTCGTGTGCGGCACACCCCATTTGTCGAGAAATGCCGCCATCATCTCGTTGGCATGGTGGGTGTGGTACTGCAGGAGCGCCGCTTCCAGGAACTGGTCGAACTCCGGGACGCCGATGCGCGAGCCCAGCAGGTCGGCCTTCTTGTCCGCGGGCATCTTGCGCAGCGTCTCCTCACGGAAATGCACCGCCTTGGCCAGGTACGCGCCGGCCAGCAGGCGGCTCTGCGGCTCGGCGTTCTTCCAGAACGAGACCAGAATCTCCCTGCGGCGGTCGGTGTCGGCGAGATCTTTGAGGATGCGACGGGCGGTCCACATGGGCCGCGAAGATTAACACCGCAATCTGACTTCTGCGTCCGGCCCGTTTACAATCACCTCAGTGTTCTGTCCATCATGCGGTGTCAAGAACGAGGGAAGCCCGCTGAAGTGCTTCGTCTGCGGGTACATCCTCCCGAGCGGTGACCGCGATCGCGCCGGCGATCCCAGGCGGCCGCGGCGTGCCACCTCCGCCTCCAGTACCCAGCCTTACGCGGCCATCGGCGATCGCATGCTCGCGCTCATCGTCGACCGCCTGCTGATCCTGGCCCTCTTCGCAATTCCGGCGGCGCTCATGGCCGAGCGCTGGTCGAAGGCGGGAACGACTCCGCTGTCGCCGGTGCGGCTGTCGATCATCGTCAGCATCGGCGTCGTCCTGTTCGTGTTCGCCTATCACGTCGTGCTCGAAGCCCTCTTCGGCGCCACCCTCGGCAAAGGTCTCCTGGGACTGCAGGTCCGCACCGACTCCGGCAACGACCGATGGCCGGCGGCGCTGATCCGCAATCTGGCCCGGCTCATCGACGCGATCCTGTTCTACTCGATCGCCTTTCTCGCAGCCGCGTTCACACGCCGCCGCCAGCGACTCGGCGACCTGTTCGCGGGCACGACCGTGATCGAGCATCAGGTTGCGTGGGGAGCGCGCGTGGCGCTGATCTTCATCTGGCTTGCTCTCGTGGCTGGAGCACTCTGGCTGGCCTCCTGGCTCTGCCCCTCGTGCACGAACGCCCTCCCGCACCTGTCGTTCTGACCTTCCGGCAGAGATTCGTGAATTGACGATCCCTTGACGGCCGGATACATCGGTCCTTGACGCCCGGCTCCTAAGTTGGAGATACCGAGAGCGCGAAATGAAAGCAGATCTACGAAACGAACACCGCTATTTCGTGGTCACACCGCTGGCCGCCCGGCTCGGTGACGCGAACGCCGATGTGGTCGATATCTCCACCCGTGGCGCACGGCTGCAGGTGACGCGGTCGATGGAGATCGGGCGGCACCTCAATTTCGCGATCAGCACGGGTGAAGCCACGATCGAGACGCCCGCCGTCGCCGTCTGGTGCGACGTGGCCGCGTTCGCGATGCACGACGAGGAGTCGGACCGCTATCTCTGCGGCATCACGTTCGAGCGCTCGGTGTCGATGATCCGCCACCTCATCGATGATCTCCTCGCTACCCGCGCAGCTATCGCCATCGAAGAGAGCCGGGCCCTGGAGCGCTATCGCGTCATCGCTCCCCTGACCGTCTCCTTCTCCGATCAGGAACGGCTTCGCGTGCTCGATCTGTCGATTCGAGGCGCGCGGCTCAGCACTCCGGAGCTGCTGACCCCGGGAAGCTCCGGCCGGCTCCGTTTCGCCATCAACGGCAACGACACGCAGGTATGGCTCCCGGCGACGGTCATCTGGGCGCGGCCGGCCGAGCGAAAAGGCAGGTTCGAAGCGGGACTGCGCATCGCCGACGGCGAGGATTGGCTGAAAACGGTGATCGACGAGCTGGCCCTGCGCGATGGCGTAGCCATCGAGACCGATTCGCTGCAACGCAAGTTCGACCCCTTCGCCCACCGGCCCTCCGCGGGTCTGGTCGGGCTGCGCCGCTGACGCCGGGCCTGTGCTGTCGTAGACTTGCGGCATGAAGCGCACAGGCGTTGTGGCGTTGTCGCTCCTCCTCGGCTCTCTCCTCGCTGCACCCGTTCACGCGCAGTCGCTCGGCGCGCTCTTCACGCGCGCCAAGACCGAGTTCTCGCTGGGTGACTACAAGGCCTCGCTCGCCACCGTGGAGGCGCTCGATGCCGCCAGCCAGCAGCCTGCCATGGCCAGTGAACGGCCGAAGCTCGTCGCGGCCATCTCGTTTTATCGCGCGGCCAGCCTGGCCGCGCTCGGTCGCGCCGACGAAGCGAAGGACGAGTTCATCAATTTCGTCGTGCTGTCGCCGAATGCGTCGATCACCTCGCCACCGTTTCCCCGTCCCGTGCTCGAGGCATTCCAGAAGGCCAGGAGAGCCGCGGCCGGCCGCTCCAATGGTCTGGCCACGAAGTACGCGGCGTTCGTGGTTCCCGCGGGCTGGACTCTTCCGGCGGACGTGGCCTGGGTGACATCTCCCCTGCGCTATCTGCTGAGCAGCGAACAGAAGAAGGAATTCGCGGCGCTTCTTTCAACGGCCGCGCGCGAAGCGTTCATCGCGGACTTCTGGAAGGCGCTCGATCCGACGCCCGATACGCCGGCGAACGAGCTCCGCTCTGAGTTCGAACGTCGCGTCGCGTTTGCCGATGCGGCGTTCGCGACCGACAAACTGCCAGGCCGCGAAACCGATCGCGGCCTGGTCTTCGCGTTTCTCGGACCGCCGACGTACGTCGGTGTCTCCAACGTCAGCGCCGATTCCGATGCCATGGCCGAGCTGCGCGGAGGCGGGGCCACGACCGAGACCGGCGGGAATCAGGTCAAGGGCTTCGGCGCCCTGACCGGCTCCTCGAGAAGCGACAGTCTGGAGGCGCCGTACCGGCTCGGAACGCGCGAGATCTGGTATTACCGCAAAGGGCGTCTCCCCGATGGCGTGCCGTTCCAGGAAGTCGACTTCCCGTTCATCACAAAGGAAGGGTACGGCGCAGGCGTCCTGCAGAGGGAACCGGACGTCCTGCAGACGCTCGGCCAGGCAACCGAGAACGCGCGGAGCGCAAGGAAGTTGAAGTAATCCGTCCGCGCCCACCCGTCATTCCGAGCCGCGAAGACGGCGAGGAATCTGGGCGGTGGCACGACGATCCGACAGCAGGCGCGGTAACGTCCCGCGCCAACCCGTCACTCCAGCGTGAGCTTCGAGACCTGGATGACGCCGTCCTTCATCTCGCCTTCGACGGTCGCGCGCAGGTGATCCTTCTTGTCGCTCTTCTGCAGCGCCTCTTTGGCGAGGTCGTTCCCCTTGGCGTCGAACTTCACGAATTTCCCGTCGGCGACGACGCCGAAGCCCGACTTCGCGCACTGCATCGCGCACGAGGTCTTGTGGGCATCGGGGTTGGCCATCTTGTCCGGTTTCGCGGCGCAGTTGGCGTCCATGAGAGAAACGTTCTTCCACGTCTCGGCGGCGAGCGGGAGGGCCAGTGTCAGTGCCAGCAGGACCATTGCAGCTTTCTTCATCGTGTTCTCCTTCACGCGTCACGAGTCGCGCGCACTTCCGAAAGGCGCGCCAGAGCGAATGCCCCGATGGCGATCTCGAGATCGCGCATGGCGAGATCATAGTACAGGCCGGTGACGGTGAGGTTGATGGCGATGGCGATGAGCCAGGCCATGAGCAGGTAGCCGCCCCAGCGCGTGAATCCCGCCAGCAGGGCCAGGCCGAGGATCATCTCCCCCACGCCGACGACGCGCATGAACGCGGTGGGGCTCATCGGGACGAGGCGTGTCGCCAGCGGGCTGAGGTACATCGACCAGTCGGTGAGGAAATTGAAAAACTTGTCGAGGCCGGCGGAAAGAGCGCCGAGGCCCAGACCGATGCGCAGCGCCCAGAACGCCGCGCGGAGACGCCGATCCATGCTTCCTCCGATCCTTGTGCGGTCAGGCCAGCGACGAGACGATCTTGCGGTACTCCTTCTCGGTGAAGGCGCGGCAGGTGCGCGTGCGCACGCTGCCTTTGGCTCCGATCATCAGATTCACGCGGGCCACGACCTCGTCGTTCGGCGCCTCGCAGACGATCACGGCGTCGAACTCCCCCATCACCAGGTAGAACTCTTTCAGAGTTGCGCCGGCCTCTTCGAACGCTTTCCTGGCCGCATCGAGACGCTTCGGACTCTCCTTGATCGCCTCGATTCCCTTGGCCGTGTACTGAAGGAACGAAATGTACGTGGGCATGGTGGAGCCTCCTCGAGCGATTCTATGCCTCGGTGGGGAGGTGCGGACGATCGCGTGGAGATCGTGACGGTGACGAACCAGATCATCGACTGGCTCATGAGGATCGAACGTCTCCGGCGCCGAGCAGGCTACGCGTCAGCGACGCGCCGGGGGTCGCGCTCGAACGACCCGGACAGTCGATCGCCCGCGACGACCACGGGCGTCGGCTGCGTGCCGTTCCTTTTCGGCAGTGCTCTATCGCCGGCGAACCTGACACCCGAGCCGGGGCGCCGCCAGTGCCGTTCCTGTGCCTCGGCTTCTTCTTCCTCTCCCTCCACTTGACTCCTGTGCTCGCCGACCGACCGGCCAGCGCCGGGCGGGTCCCACCGCAGGATGCGAAACCCGCGCAGTTCGAGTTCTCCGGCCACGCGCATCTCGCGGACCGCACTGTTTCGCTGCCGAAGCCCTTTGCGATCTGCACGATCCGCCCAAACAGAGTGATGAACTCCGCACGATGCTCGTTCCGAAAATCGCAGATCGTTCGATGTTGCGGGAAGTTCCCCCCTGCCAAAAACCGAAACGCCACGTCCTCTTCGATCTTTTTCGCGATCCGTCGCGACGAAAACGTCCCTGAGGCATACGCGTACACTGCACTAGAACTAGACCTTAAACAAGCGATGTCCATTAGGCGGTATTTGATACGAGCACGGTGGTTCGGAGGGGGTTGTCGCGGGAATGCTTCGCCATCCGTCCGCCTCGTCTTCTTTGTCATCGTGGTGATCGCTTCCCGTTTCCTTTGATCTCGGTTGAATCGTTCAGTCTGCCGTGGCGGAGCCCATTCTTCGCAGCGCGGCGTCGGCTTCGACGCTTACACGGCGTCGAGCAGTCGGAACAGGGCGAGCTGCCATTGGTTCCAGGCGAGAAGGCGATAACGGATTCGACGCGCGGCCTTCACGATCTGACACGGGATGTGGATCAACGCCGCGACGAAGGTGCGGAAGTCCATGATCAAGAGGCGGCGTCGCTGCTCGAGATGCATGGCGGCCCAACGCGGATGAACCGGCAGCAGGAGTGCCACCCACGCCTTCAGGTTCCAGGCCAGGGCGGCCATGACCATGTATGCCCAGTTGGCATGCAGGGTATTGACCTGCGCGTGCAGGGCGCGCACACCACCACTCTTGAGCTGCGCGATCAGATTCTCCTGGTTGCACCGCTGGGCTGCTTCATCCACGACCTCGTCGGCGGTCATGACCCGGTCGTTGGTGATGTAGAAGAAGTAGCGGATCTCGTCGAACAACACTTCCTCGCCCTTCTCGATGGACAGATTCTTGCGAAGTGCCACCACCCGGTAGGAGGTCCGACAGTGGACCGGCTTGTACTCGAAGTCGAACACTTCTTCGCTCTTCGGCCGGATCGCCTTGTACTTCCTCTGCCGAACGATCCGGTCCTTCACGTTTTCCGGACGGGTGCGGGGACGGGTCAGGATCTCGCGCTCGGCACGCCGCTCCAGATCGCGGTACACCGAATCGGCCGTGTTCTCGGCCCGCTCGACCATGTTCGCACGCGCGTCGTAGCCGAACACGAACCGCACTCCGTCTGCGTTCCACCGGTCGAACTCCGTGGTGATCGAAAAGTCCGTGTCGCCCCGCAGCAGAATGTCCTGGAAGCCCCCGCGCCGGCACAGCGTGATGGCGCGGTCGAACAATCCGATCACTCCTTCGTGCGAGGGCCGGTTCGCCCCGTGATTGGCCAGGTACAGCGGCTCGTGCGTGTTCGCCAGCGAGACCACCAGGGCGCTGTAGCCCCAGATCCCGTTGTAGGCGATGTCCATTCCTTCCTTGCACTCGCCCGTGGTCGGTACGATCGATCCGTCGGCATCGATCCGCGCCCTCGCGGCTCGAAACGAACCCGGCTGTTTGGCCCACACCTTCAGCCGCGTCTCGTTGATCGCATCCATGAGCCCCTCGATCGATTGGTCATTGAAACGCCGGCAGAAGTCTCCGGCCGTGGTCGGGTCGGGCAAGCTCGGCGTCCCCAGCGCATTCAGCATCACCCGATCGTTCCGCCGCAACTCGATGTCCTCGAGCCGTTGTCCGCCGCACAACGCGTTGTACGCGATGTTCAGCACGTGATCGGACTCGTGATACGGCTTGTGAATCTTCAGCAGTTTCACCTTGCCATTGATGGCTTGCGCCAAGCCCAGTCTGCGAACCACTCGCTGGATCAGGCCCATCCCGCCGTGCGCAATCCCTCGCGCTTTGCTCGACAACTCGTACTCGATGTTGCCGCCGCCCAGCACCGGCCCACCTTCGTTGACCGCCACGGCCGCTTCAAGCTGCCGCTCAATCTGCTTCTTCTCCCGAGCCAGTTTTTGACGTACGATCTTCTTCACTCGAAAAGCTCCTTTGCCGTTTCAATGGTTCTTCGACACAACAATTGAAACACAGAGCTTTTCGAGTTTTTTCTTTTCTTCAACCACCGATCTTCGCTTGGTCAAGGACTAGACTAGACGCGATGGTGGCATCCGGTTAGATCAAGAGGCGGCCCGAGTCACTCTCGCTCGGGAACCTTGATCGGTTTCAATGACGCCCAGTCGGCGCGTCCCAGGAGATCGATCTGGCGGCGAATCGCCGGCTTCATGTCGTCGCGAGCGGTGTTCACCGCCGCGCCGTAATCGGCGATCGCCTCCTCTGCAGCATGCCTGCTCAGATCGATGTTGCCGAGGTGGATGTATGCGCCGGATTGGTTCGGGTCGAGTCGCACCAGGCGGCGGAGATATTTCTCCGCGCGCGCAAAGTCGGGAGTCTTCGACCGCAGGAGTTGATCGGCCTTGCGCCGCAATGGGTCGATGCGAAGGCCCGGCAGGCGGTAGGTGCCGTTGTAAACGAGCAGATTCCCGATGCGATCCGAGGGTGCGACGTCGCGCAGCGCGCGCAGCTCCGGGTTGCGCATGATCGCCTTGGCGTGCACGAGAAACGTGCCGGTGATGACCGGATCGTCATTGTCTTCGACGTCAGCGGCGCGGCTGGAGTGGATGTTGAGATGGCGGCTCCTTTCTTCCTGCGGTGAGAGCGCGTAGAAAACGTAGGGGCGCACGCCGCGTGGCTCCAGCCGGGACTTGCAGTAGAGCGCGAGATCCTTCGTCCGCTGGCCGACGTCGATGCCTTCATCGTTGAAGTGGCGATACGCGCCGGCGGGGCCGCCAAACGCCTCGTTGTAGTACTCCCACGGCCGTATTGTCGGCACCGCGGAAACAGCGGCAGCGAGCAACGCCATCGTCACCGCGGCGGCGGTAAGGCGCGATCGAATCGCGGTGAATGACGCTCCTGCTAGCACGGCCAGCGGCGGAAAGAGCGGAAGAGCATGCCGGATTCCCGCATACGCCGAACCGCGCATGAGAAAAAAGAGGAACAGCGCCGAGAGGATCGCCAGTGCGCCGGCGGGCAGCCGCCACTCTGCTGCAATTCCGTAGCGGATGAGAACAATGATGCCGATGACGATGAGCGCCGTCAGCCCGAGAGGGAGCTTTGCCGCGATGATCGCAGGCCAGTGGTACAGAGGGCCGCGATCCCGGTACGTCGTGCCGAACAGAAAGACGGGAATCCCGCGCCCCTCTGCGCCGGCACGGATGGTGTCGGCCAGTCCCCAAATGTAGGGCCGCGGCACGATGCGCATCGCAGTCGCGATCTTCAATCCGCTTCGCATCGTCGGAGATCGAACATCGCCGATCTTCTGCGACAACGCGGTATTCGTCGAGTCGGCCACGGATCCCGCCTCGAGGAAGTGAAAACGGTACTGCGCCCACAGAAGAATCCACGCGCCGGCGAACAGCATGACGGTTGCTCCGATTGCGAATCGCAATCGAGGTTCTGTGCGCGTGCGCACGATCACCACTGCCGCGATGAGAACGAGTGCGACCGCGACGATCGGTCCCGAGTGTTTGCTGCCGACGGCAATGGCGAAAGAGAGGATGGCCAGCGCGAGATCGACACCGCTTCGGCGCACCAGAGCTGCGACGGTGAAGAGCGCCGCGGCTGTGCCGGCGAGCGCGATGGGAAGATCCGTCATGACGACGGGGATGTTTGCTGCAACCGACGGATCGATCGCCAGAAAGGCGAGAGCGCCGGCCGCGACGACCGGGCCGAGCGTCCGCCAGATCGCGACCGCGAGAAGCGCGAGGAGCAGTGTGTTCATCAGCGTCATGGCCACGCGAACGCGCCGTTGGATCGCGTCCGCATCGTTGCCGAGGAACATCGTGTTGTCGATGAAGCGGCGCTCGTCGGACTTGCCGGTCAGTTGCGGCAACGGCGGCAATCGAAGATCGCGCGCTACCATGGCGGCGACGAGCTTCACGAACGGCGGCTGCTCCGGATTGAGCCGATAGTCGCCGTTACGGAGATGGGACACGCCGGCCACGATGTGCCATGGCTCGTCGATCGTGAAGGCATCTCTACGCGTGGCGACCAACGCACGCAACGGCGCGAACAGCAGTAGGCCGAAGAGGACGCCGAGCGCCCACCGGTTGCGTGTGTTCTGTTCCAAGGGAAGGCGCAATTGTAACCGTGACCGGCGATCGACTCGCACGCTTCTGATGAACGGATGAGTACGCCGCTTCTCGTTCTTCTCGCCACTCCGCCGGCAGACACACCCCAGCCCGCTTACACCGCGGACGTCCTATCCGTCTTCGACGGCAAGACGATGCGCAGCCAGGCTGCCAGCGACGGCGGGTCACGAAGATCGAGACTGACCAGGCAAGTCGGGCGCCACAGCGACGATGCCGCGCACGGCTGTGGGTCTATGGCCCGGGGGCCCAGCCGGGCCCCGGCCCGCTGATCATCGTCAGCGGCCGCGCTCCGTGCCCTCGAAACCAGTTGCTGAGACATCCATGCCTTCGTCCCAGTCCCCGAAGGCGGACCTCCGGCCGCCAAGCGCAAAACTTCCTGTGGGGTCTTCTTCTGGTCCGCCGGGTGCCTGCATGATGCCGTCAAGTGACACGAACGTAGATGCGATGAGTCTTCTCATGGAAACACTCCTGCAGAGTTGAACGGCGGCCTGCGGGCCTCGCGGGCGGCCAAGGAACGAGGCGATCGCGCCTCGCGTACGGCCGCGCGCCTAGCCCACAAGAAACTTCGCGAAACTCAGCCACGCGCCTGTCGACGAGATGGCCAGCCGCAGTGGCACCGACGCAATGAACAGCGCTCCTCCCCAGATGTAAACCCTGTGCACGCGGCCACGCGAAATGAGGTCGTGCGCGACTCCTGCCAGGATGAAGAGAAGGGCCAGGCCGAAGAACGCTGGCGGGCCGAGCTTGATCACGCCGGGCACGCGCGCCACGGCTGCGACGATGACGCTGGTGTAAGCCAGCAGCATGAGCCGCTTATGCGCGTCCTTGTCTCGTCTCTTGAAGATGGCCATTGTGATGAACGTTGTGAACAGCGCGATGTCGGCCAGCGGAATGATCAGAAAGGGGAGCGCAGTCATCCCCGCGGGAGCGGAGCCTCGGGCCGCGGTGGCGATAGCGAGCAGCGTTCCGGCGACGATCATCGCGGCGGCGAGCACGGCGCCGGCAATCCCCAGGCGGCGATGCATGGCCACGCGATGAGCGGCGACGAGCGACGTCTGCACGATGAACAATAGAACCCAGGTCGTGAACAGCGCCGCGTGTACGTGGACCAGCGTCGTGACCGGACCGCCGCTCAATGTCTTCAGCGGCGCATCGCCAGAAAAGCGCAGGTAATACGTCGTCGAAAAACCGACGAACACCGTCAGCGCCATCAGGACGGCCATGCTGCTGTAGAACAAACGATCGTACGCACCCGTGCGCACCTTCGTCAGCGGCAGAATTGATCCGGCTTGCGAGACCACGGACATCGGGGACCTCCGATCACAGAACAGTAACACGCTACCGGAGAACCGAGTGGCCGCCATGCGTTGAGGAAGAGCGAGGCAGGTCGGGAAGACTCGCACGCGATACGGGGCCCCACCGGACCTCGCGATCATCGCGGGCGATGCGATCAACAATCTTCAAAGCGCCCTCGACCATATCGTGACAGCGAATTACCCGCCAAGATAGGAGCCAGTTTCCGATTGTTCAGAGCTGGACTAACGACCCGACGCCAAGGGAGAGACAGAGACGTAGTTCCGAACATCGTCAGCCGCAGGAGTTCTTGGGCCAGAGGTGACGAGTGGAAATGAACCCCTAGAGAAGGGCGCGCCTGGTGTTTTGCAGCGAGCGTGGCGAGCCTCTAACGACGCGGCCGTGCTGGTTCGAGAATGAGAGCCGTCGCTTTGACTAGAATAGAATAGAGGGCAGCAACGCACCGGTAGGGCTCGCGGCCACATCAGGACAATCAAATGCCGGAAAAGATTGGTCAATATACGGTTGTCTCGCAAATCGGGCGAGGCGGGATGGGAGTCGTCTACAAGGCTCGTGACGAGTCACTCAATCGCTTCGTCGCCATCAAGGTCCTCAACGAGCAACTGACCGAGGACTCGACATTTCTGCAGCGATTTGTTCGCGAGGCACAGGCCGCGGCCGGACTCTCGCACCCGAACATTGTTCAGATCTTCTTCATCGGGGAAGACAAAGGCCATCCTTTCTTCGTCATGGAATACGTTTCCGGCAGCTCGCTGGAGCAGCTCCTTCGAGCCGAGGGACGGATCGACAACCCCCGCGCCTCCCAGCTCATCCTGCAGGCGGCTCACGGTCTTGCGGCGGCGCACGACATGGGGATCATTCACCGCGACATCAAGCCGGCGAATCTGATTCTCGACGATCGCGGACTGCTGAAGATCGCTGACTTCGGCCTCGCGCTCCCGGTCGATGCCCACACCCAGCTCACCGCGACCGGCATGTTCGTCGGAACTCCCGGTTACCTCGCACCCGAGCAGGTTTCCGGTGAGAAGGCGGATCACAGGACCGACATTTACGCATTGGGAGTGACTTTCTACCTTCTGCTCACTGGCACTCCGCCATTCCGCGGCGACAGTCCGCTCGCGCTCGTGAGACAGATCATGGATACCGAGCCGGCCGACGTTTCATCGCTGAATCCGAACGTCGATGCCACGACGCGCCGCATCCTGAGCCGGATGATCGCGAAGGATCGCGCGCAGCGGTATCAGAACTGCCATGAGCTTGTCGCTGATCTCGAGGATTACCTGGCTACGCGCGGCGTCCGAAGCATGACGGCGGGTCTGGCGACGCGCACGCGATCGTCTTCGCCCGAGCTCGTCGCGACGATGGCGGCGCCGACGCAGGCTATCGATTCGCGGGCGAATTCGAAATCAGACGCGCAATCGGCGGCCACGATGATCCAATCGAAGGCCGAATCGACGACGCTCCCCAACGCTCCACTGCTCGCGCCGAATACGCTGCCGGATGCTGCGGCTGGTGCCTTTCCGGCGTCCGTCCCGGTTGTGGCTCCCCCGGTTGTCGCCGCACCACCTCCGCGTTCGACGTCGCGCTCGCTCGTCGTGGTGCTCGTGGTCGCACGTCCTGCTTGTCGGCGGCGGAATTGGGGCCGCAGTGTTCGGAACGAAAGTGTTCCGCGGCCTTCAGGCACGATGGCAGCCCAAGAGCTTGGATACGGTTTCAAGCGAGCCGCCCCAGAAAGCCGCGACGGTTTCGCCAGCTCCGACTCCACCGGAAGGAGTTCTTCTACTACAACCGATCAAGCTGCCCGTGGCGGCCACTGACAGCAAAGGTGGGCAAGCCCTTCAACCGCCTGCCAACGCATCCAAGCCGGCGGGCGCAAGTGCGACCGTGAGCGGATCGAGCCAGACTGGGCCAGCCGTGACCCCTGCTGGCGTGCGTGCCGATCTGACTTCGCCGGCTTCGGGACAAGGCGCGGCCGTAGAGAAGCATCAGACCGCTGCCGAAAACACCCGCCGATCTCGCGTGGGTGTCGCAATCGCTGCGACCGGCGATCCGGCGTTGTCAGGCGCGGTGTCGAGCGTGCTCCGATCTGAGCTCGAAGGAGCCGGGATCGAGGTTGTCGATGCGCAGACCGTTCCGGCGACCGAGGATCTTCTGCGCCTGGGCGACGCGTCTGCGGGACGGCTGATTGAACGGCTCAGCAGCGAAGGGTACGCCGTCCTGCTGCTGGCACGCATCGATCCCACTGGACAGCGGGCGCTGAGCTACTACGGACGCCATGACACCGCGTACAGTTCGCGCGTCACGTTGACGACTTACGACCTGGCCACCGGCAGACCGTTCGGCTCGTCCGGAACGGCCACGATCGAATACACCTCGATCAATGCGGACAGCGAGTCGAAGGAGATCGTCGGACCCCTCGCCAGATCGATCGCCAAAGCGATTCGATCTCATTGAATCGCGACCACGCCGAAGTCGAGGGTTGGCTCGGCCACTGGGACTGTTCTAACGACGGAAGCGCGGACACCTGAATCCTCCTCGTGGAGGATTGCCTGGAAGAACGAATCGACCGCGAGTACCTCTACACGATGAAATCGTCGCAGTGGCAGTAGTCATCAATCATCGAGAAGCTCCCTGCCACGATCAACCGGCTTGTTGGACTTCAAAGTTTGGCCATGCGCGATGCCTCTCCGGCCACACGATTCAGCAGGTTGCTCGGCCACGCGGATTTCCGCATGACGATTCGCTACTCGCATCTGTCGCCAACGCATCTCTCGGACGCTGTGAAAACGATTGGCGCCGTTGCTGCTGACTCGAAAGCGACCGCGGGCAACGCGAGGGCAACGCCGATCAGAAATTCTGACCGATGAAAATCGGTGCAATCCTTTGAATCTAAGTGGCGTCCCCAACGGGATTCGAACCCGTGTTGGCGCCGTGAAAGGGCGCTGTCCTAGGCCTCTAGACGATGGGGACTGATCTCTTCGCGTTCCCTGGTGAGCCCGGTAGGGATCGAACCTACGACCAATTGGTTAAAAGCCAACTGCTCTACCACTGAGCTACGGGCCCGTGACTCCCAGGCGGCCCGTCAACATACGGAGGGCTCGCCGCGGTGTCAACCTTTTGATCTCGCCGGTTATTGCCTCACCGCTTCACCGCCCCCGTCGTGCCATCCACCTGCCAGCGCCCCAGACTCGTGGAGTGACAACTGTCGACGGCGTCGAACTGATACGCGCCTCCGTGAAATCCGCGCGACGCCACCGCCAGGCACTCGCTCTTCACCGCCGCGTTCTCCCGCCCCGCCAGCTCACGACGCAGCGCACGGATCGCCTCCGGCTCGGAGAGCTTCGCCCCCGGCGCGCGGCGCACACCACCCGGCCGCTGCCTGACGACGCTCACCGGACCGGTATCGAACTTCGGGGCCCTCCGGAAAAACCGCGGGATCGGGACGTCCTGCCGATAGAGAAACAGCGCCACACCTGCGGCGGCGACGACCACAAGCGCGACCAGCCAGCCGCGCCACGTCGACTTTTTCCGCGGCATACGCCCGTCGAAGACATCGCCCGCGTCCGCGCCGCACTTCTCGCACCACGCCGCGCCCGACGGCAGCGGCTCCCGGCAAGTCGAGCAGTAGCGCTCCGAGGCCTTCATTCCTGCAGCCGCTTCAGAAGCTGGATCTGTCCCGCGTGATAGAGGTCGTGCGCGGCGGCGCCGTAGATGAGATGCATTCGCTTTCGGTCGTCGAGCGCTCGCTTCGAAAGCGACTCGATGGCCGCGCGCAACCGCTGATGCTCGTCCTCGAGAACGCGCAGCACGTCCTGCCAGCTCTTCTCGTCCTCGTCACCCGCGGCGAACCAGTTGCTCCCCTTCCGCACGAACGTTCCGCGCTTCTCGCCCGTCAGCCGCCGCCGCACCGCGTACTTCCAGTACGCACAATGCATGGCCAGCTCCCAGACGTTGTGCCGCTTCGGCTTCGGCCGCCAGAGCACTTCCTCGAGCCACAGCCCGCGCAGCGAGCCGCGCAGCGTCGTGCCGTGCCATCCCTTTCGATCGTACGCAGAATCGAGGTTCGCCAGGAGGACATCCGCAACGCCAATCATCTGCTGATGGTACACAATGACGCCCCATGCTTTCCGCCGCCGAACGCTACGTGAGACTCGTCCTCTCCCTCGGCGAACACGACTCCGACTACGTCGACGCCTACTATGGTCCGCCCCAGTGGCGGGAGGAAGTGCGCGCCACGAAACCGGCGCTCGATCACGTGCACGCGGCGGCGCTGGCGCTGAGAGAGGAACTGAGGAGTGCGCCGGCTGAAGCCGGCACCGACGCGCTTCGGCTCCGGTACCTCACCCGGCAGACCGAGGCGCTGATCGCGCGGGCGGAGATCCTGCAGGGGCGGACGATGTCGTTCGACGAGGAGTCGCGCGCGCTCTACGACGCCGTGGCTCCGCACAACGGCGAAGCGTATTTCCAGGGGCTCAACGCGGAGCTCGAGCGCGAGCTCCCCGGAACCGGGACGCTGACGGATCGGCTCGAAGCGTTCAGGAAGCAGTTCGTCATCACGCACGACCGTCTCGACCTCGTCTTCAAGGCTGCCATCGACGCATGCCGCGCCATCACGCAGCGGCACATGACGCTCCCCCGGGACGAGACGTTCACGGTCGAGTATGTGAACCACAAATCGTGGAGCGGCTACAACTGGTACCAGGGCGGCTTCCGCAGCCTGATCCAGGTGAATACCGACCTGCCGATCTTCATCGACCGCGCTATCGACCTGGCCTGCCACGAGGGCTACCCGGGTCATCACGTCTACAACACGCTGCTGGAGAAGAACCTCGTGCGCGACCGCGGCTGGCCGGAGTTCAGCGTCTACGCGCTCTTCAGCCCGCAGTCGCTGATCGCCGAGGGGAGCGCGAATTACGGGATCGATGTGGCGTTTCCGGCGGAGGAGCGTGTGGCGTTCGAGAAGGAGTCGCTCTTCCCTGCCGCCGGTCTCGATGGCGGGCGTGCGGAGCAGTACTACCGCGTGCACGAGCTGGCGTCGAAGACGAGCTATGCGGGCAATGAGGCCGCGCGGGACTACCTCGACGGGAAGATCGGCGCGGAGCAGGCCGCGGAGTGGCTGACGGCGTATGCGCTCATGTCGCCTGAACGGGCCCGGCAGCGCGTCCGCTTCTTCGACCAGTACCGCAGCTACGTCATCAACTACAACCTCGGTAAGGATCTGGTGAAGCAGTACGTGGAGAGAGCGGCGGGCGGCGACGGCGAGCGCCGCTGGCGCACGTTCATGGAGCTGCTGTCGTCGCCGGCGCTACCGTCCGAGCTCGCGCACTGAGTCGCGGATGTCGTCGAGCGCCAGGCGCATACGGTCCATGTGCGTGCGGAACGACACGACGCAGATGCGGATGATGAACTGGCTGTCGATGATCGTCGGGGTGAGCATGATGCGCTTGCGGGCGTTGATGCGCTCGAGCAGCTCGCGATTGAGCGCGTTCGCATCCGCGCCGTCGCGCACGTAGCGGAACGCCACCACCGACAACTGCGGCTCGGCCACGATCTCCATCCCCTCGATCTTCCGCAGTTCCTCTGTCGCCCACAGCGTGAGATCGAGCTTTTCGTCGAGGAGCTGCGTGAAGACGTCGGCGCCGAACATCTTCAGCGGCAGCCAGACGCGCAGACCGCGGAAGTCGCGGGAGAGCTCCGGCGAGATCTCGCAGAAATCGACGAGCCCCTCCTCCTGCTGCATCTCCGGAAGATACTCGGCGTGCAGGCTGTGCGCGCGGCGCAGCGTCGTGGCGTCCCGGACTACCAGGCCGCCCGTGCCGTACGGCAGAAAGAACGTCTTGTGCGGATCGAGGACGACCGAGTCCGCCTGCTCGATGCCGCGCATGGCCGCCCGGCCGCGCTCGGTGAGCATGAAGAACGCGCCGTACGCGCCGTCGACGTGGAACCACATCCCGTTCTGTCTGGCGATGCGGCCGGCGGACTGGAGGTCGTCCACGGCACCGGTGTTCGTCGTCCCGGCGCTGCCGACGACGAGAAACGGCGTGAAGCCGGCGCTTTTGTCGCGCGCGATGGCCTCCTCGAGCGCGTCGATGCGCATCCGGAACTGCGCGTCCACCGCCACCTCCCGGATGTTCGCGTAGGGAAATCCGGCCAGGTTGGCGGCTTTCTGAAACGAGTGGTGCACCTGCTCGGAGCAGTACAGCGTGCCCTTGAAGAAATCGTCGGGCAGGAGCGTCTTGCGCGCGGCCACGATGGCGCTGAAGTTCGCCAGCGAGCCGCCGGTCGTCAGAATGCCGCCCGAGCCGCGGCCGTATCCGATGATCTCGCAGAACCAGCGGATGACGTTGGCCTCGAGCTGCACGAGCGCGGGCGCGGCCGCGAATACACCGGTGTAACGGTTGACCGCGTCGGAGATCAGGTCGGCGATGGCCGCGAAGAAGAGACCGCCGCCGGGGATGTACGCGAGGTATCCCGGCCCGGGCGCGTTGAACGAGCGCGGGATGTAGTCGTCGAACAGATCGTCGAGTAGCTTCTCGTACGCGACGCCGCGGCGCGGCATCGGCTCGATGAGCCCGCGCGCGTACTCCGTGGCCCCCTCCACTCCCGCCGCCGGCTGCTGCGGCAGCGACTCGATGTGCGCGACGATCCGCCGCATGGCCTCATCGACGAGACGCCGCATCTCCTTGCCGTCAGGCTCGAGCGGATACATAGGTCGGATCATGTCGGTGCTCGGTGCTCCCCAACACCGAGTTCACTACCAGATGCCGCAGCGCTTCGCCGCCTCCCGCACCATCGGGCTGTTCTCCGGGCAGTGGAACGCTTTCTGGAACTCGGGCATGTTCTGCACCGTGCCGTTCACCCGGAAGCGGCCCTGCGCGTGCGGATCGACAAGCGCCCGCCGGCGTGCTTCCTCGGGGGCCATGTTCTCGCCCCACACCTGCGCGAATCCGAGGAAGAAGCGCTGCTCGGGCGTGAATCCGTCGATGGTCGTGTGCTGTTTGCCCTGGAGCGATCTCTCGTACGCGCGCAATGCGATCGTGGCCCCGCCGAGATCGGCGATGGCTTCGCCGGTGACGAGCTTGCCCTGCGTATTGATGCCCGGCTCGACCGCGAATTCGTTGTACTCGTTGACGATGCAATCGGCGCGGGCCTGAAAGTTCTTCAGATCCTCCGGCGTCCACCAGTTGCGCAGATTCCCCTGCGGATCGAATTTCGAGCCCTGATCGTCGAAGCCGTGCGTCATCTCGTGACCGATGACCACGCCGATGCCGCCGTAGTTGTAGGCGTCGTCGGCATTCGGATCGTAGAACGGCGGCTGCAGGATGCCGGCCGGGAACGTGATGTCGTTGCGCGGCGGGTTGTAGCTGGCGTTCACGGTCGGCGGCGTGAAGAAGCCCCATTCGTTCGGATCGTCGGGGCCGCCGATGCGATGGATGTTCCGCGCGTGCGCGAACACCCGCGCCGCCATCGCGTTCTTCGCGTACGAGTCGGGCGAGACCGCCAGGCTCGAGTAGTCGATCCACTTGTCGGGATATCCGATGCGGCGCGTGAAGGCATCCAGCTTCTCGATCGCGGCCCGCTTGGTCTCCGGTCCCATCCACGAGAGCGTGGGGATGTCCTCGCGCAGCGCGGAGACCAGGTTGTCGATCAACTGGTTCATCTTCCGCTTGGCCTCGGGCGTGAAGGCCAGACGCACATACTCCTGGCCGAGGAGATCGCCGACACCGCGGTCGGTGGCGTTGACGCAGCGCTTCCAGCGCTCCTGCTCCTCCTGGCGGCCGGAGAGAATCTGTCCGTTGAATGCAAAGTCTTCCTTGACGAACGCGGACGACAGCGTCGGCGCCGCCGTGTCGACGACCTGCCATTTCAGGTAGGCCTTCCACGTGTCCAGCGGCACTTCATCGATCAGCCGGGATACTTCCTTGAAAAAGTCGGGCTGCGCGACGTTGATCGTCTGCAGATTCTGGAGCCCGGCCGATTGCAGCAGCGCCGGCCAGTCCACGTTGGGTGAGAGGCTGCTCAGTTGTGTGACGGGCGTGACGTTGTACGTCTTCTCCGGCGTGCGCATCTCGATGCGGCTCATCTCGGCCTGGGCCAGCTGGGTCTCGAGCGCGAGGATGCGATCGGCGTCGGTCGAAGCCTTCGCCGGATCCTCGCCGACGAGCGCGAGCATCTTCGACACGTGCTCCGCGTACTCGGCCCGCGTCTTTTTGAACTTCTCGTCCTGGCGCAGGTAGTAGTCGCGGTCGGGAAGCCCGAGGCCGGGCTGAGCCACGACGGCGATCATCATGCGCGCGTTCTTCCGGTCGTTCTGGCCGGACAGCCGGAACACGGGCGAGATCCCATCCGATTGCAGATGAAAGATCTCGCTCTGCAAGGCCGTCCGGTCGGAGATGGCGTCGATGCGCGCCAGCTCGTCGCCGATCGGGGAGTAGCCGGCCGCTTCGATAGCCGTCTCGTTCATGCAGGCCGCGTAGAAGTCGCCGATCTTCTGAGCGGCGCTGCCGGGCGGGTTGTTCCCCTTCGCGGCGTTCTCGAGAATCGTGTGCAGCGTTTCGCGATTCCGCTCCGCGACCTGCTCGAATCGTCCGAAGCGCGAGAACGCCGGGGGAAGCGGGTTCTGCGTCCGCCAGTTGCCGATCGCGAACTGGTAGAAGTTGTCGCACGCGTTCGCGGTGCGATCCATTCCGATCAGGTCGAATCCGTGCGGGCCGAACATCGGCTGATTCGACGGTGTAACCGTGGTCGCCGGCGTCGTGGACGTGGGAGTGGTCGCGCAACCGGCAACCAGGATCAACAGGCAAAGTAACGAGAGATGTCGCATGTGTGCGGTTCCTCCGAGCAGGCGATGCTATCGCAATGGGGAACGCGATTACACTTTGCACCGATGACTTCGCTGAGGCGGGAGATCGGGATGTGGCGCGGCGTGGCCCTGAACATGATCGACATGGTCGGGATCGGGCCGTTCATCACACTGCCCCTGATCCTCTCGGCCATGGGCGGCGCGCGCTGCATGGTGGCGTGGCTGCTGGCGGGACTGCTGGCCATCTCCGACGGTCTCGTCACCGCGGAGCTCGGAGCCGAGATACCGCGGGCCGGCGGCTCTTACGCGTTTCTGCGTGAGTCGTACGGTCGCGCCGGCAAGCTCATCTCGTTCCTCTTCCTGTTCCAGGTCCTGATTTCCGCACCGCTCTCGATGGCCTCCGGCTGCATCGGATTCGCACAGTACTTCGCGAAGCTCGTTCCGGCCACCGCGAGTTACGAGCAGATCACGGCGATGGGGATCTGCATCATCATCACGTTTCTGCTCCTGCGGCGGATCGACTCCATCGGCCGGTTCTCGATCCTCCTGTGGATCGGGGTGATGCTGACGATCGTCCTGGTCATCGCCGTGGGCCTGCCCCACCTGAAGATCTCGGCGTTCCAGTTCTGGAGCGCGCCGCGCTTCGACGCCAGGCTCGGTTACGCCGGCTTCGGCACCGCCCTGATCCTCGCGGTCTACGACTACCTCGGCTACTACAACATCGCCTACCTGGGCGACGAGGTGAAGGATCCGGAGAAGACGATTCCGCGCGTCATCGTCATTTCCATTCTCGTGATCGCCGCGGTGTACATCGTGATGCAGGGTGCCATCGTCTCGGTGCTGCCGATGAAGGTGGCCATGACCTCGAAGTTCGTCGTGGCCGATTACTTCGAGGTACTGACCGGCTCGGGCTCCGCGAAATTCATCACCGTGCTGATCCTCTGGACGGCGTTCGCGTCGATCTTCTCGGTGATGCTCGGCTACTCGCGCATCCTCTTCGCGGCGGCGCGCGACGGAAACTTCTTCTCGATTTTCGCCCGGCTCCACCCCACCGGGGCCTATCCGTACGTGTCGGTGCTGTTTCTGGGAGCGGTGGCGTCGGTGTTCTGCTGGCTGCCGCTCGGCAAGGTGGTGGCGGGCATCGTGTCGATCCGGTCGATCATCCCGTTCATGGCCCAGATCATCGGGGCGGTGATTCTGCGGCGGACGCAGCCGGAGCGCCGCCGCCCGTTCAAGATGTGGCTTTATCCGCTGCCGGCGATCGTGGCGCTGGGCTTGTGGGCGAAGGTGGCCATCTCGCCGGAGAAGGGACTGCGCATCGGCGCGCTCTACGTGATTTTCGCGGGCGTGGCGTTCTTCTTCATCCGCGAGGCCCTACTGCGGCGCAACCAGTCCGCGCCCACGAATCCATAGAACCGATTCCTGTTCGAAGCGCCGCTTGTACTCGTCGATGATGCGGATGACGTGCTCGTCGTTGCCGCGCCGCGAGAGATGCGCGATCTGCACGATGTGGGTCTTCTCTTCGGCACCGCGCCAGTGGCCCGTGGCGCTCCACTCCGTGAATCCCGGGAACTCCGGCGTGATCACCTGCTCGACGAACGTCTTCCACTCCACGTCGGAGACCGTGCCGCCGGGGCGCGCCGTGCCGAAGTAGAGCGTGTCGACGTCCTGCACTTCGACGAGATGCATCGAGGCGCAGGAAGCGAGAACCAGGAGAGCCACCGTCGCGGAAGCGCGTCGCACGAGGGAGAGTCTACAATTCAGCGCGCATGCGACGATTGCTTTTCCTTCTTCTCTTCTCTCCTGCCCTTTTCGCGCAGTCGATCGACAGCGCCGCGGTCGACCGCCTGGCCCGCGACACGATGACGGCCTGGAAAGTGCCGGCCATGGCGGTGGCCATCGTCGAGAACGATCGCGTGGTCTACCTGAAAGGCTTCAACGTCACGCCGGACACGCTCTTTCAGCTCGGCTCGACCACCAAGGCGTTCACCGCCACGGCCATGGCCATGCTCGTCGACGAGAAGAAGATGAACTGGGACGATCCGGTGCGGAAGTACCTCGAGTCCTTTCACCTCTCCGATCCCTGCGCCGACTCGCTCGTCACGCTGCGCGACATCGTCTCCCACCGCACCGGCCTGGCACGCCACGACGAGCTGTGGGATTACACGCCGGCGTCGCGTCAGGACATCATCCGGCGCATGGCCAGCGTCGCGCTGACCAAGCCGTTCCGCAGCTCCTACCAGTACAACAACATCATGTTCATGACCGCCGGCGAGGCCGTGGCCTCGGCCTCGGGGATGCCGTGGGCCGATTTCGTCAAGACGCGCATCTTCGATCCGCTGGGGATGAGCCACACCGTGATCGGCGAAGCGGACTGGCAGCGTTCCGATCACGTCGCCGGGTATTGGTACGACCCGACGCGCGATGCCGTCCTTCCTCAGAACATGCATCCGTACGAGAGTCTGGCGCCGGCGGGTGACATCAAGTCGAGCGCGCGCGACATGGCCCTGTGGATCCGCTTCCAGCTCGACGACGGCGTCGTCGATGGCAAGCGCCTCGTGTCCGCCGAGTCGCTCGACGAGACGAAGAGCCCGCAGACGATCGTCCCGCTGACCGGAGACAGCAGGATCGAGAACCCGGAATCGAATCTCTCCGCCTACGGCATGGCCTGGAGGATTCAGGATTACCGCGGCGAGCTGCTGGTCTCGCACGGAGGCGCCCTCAACGGATTCCGCACGCAGGTCGACCTGCTGCCACATCAGCACTCCGGCTTCGTCGTCCTCATCAACATCGGCCGCGGGCTGGCTACCATCGCCATGCGCAATGCGCTCGCCGACCTGCTGCTCCAGAAGCCGGCGCGCGACTGGAACCCGTATTACCTGGCGCTGGATGCGAAGTCGCGCTCCGACGATGCGGCGAAAAAGCTGGCCGCGGAATCGAAGCGCCAGAAGGACACACACCCTTCACACGACCTCTCCGCGTACGCAGGAACGTATGAGAACGCCGGCTACGGACCGGCCGTGGTCACGCTCGACGGCGATCACCTCACGTTGCGGTACGGGCGGCTGGCCATCCCGCTGATCCACTATCACTACGACACGTTCTCGGCGGTCGACAACGAGGAGGACATCGACGAGAAAATCGTCTTCGCCCTCGGCGCGGACGGAGACGTGAAATCGCTGACGCTCTTCGGCGAAGACTTCACGAAGAACTGACCCGTCATTCCGAGCCGCGCAGACGGCGAGGAATCTGGGCGGGGGTCGCGAGATCCACCCACTGTGGATTGAAACGATCAACGAGCGCTACCTTTTTAGCGCGCCTGTACGCTTTGATCTGCGTTTCACGATCGATCGCCTGTCGAGCGGTCTGATACTCCTCGAAATAGACGAGTTGGCGTATCCGATAGCGTGCGCAGAACGCCTTCGGATTCAAGGCCGCTCTGTGCTGCTCGACCCGGCGGCCGAGGTCGTTGGTCATCCCTACATAGAGAACCCGGCTGTAGCTCGCCATGATGTAGACGTAGTAAAGGCGAAAACGCACGCTTTCGAGGTTACCTCGGCTGCACAGATACTCCACCTGGCGTGGAGATCGCGCCCCCGCCCGGATTCCTCGCCGTCTTCGCGGCTCGGAATGACGGGGGGTTAGAAGTCGGCGATGGAGTCGACGATGGCGTCGAGCAGGCGCGTGGCGCCGGCGCCGAGGTGGTGGTTCCAGCCGATGGCGAAGTAGCGGAAGCGGCCGTCGCTGCCGCTGACGAAACCGGCCAGCGTGTTCACGCCGGCGACTGTACCGGTTTTCCCGCGCATGCGGCCGGCCAACGGCAAGAGGCGCTTCTTCAGCGTCCCGTCGCCTCCGGGTTGCGCCATCACGTTCCACCAGAACGTGCGGCGCGCCGGCGCATTCATCCAGCGGAGCAATCTGACCACGGCGGCGGGGGTCACGAGATCGTCGGGCGCCAGCCCGCAGCCATCCACGAAACGAAACTCGGCCGGGTCGATCCCTACCTCGCCGGTGAGAAAGAGCGACTCGATATCGCGCGACGCGGCGTACGAGGCCGGCTTCTCCCCGGCCGACAGACCTTTGTACAGCGTCTCCGCGTAGAGGTTCTGGCTGATCTGCAGCATGGTCGTGAGGAGCTGCTCGAGAAACGGCGACTCGATCACCGCGAGCCGTTCCGCCCACGCCCGCGGCTCGGTCTGCAATCGGAGCGAACCATCGACCCTGATTCCGGCGTGCTGCAGGGCGTCGCGAAATGCCAGTGCGGCGGAAAAGCCGGCACTGGCCACGGCGTCCCCGCCGAGGGCATTCTCCTGATAGGCGATGGCATCGACCGGTGCGGCATCGCTGCTGGTGAGGTTGCCCATCTTCCACTGATAAGGAATGGTGACGCGATCGAAACGCGACACGTCCGCGACGATGTCGTGTACACGATCGATGTTCCGCGCGTGCAGCGCGGCGATGAACGGCCCGAACGTGTTTCTGTCGTCGTAGCCGTAGCGGTCCGCACCGAGCGACGGATCGCCTGCCCCGACCAGCACGACGTCGCTTCCATCGAGCCACAACTCGGTGGCCAGGCGGGCATCGGGACCGAGACACTCCTTCACGGTCGCAGCGGAGAAGAGCTTGCGGACCGAAGCCGGGATCATGAGCGTGTGCGCGTTCTGTGCGTAGAGAACGGTGCCGGCGTCGTCCTCGACATCGATCATCAGAAGGGCGTGATCGAACGGCGGGGTGGCCTGCGCCGCACGCACGGCCTCATCGATCGATGCTCCCCTCGCGCACGGCAGAACGCAGACCGCGGCAATGACAAGCAGGCCTGCCCGTCTCACGCCAGGCTCCAGTCGGCGAACGAGGGCCCATTCTCGAGGTTGTACGCCGCTGCGGCTTTCAAACGGCTGTCGCCCCCGGCGAACGCACGCAGGTAATGCCCGTAGTCGCGCGCGAGATGGTAGACCGGCGAAGCGGTCGCCGCTGGCAACTCGGCATCCGGCTTCCGCAGCGACAATGATGAAAGCTCGCTGCACACACGCGAGAATGCCGCCGTGTCCCGCGCGGCATCGTATTCGAACACGGAGTGAACGCTCTCGATCGAGCCCCGTTCGGCAACGGCGTTGTCGACGAGGCGGTCGCGCAGCGTCGGGGCCGGATCATCGGCCGGCAGGGAGCCTGCCCCGTGTGAGGTCATGTCCCAGACCGCGATCCGGAGCGCGGCGAATCGTCCACGCTCGCCGAGGATGCCGGCGAGCTTCACGGCAGCAGATGTCAGGATGACGTCGTCGCTCACGATGAAGAGATCCCGGACGAGATCGTCGTCATCGAGGCGTGCGGCCAGCCAGCGCTCCGCTCCGAGCCGATCGCGCGCGGCAACCAGGTGGCGGAGCGTGTCCACGTCACGCGGTTGGCCGGGGTCGACTTCCGGCGGATCGAGCAGCGGCGGCTCGCTCCACGGCTGGCGGCTATCGGCCGCATAGCGCGCGCATTCGGCGAGGAGATCGTCCCACCGATCTCCCATCGTCTCCTTCAACTGGTAGGCGGAGAGCGATGCCAGCACTGCGTGCTTCGAGTGCATCGACGGTGCGAACGCCAGGATTGCGAATCGCGCCACGGCCAGGAACAGCTCATCGGAAGAATGCTGCGCGCGGAAATCGCGCACGGCGGCGGGAATGGCGTCGAGGTCGCGCCCGATCAGCGGCGCGTAGAGATCAGTGGTGTCAGACATCGCCTGTTCAGCGAGACTCCACCGCGCACATTATTGCTTGCGGCCCGGAGGACGCGACGGCGACGGAGGTTTCTTTCGCGCTCCGGCGGCGGCTCCGCTCTTTCTCCTCACCGCCACCGTCGTCTGCGTACCCGGCGCCGGCTGATACCCGGCCCCTCCCTCGGCCTCGGTGCGGCTGTCCTCGATGTCCACGGTCTGCGTGTTCACGGCATCGTCGCTGCTCGTCGGCGCCGGTTTCGCAGCGGCGGGCGCGATGGTGTCGGTGGCTGTCGACGTTCCGGGCCTCGTACCCAGCCGGTTACAGCCCCAGGCAACGACGGCGACAACACAGGCAATGAGGGGAATTGTCTTTCTCACGAGAACCTCAGCTGTCGTCCAATGCAAGTTTCCTGACAACCGGTTCCGCTAGAATGCCCCGCGCCATGCTGGACAGGAAGCGGATCGGCATTTTCGGGTGGGGTGTGGTGGCTCCGAAGTCGCCAGACATCGAGGCATTCGAACACAACCTGGAGAGTGCCGGCACCTGGCTGGAGCCGTTTCGCGGCTTCGGCCCCTCCAACTTTCTCGTCGGGTATCCCGAATTCGATTTCAATGTCTACCGCCCCTGGTTCGATGAGCGGTTCGCACCGGCGAAGTTCGGCCAGCTCAAAGAGAAGATGGGACCGATGGTGCAGTACGCCATCGGCGCGTTCATTCAATCGCTGTCGCAAAACCCCGGCATCGAGCCGTACCTGCAATCGCTGGGGACGAAATGCCACGTCTACGTCGGCACCGGTCTCGGCGAGATGACGGTCGCGTACGAAGAGGCCCTCCATCTCGACAGCGCGCTGAATCGGTGGAACGAGTTCTGGGGTGCGCCGGCCCGCTGTTCCGCTCTGCGCGCCCACCTCGCCGGCGTGACCGATCCGAACGCCCCGGCCGAACCGGCGACGCTCGAAATCGGATCGGAAGCGTGGATCGAAGCGAAACACGAATGGGAACGCTTCTGGACCGCGCGCAGCGACGCGCTCGTCGAGTATCTCGCCGAGGCCCGGGCCATTCACGGCGAGCCGGTGCCACCGTCGTCGGCTTCGTCAAAGCTCAGCTCGATCCGGCAGAAGCTCAACCGCATCCGCACGCTAAATCGGAAATGGGGATGCCCGGGCGAGCCGTGGTCCGCGGTCTCGCCGAACCTCCTCTGGAACATCCCCAACATTCCGGCGGCGCAGATCTCGATGCTCGGCCGGATCAACGGCCCGGCGTTCGCGCCGGTCGCGGCCTGCGCGTCGTTCGGCGTCGCCGCCAAGATGGCCGCCGACGCCATCAACCTCGGAGAAGCGACAGCGGTCGTGATCGGAATGACCGACCCCCCGCCACACGAGATGAGCATCTCGGCGTTCTACAACGCGAACGTGTTGTCGGCGGATGCCGATGTCTCCCGGCCGCTCACGGGCCTCAAGGGGACGCATGTCGCGGGCGGTGCGTGCGTGTGGATCGTCGCCGACGCCGAAGTGATGATGCGTCAAGGATTTCGTCCCGTAGGACTGGAGCTCGTCGGTATGGGCACGTCGTCGGACGCGCATCACATCATCACGCCCTCGAAGGGCGGCCCGCAGCTCGCGATCGCGGCGGCGCTGAACGAGGTTCAGGCCGGCGACGTAACCACGTGGGACATGCACGCCACCGCCACTCCGGGCGACGCGACGGAGATCGAGCATTCTCTGGAAATGCTTCACCCGGACGTGATTTTCACGGCCCGGAAAGGAACATTCGGGCACGGGATGTCGGTTGGAGGCGCGTGGGAACTCACCGCCCAGCACCTCGGGCTCGCGAAAGGACGGCTCTTTCCGATCACGCTGACCGAGGGCGAACTGCACGCCGACGTCAAAGTTCATTCGGCGAAGTTTGTGCAGAAGGACGGCTGCGTGGTGACCCCGGGCTATTGCGGAAAACTCTCCATGGGAATCGGCGGAATCAATTCATGTGTGATCAGCCGTCCGTGGGACGCTGAGTACATCGAGCGTCACCTGGTCAAGGGTGAGGCTGCCGGGCAGCGGGTGTAGGGCGAGAATCCTTCCCTCCGGACAGCCACAAAGCCTGTCCGCCATCTTCGAATCATGCGCATACGAGTCTTCTTTGTCTGTTTTTTGCTGATGACGAGCCCGGCGTTGCGAGCCGGGACCATTCGCCTGACGCTCGCGGACGCGGTGCAGATGGCCCTCCGCAACGGAACGTCCGCGCAACTGGCGCGGGTGGCCGAGGAGCGGGCCCGCATCAGTCAGGCCGAGGCGTTCGAGAATCTGCTGCCGCAGGCGGACGCGAAGCTCACCCGCTACAACCAGTCGATCAACCTCGAGACGTTCGGCTTCTCGCTCCCGGGACAGCCGCCCGTGGTCGGTCCGTTCAACGTCACGGATGCCAACCTCTCGGCGGCGATGCAGTTGTTCAACATGGCGGCGCTGCGGCACTGGCAGGCCGTTCGGGCGGGAGTCACGGCCAGCCGCTGGGAGACCACGCAGGCCGAGAACGACGTCGCCCATGCGGTGGCCCGGCTCTATGTGATCGTGCAGCGCTCCACCGCCCAGGTGTCGTCGCGTGAAGGGAACGTCACGCTGCTCACGCGTCTCGCGAACGTGGCCAGGGACGAGTTCACGGCCGGCACGGGCACGAGACTCGACGTGGCGCAGGCCAACGTACAGCTCTCGCGCTCGCGTCAGGCGCTGCTGCTGGCGCAGAACGACCGGCAGAATGCCATGCTGGCGCTGCTCAACGCCATCGGCGCGGACCAGTCCTGGGACGTCGTCATCACCGATACCATGCCGGTGGAAGCGCCGCCTCCGGCCGCGGATGCCGCGCTGGCCACGGCGCGCCAGAACCGGCCGGAGCTGAAGGCGATGCTGGCGCGGGAACGCCAGGCGAAGCTCGCGGTGAACGCGGCGAAATCCCGGCGGATCCCGAGCCTGGCCGCCGACTTCGAAGGCGACTACAACGGCAACCATTCGTCCGATCTTCGCTGGACACGGCGCATCGCCGGTTCCGTGGCCATACCGATCTATCGCGCGGACATCAACATCATGATCGCCCGTGCCGAGGAGCAACTCCACGAGGTCGAGCTGCGGCGCACACAGCGCGAGCGCGACATCGAGCAGGAGGTGCGCCGTTCGGTTAACAATACCGAGACCGCCGAGGCGCGCGTGCAGGTCGCGAACGAAACGGTGAAGGTAGCGGAAGAAGCGCTCACCGTCGCCCGCGATCGGCGTGAAGCCGGCTACGGCTCTCCGGTCGAAGTCGATCGGGCCGAGGATAGCTACCGGCAGGCGCATGAGGATCTCATCGCCGCGCACGCCGATGCCGCCGCGGCGCATTTCGATCTCCTGCACGCCACCGGGGAGATCCATTCGCTCGTTGGAGGGGCACAGTGACGGCTGGAGTGGCGTCGCCCCCGGCGGCGCCCGCGGGAATGCTCGACAGCGCCTCCGGAAGGACCGCGCGCAAGCCGGTCAACAAGTGGCTGGTCACCGTATCGATCACGTTCGGCACGCTGATGGGCGCCATCGACGCGTCGATCGTCAACGTGGCCATCCCTCATCTCTCCGGATCGCTCGGCGTGACGATCGAGCAGATCACCTGGGTGACCACCGGCTTCGTGATCGCCACGGTCATGGTCATGCCGCTGACGGGTTTTCTGGCGCGAATGTTCGGCCAGAAGCGCGTCTACATGTTCTGCCTGGTGCTGTTCGGCGTCGGCTCGACCCTGTGCGGATTCGCTCATACGCTGCCGCTGCTGGTGTTCTTCCGCGTCATCCAGGGACTGGGGGCCGGAGCGTTGCAGCCGACCGAGCAGGCCATCCTGCGCCAGACGTTCCCTCTCGAGGAGCAGGGCATGGCCATGGCCGTCTTCGGCATGGCCGTGGTGCTGGGACCGGCTTTCGGCCCGACCCTCGGCGGCTACATCGTCGACAACTACAGTTGGCCCTGGATCTTCTTCATCAACATCCCGGTGTGCATCGTTGCGCTGATCATGGTCTCGAATTTCGTGATCGAGCCGGAGGATCTCCGGGTGGCGATGCACGCGCAGGCCGAGCGCCAGCGCAAGAACATCGACTGGTCGGGTATCGGCATGCTGATCGTCGGCGTGGGCACGATGCAATTCGTGCTCGAAGAGGGAAACCGCAACGACTGGTTCCAGTCCGGCGAGATCAAGATCCTCATGCTCGTGGCCGTCGTGGCCATCGTCGCGCTGATCATCCGGGAGTTGAGCGCCACGTATCCGGCCGTGGACATCTCTTTGTTCCGCGATCCGGTCTTCGCGTCGGGCACGATCATCGGCGCGGTGATGTTCGCCATGCTCATGACCGTCACGTTCCTGCTGCCGCTGTACATGCAGACGATGCTCGGATTCACGGCCACGCAGTCGGGCCTGGCGCTCATGCCACGCTCGCTGGTGATGCTGGTGGTGATGCCGATCGTGGGCCGCATCTACAACAAGGTCTCCCCGCGCGCGGTCGTGGCGTTTGGCATCGTGCTGTTCGCGTATTCGGCGTGGCTGATGGGTCATTACACGCTGGCCACGACGGCACGCGGCATCGTCAACGTGCTGATCATTCAGGGAGTGGCCTTCAGCTGCCTGTTCATCCCTCTGACCACGATGGCCCTGAGCACGATCCCGCGGCACCGGATGTCCGATGCCACGGGACTGAACTCGCTCCTGCGTCAGACCGGCGGATCGGTCGGTCTGGCCGTCTTCGCCACGCTGCTGGGCCGCTATGCCATCCGCATGCGCGACACCATGCTCGCGCACGTCACGCTGGCCCGTCCGGAAGTCATGGCGCGCGTGCAGGCCATGCAGCAGATGCTGATGGGCAAGGGCATGGATGCGGCAAGCGCGCAGAGCACGGCCGCGCGCATGATCGACGGTCAACTCCGCCAGCAGGCCATGGTCCTGGCCTTCGAGAAGGTCTACATGCTCGCCGGCATCGCGTTCCTTTGTGTCTTACCGCTCGTTCTTCTGCTGAAGGCTCCCAAGCTCGATGCGAAGATGGAAGTTCACGTGGAGATGTAAATGGCTGATCACGTTTCCAGTCCCGCTGCAACCGTTCCCGAGATCGCCGCTCATGAGCCGGTGATCGAGAAGAAGAGCGCCAGGCGTCTCTACGTCATCATCGGCGTCGCGGTGGTCGTCCTGCTCGTCGGTTATTTCATCTACGCGCTGCTGACTTCCGGCAAGGAAACGACCGACGACGCGCAGGTCGCCGCCGATGTCGTCTCCGTGGCGCCGCGCGTGGCCGGCCAGGTGATGAACGTCTTCATCAAGGAGAATCAACTCGTGCATCGAGGCGATCTCCTCGTGGAGATCGATCCTGTGGACGCCGAGGTAAAGCTCGCCCAGGCCCAGGGAGATCTCGAGACCGCGCGCGCGCAGGCCGCCGATGCCGACGCCCGCGTCGCGGTGACCCGCGCCACGGCACGCGGCGCGCTCGTCTCGGCGCAGGGCGGCGTGGAGAGCTCGCGCCAGAGCGTCGACACCTCGCAGGCCACGATTCACGAGGCGCAGGCCGCGCTCGACCGCGCCATCGCCAATGCCGAGAAGGCCCGCAGAGACTGGGAGCGCGCGTCAGAGCTGGGCGCAAAAGGCGACATCTCGAAATCGCAGGTCGACACCGCCCGGGCTGCGAACGACGCCGCGCAGGCCGACGTCGCCGCGGCGCGGGCGCGTCTGAACGGCACGCAGAACTCCGCGCAGATGGCGCAGGCAAACGTGCAGCAGGCGCAGGGGCGCCTGGTGCAGAGCGAGCCGGTGGCCGCCCAGATCACGGCGGCCCAGGCCCAGGCGCAACTGGCGCATGCGAAGGTGCACACGCAGGAAGCCGCGCTCCATGCGGCACAACTGACGGTCGGCTACACGAAGATCACCGCGCCCGCGGACGGCATCGCATCGAGACTCGCCGTCCATCCGGGATCGCTCATCAATATCGGCCAGCCGGTCGTCCAGCTCGTGCCGCAGCACACCTACGTCATCGCGAATTTCAAGGAGACGCAGATGCGCAGGGTGCTGCCCGGCCAGGCGGTGAAAGTGAAGATCGACTCGATCGGAAGTCAGGAGTTCGACGGCAAGGTGGAGAGCCTGTCCGGTGGAACCGGCGCGAGCTTTTCCCTTCTGCCGCCCGACAACGCCTCGGGCAACTTCGTGAAAGTCGTGCAACGGATCCCGGTGCGGGTGTCGTGGAACGGACCGCCCGCCGATCGCGTGCCGGTCGGCTCCTCGGCGGAAGTCACGGTCTACACCAAGTAGCGCCGGCGCACCCGCCGCCCGATCTCGAGCGCGGCGCTGCAGACCAGTGAAATCGCCGCGACGACGATCAACTCGGCGGCGCGCGCACGATCCAGCGCCGCGCGCACGACCGAGACGACCCCGTACGCCGCGGTCACGCCGACGAGCAATCGGTACCACGACGGCGTCAGCACCCGGGCGCCCAGAATCAATCCTGCCGCGAGAGCGAAGAACAGCATCGCCACGCCGAGGAGCGTCCAGTCAAATCCGCTCAGCGCCATGATCGCGGTCACGATCGCGGCCCAGGCGATCCACAACAGAGTGAGCCCGAGCATCGATCGCCAGCTCATGCCAGATTGTGGCGAAGAATACACGCGACGCCCCGCGCACCCGTTTCTCTTTTCTACGGCTGGTAGCGATTTGCGTCGCCGGGATACACTTCCCGCTCCCCGGTTCAGGATCAAAAAAGGAGAACGTATGAGACTCAAATTCTGGGTCGCCCTTGTCCTCGTCGTGGTGTGCGCAATGCCCGCATTCGCGCAAGAGCCACAACATCAGATGACTCCCGAAGAGAAAGCGCAGATGGACGCCTGGATGAAGTTCATGACGCCGGGCGAAGGCCACAAGGCGCTGGCGAACATGGTCGGGACATTCGACGCGAAGGTCACGATGTACCCGGCGCCTGGCGCGCCGCCGCAGGTTTCGTCCGCGACATCCGTGAGTCAGTGGGTCCTGGGCAACCGCTACGTGCAGGAGAACGTCAACGGCTCGTTCATGGGCATGCCGTTCGAGGGAATCGGCTACACCGGCTACGACAACGGAAAGAAGCAATACGTCGGCACGTGGGTCGATAACTTCGGGACGGGAATCATGTCATCGACCGGCTCGACGCCCGACAACGGCAAGACGTGGTCGTTCAAGTCGACGACCACCGATCCGATGACCGGCAAGGACACGCCCGGCGAAATGCACATGACCATGGCCGATGCCGATCATCACACGGCCGAGATGTGGAGCCCCGCACCGGACGGGAAGATGTTCAAGATGATGACTATCGAATACACGCGGAAGAAATAAGCCTCGACTCGAGCGACGCAGGGCCGACTCTTCAGTCGGCCCCGCGTGCTGAGCTCGTCACCGAGCGGCGAGGGTGATCGCCGCGAATGCGGCGCCCTGGGCATCCGCGACCACCGCGAACCGCCCCACGTTCGGAGTGTCCTGCGCCGGCACGTAGACCTGACCGCCGCCCGACTGGACCTTCTTCACGATGTCATCGGTGCCGGCCACGACGAAGTAGGGCATCCAGCTCGGAGGCATCCCGCTCATCTTCGGCGTGAGTTGCATCATCCCGGCGAAAGAACGCGTCTCCATCTTCGCCTCGGTGTATTCGGGCGAGATCTTGTAGGTCCACCCGAACAGCGACGCGTAGAACTTACGCGAGTTCTCGATTTCCGGCGTGTACAGCTCGTTCCAGCCGACGGCGCCCGGCTCGTTGACGACCGTGGCGCCGATGCTCCTCCCGGCCTGCCAGACCGCGAAGACGGCGTGCTGGGGGTCCATCACCGTGGCCATGCGCCCGGCATCCATCACGTCGAATGGCCCAGCCACGACGGTGCCGCCGAGCGACTTCGCCTTCGCTGCCGCCGCATCGGCGTTTTCCACGGCGATGTAGTTGTTCCAGTGCGGCGGAACTCCCTGTCCTCGCTCGTCCGGCCCCTGCTCGTACATGGCCGCGGCATCGCGCCCTCCCTTCTGGAAGATGTAGTAGGTTCCCTGGTCTCCCATGGGCATCTCTTTGACGGTCCAGCCGAAGAGACCGGTGTAGAACGCCCGGGCCGCCTTTGCGTCCGTCGTGGCGAGCTCCACCCAGCAGAACTGACCGGGCTTGTAGGATGAGACCTCAGGCATAGAGTTCCTCCCTCATGATGGTTTTGTGGAATGTATAACGGGAGCGATTCCGTAGCGGAGACTTTTGCGAACGAAACCCCTCCCGGCCGTGTTGAAGAAGATATGAAGAACTCGTGGACCGGCGGCGAGGCCGCACGCCCCGTCGACGGCTGCGAAGAGAATCTCGCCGTCGCGGTACACCGGAAGGAGCCCGGCGCGTTCGAGCGCATGATCGAGCATTTCGAGCGGTCGCTGTTCAACTATGCCCACGGGATCCTGCAGAACACGTTCGACGCGCAGGAAGTGGTGCAGGACGCGATGATGCGCGCCCACAGGGCGCTCACCCACCAGTACGACGAGGCCCGCTGTGCGGCGCTGGCGCTGCGGCCGTGGCTGTTCCGGACGGTCCGGAATCTCTGTCTGAACAAACGGCGCTCGAAGACGCGGGCGCTCGAACAGCCCCTCACCGATTTCGACGACGGCCGTCTGGGACCGTTCGTGAAACCGTTCAGCTCGGATCTCGAACGGCGTCAGGAGGTGGAAATGCTGCGCCGCGCGCTGGCGCTGCTGCCGGTCGACGCGCGCGAGTTGATCGTCCTGCGCTTCATCGAAGAGATGCCGTACGCCGAGATCGCCCGCACCGTCGGGTCCAGCGAGGCGTCATTGCGTGGAAAAGTCTTTCGTTCGCTGCGTATGCTCCGCGATGCCCTGGAGAGGAAAGGAGTTGCCCATGCGATGTAGAACTGTACTGACGCGAATCGATGCCATGCGCACCGGTGAGTTGCCGTCGCTGGAATCAACCGAGGTTCACGATCATCTTCGTACGTGCCGGAGCTGTGATGAGTCAGTCGCCGATATCGAGACGCTCACCGCCAGTCTGAAGGAGCTCATCGTCGAGCCTCCCCGCTCGCTGAAGAGCGTGGCTGGCGATCATTTCGACCTCATCAAGACCGGCGGCGACGAAGTGCTCGTGGCCTTCTCGCCGCGTGGACTGCGCATGATCACGACGGGCGTGTCGCCGGAAGAGTTCAGAGGGATGTACGTGCGTCGATTCGGCCGCGATCTCAACCGCACCACCCTGCCGGACCGGTTGCGCAAGCAGGTCGTTTCGGCTCTTGCCGGCGAAGGCGTGCACAAGCCTGCAGTGGATTTCGCGGATGCCGGTGAATTCGAGCGCAAAGTGCTGGAGACTCTGACGAAGATTCCGCGCGGCGAGGTGCGCACCTACACCTGGGTGGCCACGCAGGCCGGCCGGCCCAGGGCAGTGCGGGCAGTCGGAAACATCTGCGCGAAGAACATCGTGCCGTTCGTCGTGCCCTGTCACCGCGTCGTACCGACCAGCGGCGGCATCGGGAACTACGCGTTCGGTACTCCCGTGAAGCGCGCGCTGCTCCAGCGCGAGGGAGTTCCGGTCGACGAGCTCGACGAGATGGCCAGGCACAGGCTCCGCTACGTCGGGTCGAAGAGCACCCACATCTACTGCGTGCCGACCTGCCACGATGCCCGTCGTGTGAAAGAGAAGAACAAGGTGGTGTTTCACGACGAGCACGAAGCGGCCGAGAAGGGGTTTCGCCCGTGCAAACACTGCCGCCCCTGCGCAGCGTGACGCACCGGCTTCGTGTCCCCGCCGGCTTCGTGTAGCCCGTGTAGCCGCCGGCTTCAGCCGGCGGAAACCAGGAGTGAACCATGGAAGCAACCATTCACCAGTTCCCGCTTTTCTCCCGCGCTCCGCGCATCTCGAAAGCCGACGTCGACGTGAGTGCCATCTCACGTCCCGCGCGCGCCTTTACCGGCGATTTCTATTTCGTCCATCGCCAGGGACGGACGCTCTGGGTGGTCATCGGCGATGTGGCCGGCAAGGGGATCAAGGCCGCGGTGATCATGGCCATGATCCAGGAAGAGCTGGAGAGCGACATCATCGACTGCGCCATGGAGAACAACGATCCCAGCGTCACGATCACCCGGCTCGATCTGTTTCTGCGCCGGCTCCTGCCGTCGAACCGGTTCGCCACCATGGCCGTCGCTCAGATCCGCGATGACGGCCGGCTCATCGTGGCCAACGGCGGTCACCCTCCCCTGCTCGTTGCACGCGGCAACGGCACGATCGAAACGATCGACTCCACCGGGCCCGTGGTCGGTCTGCTGCCGTCTCCGCACTGGCGCTCGATCAGCAAGCCGTTTCATCGCGGCGACGCCCTGCTCGCCTACACGGATGGAGTGATCGAGGCACGCAGCCCGGCCGGCGAGGAATTCGGAAGCGAGCGTCTGCGCCGGCTGTTCGCGAAGGCATCCCGTGCCCGAGGCGCCTCGGTCATCGCGGAGACCATCGACTCGGCGCTGCCGCCGCAGGAAGATGACCTGACGATCATCGTGGCCAGGCGGTGAGGTAGTCCGCGAGCGCTTCCTGCCACGGTCTCATCGGCGGAACAGTGCGCATCGGTGTCCAGGGCGGACGCGGTGCGGCTCGCTGCATGGCCATCTCCGATACGACGTCGATGAGCCGCTCCGCGATCTCGGCGGGAACTCCCACGAGCTCCGCGGCCCGGCGCGCGAACGTCTCGTAGGAGCAGAGACCGTCGTTGACGACGTGGTGAGTCCCGTACGCGCCCGCGCTCACGAGATCCACGACGCGCCCGGCCAGGTCGGTGACGTACGTCGTGCTCGCCCAGGTGTCGCTGATGGCCTGGACGGTCTCCCCGCGCTCGAGGCGCCCGGCCACGGTCGAGAGAAAACTGTCCTTGCCCGGGCCGAACACCCATGAGGTGCGCACGATCAGCGAGCGCGGGCAGATCTCCGCGACGGCACGTTCGCCGGCCAGCTTCGTCCGGCCATACTCGTTGATCGGCCGCGGCTCGTCGTCGATCGTGTAGGGCTCCCGTTTCGCGGGATGTCCGTCGAACACGTAGTTGCTGCTGAAGTGCACGATGGCCGCGCCGGACCGCGAGGCTGCCTCGGCGAGGAATGCCGGTCCATCGACGTTCACGCGCCTGGCCAGCGCCGGATCACGCTCGCATTCGTCGACGCCGGCGACGGCCGTGTTGAGGATGAGGTCGGGACGGAGACGTTCCACGACGTCGTCGACGGCCCTGCCGTTCGTGATGTCGAGCGCCGCGTGCTTCAGCGCGTAGACGTGGTCGAAACGCGGGACCAGTGCCGTGGCCACGAGGCCGCCGCCACCGGTGATCAGGACGCGCACGAGACTACTTCGCCTCGAGCTTCATACCCACGACCTTCTCGATCGTCGACGCGTCGTCGAGGATCAGCCACTCCACGACGGAGAGGGGTAGCGACCCGTTCGCCAGCAGATCGTCATGGAACTGGCCGAGCCGGAAGGCGGCCCCCTTGCGGTCGCGGTACTTGCCGAGAAGCCGCATGATCTGCCACTTGCCGGTGATGTAGCTGATCTTCTGGGTCGGACTCACGGCCGCGCCGGCGGCCTCGCCGGTCGCCGATTCGCGATCCAGTCCGCCGCCCTCCATGAAGTACGCCACGGCCTGATCGAACGTCCACCGACCGGTGTGCAGATTGACGTCGACGCCGATTCGCGCCGAGCGATAGCGCGAGAGGCGCAGGACCTGCCCCTGGCCGGCGGAGTTCGCCGGGTAGAGACCTTCGCGCAGCAGCATCTCTTCGCCGTAAAGCGCCCATCCCTCGACGAAGACTCCGTCATCGTGCTGACGCCGGATCTCGTCACGATTCCTGTTCGCGATCGAGATCTGCAGGAAGTGCCCTGGGATTCCCTCGTGGCCGAGGATCGGCCGCGGGTCCTCGATGGCCGCCCGGATGTAGAAGTTGCGGCTGTCCGGGTTGTACGTGGGGATGAAGTAGAAGCCGCCGCTGTCTTTGTCGAACAGTCCCGGAGGATTCATGAACCCTCCCGGGCTGGTCGGCTTGAACGCCTCCGGCAACTGGCGGATGAGAAAGGCACCGACGTAGTCGGGGATGGTGACGAGGTTCCTGTCACGAAGAAACGTCACGATCTCCGCCAGCCGGCTCTGATAGGCCGCGAGAAAGGCTGCCTGATCCGCGGGAATCGACGCGGCCCGCTTCGGATCGGGATCGGCGAGCGACGGATCGGGAAGCATCGACTCCAGTGCGCGATAGCGCACCAACTCCACTTCGCCCAGGTGCGCGAGGTCGTGCCCGTCCAGCGGCAGAAGCAGGATGTGCCGGAGCATGTAGTTGTAATTGGCCTCGCCCATCGGCTTCCACTGGGGCATCGACGGAAGGCGCTTCTCCAGCCAGCCGGCGAACTCGGCGACCGAGCGAAGAGCCTCATCGCGCGCGGCGTCGAACGCTGCGCGCTCGGACTCCGGCAAGGCGCGCCGGAGCGGCTCCACGCTTTCGGTGAAAAGAGGAGCGATGGAATGCGCGGACTCGATCGCCAGCTGCGCGTAGAGATGTACCGGAGCGGTGAGATTCCGCCTGGCGCTGGCGAAGAGCCGGGGCATGGCCCGGAACCGCGCCATCGCCGACCGCGCGTGCGCCGCCGGCGTGTCGTACTCCTTCTTCAGAAGGGAGAAGATGGCGTTGCTGGCCTCGTCGACGTACGCCGTCGGATTCGTCGCCTCGGGGCGGAGGACGCGCCCGTCGAAATCGAGCCCCTCCAGCTGCGCGCGGAACAGGATCCAGTCGACCTGGTCGTCCTTGCGCCACGCCGCGATGTCAGCGGCCCCGACCTGGCCGAGGAGCGACGCCACGTAGGCGCGACGTTTCGCAAGCGCCGCCGCCGAGTAGTCGGTCAGCTGGGCGTCCCACGTGTGCAGCCCCTGATCGCTGCTCCACACGGGAAAGTTCTGTTGACGCCACCGGTAGAACTCTTCGGCTTTCGAATGAAGCGTCGCAGGATTCATGGCGGCGTGAGCGGGAAGAGAGGCGACAACAAACAAACCCAGAATGAACCGCTTCATCGCGCCACTCTACGTGATTTTTCGGCGACGAAACCTTACTTCGCTTTGGTGAGTCCGTGCGGCTGCGCTTTCACCAGCGCGTTCTCGCGCTCGATGCCATGGCGTTTGTCGAAGACGTTCTGGCGGATGAAGTCGAGCAGGCGGTCGAACTCCATGTCCGCCTCCGACATCATCCGAGCGAGGTGGAGCACCACTTCGACGCCGGCGAGATTCACGCCCAGATCGCGCGTGAGCGTCAGGATCATCTCCAGCTTCTTGATCTCGGCGACCCCGTAGAGACGGGTGTTGCCCGATGTGCGCGCGGGCTTGATCAGCCCTTCGCGCTCGTAGAGGCGAAGCGTCTGCGGGTGGATGTTGTAGCGCTCCGCGATGATCGAGATCATCACGTAGCCGTCTGATCTGCGCCGTGCCATCGAGTCTCCGTGAAATCCGGTTACCGTTTACCGGTTACCGAACAATCGCATGGCGCATTGCGGCAACCGGTAACCGGTAACCGGGGCAGTGGTCCTGCCCCGGTACTGATTACTTGTTCTCGTCCACCACTTCGGCTTCGATCACGTCGTCACTGGAGCTGTCGGACGACGACTGCTGACCTCCGCCCTGCTGCTGAGCGGCACCCGCTCCGGCGTTTGCACCCTGCTGGGCGTACATCGCCTCGGCCAGTTTGTGCGACGCCTTCTGCAGGTTTTCGGTGGCCTGCTTCATGGTGTCCACCCCACCCTGCTCCATGGCCTTGCGGGCCTCGCTGATCGCATTCTCGAGACTCTGCACGTCCGATCCCGAGATCTTGTCGCGGTTCTCGTTGAGCATCTTGTCGGTCGAGTAGACCATCGAGTCGAGCTGATTCTTCGCCTCGATCTCCTCGCGACGTTTGCGATCCTCTTCCGCGTGCGACTCCGCGTCCTTCACGAGTTTCTCCACGTCGTCCTTGGACAGACCGGAAGAGCTGGTGATGGTGATCTTCTGCTCCTTGCCGGTGCCGAGGTCCTTGGCCGTCACGTGCATGATGCCGTTGGCATCGATGTCGAAGGTGACCTCGACCTGCGGGATCCCGCGCGGCGCGGAGGGAATGCCCACGAGGTGGAACGCGCCGAGGAGCTTGTTCGCCGAGGCCATCTCACGCTCGCCCTGGAAGACCTTGATTTCGACCGACGTCTGATTGTCGGCAGCCGTCGAGAAGATCTCGGACTTGCGGGTGGGGATGGTCGTGTTGCGCTCGATGAGTTTGGTCATCACGCCGCCGAGCGTCTCGATGCCGAGCGACAGCGGAGTGACGTCGAGCAGGAGCACGTCCTTGACGTCTCCGCCCAGAACTCCGCCCTGCACCGCCGCGCCGATGGCGACGACTTCGTCCGGGTTCACACCCTTGTGCGGCTCTTTGCCGAAGAAGTCCTGCACGAGCTTCTGCACCATGGGAATGCGGGTGGAACCGCCCACGAGGACGACTTCATCGATCTTCTTCGGATCGACGCCGGCGTCCTGGAGTGCCTGCTTCACCGGACCCATGGTCTTGTTGATGATGTCGCCGACAAGCTGCTCGAACTTCGCGCGCGAGAGCGACATGTTGAGGTGCTTGGGACCCGACGCATCCGCGGTGATGAACGGAAGGTTGATGTCGGTGGACATCGTCGAGCTGAGCTCGATCTTGGCCTTCTCCGCCCCCTCGCGCAGACGCTGCAGGGCCATCTTGTCCTTGGAGAGATCGATGCCCTGATCCTTCTTGAACTCTTCGATGATCCAGTCGATCAGCTTCTGATCGATATTGTCGCCGCCGAGGTGCGTGTCGCCGTTGGTCGATTTCACTTCCACGACGCCGTCGCCCACCTCGAGGACCGAGATGTCGAACGTTCCGCCGCCGAAGTCGTACACGGCGATGGTCTCGTTGTTCTTCTTGTCGAGGCCGTAGGCCAGCGCGGCCGCCGTCGGCTCGTTGACGAGACGCTCGACCTTGAGACCGGCGATCTCGCCCGCGTCCTTCGTGGCCTGACGCTGCGAATCATTGAAGTACGCCGGCACAGTGATGACCGCGCGGTCCACCTTCTCGCCGAGATAATCCTCAGCGGCCTGTTTGAGTTTCTGAAGGATCATCGCCGAAATCTCAGGGGGCGAATACTGCTTTCCCTGGACATCGATGCGCACGTCACCGTTGGATGCCCGAACGACCTTGTAGGGCACCATCTTCATCTCTTCGTTCACTTCCTCGAACTTGCGTCCCATGAAGCGCTTGATCGAAAAAACGGTGTTCTCGGGATTGGTGACGGCCTGACGCTTGGCTACCTGGCCCACCAGCCGCTCGCCGTTCTTCGCGAAACCGACGACCGACGGCGTGATCCGGCTGCCCTCAGCGTTGACGATGACCTTCGGCTCATTTCCTTCCATGACCGCGACAACGGAGTTCGTCGTGCCGAGGTCGATGCCGATGATCTTTGCCATATCTGCTTCTCCTTTAGAGGTTTAAAGCGGCTTGAGCCACTTGTTATCAACTTGAACTGTGATTAAAAACCTGAGTCATCCATTGTTAATTCCAGGAAAGCAAGGAGTGCGCCGGGCCCCGAACGTGTTTAAATTGAGCAGCTAAGGAGGGGTCTGTAAACCATGTCTCAATTCCCGTATCAGTCGCAGCAGCCAGCCTGGATCGACGGAAGCACCGTCGAGACGCAGCTTCGCATCCGCGCGTTCGTGCGCTCTGTCTATGGCTGGATGTTCGGCGGTCTCCTGCTCACGGCGCTGGCCGCGCTGTGGGTGGTGTCGTCGCCGCCGATGCAGCAGTTAGTGCTGGCGAGCCCGGTGGTGCCGTGGGTGTTGTTCATCGGCGAGCTGGGGATCGTGGCGTTCCTGTCGTTCCGCGTCACCAAGATGTCGGCCGGCGCCGCGGCATCGGCATTCCTGGTGTTCTCCCTGCTCAACGGGTTGTCGCTCAGCGTGATCTTCTTCATGTACACGGCCGGATCGATCGTGACCGCGTTCGTGACCTCGGCCGGGATGTTCGGTGCGATGGCAGTCTACGGCGCCGTGACGAAGCGCGATCTGACCTCGTGGGGACAGTTCTTCTTCATGGGTCTCATCGGCATCATCCTGGCGAGCGTGATCAACATCTTCGTTCACTCGTCTGCTCTGGGCTGGACCGTCTCGATCCTCGGCGTCTTCATCTTCCTCGGCCTCACCGCGTACGACCAGCAGAAGCTGCGCACCTATGCGCTCGCGAGCGGGCCGACCGAGAACTACGCCGTCATCGGTGCGCTGTCGCTGTATCTCGACTTCATCAACCTATTCCTGTTCATGCTGCGCATTTTCGGCGGCGGACGGCGGAACTAGCCTCGCGGAGCGCGGCGGCGTAACAGGCGGCCGCGCTCCAGTTCACCATCTTCTGCAGCGGGAAGGGCGTTCTCGACATGATTCGATCCGCCGCCGGCGGAGGGTTCGTTGCGGATGTGTTCGTTGCCGCCGAGGACGAGTCCGCCATGGGGGCGGCGGGTGCCGCGGCCCGATTCGTGGAGCAACCGAGCGCTGCCAGTGAACCCGTGAGCGCTCCTGCGAGCCAACGAGAGGTCGGGTACAGCCATTGCTATCTCACGAAGCGAAAGAAGGAGAAGTTGTCATATGAAAAGAAACATTACGGTCCTTGTCTCGTTCCTGATGTTGTTTGCCATGGCCTGCGGATCGATGAACCGCGCCACACCGAAGCAGTGGGATGACAAAGCGATCGAGGCGGACGTCCGCGGCAAGATCCTGGAGGCGGTGCCCAGCAAGACGTTTGCGGTCGAGGTGAATGTCAATCACCAGGTCGTCACGCTGAGCGGACATGCCGCGAGCGAAACCGACCGACGCAAGATCGGCGACGCCGCGCAGAGCGTCAACGGCGTCTCGACAGTCATCAACAACATCACCGTCAAGTAACAGCGCCGCCGTCCGCCTGCTCCGACCAGGGGTAGGCGGACACCTTTCTTCTTTCAGTCGCGGCCGAACACCCGTCGTAGCGCCGACTGCGCTGCCCAATACCCGCACATGCCGTGCACTCCCCCACCGGGCGCCGTCGAGCTCGAGCCGATGTAGATGCGCTCGTTCGGCGTCGCATAAGGATCGAAGCTCGGGAACGGCCGGGTGATGAACTGCGTGATGGTGTTCGCGCCCCCTCCGATGTCGCCTCCGACGAGGTTCGCGTCGTATCTCTCGAACTGTCCGGGATCCATCGTATGGCGGGCCAGGATCGAGTCACGAAAACCCGGCGCAAACCGCTCGATTTGACTCTCGATGGCTTCGGTCATGTCGGCGGTCGATCCATGCGGGACATGACAGTAGGCCCAGCCGGTCTCTTGCCCGGCCGGGGCGCGCGTGGAGTCGAAGAGACTCTGCTGAGCGACGAGGACGAACGGTTTGCCGATGTTGCTGCCGCTCCAGATGGCCCGCTCGTGGACGGCGATGTCCTCGATCGTTCCGCCGACATGGACGGTGGCGGCGCGCCGGCACGCCTCGGCCGTCCATGGAATCGGCGCGGAGAGCGCCCAATCCACCTTGAAAACGCCTGGCCCGTACTTGAAATGAACCAGCCGCTTCAGATAGCGCGAGGGAAGGTCTTCGGCGGCGATTCGCGCGAGCTGCCGCGGCGTGACATCGAAGATGACGGCGCGCGACTCCGGCACATCGTCCATCGATCGCACCGGATGGCCGCACACAATCTCCCCGCCCAGGGACCGGAGGTACGAAGCGAGGGCGCCGGTGATGGCAGACGAGCCTCCGCGCGCGGCCGGCCACCCGACGGCATGACCGGCCAGCGCCAGCACCAGACCGAACGACGCCGACGCCGGCGCTTCCAGCGGAAGAAACGAATGCGCCGCGCATCCGCCGAACAGGGCGCGCCCTCCCGCGGTCTCGAACCGCCGGGCTACCGACAGCGCCGAACGCAGACCTTGGAGGCCGAACCGGGCCATGAGAAACGGATGGCGAGGAATGACGCGGATAGGACGGAGAATCTCGTCGAACAACGCTCCGGCGTTGCGGACGAACGGTGCCATGAGCGAACGCCACCCGTCGCCATCCTTCCCCAGCCCGGCGGCGGTCGCCTCGAGCGAGGTCTCGAGCGTGGCGGCCGTACCGTCATCGAGCGGATGGGCGATTGCCAGCGGCGAGAACGCCCAATCCAGTCCATGGTCTCGCAGCGGGAGCGAGCGCAGGAACGGCGACACCATCGCCATCGGATGGATTGCCGAACAGACGTCGTGCCGGAACCCCGGGAGCGTGAGCTCCTCGGTCCTGGTCCCTCCGCCGATCGAGGGTTGCCCCTCGAGGACGAGAACGGACAGGCCCTCGCGGGCGAGAGCGACTGCGGCGGACAGCCCGTTCGGACCGGCTCCGACCACGACGGCGTCGTAGGGGCGGGAACGGGGCGGGTCTGGCGACGCGGTCATTCCGGGGGACCACTCTGCATTTTTTTCGCGTTGGGGGGTAGGGATTTCTCTCCCCGCGTCACTCCTACGTGGGGATATTCGCTCATGAAGCTCGTAGCAGCCAGGACGGTCGAAGAGGGAGCCGACAACGACACCGAAACGATCGTCGTTCCGCAGGCGCAGTTCGACTATCTCAGCCGCGTGGGCAGCGAGTTAAACTCGGCAATGCCGATGGCCTTTGCCGGGGCACACGTCATCCGCACGCTGCTGGAGCGTTTTGAAGAAACCGGGATCGACCTCACTGAAGCAACCAGTGAGAGCGAGCTCACGCGGATCGCTGCGCACGGACTGCGCGCGCGAAGCCGTGCAACCCGGACTCGCGACTAACGCATCGCTTTGCGCTGTCTGGGGCCTGGTACGAGAAGATCGACGAGCGTGTCGATCGAGTCGGCCTGAGACAAATCGACTCCACTCTGGAACGCCGCCTCGATCAGCCCGCGGATCAATTCCGCCCGGCTGATGGCTTTTCCATGCTTGAGTCGAATATCGATGGCGAGCCGGTCAAGATACGCCACATGGCGATCCAGCAGGACGACGGTGATCTTCGCCCAGGGCTCAGTATGAACAATCGGACGGCCTCGGTTGCTTTTTGCAGGACTCACGCACACTCCTGATAGTCTGAAATTGTCCCGGTCCCGGCAGTTTACTTCCTTCCCCACTACAAGTCTATTCTTCCGGATCTCTGGAGAGCGCGGGCGGTCACTTCGAATCGAGCGGTGCGTCCATCACGTAGTCGGACTGGCCGTGGAGGTTGTCGGAGGGCCGGGCCTCCAGGACGCGCCGGAGAATGGGAGGGGTCACGAACGTCGTGATCATCACCATGAGCGCCACGGCGCTGTAAAGGCCATCGCTGAGGATCTGCGTGGTCAGGCCGACCTGGGCGAAGATCAGGCCGACTTCTCCGCGCGGGACCATCCCCACTCCGATGACGACGCGGCTCAACCCGCGGCGCATGACCGCGAACCCGGCCAGGACTTTGCCGATGATTCCGATGACGGTCAACCCCAGCCCCAGCCAGAGAAACTCGCGTGCGGCGGGGTTGAACGGGTTTACGGTCTTCAGATCGATGGCCGCGCCCACGACGGCGAAAAAGATCGGGATGAAGAACTGGGCGACGTCGTGCACCTCACGCTCGATCTGCTTCCCTTTCTTCGTTCGGGCCAGCACCAGGCCGGCCGCGAACGAGCCGATGATCACGGCCGAGCCGATGCGCACCGCGATGTAGGCCAGCGCAAACGCGAAGATGATCGACGCGAACAGAAGACCGCGCGCGATGTCGATCCGTTCGATCAGCCGGATCAGATATGGCGCCAGATACGAACCGACCATGATGGCCACGAAGACGAAACCGAAGGCGATCAGCAGAATGCGGCTGACGCCGATGAAGTTCAGCTCCCCTCCCTCGGCCAGTGTGCTGGCGATGGTGAGGATCACCAGGCCGATGATGTCGTCGACCACGGCCGCACCGAGGATTACCTGCGACTCGTCGTCGTGCAGATGACCGAGGTCCGAGAGCACGCGCGCGGTGATCCCCACCGAGGTTGCCGTCAGCGACGCCCCCAGAAACACCGAGACCATCAGGCGAAAGCCGAGGAGGTGCCCGAACACGACCCCGCCGGCGAACGGCAGGGCCACACCGACGATCGCCACCGCCGATGCCGAGCCGCCCACCGAGATCAGGCGTTTCAGATCGGTCTCCAGACCGATGAGAAAGAGGAGCAGGATCACACCCAGCTCGGCTAGAAGATGAATCGTCACGTCGTGGGGATCGACGAGTTGCAGTCCGGACACGCCGATGATCACGCCGCCCACCAGCTCGCCGAGCACCGCGGGCTGGCCGATGCGCTCCGCCAGTTCCCCGCAGATCTTGGCCGCGAGAAAGATGGCGATGAGTGCGATGAGAAAGTGGGCGATCGTCAATCGAGTGCCCTGACCTCGTATTCGCTGAGTTTGTGGATATTCACGCTGATGACACCGTCTTCGCGAGGAGGGTTGAACATGCTGCTGAACGTCGCGCCCCAGACGATCTCGTCACCCTGGTACGAGGAGCGCGTGTGAACAGTCTGCGAGAACGTCTCGTCGAAACCATTCAGCATCACCAGGATCTCCGCTTCGCATCGCCGGAACGTCCTCTCGCTCTCGCCGAAGAAGGGACTGTTCTCGTCGATGGGATGCACGATCGTCCAGGCCAGCGGAAAGAAGTCCACTCTTGTACGCTCGAGCCCCAGGACGATGAACTCGCGGTCGGCGGTGCCGCCCACCTTTCTCCGGCTGAGGATGACCCTCGCTTCGAGCTGAACGATCTGGTTGCTCTTCTGATTCACGACCCGGAACATCAGGGCGGTGATTCCCCGATACGGCGCGATGATGGCGTTCCCGCTGAACAGGATCAAGGCCGTGGGACGGGCAAACCGCGCGAACACCAGTCCGCCGATCGTGGCAAAGCCGAGCAGACCGACCAGCGACTCGAGGGTCACCAGAAGGTTCGCCGCCAGGTTGACCGGCGCGATGTTGCCGTAGCCGATCGTGGCCAGGGTATGCACGCTGAAGAAAAACGCGTTGGCCAGGCGCAGCGGCTGGGCCTCCGATTCGAATCCGGTGAGCGCGTGCGCGCCCGCGGAGACGTAGAGAACCGCGAACAAGGCGTTGGTCCCCAGGTACGCCCCGGCCACAAGGCCCAGGAACTTCGGCCAGGTGATCGTCAGCAGGTAGTGATACGCGGGGAGCGACTGCCAGAAGCCCAGTCCCTCGCGCCGGACGTTGAACGTGCCGTCGCGGTTGAGAAAGCGCCGGCGGCTTTCCCGGGCCACGACCGAGCCGAACCCGAGGTCGGCATTGATATCCTGCTGTTCCCTGACGCGTTCGTCGAGCGCGGTCACGCGGCCATCTTATTAGATCGGCGGCCGATCAGCCCGCGTAGGCGATCTCCAGGACCACGTAGGAGAACCTGGAATGAGGCACGACGATGTCCCGGCCCTGCCGGGTGATCGGGACGACCGACCAGTTGGAGACCGTCGGCTGGCCATAGGCGATGACGTAGATGCCGCGCTGCAGCTTCGGCGCGTTCGAGAATCCGAGTCCGAGTTGCAGCATGTCGTCCGGCGGCTGAGGCACCGACGGATCGGTATCGGGCCGCATTCGCGTGAAGACAAGCTGGAGTCCGGTCGTCGGTTCGACGGGTACGCGAAACGACACGGGCCCGCTGGCCTGGTCGCCATATTCATCGCGCCGGGCACTCCAGGCATGGTACGTCGGATAGGCGTCGGGCTGATAGCCGAGTGCCGGAAACACCACGTCGATCATGGCGCCCTCGAAAGTGTCGCTGGCCGAAGCCGCACGCGCCGACGAACGGATCGTGACCTGAGCGTCGCGGCCGATGAAGCCGGCGTCGCCGCTGAGAAGACGCTGGGCCGGAGTCAGCCAGGTCACGGTGCCTTCCGCGGGCTCCGCATCGGCATAACCGGCGGAGAGGAGCGATGTGGGGAGATGTTGCAGTGCTCCGAACGCCATGGAGGGATAGGCAGTTCCGGCCAGGCCGGCCAGGCCGAGGGACCCGATTTTCAGAAAATCGCGTCGGGGGAACCGTGAGGACACAAAAGACTTATCGCTCATGCCGGTGATTTCACTCCAGTTGTGCGGAACCGGTCGCGATGGTAGCACGCGCCCGGAAGACCCCATGAAATATAGACGGCATTATCGACAGGGTTCTGTGACCCCGGTCGCAGAAGGATCGACGGAGACGGGAATGCCGCCGTTGCCGGGACTCAGCGCCTCCACCCCACCGACGACGCGAATCTGACTGCCGCGCGCCCGAAGGAGCGGATTGGCGCCTCCGACCAGCTCGTTCCCGGCGATCTCGAGACATCCGCCGGAAAGGCCGGCCAGGTCGATGTCGACGAGCGGAACGTCGCGAACCGCCGGCGCCACGAAGTGACTGCCGGTGATGATGATCGAGGTCGTGGCGTGGCCGGAGCCGGACACGGAGACCGCGCTCGATCCGACACGGTCGACGTGCGAGTCGCGGATCGTCAGCGTCGCTCCGGCCCCGTCGCCGGCAAGAAACGAAATGCCGCCGCCGGCGTTGTCATGCACGCTCGTGTTGACGAACTGCAGATCCAGTCTCCCCTCACCGCCCGCGGTGGCCCGGACCAGTGCGGGTGCCGCGGCCGGCCGCGCCGGGGCTCCGATCTCGCAGCGGTCGAAGATCATCTGAGCGGGGTTGAACCGCTGCTCGATCACGATCCCTCCGCCGGCTCCGTCGAGGAACGCGCAGCGAGTGAATCGGATCTCTCCGCGCGCCTCATCGATGAGGAGCGCGGGCTCGAAGGACTTGTGGCCCGTCCGGCTGACGCGGACATCGGCGAACGTCGTGTCGATGAGGTTGTTCGCATTCAGTCCGACGCCGCCGTTGTCTTCAATCGTGAGATTCTCGAATGCCGACTTCTCGACGTGACGCAGGTACAACCCTGCGCGGCATCGAAGGTTCGTCAGCTTCGGCACATCTTCGGGGCATTCCTCGGTCGAAGCGACCGTGCCGCCGCCGGAGATGCGCATGTTGCGCATCTGTACGCCCGTCGACTGCGTCACCCGGATGCCGTAGGACAACGCATCGCGGATCGTGCCGCCGGAATCGGGTTGGCCGGAGTCGCCGGTGATTTGAAAGCTCCCTCGCACTTTGTCGATCGTGATTGCTTCCACGAGCTTACCGGGAGCGACCCCGGTAGCAGTCACCCGGTCCAGAACGATCTGAACCGAGGCATCGCGGATGAAAATGGCACTGGCGTTCGTCGTTTCGATCCACGACGAGCCGCCGGACACCGATACGCTGCTGACGTTCGTGGCCACGAAGCCGCGGCCGTCGCTCGTCGTGATCTGAAGCGGAGAGTCGAACCTGATGGATCCTTTCGAGTCGCTCAATGCCACGGCCTCGCGGGTGGAGTTGCGGATCCTGACCGGCGAGCCGTCGTGGAACACGACCGATCCGCCGGTGCGCGCGCGAACGCCGATGCCGTCGCCGAAGTCGCCGCTGACCGGCACGTGATCGATGCTGACGTTCCCATTGCCTCCGTTGATAAGAATGCCGCTGCCGTGATCGGCGGCGTCGAGGCTGCCGCCACTCCAGGTGACGGGGAACAGCGTGTTGCCCACGTAGAGACCCCAACCGTCATTCGATGTCCGCACATACAGCTTGCGGAACGTGAGCGGGCCCTGCGGCCAGTCCGCACTCAATGCCACGCCCGTTTTTCGATCCGCCGTGACCGTCAGTCCGGCCACGGTGTTGTCGCCGGCGAGCGTGATCATGCCGTGGATGACGGGGCCGGTGCCCGTCGCCGCCGGAAGCGGCGGTGCATCGATCTCCATGTGGCTCTCGGCGCGCAGGACATCGAGCCCGAATGCGGAGCCGATCAGCATCTGACCTCGCTGAAGGGTCACGCTCTCTTCGTAGGGCGTGGGGGCTTCCGCGACGAAAATCACCTCGGACGGCCGGCTGACGGCGGTGGCCTCCCGGATCGTCGCGAACGGCCGATCGTAGCTGCCGCCGCCGCCGGCGCGATTGCTGTCCACGAAGATCACATGACGGCCTTCGGCCAGGGCCGGGCTGACGAGGCCGCACACCGTGACAGCGAGGCAAAGCAGTGCTACAACGGCGCGGTGCTGGAAACACTGACGATCGACCACTTCACTCCTCACCAGGGCACGAATTTTCATGTCACTTCGTCCGACGGTACCATCGAGCTGCGCCTGGAACGAGTGGCGGCGGTGATGGAAAGCGAGCGTGCCCGCCTCAAACGGCAGCCGTTCTCTCTTTTCTTCCTCGGGCCCGCGCAAACGCCGCTGGCGCAGAAGATCTATGACATGCGGCATGACGCGTTCCCGGAGCCGTTGCCGCTCTTCATCGTTCCCATTGGACGGACCAGGGACGGGTTTCAGTACGAGGCCGTCTTCACGTAGCAGCGGGCGGGGTCCACTTCATCAGAAGGTAGACGCCGTTGGTGTCGACCCTGGCGAAGCCGAGGCGTTCATAGAGGCGGAGCGCCGGGTTGAATGCTTCGACGTGAATCGTCACCGGCTTTCCGGATGCCGCACCGCGCCCGAGCACCGCGGCCAGCAGCGTCGATCCGATGCCTCCCCCGCGCCACTGCGGCGTGAGGGCGACGTCGACCAGCCGGATCTGATCGCGCCATTCGTCGATCCAGAGCCGGCCGATGGGGGCGCCGTCGTTCTCGATGATGTTCCGTTCGCACGTCGGGTAGTGGATGCGGTAGTGCTCGAATTGCGCGGCGAACTGCTGATCGAGAAAGGCCTCTTTTTGTGCCGCATCAAAGGGAAAATGCTGCATCTCCTCCGCGCGCGTCGATGCGTAGAGACGCCGCATGAAGGGGTAATCGGCGCCGGTGGCGGGGCGGAGGGTGATCGCGCCGAAAGCGGCGCGATCACCCTTTTCGAAAATGCTCAAGGGTCTAGGTGCGCGGCGGGAACACGCCCTGCAGAGCGATGTTGAAGTAGAACGTCACATACGGCTGCAGGTTGTTGTGAGGCTGGTCGCCGCCTGCTGGGGCGAGCGCGTTCGGGGACATCGGGACCAGATTCTGGTTGACGATGCTCTGATAGGCATTGATGCTCGATCCCCTGCCCAGGGTGTTGTTGGCCGGGTCTGGAGACTCGGAAACGTTCCGGTCACCGCGCAGGGTGTGCGCATGAGACGCCATTTCCGACTCCAGCAGCGAGACAGTGTCCGAACCGCCTGTCTCGCCCAGGTCGTGCAGAGAGAGCCCCGGCCCCTGGCCGGGATGCATCGGGGCGCGGCCTTGCAGGTCAGGCAGCGCGAAGTTCGACTTACCGTCCCCTCCATACGTCGTACCGAGCAGAGAGAACAGTGCCGTGTTCTGAGAGAGCGGCAGCAACTGACCGTCACACCATGCCCAACCCTTGGGAGCGAAGTTGAAGGGAAAAATCCGAATTTCCGCAACGAACGGATCTGCCATGGTTCATTCTCCTAATCATCGTTTTTCAGCAGTAGCGCCAACCAACTCCTATGTCGGAGACGGGAAGATACCAAAGAGCGAGATGATGAAGTCCACGCACAGATAGGGTTGAAAATTCGAGTGTGGCTGACTGCCGCCGGTGGATGCGATCGCGGTCGAAGCCATATTGTCCGTCGGGTTTTCATTGATGTACAGGAACCCCGTCGTCGTTTTCGCTGGAACGCCGTTCTGCGGTGCGGACGCCGACCCCGGCGATGAGGTCGCCAGGAGTGGATGGCCATGGGATGGGATTTGATTGACCGTGAGAGTGATCTCTTCCGCGCCTCCGTTCTCAGCCAGGACGAAGCCGTTCCCCTGATGAATCGGCAGGCGCCCTCGAAGATCGGGCAAACCGAACGTTGATTGTCCGTCTCCGCCGTAGGTCGTGCCAATCAACTGAAAGAGCGTTTCGTTCTCGCTGATCGGAAGCAACTGGCCCTCGCAAAACATCCAGCCGGCCGGTGCAAAGTTGCCGGCGAACATCCGGATCTCGCCTACATAAGGTTGTGCCATGGTCGTCCTCTCTAGTTCTGGCTGGGGAAGATTCCTTGAAGGGCGATGCAAAATGACAACGTGAGAAATGGCTGCATGTTGAGATGGGCTTGTGACCCGCCGGCATTTGTGACGCTGGCGGGGCTCATGGCAACCAGGCTCGACGGCGAGCCATACGCCAGGCCCGGCGAACTGTCCGCGAGAATCGTCGCGTTCTGGGCGCTTGGGGGGCTGGCGTTCGCGCTCACGGAATTCGCGTTCAGGACGTGGGTATGCGTCGGCAACTCCGCGATCGAGAGCGTGTGTGCCTGCTCGCCTCCCCTCTCGCCGAGAGTGTGGCTGCTCCCGACGTGAATCGGGACCCTGCCGCGAATGTCGGGCAAGCCGAAATTCACCCGCCCATCGCCGCCGAAGGTGGTTCCCAGCAACGAAAACAGTCCCTGATTCTGGTTGATGGGCAGAAGTTGTCCATCGCTGAGCGCCCACCCCTTAGGCGCGAAGGTGAAACTCATAATCCTGATTTCAGCTAGAAAGGGCTCGGCCATTCTCTTTCCCTCCTTTACGGTGTCGGACCGGGATTGGTTGGCAACGTGGCCGTACATGTGGCGAACGTCCCGCTGCCACCGAAGCTGGAGTCATTGATGGGCGTGTTCCCATTGTTGTTCCAAGTCACGCCGGCGTCGGTGTTGAATCCGTTCATCCTGAAGAATCCATTGGCGCTCGGCACACGCGCCCGGAACGAGAAGATGGAGGACGGATTCCGCGTGATGGCGTTGCTCGCCACGTTGGTGCAAATGGCGTTCGTGTCGCTGGCGTTGGTCGCGGAGAGAATGACGATGCCGTATGCCGAAGCAGCGCCGATGGTGACGTTGTTGCCGGTCACCGTGGCGTTGAGCGTGTTGGTCGCGCCGCCCGGATTGGCCGATACCCTGCCGATTCCAGAAAGGTCGATGCCGGAATCGGCCGAGGCGATGTTGACGACATTGTTCACCACCTCAATCCTGGCGGTCGCATCCTTGTTGATGTTGGCCCGGATCCCGGAGCCGACGTTTCCGACGCTGCTGAGGACCTTCACGTCGGGATTGTTGTCGATCCGCCCGTTGATCGTGGCGCTCGTATCGCCGAAGACGTTGATGGCCGGGCCGTTCCGCGCATAGACCTTCGGGTTGTTCTCGACGTTGAACACCAGCGTTGCCGAATTGTCGGCTTCCAGCGACATGCCGATCATGTCGCCGCTGCCGGCATCGAACGTGCTGTTGGTCACGTCGATGTCGTTGCTGCCACTGTTGATGGCCTGCGCGTTGAGGCCGTGCGTGCGGATGCGCAGGATCGAACTATTGTTGATGTTCAGAACCATGCTCGACGTTCCCTGAGCCCGGGCCTGCAGACCGGTGTTGCCGACCGGAGAGGTCTGGTTGTCGCGGAGCGTCGATCCGGTCACGTTGAGTGTCATCAGGGGACCGATCGTGTTGACGATCTCCACGACGTCGGCGGCGGGGAAGGAAAGATCGGAGTTGGTGATGGCGCACGATCCGGTCAGCTCCCGCATCTTGATGCACCCTTCCTCGACCGCGTTTCCGCAGCCGGTGATGTTGCTGTTGTTAAGCGTGAAATTGCTCACGCTGATCCCGTTGATCCCTTCCTGCGCCGTCGTACCGCTGATGTTGATGGTATCCAGCGTCACGCCGGTGACACTGCTGAGATAGATCACCGCGTTGCAGGCGGCGGTGGACAGGTCGGTGCACGTGCCGCCGTCCGAGGTGCTGGCATTGGTGAAGTTGATGTTCTTCAGCGACAGCGCCTTGGTGGTGATGAACTCGCCGGCCCGTGTGCTGATGTTCTGAATCGTGCCGCCCGACCCTGCCGTGGACCCGGTTCCGGTGACGATGAGCCCGCCGTTGCCCGCGGCAGTCCCGGTGTTGTTGAGGACGATCCCCTTCGCGGCGCCGTTCACCGAGATGCTGCGGAACGTCAGACTGCCCGCGCCGATGTTGGTGTTGGCGAAGTTGACCGCGGTCGCCGTCGTCGTGGTAATCGTACTCGTCGTGTCGGTCGCCGTCACCGTCCCGCCGCCGGTTGCATTGAACGCCGTATTCGCGCCGGTGGAGAGCGTCAACGCGCCGGAGAAGCTGATGGTCGAGCCGGTGTTGTTCGTGAGGTCGATGCCCTTCCCGGTCGTCGCGCTGACCGTGCCGGAATAGCTGATCGTGGCATTGCTCGCATTGACCTTGAACGAGGTCCCGGCGGCGCTGGAGATGCCCGAGATGCTGCCTCCGGCGGAGAACGATCCCAGCACCGTGTCGAGAGAGACGCCGGTCGTGTTGCTGCTCGTGGTCGAGACGGACGTGAACGGAAGGCTCGCCGTGACCGTGCCCAGGTTGACGGCCGGCCCACCGGCGGAAGTCACGGTTGCCACACCCGCGCCGACCGCGATCTGGAAGCCTGTGCCCCCGGCGGCATTGAACGTTGCACCGCTCGAGGCTAGCAGGCCGGTGCCGTTGTCGTTGACGATGTCGAGGTCGGTGAAGCTCAGATCGCCCTTGACGCTGGTCAGGAGCATTCCCGAGGCGCCGACGCCGTTGCCCGCGGCACCGATCACGGTGGTTCCGCCCGAGACTGTGTTGAAGGGGTTGCCAGGGGTCGCATCGAATACGGCGCTGGTCACCGTGATGCCACTGCCGACGGTGTTGCCGCCGATGGCGTTGTTCGCGAAGTTCGTGATCGTGGTGCTCGTGCTTCCCGTGCCGTTGATATTGATGCCGGTGGCGCTCGCGGTGATGGTGTTGGCGTTGAGATTGAGCACCAGGTTGCCCGCCACGGTCTGCTGCGCGTCGATGCCGTTCTGCGTGGCCGCGCTGACCACGCTGTTCTGGACGGTGATGGTGGACGTCGCCGAGCTGGCGCCGGAGATCCTGATGCCGTTGTTCGCGGTGGCGTTATTCACCACCACGTTGTCGACCGTCGCGGTCAGTGTATTCGCGCCCGAGGAGTTGAGGTTGATCCCGTTGGCCGTCCCGGCAACCGCCAGGCCTTTGATGAACACACCGGTGAGGCTCCCGGCGCTGGCCGAGACGGTGACACCGTCACCGGCGCTGTTGCCGATGGTGGGCCTCGGACCGACGGTGACGAGAGTCTGGGCATTGACGATCAGACCGTTCGCTTCGCCGAGGAGCTGCTGGCCGTTCTTGAGACTGATGCCGGCGTTCTGTCCGCTGTTCGATCCGTCGCCGTTGTAGACGAAGAGGATGTCGTTCGCGGTTGAAGCGGTCCCCGCGGCTGCCAGCGTGTTGAACGGCGACTGCGACTGACCGTTGCCCGCCCCTCCGTTGTTCTTCACGTACCAGACGCGGTTGGCGAGATTGAGCGTGACCGTGGCGGGAGCGGACGTGACCGCCGCCACTCCTCCCGTGTTGCTCGTGACGGTGTAACTGAACGAGTCGGTCGTGGTCGCTGCCAGAGTGGGATTGGCCTTCGGCCTGTAGAGGAAGGTGCCGTCGGTCTGGATCGTGACGCTTCCGCCCGCCGAAGTGGCGAAGGGTCCGGCCGTCGCCGCGACGCCGCCCGAAGGCAGATCGTTCGCGATGATCGTTCCGCTCAGACTGACGAACGGAGTCGCTGGAGTGCCAGTGAGACCGCCGGTGATCGCGGCCTGCGTGTTGTCCACCAGGTTGCTGTACGAGTCTCCCGTCGCTACCGGAGCAACACTGAGCGTGTAGGTGCTGCCTGTGCCGGAGCAACTGTTCGTGTCGGTGGCCGTGACCGTGATCGGATACGTGCCGGTCTGCGTCGGCGTGCCGGAGAGAACGCCGGTCGCCGGATTCAACGTCACGCCGTTCGGCAGCGTCCCGGTTTCACTCCAGTTGGCGGTGCCGAGAATCCCGCTCGCCGTGAACGTCGCACTGAACAGAGAACCGATCGTGGCGGACGTGGCGCCCGGATTCGTGACGGTGATGGTCTGGCAGGTGATGACGAGCGTGTATGTGGGTCCGGTGCCGGTGCAACCGTTCTGGTCGGTGGCCGTGACCGTGATCGGGAACGAGCCGGTCTGCGTCGTCGTGCCGGCAAGCGCGCCGGTCGCGCTGTTGAGGATAATCCCCGTCGGCAGCGCACCGGTCTCGCTCCAGCTCACCGTCCCGAGGATGCCGCTGGCGCTGAACGTCTGGCTGAAGGCGGTACCGGCGACGCCGGTGCTGACGCCGGGGTTGGTGACCGTGATGGTCTGGCAGTTGATAACCAGCGTGTATGTCGGTCCGGAACCGGTGCAGCCGTTGCTGTCGGTGGCCGTGACGGTGATCGGGAACGTGCCGACCTGCGTCGTGGTACCCGAGAGCACTCCCGTCGACGTGTTCAAGGTGATGCCGGTGGGCAGCGCGCCGCTCTCCGACCAGGCGATCGTGCCGTTGCCGCCGGTCTGCGAGAACGTCTGGCTGAACGCCACGCCGGCGGTGCCCGTCGTCGTGGACGGATTCGTCACGGTGATGACGTTGCAGGTGATGACCAGCGAGTACGTCGGGCCGGTGCCCGTGCAGCCGTTACCGTCGGTGACGGTGACGACGATGTCGAATGGTCCCGACTGCAGCGGCGTACCGGAGAGGATCCCCGTTGACGGGTCAAGTAACAGGCCGGTCGGCAGCGTGCTGGCCGTGGCAAAGGTCGCGCCGCCGAGCGCACCGCTCTGGGTGAACGTCTCGCTGAACGGTGAGCCGACGGTGCCGGTGGTGTTCGCCGGATTCGTGACGGTGATGGTCTGGCAGTTGACGGTGAGTGTGAACGATCGTACGGAGCTGCAGCCATTGCTGTCGGTCACGCTGACGTTGAGCGGGAAGTTTCCGAACTGCGTGGGCGTCCCCGAAAGCAACCCGGTCGAGGTATCGAACGTGATTCCGGCCGGCAGCGCCCCGCTCTCGCTCCACGTGACCGATCCCGTCGCACCGCTCTCCGTAAACTGGCCGCTGTACGCCGAGCCTACGGTCGCGACATTGCTCCCTGGAGGCGTGATCGAAATCACCTGGCAGAAGATAAAGAGGTTGTAGGTCGCCCCCATGCCCGTGCAGCCGTTGCTGTCGGTCACTGTGACGACCATCGGGAAACTGCCCGGGACCATGGGGGTCCCGGAGAGCGTGCCATCGGCCGCCAGCGTCAGACCGGCGGGGAGCGTGCTCGAGGTCGTGAACGTGGCCGTGCCGTGCGCACCCGATTGCGAGAAGGACTGGCTGAACGGGGCATTCACCGTCCCTGACGTTGTGGCCGGATTCGTGACGGTGATGGTCTGGCAGCTGATCGTCAGCGTGTATGACGAGGTCGCGAAGCAGCCGTTCGTGTCCGTCACTTTGACTGAGATCGGGTACGAGCCGGGAGCCGCCGGAGAACCGGAGAGGACACCGCTGGCGGAGTCGAGCGTGATGCCGCCCGGCAGCGTTCCGGTCTCGCTCCACGTCGCGGTGGCGAGAATCCCGCTGGCGGTGAAGGTCTGGCTGAAGGGCGCGTCGACGGTGCCGCTGTTGACGCCCGGATTGGTGACGGTGATGGTCTGGCAACTGAACGTCAGAGTGTAAGTGGCGCCCGTGCCGGTGCAGCCGTTCTGGTCGGTGGCCGTGACCGTGATCGGGAACGAGCCGACCTCCGTCGTCGTGCCGGAGAGAATGCCCGTGGAACTATCGAGCGTGATGCCGCCCGGAAGTGTTCCGCTTTCCGACCAGGTGATCGTGCCCATGCCGCCTGACTCGGTGAAGGTCTGGCTGAACGCGGTCCCGGCCGTGCCAGTCGACACTCCCGGATTGGTCACGGTGATCGTGGGACAGGTGATCGTCAACGTGTAGGGCGGATTCGTCCCGGTGCATCCGTTGCCGTCCGTCACCGTGACGACGATCGGGAACGGGCCACCCTGCATCGGCGTCCCGGCGAGGATTCCGTTGCTGGCCAGCGTCAAACCGGTTGGTAGTGTCGAGGCCGTCGTGAACGTCGCTCCACCGATCGAGCCGCTCTCCGTAAAGGAGATGTTCAGCGACGTGCCCGCGGGCGAGCTGGTCGTGGCGGGATTGGTGACGGTGATGTTCTGGCAACTGATGACGAGGTTGTACGTCGTATTGGTGCCCGTGCATCCGTTGGCATCGGTCACCGTCACGTCGATCGGGAACGTGCCCGGCTGCGTGGGCGAGCCGCTGAGCAGACCGGACGTTGAGAGCGTGAGACCGGCCGGCAGCGCGCTGGCGGTCGTGAACGTCGACGAGCCGATCGCGCCCGTCTCGGTGAACTGTTGGCTGAACGGAGTGGAGACCGTTCCCGTGGCCGTGCCTGGATTCGTGACCGTGATCGTCGGGCAGGTGACGGTGAGGGAGTAGACCGACCCCGTACCGGTACAACCGTTCTGGTCGGTGGCCGTGACCGTAATCGGGAACGAGCCGGTCTCCGTCGGCGTACCCGCGAGCGTTCCGTCCGCGGCGAGCGTCACGCCTGCCGGCAGCGCACTGGCGGTCGAGAACGTGGTCGTCCCGATTCCGCCGCTCTCGGTGAAGGTCTGGCTGAACGGAGCGCCGGCTACGGTCGTGGTTGTGGCAGGGTTGGTCACGGTGATGGTCGGACAGACGACGGTGAGCGTGAACGGCTGCGGTGCGCTCGATCCGTGAACGTTCGACGCCGTGAACTGGATGTTGTAGACGCCGGCGCTGCTGGGTCCCGGCGTTCCGCTGAGGACGCCCATCCCCTTGGTCGGACCGCTGCCGTCGACGAAGGTGATACCCGGCGGCAGTGCGCCCGACTCCACGATCGAAGCCTTCGGCTGGCCGCTGGTGGTCACGGTGAACGTTCCGAAGATTCCTGAGGTGAACGTGACGTTGTTGGCGCTGGTGATGACCGGGATCTTGTCGACGGTGATCGTGAACGTCTGCGCAGACGACGTATCCACGCCGCCGTTCGCCGTGCCGCCGTTGTCATGGATCATGACAGTGACGGTGGCCACGCCGAACATTCCCACCGCGGGTGTGAACGTGAGATCGCCGCCCGCGCTGATCGAAGGCTGCGACGAGAACAAGGCGTTGTTGTCGTTCGACACGATGAAGTCGAGGACCTGCCCCGCTTCATCCGGCGGGCCGGCGCTGAGACTGGTCGCCCAGCCCGCGTCGTTCTGCAGACCATCGGTATCGAGCACCAGCAAGTCCACGCCCTTGGTGAAGCTTGGTGCATCGTTGACCGGCGTGACGGTGATGGTGAACGTCTGGACCGCCGAGGTGTCGACGCCGCCGTTGGCGGTACCGCCGTCGTCGTGAATCTGCACACTCACCGCCGCCGAGCCGTTGGCGTTCGGCGCCGGCATGAACGTGAGAACGCCGGCCGGCGAAATCGCCGGCTGCGCAGCGAACAAGGCGTTGTTGTTGTTGCTGACGAGGAAATCGACGTTCTGCGTCTCGCCCGGACCGGCGCTGATGGCCGTGGCCCACGGTTGGTTGTAGCCGTTGTCCTCGAGGACCGTGACGTTGCCGCCGCTGGTGAAGGACGGTGCGTCGTTGACGCCGGTGACGGTGATGGTGACGGTGGCAGTCGCCGATTGCAGAAGACCGTCACTGGTCCGGTACGTGAACGCGTCGACGCCGAAGAAATTCACGTTCGGTGTGTAGACGAACGATCCATCCCCGTTCAGGGTGAGCGTGCCGTTGGCCGTCGTCGTCACCAGCGAGGCCGTCAGGGACGACGCCGGCGAGTCGGGGTCCGTGTCGTTCCCCAATACGCCCGGTGCCGGGACGTTGAGCACCATCTCTTCGAGAGTGGTGTACGCATCGTTGACCGCCGTGGGCGGATCGTTCACGGGATTGACGGTGATGTGAACGGTGGCCAGGTTCGAGGTCAGCAGATGGTCGGTGGCCCGGTAGGTAAACGAGTCCGATGTAGTCTCGCTGCCGTCGTGGACATAGGTGAAACTGCCGTCGGCATTGAGCGTGAGCGTTCCGTGCAGCGGCCCGGTGACCACGCTGACCCCGAGTTGCGAGGTGGGCGTGTCGGGGTCGTGATCGTTGGCCAGGACGCCCGGCGCCGCGACGCTCTCAGCGTCCCGCCTTCGTTCACCGTGTAGTTGTCGTCTACCGCCACGGGCGGCCGGTTGTTGGCGCCTACATGGATGTGGACGGTGGCCTCACGGGAGTCGTCGATCCCGTCGTTGGCGACGTACGTAAAGCTGTCATCCGCGCCGGAAGCGCCGTCATTCACGTAGACGAACGAGCCGTCGGCATTCAGTGAGAGAGTGCCATGGATGACGGTGGTCCGCAGCACCGCGTGCAGCGTGTCGTGATCGGGGTCGTTGTCGTTGGCGAGGACGCCTGGCGCGTCCACGTTGATCGTTCCGCCCTGGTTGACGTTGTAGTTGTCGTCGCCGGCGTTCGGCGCGTGATTGGTCTGCCCCACCCGGATCTCGACGCGGGCGACATTGGAAGGCTGTTCGCCGTTGTTGGCCTGATACGTAAACGTCTCGCGCGCCGGACCGGCACCGTCGGGCGTGTAAATGAATGACCCGTCGCCGTTGAGCGCCAGCGCTCCGCGCTCGGGAGAGGAAAGGGCGGCCGCCGTCAGGGGCTTGCCATTCGGATCGGTGTCGTTGCCGAGAACACCCGGCCCGGCCACGCTCAGGGTCGTGGACAGGGGTGTCACGTAGGTGTCGTTGCGCGCGGTCGGCGCGTCGGGATGGGACTGAGTGTCGAACCGGAAATACGCACCCTGATTGGTCAGAAACGCAAAGACTTCGAGGAGTCTGAACGTGTTCGGCTGGTCGGAATCACCAGTGATCAGCGGTTGGAGCCCGGCCCAGTCGGCAGGGTTTCCGTCGGCGACGAACGTGCGATCGGCCGCGCCGACGATGCGGCGTCTGGACGGTGTGTCGGGAAAGAGGATGGGGTTGCCGTCCGCATCGGTGAGCACGACCGCGGTCTGCAAGCCGGCCGCCTCCACGAAACCGAGCCGCATCGCGTCGGGCAACGGTGTTCCGAAGACCGCGAGAGGAACCCTCGTCTCGACGATCGAAACGCCTGTGGAGAAATTCGTCGTGGCCGGCCAACCGGTCGCGTCGATGGTCGTGGCCGACCCGAGCGATCCGCCCACGCAGTCCTGCCGGGTCAACGAAACGACATGCGGTGATGGTCCGCTCGTGTCCAGCGTGGTGCTGAGCACGCGCTCTACCCCGTTCATGCCATTGACGGCACAACCGGTGGAGGAGTTGTTGTCGAGGTCGACGAGGATTCGAAAATCGGTGGTGGCAGAGGCTGACGAAAGGACACCGAGGCAAACAAATGCACCGGCGAAAACGGATTTCACACGGATCAAGGGCAACCTCGCTTCTCGCTAATTGGACCTACCCAGCGGAAGCCCGGATCATACGCGAACCGGTTCCTTTTGGGGAGTCCATAAAGCGTGAAGGATCGCCCCCCAGAAAGATCGCGGCGGCCTCTTCAGGCCGCCGGCGAGTCAGGAGCGCAGAGGTCGAGCCTCAGTTGTGCTTACTGTTGCCGCGCACTTCGATCTGCCTGGCCAGAAGGGTGTGATCGTCCACCCTGGTACCGAGGCAGTTGACTTCGTCTCCCACGCGAATGTCAGCGGTAGTCACGATCTGTCCCTGCTTCCGGATGATGGTGCTGGCGTCGGTATTCACGGTGACGTCGCCCTTCGGCTGGCTGGTGACGACGAGCGTCGTTCCGTCGACGGACTTGACCGGTCCATTGGCGGTCATGGTCGTCCCGCCCTCGTTGTCGCCGCCATCGTCTCCCGCAGACTCGTTCTGCACGATGATCTGCAAGGCCGTGAGCACGTCGTTGATGACCAGCGCCTTCACGTGCACCCGGTCGCCTGCGGCGAGCGCGCCGGCCTGCACGAATTGATCGCCTTTGCGGATCAGCGTCGAGGCATCGATGGCCACCGTCACCACCTGCTGATGAGAGTCAAGGACGACGATGGAATCCCCCGATGCCGTCTGGATCAGCCCCTCGATCTGCTGCGAGGGGCCCGGATCCTTCGGGGAGACGCCGCGGCGGCGCGAGTGTGAGCTCATCGCCGTCGTGCCCGACAGTTCGACCACGAGCGGCGCGCCGGACGGCACGCGCACACGGGCGTCGATGCCGTCGGCGCGACGGAACCTCAACTCAGCGTTGTCGGGAACGCCGATGAACGTGAACCGGCCGTCGGCGGCGAGAGTGGCGGTCATGCCTGTCCCCACAACCGAGACTTCCACACCCGCGGGAGTGCTGTTCGCCACCTCGCTCGCCATGACGACCTGACCGGCAACAACACGCTCACCATAGCTGCCGGTGGGCACGGCCTCGTGCCGACTGCACGAGACGAGCACCACCGCAACAGCGATCGAGAGAATCACGAGCCTGTTACGCATCCAATCCTCCTTGAAAAACAAAGGAGGCGTACGCCGTACGCCTCCTGTCGAGTGAGCACTGCTGTCAGTCGGGATGATTCTCCATCGCTCCAGAGAATGGCGATGTGAGCCCGGCTACAAATGCCCGATGCTGGGAGAGCAGGCGAAAGCGTAAAATCAATCTCGTGAGCAGCATCACACTGCGGCGGCCGTCAGTTCTGTTCGCCTGCACCGCTCTCGCCGTTGCGGCCACCTGCCTGGCCATCCTTCGATCCGCGGCTTTCGCGAGGAATTCCGATGTGCTGGCATGGGCGGTTACGTTCGATCTCACGATCACCATTCCCCTGCTTTACTACTTCGTGGTCATCCGAACGCAGACGGCGCGGCCGATCACAATCGCCCCGTTGTTCGCGGCTTGCGCGGCGGTGGCGGCCATGGCCATTCCTCCTGCTTACCGGCAGATGTTGCACGATCTGCGATTCCTCGCCGCGCCGCTGGAAGTCGTGACGATCGTTCTTCTCATTCGCCGGATCGCGGCGATCAAACTCGCCGGCGCTGCCGCCGATCGAGTCCTCCGTATCGACTCCGCCGCCCGCCAGCTCCTCGGCGACAACCTGGCTGCCGGCGTCGTTGCCAGCGAGGTGACGGTTCTCTCGTACGCGCTATCCGGATGGCGGCGCAAACCGGATGTTCCGGAAGGAGCGCGGAGCTTCACCGTCCACCAGAAGAGCGGATGGTCATCGGTGGTGGCCTGCATTCTCGTGCTCATCGCCGCCGAGTCGCTCGGAGCACACCTCCTGCTTCAGTTATGGAGCCGGCGCGTGGCCTGGATCATGACGTCACTCGACCTGTACGGCATGCTGTGGGTTCTGGGTGATTTCAACGCTCTGCGATTGCGGCCGTCCCTCGTCACTGATGACGTTCTGCAGATCCGCTACGGCCTGCGCTGGAGTCTGAACGTGAGCCGGGAAGACATCGCCTCGGCACGGCCGTACACCGCTGCGGATCTCGAAGGCGCGGGTCGCCGCCATACGCTGCGGGTGGCCATGATCGATGAACCGCGCGATCTCATCACGTTACGTTCAGTTGCAGTGGCCCGAGGATTCGCAGGCATGAGGAAGAGCGTCACCGCTATCGCCATCCGGGCCGATCAGGAAGAGGTCCTGGCCGGCTGGATCAGCGGTGCGCTGCGCGCATCCGGGACGGAGGGGTCTGCAGGCGCAGCGCGCCGGTAAGCGTCGCTTCCTGGTCGCTGCCGTTGCTCGCCAGAATCACCACCGAGCCCGGCGGCGCATCCGCGGCGACGTCGAAGGTGGCGTAGAGATAGTTCCCGGCGTAGTGAAATCCCGACGTGCGATGGAAGCCCGGATTGAGCACGTCGAACGTCGTCATCCCGCTGACGATCCCGTCGCCGGCCAGGGCCACGTTGATGCTCTGTCCGGGACGCACCGTCAACGCGATCGACGAGAGATTGAAACTGTCGCTGAACGGCGGGGCCACGCCGACCCAGCGTGGATTCAGTTGCGGCGGTGTGCCGGCCGTGTTGACGACGAGGTTCCCGTAGACCTGCCCGTTCTCCACGTGCAGCGTTCCGCTGTCGCAGAAGCGCGTCGGGAAGGATGTCTGGATGGCGGAGCGCCAGATCCCCGCGAAGTTGCGCCTGTCCACGGGACCGTCGAGGGGCTCCGCATAGATTCGATACGTACCGGCAGGCAGTGCCTGCAGGGTGAAGTTGCCTCGCTGGTCGCTGAGCGCGGTGGCAACGGGGGCGCCTTTGTCGTTCATGGCCACGACCTGGGCGGCGAAGACCGCGCCGCTGTCGCCTGTGACGCGACCGCGCAGGATGCCCCCCACGAGCGTCGGATCCGCTTTCGGGTAGATGTTGGCGATGGCGATGCGGTCATCGCTGTCGAGCACCGTGGGATCCGTTCCCCGCGGGACGTACGGAAACATCACCGCGGACAGCACCGGCGAATGATCGAGTCCGAGGAGGTGGCCGACCTCGTGGGTCACGGCGTACGGCATGTTGTAGTCGCCGTTCACGAGTGAAGCGTCGATCATGATGTCCGCCTCACTGAGACGACCGCTGTTGTCGTACCAGTTGGTGGTCATGGCGATTGCGTACTGACCCTTGAACAGATCGTCCGCGAGCGTGATCGAGTTCACTCCGTCCTTGCCCGCCGTCAGTCCGTCGCGGACCCCGGCGTCCTGAAAACTGATGTTCGTGTCCGGAGCGCTCGCCCAGGTGGAAAAAGCCTGATCGACGACCGTCGCGGCGTTCGGAAGCGAGCTCATCACCCGCCGGTCGATCGCGTACCGGATCGGAAAGGCGGACGCCGGCCAGGAGACCTGTACGGAGCTGCCGCCGATCGTGTACGTGAGGCGCGCCGAGGCATGAAGGGGCAGCGAAACGACCGTCGCGATTGCCGCGGCAGCAAACATCAGAGACGTTTTCCGGATCATGGCTGCTCTTCGGTCGTGCAACCGAAGTGCCATACAAATAAATTTCAAAACACTAGAGCGCGATGAGGTCGATCTCCACCATCGATCCTCGCGGGAGCTGCGAGACGCCCACCGTCGTGCGGGCCGGCTTGTGCTCCCCGAAGTACTCCGCGTAGATCGAGTTGAGCGTCTGAAAATTCGCGAGGTCGGTGAGATAGACCGTCGCTTTCACCACCCGGCTGAAGTCGCTGTGGGCCTCGGTCAGGACGGCCTTCAGATTCTCAAAGACCCGCTTCGTCTGCGCCGCGAAATCTCCTTCGACGAGATTGCCCGAAGCGGGATCGAGCGCGATCTGGCCGGAAGTGAAGACGAATCCATTCGCTTTGACTGCCTGTGAATACGGTCCGATTGCCCCCGGCGCCTGCTTGCTTGCCACGAAGTCCATGCGCACATCCTATAATCGCAAAACGGGGAATCGGAGAACTTCTCGAGCATGAGCAACTATCCAGGCAATTCGAACCTGGCCAGCCAGGTGAAGGACCGAGTGAACTCGACGTTCCAGCAGGCTGTCGAGCTCTACCGGCAGGGCCGGATGGATGAGGTCATCTCGGGATGCAGCCTCATCCTGCAGATGGATCCGCTGTTCGACCCGGCGAAGCGACTGCTGGATAAGACCCGAAACCCGGACAGCCCCATCGATGTGGAAGCGCTCCTTGCACACGCGACCGGCGCGGACCTCGAAGAAGTGAGGACGGCGATGGCCGCCCGGGATTTCGAGCGCGTCCTGGCGTTGACGACCGACATCCTGACCAACGACCTGATGAACGACCAGGCCCGGGAGATGGCCGACGAGGCCCGGGAGAAGCTCGAAGCTTCTCCGTTCATCGATCAGTTCGTGCGCAAGTGCGAGCAGAGCGTGAACAACGGAAATCTCCCGGCGGCGCGGACCGACCTCGAAAAGGCGCGGGCGCTCGATGCCTCGCATCCCGGAGTGCGGCGTATCGAACAGATGATTGCCTCCCGGGAATCATCGGGACCTCCGGCGTCATCGAGCTCGTTCGTGGTGGACACCCCCGCCGGCGCGACCGGCCGCTCCACGGCGCAGGCAAGCGACTTCGGATTCACCTTCGAGGAAGACAAGCCGGGAACGAGCTTGTCCTTCGACTCCCCTTCCGCGCAGCCCGCTGCCGGCAAGCAGACACCCACGCCGGCCCCGCCGAAAAGCGGAGGGTTCTCCGAATTCTCGTTCGATTCCGGTTCGACGCCGTCGGCCGACTCACCGTTTGCGGGCGGGTTCTCGTTCGACGCGCCCGTATCTGGCTCGCCGGCGACACCCCCGGCGACACCGCCGGGAACACCGGACAGTCCGGATCGGGCCCCCGGCAACGAATTTGATTTCTCGACCGCGTCCATCGAGACCAGCCCCGACGATCAGAAGAAGATCGAACAGTACCTCGGCGAGGGCGACAAGGCCTTCGACGAAGGGAACTACCAGCAGGCCATCGATCTGTGGTCGCGCATTTTCCTCATCGACGTCACGAACGACGCGGCGTCCGAGAGGATCGAGCGCGCCAAGGCCAAGCGCCGCGAATCCGAACAGCGCATCGAATCGATTCTCAGCGAGGGCGTGCAGGCCTTCGAGCGCCGCGACACCGCGACAGCGCGCGCGCGCATGAACGAAGTGCTGCAGATCGATCCCACCAACGTCACGGCCCAGGACTATCTGGAGAGGGTCCAGGGTCCCGGGGGTGAAACCATCCCACTGGCCCCTTCAGCGTCATACGACTCTTCCGTCCTCGATGAACAGACCACCGGGGACATGTACCAGGAGCCCGAACCTGAGCTGGTCGCCCCGGCCCGGCGCGGCGCCGCCAAAGCGGCTTCCGCTCCGCGTGCATCGGCAGCCGGCAGCAAGCCCACCGCACTGATCGGTCTGGTCATCCTGGCCGTGGCGATCATCGGCGGCAGCTGGTTCGCCTGGTCGAAATTCATGACCGCGCCGAAAGGCGACCCAACGGCGACCAAAGCCGCGTTCGATCGCGCCAACGAATACGCGACGCAGGGAAAGTTCGATCTGGCCATTTCCGCTCTCCAGGACATCAAGCCCGGCGACAAGGACTACGACCGGGCGCTCGTGCTCATCGCCGACATGCAGCAGAAGAAGGCGCGTGCCGCCACCCAGGTCGACGGACGTCCCGCCGGTGCCTATTACGAGGACAACCTCACCGCAGGAAAGACCGCCTTCCAGTCGCATGACTACGTCTCGGCCAAGAAATCATTCGAGCAGGCCATGCGCGTCAAGCCGCTGGCAGCCGACGCAAAGGCTTCCTACGACATCGCCGCGCAGCAGGTCGCAAAGCTCGACAGCGCCCGTGCCCTCTTTGGGGAGCACAAGTACCAGGACGCCATCGCCAGCCTGCAACCACTGCTGCAGCAGGATCCGGAGAACAAAAACATCCAGCGGATGATCGTCGACTCCCATTTCAACCTCGGCGCCACGGCCCTGCAGGACGAGAGGCTGTCCGATGCCCGGAAGGAATTCGACGAGGTGCTGAAGGCGGACCCGAACGACGACCTGGCCCGGCGAAGCAAAGATCTGGCCGGCCGCTATGAAGGTCAGCCGAAAGATCTTCTCTATAAGATCTATGTAAAATACCTGCCACTGAGGCAGGCACCTGCCGGATAGCATTTCAAAACGGTGCTCGGTGCTCGGTCCTCGCTAGGACCTGAACCGAGGACCGAGGACCGAGATCGGTTGGGAGGGTGTGATGCAGCGCTTCGATGAGATTGAGCTCGATCCGGTTCCCCTGATCGAGGAGCGGCAGACCGTTAAAGCGCCTCCGGCCCCTTCCGAACCGGCCGGCCACGCACGCAGTGAGGCAGCGCGCTTTCGTCGCCTCTTCGCGCTGCTGACCGATCTCTCACTCTTCGTGGCGCTGGCGCTGGCGCTGTCACCGCTGCTGCCGCTGACGCGCAGCGCCGTGGCGGTTGCTTCTCTGGCCGGATTCGTGATCATCACGTCCTACTACTACTGCGTCGGCACTTGGTTGCTCTGGGGCAAGACCGTGGGTGGAGCGATCTTCGACGTGAGGGTGGTCGGCGAGTCGAATTCATCGATGTCGGTGAAGTCGGCGTCGTTGCGCTGGCTGGGCGTCGTGGTCTCGCTGCTGACGGCGGGACTGGGCTTCCTGCTGGCCGCGCTTCCGAGAAGGCGCTCCCTCGCCGATCGGATCTCATCGACGCACTGCATCGCCGCGATTTAACCCTTGACCGCTCCATGGGTGAGACCGCTGACGATGCGCCGCTGAAAGGCGAGCACCAGAGCGGCCACGGGAGCTGTGGCGACGATGGAGGCCGCGAGAATCTCGCCCCAGGGGACCTGATACCGCCCGCGGAAGAGCGCGATGGCCACCGGCACGGTCTGGCGATCGGGTCCGACGGTGAACGACAGAGCGAAGAGAAACTCGTTCCAGCAATAGACGAACGTCAGGATGGCCGTGGCCACCAGTCCCGGTACGGCCAGCGGCAGAACGATCCGGAAGAGCACCGTCCATCGGCTGGCCCCGTCCACGCGCGCCGCGTCTTCGAGATCCGTCGGAATCTCACGAAAGTACGCGGTCAACAGCCAGACGGTCAGCGGCATGGCGAACGTGAGATACGGAAGGATCAGGCCCGGGTACGTGTCGATCAGCCGCAGCGCCCGGAGCAGAAGGAACAGCGGAGTGACGATGGAGATCTGCGGAAACATGCTGACCGCCAGGATGAATCCCAGAACCGCGCTCTGCCCTTTGAATCGCATGCGCGCGATCGCGTAGGCGGCGAGCGATCCGCCGGCGATGCACAGCACGGTCGTGCTCAGTGCCACGACGATCGAATTGCGAATGGGCAGCCAGAATCCCCGCTCGTGGAAGAGCGCGCGGTAGTGGTCGAGCGTCAGGTGGAACGACATCGCGCCGAACAGTTCTGCTTCCGGCCGCAGCGACGCCATGAGCGCCCACACGAACGGCAACGCCGCGAAGATCACAAGCACTGCGAGAACGGCTCGCCTCATGCCGCGCGCCCCTCCCCCAACACACGCACGTAAAGAACCGCGATGACGCAGGTGACGGCAAAAACGATCATCGAAAGCGCGGAGGCGCGGCCCGACTGAAGGTTCTGAAAGAAGGCGTCGAACGTGTAGAGCGCAACAGGCTCCGTGGCGGTTCCCGGCCCGCCGTTGGTCATGACGTAGACGAGATCGAAGACGCGAAACGCATCGAGCGTGCGGAAGATCAGTGCCACCAGAAGCGCCGGTTTGAGCAGCGGCAGCGTGATGCGCCGGAGTTGCGTCGCGCCGGGCGCGCCATCGACCGCGGCGGCCTCATACAACTCGGGCGGGATGCTCTGCAAGCCCGCCAGAAGCAGCAGGGCCACGAACGGCGTCGTCTTCCAGACGTCGGCGAGGATCAGCGCGATCCAGGCGGTGCGGACCCGCGTGAACCAGATCGCCGGCAGCGCGAACCGCCAGAGGATCGCCGCGACGACGGTGGGAATCGCCCACGGCACGAGGATCGCCGCCCGCACGAACCCGCGCCCGCGAAAACCCCGGTTCATCGCCAGAGCCAGAAACAGTCCGAGGATCAGCTCACACGCCACTGTCGTGACCGTGAAGAACGCCGTGTGCGCCATCGCTTCCCAGAAGCGCGCGTCGCGCACGATGACGGCATAGTTCCCGAGACCGACGAACGGCCGGCCGAGCCACGGCATCCGCAGATCGTGGCGATGGAGCGATTCCCACGCCGCCCAGCCGAGCGGAAAGATGGCCATCAGGGCGATGGCTCCGAGCGCCGGCGCAAGGGATAGCCATGCCAGCCGGCGCTCGTTCATCGCAATCCGCTTTCCTCGATGAGCTTCTGCATCCGGCGCGCGGCGTCGTCGAGCGCCGGCTTCGGATCCGTCTCGCCGGAAAGGGCTCGGTGCAATGCCACCTGCAGCTCGTCCGACAGCTGGGCATAGATCGGCGTCACCGGGCGCGGAGTGGCCGCTTCGATGATCGGCAGAACGCCGCGCAGCTCCGGCGCTGCGTACAGCGATCGCCGCGCCGGATACTGGCCGACCGCACGCAGGCGCTCGCGCATCTGCTCCGGTCCGGTGAGAAACGCGATCAGCTTGTACGCGAGATGGGAATGCGCGCTCCACGCGTTGATGGCGAGCTGCGCGCCGCCGAGGGCCGCGGTGCGGTGACCTCCGGCCGCGGAGGGCATGGGCGCGACGGCGAAGCGGCCCGCAACACGAGATCGATGCGCATCGCTCATCGGCGCGACCGCGTACGGCCAGTTGCGCATGAACATCGATGTTCCGTTCTGAAATGCGAACCGGCATTCCTCTTCGTGCCACGTCAGAACCTCCGGTGGCGTGATGTGCTCACGGATCAGATCGCGCATCTGCGTCAGGGCGCGGACACCGGCATCCGAGTTGACGACTACCCGGCCGTCGGGAGCGAGAATCGCTCCTCCCGATCCGCCGAGAAACTCGAGAAACACGGTGACCAGGCCCTCGTATCGCGCTCCCTGCCAGACGATGCCGTCGGCGACGTGGCGGGAACGCGCGTCAGCGATCAACTCGTCGATCGATCGCGGTGCCCGGTTGAGCAGATCGGTACGCCAATACAACATCCCCACATCGGCAAACCACGGCACGGCGTACAGTCCGCCGCGCCAGCGCGCGGCCTCGACGGTGGCGGGGAAGAAATCGTCCGTTGCCGGTCCGAAGCGATCGAGCGGGAGGATCCATCCCGCCGCGGCAAACTCCGCGGTCCAGATGACGTCGAGCTGCAGAATATCCGGCTTCCCGACGTGCGCATTGAGCCACTGGACGTAGAGCTGGTGACGCTGGCTGGCGTCATCCGGCGTCTGCTGGATGCGCACGGTGATGCCGGGATTGGCACGCATGAAGCGCGCGATCTGCCGCACCAGAACGGCACCCTCTTTTCCGAGTGCGCTGCCCGACACGGTGATCACCGGGCGTGCCGGTGGCCCGGCGCACGCCAGAATCAGCAGAAGAACCAGACGGCGCATGCGCGTTCAGTGTAGGACACACCGATCTCTCCCCCTCCCGACAGAACTCGAAATGCAAAATGCAAAATGCAAAATGCAAAACGTTAAACTTAATCGTCCTTCTTTGTATTTTTTCATTTTGCATTTTGCATTTTTCATTTTTCATTTCGCAGGCGACCGCGCGGATGCGCGCCCGGCCGCGACCCAGGCCAGGCGCGTGATGAGCGATCCCACGAGCGACGAGGCCGCGGCCAGCCGGCGGGTCTTCTTTGACCGTGATCCGAGCAGGCGCAGAAGCAGCGGCACGGGACCGGACAGCACGCCGCCGGCGCGCGTCAGTGCTCCGGTCGGGCCGCTTCGCAACGGAAGCGACTCGATGTCATCCATCAGTTCGATGCGCGCGCCCGTCGCCGTCTCGATCAGCGCCGAGGCGATGCCGAGGATGTTCAGGGCACGATCGTCGTGGCCGCGCAGTTCGAGAAGCGATACGGCCGATGCCGTGGCGGACGCGCCGAAGTGAACCGGCAGCACGGCGGCATGCCGGGCCCAGACCGGAATCGAAGTCGCACCGAGAAGAACGCCCGTGTACGTGGCCATACCCAGACCGGCCGCCGCGGAGCCGCAGGCGGCGAGGTCGCGCAGCCGGCCTGGAAGAATCACCGCGCCCACGGCGCTGGCGCCGAACGCGGTGAAGATCCACGCGCCCGCGGACATCGGTGACCGCGGCTTGAAGACGCGGAGCATGTTGAGAAATCGCTCCGGACGTCCGAGGTCGGCGATGAGAAGAGGGGCCGAGAGATTCGCGCCGATGGCGGCGATCCATCGCGCGTCGCGGACGAGCCGCTGCTCCGCTCCGCTGAGACCTGCCGCCACGCCGATCATCGCCGCCGCACCGGCTGCGCCGCCGACGAAAAAGTACGCCGGGATCTCCCACGACCAAACCGGTTGCTTGAGCAGCGGCAGACCGTAATAGCCGTTCGCGCCGCTCGCTTCCGGCAGCGGAGCGCCGTTCGCGCGGATTCCCTTTGCGTCGACGCGGCCGGTGACCCCAGCTTCACGACGGATTTCGTCGAGACGCTTCTCCGATGCGCGGTCCGGCGTTTTCATCGCCGCGCACCGAGAGCGAACGCCAGGATCGAGCCGATGGCCAGCGCTCCCGCAGCGACGGCCGCACTGGTCCACGCTTTCGGCAGCAGCGTCGCCGGCACCTCGGGCCGCGGGGGCAGGTTGTAGGCACGGACGTCGCCGCGCACGAGGAAGAACGCATGCGTACCGCCGACACTCGTGTCGACGGGGTTGTAGATCGTGGCGTCGGTCATCCCGTTCGCGTGCAGCTTCTCGATGCGCGCATCGGCGAGTCTCTGCAGCTCTTCGAGATCGCCGAACAGGATCGACTGCGTCGGGCAGGCCTTGGCACAGGCCGGTTCTTCGCCGGCACGCTGCCGGTCGTAGCAGAAGGTGCACTTGAACGCGCGTCCATCGGAGGGACGGCGATCGATGACGCCGAACGGACAGCTCACGACACAGTATCCGCAGCCGTTGCAGATGTCCGGCTGCACGTAGACGCTGCCGAACTCGGTGCGCACGATCGAGCCGGTCGGGCAGGCATCGAGGCAGCCGGCATTCTCGCAGTGCTTGCAGACGTCGGACGAGAACTCCCAGGTCATGAGCTCGGGCGCGTTGCCTCCCCTACCGATGACCGCGTCGTGCTCGACGAACTTCACGTGACGCCATGTCGAGTGTCCCAGTGCGAGCGTGTTGTCGTACGACAATCCCGAAAACGAAAAGCCGTCGTCGGGGACATCGTTCCACTCCTTGCAGGCCACCTCGCAGGCCTTGCAGCCGATGCAGAGCGTCGAGTCGGTGAAGAACCCGGTGACCGTCACGCGCGCCTCACGTTGCAGCTCAGACCCTTCGATTCGAAAATCCTCACATTCGGCTCCTCGGAGATCGCCAGCAGATCATTGACGACGTCGCCTTTGACGAGACCGTTCGGGCCCCAGTGATACGGGAGACCGACCTGATGCACGCGCTTTCCGCCGACGTCGAGCGAAGGCATGCGCGTCGTCACCAGGGCGCGGGCCCGGATGGCCGCCCGCACGGTCGAGATCTCGACGACGTCGCCGTTGGCGACGCCGAGCTCACGCGCCAGCTCCGGCGAGATCTCGGTGAAGAGCTCCGGCTGCAGCTCGGCCAGGTGCGGGAGCGTGCGGCTCATCCCGCCGGCAGTGTGATGCTCGGTCAGCCGGTAGGTCGTCAACACATAGGGGAAGCGGTCATCCGGCGAGCCTGCGTACTCGTTGTCTTCGCGTTTCATCCAGAGCGCCGCGGGATTCTTGTCCTGCGCCGGATAGAGCTGGTTGTGGACGTTCGATTCGAGCGGCTCGTAGTGCGCGGGCAGCGGACCGTCCTTCAACCCCGTGGCCACCCAGATCCAGCCGACACCGTCGGGATGCATGATGAACGGCGCGTCGCCTGGCAGAGCCTCATCGCCGCCCCCCTCTGGATCGCCTTTGAAGTCCGGCGCCTTGCCGCGTGTGAAGTCCGCCTCGTCATGACCGACCCACTCGCGCCTGGCCTCGTCCCACCAGACCAGCGCCTTCCGCTCGCTCCACGGTTTTCCGTCGGGGTCCGCCGAAGCACGGTTGTAGAGAATGCGCCGGTCGAGCGGCCAGGTGTAACCCCAGCCGTGACCGTAGCGGCCGTGGGGATCGCGCCCATCGGCCCTGTTCTCTCCGTCGTAGACCCCCGAGTAGATCCAGCACCCGCACGCGGTCGAGCCGTCGTTCTTGAGTTCGCTGAAATCCTTGATCGAACGGCCGTCGACATGACCGCCGTGAATCTCGCGCAGGATCTCGCCGGCGTCCTCATCGCTGTAGTTCCAGGTCAGCGCCCGCAACCCGGCATCGCGCGGGCTCTCGCTGGCGCGACGCTTGAGCCGGCGGCCGAGGTCGATCATGAACTGCAGTTCGCTGCGCGCTTCTCCGGGAGGTTCGACCGCTTTCTCGCGCCATTGCAGCAGCCGCTGCGTGTTCGTGAACGTCCCTTCCTTCTCGACGTGCGACGCCGCCGGGAAGAAGAACACCTCGGTGTCGCACTCGGGGAACTCGTTCCAGAACGTCGCCGTCTCCGTCTCGACCATGTCGCGCACGACGAGCCATTTCAATTTCGAAAGCGCCTTGCGCTCGAGCTTCGCGTTCGGCGAGCCGACCGCCGGATTCTGCCCCATGACCAGGAGGCCTTCGAGCTTTCCGTCGGCCATATCCATCCAATAGCCGAAGTACGAATGATCGCGCGTGAGTCGCGGCAACCAGGAAAAGCCGAAGCCATTGTCTGTCGTCGCCGCTTCGCCGTAATACGACTTGAGCAGCGACACGATGTACTTGTCGAGGTTGTACCACCAGCCTTTCGGCGACTTGTGCCGCTTCACATACTCGTCGAGCGTCCGCTCCACGGCCGGCATCGGCAGGTATCCGGGAAGGATGTCGTAGAGCGTTGGGACGTCGGTCGACCCCTGGATCGATGCGTGACCGCGCAGAGCCAGGATCCCGCCGCCGGGGCGTCCGATATTGCCGAGGAGGAGCTGAAGGATCGATGCCGCGCGGATGATCTGCACTCCCGTCGAATGCTGCGTCCAACCGACGGCATAGCAGATCGCGCCGGTCTTCTCGCGCCCGGACGCGGCCGTGAACACGTCCGCTACTTCGAGAAACTTCTCCGCGGGGATGCCGCAGGCCTGTTCGACCATCTCCGGCGTGTAACGTGCGAAGTGGCGCTTCAGCACCTGGAACACGCAGCGCCGATGCTGCAGGGTCTCGTCGCGGTGCGGCCGGTCGAGATCCTGCGACTCCCCGCCCCGATCCTTCTCCTGACCGCCACCTTCCTCCTTCCTGGCCGCTCCCTCATAGAGCCACGTCTCCGGATCGTACGTTTCGTTCTTCGCGTCCCAACCCGAAAACAATCCCCCAAGCTCCTCGGTGTCCATGAAGTCGGAACGCAGGATGGTGGGAGCGTTCGTGTAGTGGACGACGTAGTCGCGGAACCAGCGCTCGTTCGTCAGCGTGTAGTTGATCAGCGCGCCGAGGAAGACGATGTCGGTGCCGGCGCGAAGCGGCAGCCAGTAATCGGACATCGCGGAGGTGCGGGTGAAGCGGGGATCGACGTGGATGATCTTCGCGCCGTTTTTCTCACGCGCCTCCACCACCCACTGAAATCCCACCGGATGGTTCTCGGCCATCGACGAGCCCATGATGAGAATGGCGTCGGCGTTGGCGAGGTCCTGCTGCGCGGTCGTCGCGCCGCCGCGACCGAACGAAGTGCCCAGACCGGGCACCGTGGAGCTGTGTCATATCCGGGCCTGATTGCTCAGGCAGACCATCCCCAGTCCCGCGGTGAACAGCTTCTTGATGAGGTAGTTCTCTTCCACGTCGAGCGTGGCGCCGCCGAGGTGGGCGATGCCGGTGGTATGACCGTGCTCGTCGGAGAACGTACGCTGGCGCGAGTCCCAGATGCGCTCGGCGACGAGCCGCGTCGCTTCTTCCAGCGGCATGTCCTGCCACTCGGTCGCGCGCGGCGCGCGGTACTTCACGTTCCTGGCCCGGCCGCCGTGCGTGACCAGCTCGTAACTGGCGGCACCTTTCGGACAGAGATGTCCGCGCGAGATCGGCGACTCCGGATCGCCTTCGATCGACACGATTTTCCCGTCACGATGGTAAACAAGTTGACCACATCCGACGCCGCAGTACGGGCAGACCGAGCGGGCCACATCCGCGTGGCTGGTTTTGGGTCCCAGCATCAGCGTCCGCGGCGACATCGACTCCGGACCGGTGCCATCGACTCGATCGCGGATCTGCCGCAGGAGAGGCCACTTCAACAGGAGCTCAGCGAGCATCGCTTCCGAAAGGTACCACCGTCATTCCGAGCCGCGAAGACGGCGAGGAATCCGGGTGGTGGAGTCCTCCCGCCCAGATTCCTCGCGCTCTTCGGCGCTCGGAATGACTGCCGATCGGGTACAACCCCGGCAGACTGATCGGCAGTTTTCCGGCGAATGGGATCTCGCCGGTGATCGCCTTGATCGCCGACAGCTCCGAACCGGGATTGACGTCATAGGTGAGGATATACGAGGGCAGCTCCGGAACGTGGTGCAGCAGATACGGACTGCCGAACAGCACGAACACCAGCGGCTTCTGCTGTGCGGAGAGCTCTTTGAGAAAGCGGAGCTGCTCGGTGTCGAGGTCGATCGTGCCCTTGTACGCGGCCACGCGGATGAACGCCGTGACCACGACCGCGTCGACCAGATCGGTCATCTTCCGGGCCATGTCGAACTCATTGCGCGTGGAGAGGTCGTCGAGCTGAATGGTGGTCGTCTCCGGAAATCGCTTCAGCATCTCCGATGCCACCACGCGGCCGACGGGACCCTCGCGCCATCCGGTGCGGCTGTCGAGGAGGTTGATGTGCAGCACGCGCGTCTCCGCGGAAGGAGCGAGCGGCAGGACGTGGCGGTCGTCGCGGACGAGCGTGACCGCCGCGTCGCTGATCTGTTGGGAGAGCTCGTGATGGGCCTTGCTGCCGATCCTCGTGCTCAGGCTGTCGATATCGGTGGCTTTGTAGTGGTTGAGACCGAGCCGCGCCTTCGCCTCCAGGATGCGCCGCACCGACTCGTCGATGCGTGAGATGGGGATACGACCCGACTGCACCGCGGCCTTGATGCCATTGAATGAGCCTTCCGCGCTGGGAGGATGAAGAATGACGTCAGCGCCGGCCAGCACGGCGCGCACGGCCGCCTCCCCTTCCTTCCAGCGGTTCGTGATGCCGTGCATGGTCATGGCATCGGTGAAGATCAGTCCCCGAAAATGCAGCTCGTCGCGCAGCAGACCCGTCAGGACGTTGCGCGACAGCGTGGACGGCAGGCCCTTCTCGGGCTCGATCGCCGGCACGTTGATGTGAGCCGACATCACCGCCCCGACCCCTGCCGCAATCGCGGCGCGGAACGGGACGAGCTCGAGCGATTCCAGCCGCGCCCGATCGACGTTCAGCACAGGCATCTCCAGGTGCGAGTCCGTGGCCACGTCGCCGTGTCCCGGAAAATGCTTCGCGGTGGCGAGCATGCCCGCATCCTGGACGCCCTTGAGATACGCCGACGCCATCGCAGAAACACGCGCGGGGTCCTCGCCGAACGACCGGATGTTGATGATCGGATTGGCGGGATTGTTCTGCACGTCGACCACCGGATAAAAATCGACGTTGATGCCGATGGCCCGCCCTTCCTCCGCGCTGGCCCTGCCTGCCTCGTACGCAAACTTCTCGTTTCCTGTGGCGCCGATAGCCATGGCCAGGGGAAAGCGCGTCGCCCCTCCGATCACGTAGCCCGCGCCGCCTTCGAGATCGGCGGTCGTCAGCAACGGGATTTTCGCCAGGCGCTGCAGATCGTTGAGCAGGACGGCCACGCCGGCCGCATCGCCGCCGAACGTGTGATAACCGCCGGCGTGGAACTCGACGACGTCTCGGCGAACCCTCTGGAACTCATCGCTCTCGACATTGTGGAATCCGCCGGTGACGGTAGGGATCAGCAACTGCCCGATCTTCTCGTCGAGCGTCATCGACCGGAACGTCTTCTCGACCCACCGCTCCTGCCCGGCCCTCTCGGAAGCACCACCGCCTTCGACACCGAACGCCGCCGTCGTCAGCGGAGACGATCCGACCAGCACGAGTATCGCCGCCAGCGCTCGTTTCACAGGATGTTCGGGAACTTTCGCGGATCGGCCTCGTGCATCAGGCCGTACACGCTCTCGAAGATGGTTTCGCGATTCGGCTTCGACCAGTAGTCACCGTCCGATCCATATGCCGGACGGTGTTCTTTCGCCGGAATCGTGCGGGGCCCGGAGTCGAGCCAGTCGTAGCCGCGATCGCGCTCCAGGACGTTCTGCATCATGTACGCGGTCGTTCCGCCGGGCACGTCTTCGTCGATGAAGGCCACGCGACTCGTCTTGCGGAGCGAATCGACGATCACGCCGTTGCGGTCGAACGGAAGGAGCGTCTGCACATCGATCACTTCGGCGTCGATGCCTCGAGTGGCCAGCATCTCCGCCGCTTCCATCACGATGCGCAGCGTGGCGCCGTAGCTGACCAGCGTCACATCCGTTCCCGGCCGCATCACTTCCGGCACGCCCAGGGGCACCGTGAAGTCGGCGATGTTGGAGGGGAGCTTCTCCTTGCCGCGGTAAGCGTTGAGCACCTCCACGATGATGGCCGGATCGTCCGAGCGCAGCATCGTGTTGTAAAAGCCGGCTGCCTGCGTCATGTTCCTGGGCACGCAGACGTACATTCCACGCACGAGGCTGATGATGCCCGACATCGGCGATCCGGAATGCCAGATGCCCTCGAGCCGGTGGCCGCGGGTGCGGATGATGGCCGGGCACTTCTGCCCGCCGCGCGTGCGCCAGCGCATCATGGCCAGATCGTCGGAGAGGATCTGCAACGCATAGAGAATGTAGTCGAGGTACTGGATCTCCGCGATCGGACGCAGTCCGCGCACGGCCATGCCGATGGCCTGGCCGACGATCGTGCATTCCCGGATGCCGGTGTCCGAGACGCGTAGCAGTCCGTATTTTTCCTGGAGACCGAGGCAACCCTGATTGACGTCGCCGAGCTTGCCGACGTCCTCACCGATGGCGATGAGATTCGGATAGCGCGCCAGCGCGGCGTCGAGGCAGGCGTTGATGATCTCGAAGCCGTTTTTCTCCGGCGCGTCGTCCCCGTAGTGCGCTTTCACCTCCGGCACATTCACCGCCGCCCCCGCGGAGTCGCTGTAGAGGAGCTCGTCGTAGCGGGCGTTGTTGACGCGCTCCTGCTCGCGGCGCCACTCGACGATCTCCCGTGGCACTTCGCCGTCATGGGAGACGATGGCGGCGGTCAGCGCGCGCATGGCGTCGCGGCGGTACGGCGCCTGGTTGCGCCTGAGCTCATCTCCGGCGGCGGTATCGCCCAACTGTTCCAGAAACCCAACGACGGTTTTAACCTCAGCGTCGATCGGCGCGCGATACGCCTCCCAGGCTCGGCGCTGTGCATCGCGCACCGCCTGCAGATCCTGTTTCTCGATGGCCTTGACCTCGTCCTCGGTGGCGATGCCCTGACCGATCATCCACTCGCGCATCCTGGCGATGCAGTCGAATCGCATTTCCCAGTCCAGACGCTCTTTCGATTTGTAGCGTTCCTGGCTGCCCGACGTCGAGTGGCCCTGGGGCTGCGTCATCTCGGTAACGTGGATGATCGCCGGCACGTGTTCCATGCGCACGATGCTGGCGGCGGCGACGTAGGTCTCGCACAAGCCCGGGTAATCCCACCCCTTCACGGTGTAGATGTCATAACCCTGCTTCTGCTTCGGCTCGCGCTGAAACCCCTTCAGCAGTTCCGAGAGATGACCCTTCGTGATCTGGAACTCGTTCGGAACGGAGATGCCGTAGTTGTCATCCCAGATTGAAACGATCATCGGCGACTGCAGCAGACCACCGGCGTTGATCGACTCCCAGAACATCCCTTCGGCGCAACTGGCATTGCCGATCGTGCCCCAGGCGATCTCGTCGCCGTTGTGCGAGAAATCCGTCATGGCCTTCAGCTCGTCGAGCTGGCGATAGAGCTTCGATGCGTAGGCCAGTCCGACCAGGCGCGGCATCTGCGATCCGGTCGGCGACACGTCCGCCGAGGTGTTGTAGCTCCCGACCTGCGGCTTCCACGATCCGTCGGGGTTCAGGAGGCGCGACGCGAAGTGCGCGTTCATCGAGCGTCCGCCCGACGACGGATCGTGCTCCACGTCGGCGTCCGCATAGAGCTGGCTGAAGAGATCCTCGAGTGTGACCGCGCCGACGGCCAGCATGAATGTCTGGTCGCGGTAGTAGCCCGACCTCCAGTCGCCGCGGTGAAACGCGCGGGCCATGGCCAGCTGGGCAACCTCCTTGCCGTCGCCGAAGATCCCGAACTTGGCCTTGCCGGTCAGGACCTCCCTGCGCCCGATGAGGCTCATCTGACGGCTGCGGTAGCCCGTCCTGTAGTCTTCGAGAATGCTCTCGCGGGTGAACTGCGTGCGGGTCTGTTGTTCAGATGTCGACACGGCGGAAACTCCGGCGTCCAGGTGAAGATGGTCGACGCCCGGCCGGGGTCGCCGCTCGCATCAGATCGTAGCACGCAGCCGGCCGGGTCAGACCCGGTCCAGCTCCGCCACACCGATCTCGAGCATCTCTTCGACGCGCCCGCGCTTCGGGCTCTCCGCGTAGATGCGGATCATGGGCTCGGTGCCCGACTTGCGGAACAGGATCCAGGAGCCGTCCCTGAAGTTCATCTTCACGCCGTCCTTCTCCTCGAGGTTGGCGAAGTCAGGGCCGAACGCCTGCTGCAACTCCCCCCGCCGCACCCGATCGATGAGCCGCGCACAAAGATCCATCGAGCGATGCAGGTCACGACGGTCGTAGTGAAGCGCACCGAACTCCTGCTCCATGCCCGCGATGACTTCCGACAACGGCCGGCGGTAGTGAGCGACCGCCTCGGCCACCATCATTCCGGAGAGCACGCCGTCGCGCTCCGGGAGGAACTGTCCGAAACCGATGCCGCCGCTCTCCTCCCCGCCGATCAGCACATCGCGCGTCAACATGAGGTCCGCCACGTATTTGAATCCAATGGCGGTCTCGTGCAGCGTGGCCTGGAGCGAGCGGGCGATCTTCTCGATCAGCCGCGTCGTCGAGAACGTCTTGACGATGTCGCCCTTTCTCTTTCGCTCGCGCACGAGATAGAGCGCCAGCAGCGAGATGATCTTATGCGGCGAGACGAACTCCGCCCGCTCGTCGAGGATGCCCAGCCGGTCGGCGTCGCCGTCGTTGCAGATGGCCAGGTCGTACTCCCCGGTGAGCATGACGTTCTTCGCGGCGAGCAGATTCTCGGGGATGGGTTCGGGATTCACGCCACCGAACGACGGATTCACATCGCCGCGGATTCCGTCGACGATCGTTTCGGTCAGCGGTTCCACGGAGCGGCGGATGATGCGCGCCGCGCCGACGTAGTCGATTCCCAGGATCCGCGAAGGCAGCGACGCGGCCACCCCGTGGATGGGGTCGTGCAGGATAGCCATGCGCGCCGCCTTGATGAGAGCCACGTCGATCTGCGCCCGCAGCGCGGCCACGTAGTCGTCGAGAATATTCTCCTCGACGATCGAGCCGCCGGACCGCCGGTCGTCGCGGCCGAGACTTCCGGCGATGGCCGTGTACATCTCCGGCAGCGCCGAACCGCCGTACCAGGCCTTGAACTTGACGCCGTTGTACTTCGCAGGATTGTGGCTCGCCGTGAGCACGATGCCGCCGAGAAGACGGCGGCGAGCGGCGGTGAACGAGATCGTCTGCGACGGCACCGCCTGCGATGACAGCAGCACGCGGTAGCCGCAGTCGCGCAGGACCTCGGCCGCCGCGGCCGCGAACTCCCGCGACAGAAAGCGGCGGTCATAGCCGACGACCAGCGAATCGCGATCGATCCCTGCCGGCGGTTCGAGCGTACGACCCGCGACCGCAATGGCGCGGCTTACACGGCGGACGTTGTCGAATGTGAACTGGTCGGCGATGACCGCGCGCCAGCCGTCCGTGCCGAATGTGATCTCCCCGGACATGTGGCGCGCATGATAAGCCACGGCGCCGTGGGTGGTGTGGACGCCGGCTTCAGTGTGGACGCCGGCTTCAGTGTGGACGCCGGCTGAAGCCGGCACCTACACTGCCGGCACCTAACACTGCCGGCACCTACACGCCACCGCTACTGCCGTCCGAAGCCACCGCCGAGCACCGGCTTCGTCCCTTGCTGCTGAACGAGCTTCACGCCCTCGGGTCCGCCCACCACGACCAACCGCCCCGTCGCGTCATGCCCAATGAGCGGCGCACTCCCCTGCGGCGCGATCACCGGCTGCGGTTGCGTCGGATCCTCGGCCATGAGGATCTGCGAGCGTGCCTGCGCAGCGACGAGCGTGGGGTCCGCCCCCGCCGCATCCGTGATCTGGCCCTCCCGGATGACCTCAGGCTTCCTCTCGACGGCCGCCAGCGGTTGCACACGCGGCCCGTAGAGCCGGCCGTAACCGGTCGAGCTCGGCTTGCGCAGATTGGCCGTAATCGTGATGCCCGCGAAGATGGCGACGAACGCCAGCAACGCCAGACCGAAGTTCCTGAGTGTCAGAATGCGGCGGTGTTGCCGCCGGTCTCGCACCGGAACGACGAGGTCGGGCCTCGAGCTAGTCATGCTCACGGGTAAGTGCGAGGCGGCTGCCAACTTGCAACCCTCACGATAGGAGTCGTCTATGGCGAAAGTAGCGATCATCGGACGGGGCTGGGGAGCGCGGGTTCAGGAACCGGCCTTCCGCGAAGCCGGACTCGAGGTTGTGAAAGTGGCTGCGCGCTCCGAATGGCGCGAGGTCGTCTCCTCCCCCGCGGCAGACCTCGTCAGCGTGGTCATGCCGCCCGGAACCCATCTCGAGATCGCCACGGCCGCGCTGGCCGCGGGCAAACACCTCATCAGCGAGAAGCCGACGGCACTCAACGTGCGCGAAGCGGAGCAACTCGCCGCCGCGGCCCGGAAACTCCCCGGCCGGATCGCCATCATCGATCATGAGCTGCGCTTTCTTCCGGCGTGGCGCGCGGCGCGTGATCGCATCGGCGAGATCGGAGCGCTGCGTTACGCGGAAGTGCGCTATGCCAGTCCCGGCCGCGGCGATCGAAACCGCGAGTGGAACTGGTGGAGCGACGCCGCGCAGGGTGGCGGGATCTGGGGCGCCGTCGGCTCTCACTTCGTCGATACATTCCGCTACCTCGGCTTCGAGATCGAAGCGGTGCAGGCACTGCTGCACGCCGCCATCGCCGAGAGACCGCTCGACGGTCGCAGCAGGCCGGTCACCGCCGACGACGTGGCCGGGGTGCATCTTCGCTTCCGCGGCGGTGCGGTGGCGATGATGGCGATTGGCGCCGTCGCCTCCGGCCCCGATGAGCCGGCAGTCATCACTCTGCATGGCGAGACCGGCGCGATGCGGCTCACCGGCGAGGAGCTTCTCCTCGCGCAGCCGATGAAGCCGTTCGTGCGCATTGCCGGCAATGACCTTCAGAAGCGCACGGGAAACTCGCCGGGGGGAGCGTTCGGCAGTGGCACGCTGCTCCTCGGCCAGGCCTTGCGCGCGGCTCTCGACGATGGCAATCGCGAAGCACTTTCTCCGGCAGCAACGTTCGACGACGGACTTGCGCAGCAGCGCGTGCTCGACGCAGCGCGGGAATCGGCGGGCAACGACGGCCGATGGATCACGGTTCGCGGAACTGCGAAGGCGTGATTCCGAAGTGGCGCCGGAACAGCGCGGAGAAGTGACTGTGGCTGGCGAAGCCGAGGTTCAGGGCGATGTCGCTGAGCCCGGAGTCCGTCTCGCGGAGCAGGTCGAGCGCAGCGCGAAGACGGAGCGCGTGCTGATACGAGGTGATCGATACGCGTGCGCTGTCGCGGAAGGCCCGGCAGAGGTGGAAGGGAGAGCAGTCGACCGCAGCCGCGATCTGCCTCAACGAGAACCGGCGCGCCGGAGCAGCACCGAGGAGGCGCTTCACCGCTTCGACGCGCTCGGCCATCGCCCGCGATACCGCGGACAGCGGAGGAGCCCCGACGACGCGCGCCACGATCGCCATCGCTTCTTCATCGACGCCAAGTGAGTCGCCGTTCGCGACGGCATCGAAGAGCCGCCGCTGCCGCAGGTATGTGAGCGAGTCGATCGACACATGCGTGGCGCGAAATGGCAGCCGCTCGTCGCCCCCGGTGAGCTCGAGGAGGATGTCGTCGGCCAGGACGAACCAGTCGGATGCATCGATCCGGCTCACGGGTGTGCGTGTGTATTCCTGATGCTTGTTGTACAGCGTGGCGCAGTTCGGTGTGGCCGTAAACGCCGCTCCGCCGGCGTGACGGATGATGGTCGAGCTGCGCGGAAAAACAACCGTGTGATGTGTGCAGGGTCCGGAGTCGCGGAACATCGGATGGTGGGCGGGGCAGCGGAACGTGCCCATGGCCACGACATCGCTCCGAAAGAGGAGCGACTCGACCGGTTTCAGCTCGATCGGCAGCAGCACGTTGCCATGTTGTACGAAAAACAAAGCGCCGCGTTTCCGCGGCGCTTTTCGTTTCCGTTACTTGTTGTCGCTGCCTTCCCCGCCCCCGCCCCCACCCTCACGACCACCCCCGCCGCCCTGGCCTCCCCGGTACCCGCCCCCGCCGCCGCCCTCGCGCCGCGGACCCCGGTCGCGATGACCGCCGCCCCCGCCGTCGCGTCGCGGTCCGCGGTCGCGGTCCCGGAATCCTCCGCCTCCCGGGCGGTGCTCGCCACCGCCTTCACGCGGTCCGCGCGGACGGGAAGCCGCGGCAGCCGCCAGCTCCTCTTCCGTCGGTGGCGGAAGCAGCGGTTTGCGCGACAGACGGATCTTGCCGGTGTCGGGCTCGATGCCTACGACCTTCACTTCCACCTCGTCGCCGAGCTGCATGATGTCGGTGACCTGGCCGACGCGCGTGTGCGCCATCTCGGAGATGTGCAGCAGGCCGTCCTGGCCGGGCAGAATCTCCACGAACGCTCCGTACGGCTCGATGCGCTTGACCGTTCCCTTGTACGTCTTATCCACCTCGGGTGAAGCGGTGAGACCCTTGATGATGTCGATGGCACGCTGCGCCGCGGCGGCGTCCATCGAGGCGATGGTGACTTTCCCGTCGTCCGCGACGTCGATCTTTGTTCCCGTCTCCTCCACGATCCAGCGGATGGTCTTGCCACCCGAACCGATGACGTCGCGGATGCGGTCCTTCGGTACCATGATCGTGTAAAGACGCGGCGCGTACTCCGAGAGCTCGGCGCGAGGCTGGGCGATCGCCGCATCCATCTTGTCGAGGATGAAGAGACGTCCCTCCCTGGCCTGCTGGAGAGCCTGAGCCATGACTTCGCGGGCGATGCCGCTCACCTTGATGTCCATCTGCAGCGCGGTAATGCCATTGCGCGTGCCGGCCACCTTGAAGTCCATGTCGCCTTCGTGATCTTCCAGTCCGGCGATATCAGACAGAATCGCGGTCTTGTCGTTTTCCTTGACCAGACCCATGGCCACACCGGCCACGGAGGCCCGCAGGGGAACGCCCGCATCCATCAGCGCCAGCGAGCCGCCGCAGACCGAAGCCATCGACGACGAGCCGTTCGACTCCAGGATGTCCGAGACGATGCGGATGGTGTAGGCGAACTCCGCCTCCGAGGGCAGCATCGGCTGCAGGGCGCGGCGGGCCAGGTTTCCATGACCGATCTCGCGGCGAGCGGGACCGCGCAGGAACTTCACTTCACCGACCGAGAACGGCGGGAAGTTGTAGTGCAGCATGAAGCGCTGGAAGGTCTCACCTTCGAAATCCTCGATCTTCTGTGCTTCCTGCGGAGTGCCCAGCGTGACGGTCACCAGGGCCTGGGTCTCGCCGCGCGTGAATACGGCCGAGCCGTGGGTGCGCGGGAGAATCTTGAGGTCGATGTCGATGGGGCGGATCTCGTTGAATCGCCGCCCGTCGACGCGCATCTGCTCGCCGACCACGACCTCACGGAACACGCGCACCTGCATCTCTCCGAGCGCCGCCTTCGTCGCCTCGATGCGCTCGGTGTCCTCGGCGGGAATCGCGCCGAGGATCTCCTCACGCACTTTCTTCGATGCCTCGCTGCGGGCCTTCTTGCCCGTCGTCAGCATGGCCTCGCGAATCTGCGCGCGGTACTTCGATGAGAGCTCTTTGAACAGCTCGTCGGTGAATTTCGCTTTGTACTCGATGTTGATCTTCTCTTTGCCGGCATCCGCACGAAGCTGTTTCTGCAATTCGCAGATGCGGCGGATCTCGTTGTGCGCCGCTTCCAGTGCATCGAGCATGATGCTTTCCGACACTTCCCGCGCGCCCGCCTCGACCATGACGATGGCGCTGTCCGTGCCGGCCACGACCAGGTCGAGATCCGACAGATCGCGCTGCGAGTTGGTCGGGTTGATGACGAGCTGTCCGTCGATGGAACCGACGCGCACCGCGCCGATCGGGTTCAGGAACGGAATCTCCGAGATCACCAGCGCGGTCGATGCCGCGTTGATGGCCAGCACGTCCGGATCGTTCTCGCCGTCCGCGGAGAGCACGAAGGCGATGATCTGCGTCTCGTTCCGATATCCCTGCTGGAACGACGGACGGAGTGGCCGGTCGATCAGCCGCGAGGTCAGGATCTCCTTTTCCGTCGGCCGCCCTTCACGTTTGAAGAAGCCGCCCGGGATTCGCCCGCCGGCGTACGTGTACTCCTTGTAGTCGACCGTGAGCGGCATGAAGTCGCCGATTACGTTCCCTTCCTTGAATGTGGCGGTGGCGATGACCACTGTGTCGCCGTAGCGGATGACGCATGCGCCATGAGCCTGTTTGGCGAGCACACCTGTCTCCAGCGACAGGGCTTTCCCGCCGATCTGCATTTCTCTCTTGTGAGCCATTATTTCCTTCGATGGTGCCGAGGCCACTCATCGCCTCGTGCGTATTTTGTTTTCCTGGGCCGAACGATGGGATCCGGCCGGTGGGGCTACTGCAAAAAAAAGGACAGGCGGGGCGCCTGTCCTTACCGTTGGCCTGATTTACTTGCGGATACCGAGCTTGTCGATGATCGTGCGGTAGCGCTCCACATCGATCTTCTTCAGATAGTCGAGAAGGCGACGGCGGCGGCCGACGAGCTTGAGAAGCCCGCGGCGGCTGTGGTGGTCCTTCGCATGCGATTTGAAGTGCTCGGTCAGGTACGAAATGCGGTTCGACAGAAGCGCGATCTGCACTTCGGGCGAGCCTGTGTCCTCTTCATGGGTCCGATACTGGGAAATCAGATCCGTTTTCTGTTGCTTGGTGGTGGTCAAAACCTTTTCTCCTTAGATGTTTACCCAACATTCCACAGTAGGGTGTCGTGAAGCAGGTCACCATAACACAGGGATAGGCAAATCCAATCCCGATGGGGTCAGGTCTGTAGTTCGCAGTTTTTTCTTCCAGGTGTAGAGCGCCATGGCGACGGGGGCGTGCACTCTACACCTGGAAGAAAAAACTGCGAACTACAGACCTGACCCCATCATCCCATCATCCCGCCAGCACCACTTTCGGCTTCACTTCCACCGGCCCTCCCTCCCGCAGCACGTTCACGACCTCGCCGATGGCCACGAGCTGATCCTCAGGATTGCCGAGAGCGATGAGATCGCCTTTTCTCACGGGAACGGCCGGGGTCATGATCACTCCCTGCCCGTTCATCATCTTCCCCTGCTGGCTCCAGTCGATGCGCAGCTTCTCGAGCGGAAGGTCGATGTCAGAGAGCGACTGGTAATGCGGGGCGGCGAGAATCTCCTCGGGCCTGCCCTGCTCCATGCGGTCGAACGGAATGGCGTTCTCGACGTGGAACCTGCCGATGACCGTGCGACGGAGCACTTTGAGATGCGCGGGAATGCCCGCGGCGTTCCCGAGATCGTTGGCGAGCGAGCGGATGTACGTGCCGGCGGACGAGCGGACGCGGAACTGTGCCGTCGACCCCGTCACCGACAGCATGGTGAATTCGTACACCGTGACGCGCTTGGTCTTCAGCTCGACCGGCTCGCCCCGGCGGGCCATCTCGTACGCGCGCACGCCCTGCACTTTCTTGGCGGAGAACGCCGGCGGCATCTGCTCGATCTCGCCCGTGAACCTCGCCACGAGCGGGGCAAAATCGAGATGTTCGACGCTGGCCTCCCGCGCCTCGCCAGCCGGTTGGCCCGATGAGTCGTACGTATCGGTCGCCCATCCGAACTGGATCGTTCCCTCGTAGGTCTTCTCCATGCCCATCAGGTACGCCTGGAGGCGTGTCGCCTTGCCGACGCAGAGCACGAGCAGGCCGGTGGCCAGAGGATCGAGCGTGCCGGTGTGCCCGGCCTTCTTCACGTTCGCCCGGCGGCGGAACGCATCCACGACATCGTGGCTGGTGATCCCTGCTTTCTTGTCGACCAGGAGAACGCCGTCGAATCGCGGCTGTGGCTTCTGCATCAAAGGATCCCGCTCAGGATCTCGACGAGCTTCGCCTTCGCTTCGGCGAGCGGCAGCGGGATCGTGCAACCGGATGCGGCCTTGTGGCCTCCGCCTCCGAACTTCGCCGCGACCTGCTGGACATCGACGCCGGGCTTGGCGCGCAGGGAGACGCGTGTGGAGTTGTCCTCACCCTCCTTCAGCAGCGCGGAGACGAGGACGCCTTCGATGTTGCGTCCGTAGTTGACGATGCCTTCGGTGTCTTCCGGCTCCGCTCCCGACTCGGCGAAAAACCGCTTCGGCAGGTCGGTCGTGGCGATCCGGTTCCGCGCGTGCAGCTGGAGCGTCGTCAGACAGAGGCCCAGCAGCCGGATCGAGCCCACGCTCTGGCTCTCGTTGATCCAGAGCGACACGTCACCTGGAACGACGCCCGCGCGGACGAGCTCGAGCGCCGCCTCGAACGTCCGCTGCGTGGTGTTGTGATAGCGGAAGAATCCCGTATCGGTCGCCAGCGACACGTACATGGCCGTGGCGGTGTCGCGATCGAGCGGCACGTGCAGAAAGCGGTTGTTGAGTTGCAGCACCATCTCGCCGACCGAGGGCGCGTCGATGTCGAGGTAGTTGATCTCCCCGTACATCTCGTTTCCGAGGTGGTGGTCGATGTTGACGACGGGACCGGGAAGGATGTTGTAGCCGGTGCGCTCGACCTCCGGGCACTCCATCGCGAACAACGCGTCGTAGGCCTTCGGGTAGTCGGCGGGCAGCGATTCGGAGACCGTCACTTCGCCGGCCCCGGGAATGTTGTAGAGCGGTTTGGCAAATCCATCGCGCACCACCATCCGCGCTTCCTTGCCCAGCTTGTTGATGAGGCGCTTGAGGGCGATGCCGCTGCCGAGCGCGTCGCCGTCGGGATTGCGGTGCGCGGTGATCAGGAAGTTGCGTCCGCCGCGGATGCGCTCCGCCACTTCGTGTGCCGCGGTCTCAGGATTCTGTGTCGTCGTTGTCGTCGTCATGGGTGCTGCCGCCGTCGCCGGCGTCTTCCTCGGCCTTCTTCGGTGCGTGCTCGACGAGCAGAGCCTCGATGCGGCTGGCCCGCATCGTCGTCTCGTCATACTTGAAATCGAGCTCCGGTGTGTAACGCAGATGGATGCGCTTACCGAGGAATCCGCGGATGCGGCCCCTGGCGCTCTGCAGTTCCTTCACCTTTTCCTTCGTTTCCTTTTCCTCGAAACCGCTGATGAACACGCGCGCGAAATGAAGATCGGGACTGACGTCGACCTCAGTGATTGACACGAGGCCAAGCGGCACGGTTTTCAGGTCCTGCCGCAGCACCTCCACGAGTGCGTCGCGGATCATTGCTCCGACCTTGCTCGTTCTGCGCGTTTTTTTCATGTGAGAGTGGCCATTTCGTCGAATTCGAGTGTCTCGCTCGTCCAGCCCGCCAGCACGGCCTCGCTGTTGGACTCGACGAAGGAACGGATCTTCTCCAGCAGCGCGTCGGACGTACCGTGATCGTTGGAGACGAACGCCACCGCCAGGCGGGCCCGCTGATGCAGGTCGTGAAAGGCCACTTCGCTCGCCGAGATCTCGAAGCGATGACGCAGTTTGTCCCGGAGACTCTTCACGACCATTCGCTTCTCCTTGAGTGACTGCGCGAACGGAATATGAATCTCGAAGATGGCGGCTACGACGAGCATGTACGCAACGTGAGAGTGGAGACCTCTGGCCCGGACGTTATGCCAGCACCGGCTCCAGTTTCTCGACCTTGAAGGCCTCGATGACGTCACCGATCTTGACATCCTGGAACTTCTCGATGCCGATGCCGCATTCGAATCCCTGCCGCACTTCCGAAACATCGTTCTTGAAGTGGCGCAGCGAACCGATCTTGCCCTCCAGGATCACGCGGTTGTCGCGAAGCAGCCGGACACTCGCCGTACGCGGGATGACTCCTTCCACCACCATGCAGCCGGCGATCGTTCCCGCCTTCGGCACCTTGAAGGTGTTGCGCACTTCCGCACGCCCCTGGAAGACCTCCTGGAACTTCGGCTCGAGCAGACCGGTCATGGCCGCCTTGATCTCGTCGTGAAGGTTGTAGATGACCGTGTACATGCGGATGTCCACGCCTTCCTTCTCGGCGAGGTCCGCGGCGTTGCGTTCAGGACGGACGTTGAAGCCGACGACGATCGCATCCGAGGCGGTGGCCAGCAGCACGTCGTTCGTGGAGATCGCGCCGACCGAGGCGTGAATGACGTTGACCTTCACCTGATCGGTGGAGAGCTTCTTCAGCGTATCGTTCAGCACCTCCACCGAGCCCTGCACGTCGGCCTTGACGATGAGGTTGAGCTCCTTGGCCGTGCCGGTCTGCATGCGCTGGAAGAGCTGATCGAGCGACATCCGCCCGCCCTTCGACTGCGCGGCCTCGCGCGCCTTTTCCTGGCGCATCTGGCCGATCACGCGCGCCTGGGTCTCATCATCGAGAACCTGCAGCGTGTCGCCCGCGTTCGGAACATCGTCGAACCCGGTGACCTGTACGGGCATGGCCGGTCCGGCTTCCTTGACGCGCTCGCCGCGCTGATCGGTCATGGCACGGACGCGGCCGTAGGTGGTCCCGGAGAAGAATGCGTCGCTGATCTTGAGCGTACCGTCCTGCACGAGCACGGTGGCCACGATGCCGCGGCCGACTTCCTTCCGCGCTTCCAGCACCACCGCTCTGGCCGGCTGAGCGGGATTGGCCTTGAGGTCGAGCAGGTCGGCGGTGAGCAGGATCATGTCCAGCAAATCGTCGATGCCCTGCTTCTTCGTCGCCGAGACCTCGACCGAGACGACGTCGCCACCCCACTGTTCGACCTGCACGCCGTTCTCGGCGAGCTCGCGGCGGACTCGCTCGACGTTCGCGTTCGGTTTGTCGATCTTGTTGATGGCCACGATCATCGGCACCTTGGCGGCGCGGGCGTGATCGATGGCTTCCTTCGTCTGCGGCATGACGCCGTCGTCGGCGGCGACGACCAGGATGACGATGTCGGTCACTTTCGCGCCGCGCGCGCGCATCATCGTGAACGCTTCGTGACCGGGCGTGTCGAGGAAGGCGATCTTGCGGCCCTTCTTCTCCACCTGATACGCGCCGATGTGCTGGGTGATGCCGCCGGCCTCGCCCGCGGCCACGTTCGTCTCGCGGATGGCGTCGAGGAGCGAGGTCTTGCCGTGGTCGACGTGACCCATGACGGTGATGACCGGTCCGCGCGGTGTGTTGCCGGTGCCGGTGGTGGCCGACTTCTCGATCGCTTCCATCTCGACCGCCTCTTCGAACGAGACGATCTCCGCGTCGATGCCGAGGTCTTTGGCGATCTCGATGGCCAGATCGGCGCCGAGCGGTGCGTTGATCGAGAGCATGAGGCCCTTCTTCATCAGAAGGTGCTTCATGAGGTCGTTGGCCTTGATCCCGAGCTTGTCGGCAAGCTCCTTGACGGTGGCCCCTTCGGAGAGGGGAACCTTGCCGGTAGGACGCTTGAACTCCAGAACCTTCGCTGAAACAGGGGCGGCCTGCTTGCGCATGTCCCGGCGCGTCGAAGGAGCGTGCTTCTTCTCTTCCTCGTCCGTCGGCTCGGGCAACACGATGTCCGGACCGAGGTCGTCATTGATGATCTGCGTTCCGGAGAATGGGCCCTTGGTGAAGAGTGCGTCGTCGACCTCGACAAGGCGGTCCTTCTTCACACCCTTACCGGCCGGCTTCTTTTTCTCGCGTCCCTCTTCTCCCTGATCGGAGCGTTTCTTTCCGCGAATCCCCAGTCCGCTGGGACCGGGAGGCGGCGGAGGCGGCGGAGTCATGGGGCGGCTGCCGGACGGACGAAGTCCGGGACCGGACGAGCGCATGCCTGTGCCCGGACCGCTGGGACGAGCGCCCATCGGGCGATCACCCGGACGGGCGGGGCCGCCCGGCCGCGCGCCCATTCCCGGACGCGGCGCGCCGGGACTCGGCGGACGCGAGCCGGCGGGACGGAAGTTCGGAGCGGGCTGCTGGCCCGCGTAGTTCGGACGGTTCGTCGACGGCGTCGTGCGCGCACGAGGGCCGGTCGGTCCGGTCGGACGCGATGAGGACGGCGCCGCGGGACGTGCCGGAGCTTTCGGGGCGGCGGTGACTTCCGCGACAGGAGCGGGAGCGACCGGACTCGGCGGCGGCATGACCGGTCTCCTCTCCGGAACGACAACCGGCTCGGGCGCTTCCTTGGCGGCGCGCTCCTCGTCCTCGGCGGCCTGGACGAATTCCGGAATGATCACGGAAGGAGGTGCTGAGGCCGTGGCCGGCTCTTCGGCCGACGGGGGCGCCTCTTTCTTCACGCGAGGCGTGGGCTTGACGATCGGGCGGGGCGGGCGGACGGCTTCCTTCTTCTTCTCCGGCAGAGGCTTGTCCTCACGCATGATGACGCTGCGCGTGCGCGCGACCAGCTTCTTCCCGGTGATGAGCGCCTGAATCACTTCCGGCTCGAGCACCTGACTGGCATCGCTCACCTCGGCGCCGAGCGACTGCAGCTGGAAGATGACGTCCTTCTCGGACTTTCCCATCCGCCTGGCAATGTCGCTCACTTTGATTTTTGCTGCCGCCATTCAATCTCCTGGTCGCTGGGTTGCTGGGTCGCTTTGGTCACTGGTCACGAGTCTGAGTCACCCAGCGACCCAGTCTCCCCGTTTACTCCACGGGCGCTTCTTCCTGCTTCTCATCTGAAGAAGAGGCCTCGGCCTGCTGCTCTTCGGCCTCGGCCTCGGCCTCGGACTCTTCTTCCTGATAGGTCTCTTCCTCTTCGGCGGGCTCGCCGGCCTGCACTTCTTCGTGCTGGCGGGCGATCTCGATGATCTGCCCGGCCGTCTCCTCGTCGATGCTCTCGATGGCGATGAGGTCCTCGACCGAGGCGTTCACGACCGAGTCGAGATCGTCGTAGCCGGCCGCTTCGAGCTTGTCGGCCCATTCTTCCGGCATCTCGTCGATGTCGTGGACGTTGGTCTGCGACCGTGATTCCGCCATCGCTTCCTGCAGCATCGCCGAGAGCGCGTCGGCCACTTCGCCCTTCACTTCCTCTTCCGACTTGATATCGATCTTCGCGCCGATCAGCTCCGCCGCCAGACGCACGTTCAGGCCGCGCTTGCCGATGGCCAGCGAGAGCTGATCGTTGTCGACGATGACGTCGAGGTGCGGCCGGTGGGCCATCTCGTCGCTGGTCACGCTGACGCGGGTGATCTTTGCCGGCGCCAGCGAATTCTGGGCGAAGACGACGATGTCGTCGTTCCAGGGAATGATGTCGATCTTCTCACCGCGCAGCTCGCGGATGATGGACTGCACGCGCGAGCCTTTCATGCCCACGCATGCACCGACCGGGTCGACATCGCGCTCGCGCGACGAGACCGCGATCTTGGCACGCTCGCCCGGCTCGCGGACGGCACCCTTGATGAGCACCGTGCCATCGTAGATCTCCGGCACTTCCATCTCGAAGAGCTTGGTGAGCAGGCGCGAATCGGTGCGCGAGAGAACCACCTGAGGCCCTTTCGGCTGCGTGTGCACGTCGATGACGACGGCCTTGATTCGATCGCCCTGGGAGTAGCGCTCCGCTCTCGACTGCTGCGACCGCGGGATGATGCCCTCGGTCTTGCCGTTGAGATCGATGATCATGTCCCCGCGCTCGAACCGCTTGACGTAGCCGTTCTCGAGCTCGCCGAGCTTGTCCTTGAATTCGTTGTAGACCTTCTCGCGCTCGGCCTCGCGGACCTTCTGGTAGAGGACCTGCTTGGCCGACTGCGCGGCGATGCGTCCGAAGTCCGCCGCGGTGTTCGTCAGCGGAATCTTGACCTCGTCGCCCTGCTCGACTTCCTTGTCGATCTTCTGCGCGTCCCAGGTGCGGATCTGCGTGTGCGGATCCTTCACCACATCGACGACTTCCTTGGTGATGTAGTCGAGCTTGAGCGTGCCGCCGACCTCCGCGTTCGGATCGACCTTGCGCGCCTGCTCGAGCGTCCACTGGGCCTGCGGATCCTCGATCTGGTTCTCGTCCTCGACGATCTCTTTGATCACCTGGATCTTGACGTTTCCGGTGGCGCGGTCGAGCAGCGTCTCCATCGGCTCGCGCGTCCGGTAGTACTTGCGCGCGGCCGTGGAAAGCGCATCTTCGAGCGCTTTGAACACCCGCTCGACGTCGATCGACTTCTCGTACGCGAGCGATTTCACGTTTTTGCTGAGGTTCTCGTCAAACATCGTTGGCTCCGAGAGATTCGAGATGCGCTGTCCCCGAATCTCGAATCTCGAAATTCAAATCTCGATTTCCAGCCGCGTCTCTTTGATCACATCCAACGGAATCTCGTAGTCCGGGTCCTTCTTCATCACCGGATCGGTGACCACGATTCGCTTCCCGTCGAACTCCTTCAGTCTTCCCACGACCACGTGCAGCCCGCGAATGGCCCTGGCCGTCTTCACGCGCACGAGCCGTCCCGTGAACTTCTGATAATCCGAATCCTTGTAAAACTTCCGGTCCAGCCCGGGAGACGAGACCTGAAGCTCGTACTCGGCGGGCACGACATCATCGACATCCAGATACGTGGATACTTGCTGCGAGACGAGCTGACAATCTTCGAGGGTCACTCCCCCGTCCTTGTCGATATCGACCCTCAGCAGGTAGCCGCGGCCCTGCTTCTTGTAATCAACGTGCACGAGCTCCAGACCCTCGGATGTCACGATCTTCTCGATCTCCTGCCCGACTCGTTCCGGTAAGTTGCTCATAGAACAAAAAAAGCGGCCGAATCGGCCGCTTTCGAAAATTAGCTGCTCGAAAGCTGTCGAAAATAATAACACCTGCAACCGGCCGGTACAACAGCGGGTTACCGATGAATCATTCCTCGAATTTGAGGCGCAAGACAGTGGCAGGCTTGAGTTTGGCGGCGTCCGGCATCTTGCCGTCGTCGCCGAACAGGGACCATTGCCCGGCTGCATTGAAGTAGAACACATTTCCGGCCACGACGCCAAGTGTGATGTCGTCGAACCCGCTCTCGTTCGACGCGAGCGCATCGACGCCGGCGATGCCGAGGCCGTGCGGCCCGAGGCGGATGCGGATCACGCGCTGCGGGGTGGTGCCGTTCTGCGTTCCGACGAGGATCCCCTTCCCTGCCGCGTACAACCCGTCCACCCCCAGGAGTGTCTCGTTCCGCGGAACCGCCAGCACGTGCGCGTCACCCGTGGCCAGATCGATCGCGAAGATGCCCTTCGCGTAGTCGGCGGCATACAGCATCGTTTCGTCGGGTGAGAGGGCCAGACCCTGCAGGGACGAGAACGGGCCGGGCATCGGGATCAGGCCTCGGGCCTCGGGCCTCGGGCCTCGGATCGCGTAGATGACGGGCGAAGCGCTGTCGCTCACGTAGACGTCGCCGTTTCTGGCGACGGTGAGGTCGCCGAAAAGATGATGTCCCTCTTCCGGCGCCGACCATCTGCGAATGAGCTTGTCCGTGTCGAGGTCGATCTCCAGAACCGCGGCGTGCCCGGCGTCCTCCTTGCGGAAGTTCTCGTTCTGCTCGATCGCTGAAGTCGTGGCCCAGAGCCGCCGTCGCTTCGCATCGACCGCCATGCCGAAGATGCCCCACTGATGATCGATGACGGTGCTCAACCTGCCCTTGCGGTCCCGCGCGTGGATCGCGCCGTTCCTCACGCTGCTGACGAAGAATCGCCCGCTCTTCGGATCGAATGCCAGACCCTCGGAGATGATGCCGCGGCGGTCGATCGTGAATGCCTTCGCGGCGCGCGACGTCGGCCGCGCGTTCCGCGCGAACACCTCCACGACATCGGCGAATCGCGGCGAGTTGCGGATGGAAGCGAAATCGTCATCCTTTCCCGGTTCCAACACCATGCCCATCGCCGCGATGCTGTCGAGCACGTCGAGCGCTTCCTGGCCTCGCCCATTCAGCGCCAGGGCTGACGCGAGGTTGTAGAGAAGTGTCGGATGATTGGCGCGCAGATCGGACGCCGCGCGAGACTTCTCGAGGTAGAGCGCAAAGTTCTTCGCCTGATAAGCCTGGACCGCCTCACGTGCCAGCCGCCGCGAATCGGCGACTTCATCGCCGGAAAGTGAGGCAGCAATCAGCAAGACAACAAGGAAAACCGAGGACCGAGGACCAAGGACCGATGACCTCTTCAGGGCTGAAACCTCCCCGGTGAGATCCCCTCCCCTTCCATGATGGAGAGCTGCGCGAAGAGCTGGATCATCTTGCGTCCCTCGGCGTCGGACCGCTGATAGGCCTCGCACAGGAGATCGGCCTGAGCCCGATCCTCGGTAGCCGCGATGGTGAACCCTTCGACCGGCTGTCCCGGATCGTGGGTCCGTTTTTTGCGCCAGCTGTTGTTCTCGAGGTGATAGCAGATGTAGCCGGTGTCCTTGGCGATGCGCGACGTCGGCAGCGCGGTCTCCCCGAGCACGGCCGCGACGTCCTTGGAGTTCGCGGTGAGCTGTCCATGGCGGAAGATGGGCATCTTGCTCACGTCGTGCCGGGGGATCTCGCCGCGTGCGTTCATCTTCTGCTCCTCGAGCGCACGGCTGATGAATAGCGAAATCATCCTCTTGAGTTTGACCTTCATCGCCGGCGTGGTGTCTTCGAACTCCAGGCCGGAGTGATAGACGGTCAGACCGTCGGCGCCGACGGAGAACCGCTCCAGGCGAGAGCGCACGATCCGGCACTCGGTGGAGACTTCCTCGTCGTCCCAGGTGAACGCCAGCTTGGCCCGAGCCCCCGCGGCCAGGGGGATGTGGTGCTCGACGCGCGCGCCGAGGAGGCTGACGTCGACGAGCACGACCTGCGTCGTACCGAGGCGAGCCATGATCGGAGTCGCGAGATGAATTCGCTGCACGCGGCGGGTGCGGGACGACTCCATGGTATCGGCCGCATGATACAGAAAAGGCCGCGCTTGCGGCGCGGCCTTTCCACAGGACTGCTGCTGAAGAATCCTTAGTGGCTGAGACGAACCGAGCGGCGGAGATTGCTCTTGCCGGAGCCGGAGCCATAGATGACGTCGAGAGCCGCGGACGTCAGCGCCTGCTCGTAGACCGACTCGAGCGTGGTGGCGTCCTGGGTGGAGTTGTCGAGCACCGAACCGAAGGCGAGGAAGCCGGGGCAGCCGTCCGGCAGGCAGGTCGTCGGCGCGTCGTTGGTCGGAGTATTGGCCGTCTGCTCCACCGTCACGTAGGCGTTCGTCGAGGTGGGCCCCGGCGCGAACGCGGAGAACATCGCTCCGATGCCGGGCTGCGCGAAACCGAGAGGCCCGAGCGTGATCGTGTAGTCGCTGCCGATCTGCTGCCGGGTGGCACCGTTGTACAGCTTCACCACGATCGTGGTCGTGGAGTACTGCGATGCGTTCATGAGACCGATGTTGGTGCGGTACGTTCCCACCTGACCGCTGGCGCCGGTGTTGCGGATCCCGGAGATGAACACCTGCGCCAGACCGGTCGAAGCCTGGCGCGAGCTCACGAAGTTGTACCAGGGAATGCCCGGCACGGACTGGCCATTGGTGGGCTGGCCCGCGGGACTGGAGTGGCCGGGAGGAATCGAGTAGATGCGGCTGAACACGGAGATGTTGCGGTAGTTCGGGCTGACACCATTGGCATCCTGGGTGTTGACGCAGTCAGCGCCCGCCTTGCAGGCGTTGAAGATCAACGAGCCGAAGAACGACGTCGTGGTGGTGTTCTGGCCCAGCCCGGAGCTGAAGAAGTCGGAGAACTCCTTGCGCTCGTTCGGCTGCAGCGTGATCACCTTGTCGAAGTATTGCGGCGACACCGACTGACCGGCCGGTGTGTAGATGACCGAGACGTCGACGGCGTCGCTCGCGCTGAGGTTCGAAACCCATACGTCGGAAATGAACGTCGCGCTCGAGTTCCCGATGTGGCCCGAGACGGGGACATACACCTGATCCGCGACCCGGAAGTTGCTTGCCAGTGCACCCGTGGCAATCAGAATCAGCGCCGCTGCCACGCCCGCCTGTTTCAATTTGAACATTCGTCTCCCCTTTACATCGTGATTGTTGACTAACTGACTGCGCAACAACAGGAATCGTTGACGCATTCTAAGGTGAAACCGTGAACGGAACCAGCGAAACGTTTGCGAAACGTATACTGAAATCGTGCCTGATCCGGTGAGTGTCGTCGTTCCTGCCGCCAGCGATGGCGCCAGGCTCGATCGTGCGCTGGCCAATCTGTTTCCAGAGCAAAGCCGAAGCGCGCTGGCGCGACTGGTCCAGGAAGGACATGTTCACGTTGATACGAAACAGGCTGGGAAAACGTCACTCCGGGTGATCGCTGGCCAGTCCATCACCGTCGATTTTCCGCCGCCCTCGCCCGCGGGCGTCGCATCGCAGGACCTCCCGCTCACCGTGCTCTACGAGGATGCCGACCTCGTCGTCATCAACAAACCCGCCGGTCTGGTCGTTCACCCCGCCGCCGGTCACGCCGATCAGACGCTCGTCAACGCTCTTCTCTTTCACATCAGCGACTTGAGCGGCGTCGGCGGCGAGCTCAGGCCCGGCATCGTGCACCGGCTGGACAAGGACACGAGCGGCGTCATGGTCATCGCGAAAAACGACCGGGCTCACCGCGCGCTCACCGAAGCGTGGGGCACCGATCGCGTGCGCAAGGAATACCTCGCCCTCGTGTACGGCGCGCCGGCAAAAGAGCGCGGCACGATCGACGCGGCCATCGGGCGCGATCCCCGCGACCGCAAGCGGATGACCATCCTCAAGGGTGGCCGCTCCGCCGTGACCGAATACGAGGTGCTGGAGCGCTTCCGCTATGTCTCGCTGGTTCGCTGCCGTCTCCGCACCGGCCGCACCCATCAGATCCGCGTCCACCTCAAACACCTCGGCCATCCCATCGTCGGCGATCCCGTCTACTCCGGCCCGCAATGGCGCGGCATCCCGGACAAGAAGGTCCAGCGCGCGCTGTCATCGCTCAATCGCCAGGCCCTCCACGCATGGCGCCTGACCTTTCCCCATCCCGGCTCCGGCGAGCAGATGACGTTCGAAGCTGAGTTGCCCGAAGATCTGCGCGAGCTGATCGATCTCGTTCGCGGGTAGCGTTCACGGGTTGCCGGGTCGCTGGGTCGCTGGGTCGCTGGGTCGCTGGGTCGCTGGGTCGCTGGGTCGCTGGGTCGCTGGGTCGCCGAGGTATACTCCGCTTGCTGATCCTGCCTGCGTTTTCCTCCTCTGGGCCACTTCCAGACACCCATGTCAAAGTCGTATCGCGACCTCGACGTCTTCAAGCTGGCTCTTGATCTCGTTGCATTGGTCTACGCGCTGTCCGAGCGATTCCCGAGCTCCGAGTTGTATGGACTTACGGCGCAGATGCGCCGCGCATCTGTCAGCGTGATCAGCCAGATCGCTGAAGGCCATGGCCGGCTGACATTCCGCGAGCGCCGCCAGTTTTGTAGCCAGGCGCGAGGATCTTTGTTTGAGATCGAGGCGCAGACGATGGTGGCGGTGCGTCTTGCTTACATCACCACGAAGCATGAAGTCGAGGTCACCCGGCAGATCAAACGAACGGGATGTGCGCTCGACGCGCTCATCAGGTACGTCCGTTCACGCGAGACCGCCAGAAAAGCGACCCAGCGACCCAGCGACCCAGCGACCCAGTAGCGCGGCTCCGCCGCGCTACAACAACATCCCCGCGATCGTGGCGGTGAGGAAGTTCGCCAGCGTTCCGGCGATCATGGCGCGCAGGCCCAGGCGGGCCAGGTCGCCGCGACGCGTCGGGGCCAGCGAGCCGATGCCGCCGATCTGGATGGCGATCGACGAGAAGTTCGCGAAGCCGCACAGCGCATACGTGGTGATGACGAAGCTGCGCGGATCGAGGCTCGATCCCACACCGGGCTGACCGAGTTTCGCGAACGCGACGAACTCGTTGAGCACCATGCGCGTACCGAGGAGATTCCCGACCGTGAGGCTGTCCTTCCACGTCACGCCCATGGCCCAGGCGATCGGCCGGAAGATGTATCCGAGGACGATGTCGAGGCTGGGGGGAAACCAGGCCGCGTAGTTATGGACGGCGCCGAACATCCCGTTCACGAGGGCGACGAGCGCGATGAACGCGATGAGCATGCCGGCCACATTGAGCGACAGGTGAAGCCCCTCGATGGCCCCGCGCCCGGCGGCGTCGATGACGTTGACGTCCTGCTGCGGAACGACGATCTCCACGTCCCCGCCGGTCTTCGGCTGCTCGACCTCCGGCACGATGATCTTGGACATCATGATCGCGCCCGGTGCCGTCATGATCACTGCCGTGAGCAGATGGATGACGTCGACCTTGGCCACGAGAACGTACGCCGCCATGATCCCGCCGGAAATGTGAGCCATGCCCGCGGTCATCACGGTCATGAGCTCGGACATCGTCATCTCCGGCAGGAACGGCCGGATCGTCAGCGGCGCCTCGGTCTGCCCCATGAAGATGGATGCGGCCACCGACATGGACTCCGCGCCCGACACGGCCATGAACCGCGACATCATCTTTGAGAAGATCCTCACCACGAACTGCATCACACCGATGTAATAGAGGATGGCGAACACCGAGGCGATGAAGATGATGGTCGGCAGCACCTGCGTGGCGAACACGAATCCCACGCTGGTATTGGCCGGATCGCCCACCGCGCCGAACACGAACTTCGAGCCTTCCTGCGTGTACGCGATCAGCTTGTTGACCACCTCTTTGAGGTTCGCAAAGAGGTACTTAAGGAGGTTGAAGGCCAGGAACAGCACCAACGAGACGGCTCCGAAACCGTACCAGAGGTAGCGGCGCCCGCGCTCCGGCATGCGTCCGGCCACGAAGTAGACGATCACGGCCAGAGCGATGAACACGGCCGAAGCGAGAAGCTGATTGCCGGGAGCTCCAAAAAAGGAAGAGATCCATTCGCCCTTGAGCACCGCGATGGCGGTGAGGATCTGGAGGATCAGTCCCCACATCACGGTCCGCCAGCGAATCGCTCGTTTGTTGTTCGACAACGCAATGGCGATGGCCAGAATGAGGATGAAGCCGATCAGCGCGGAAAAACGCTCCACTTGCGAGCCCCCTTCGAAATGGCGACGGACGAATCGCCAGAAGGATAAGGGCAGAAGCCGGAAAGCAGAAGCTGAAGTTATACTCCGCGCCGCCATGCTCGAATCGATCGACAAAGCGGTTGCCTACGTGCGCAGCCGGTCTAAATTACAGCCGCGCGCCGGCGTCGTCCTCGGCTCCGGCCTAGGCAACGTCATGCAGGGGATCGACGTCGAGACGGAGATTCCGTACGCCGAGATTCCCGGCGCCAAAGCCTCCACCGTCGTCGGCCACCAGGGAAAGATGATCCTGGGCCACGCCGGCAAGCTGCCCGTGGTCGTGCTGAGCGGCCGCATGCACTACTACGAAGGACACGACATGTCCGACGTCGTCCTGCTTTCGCGTGTGGCCGGACGCCTGGGGATCCGCACGC
>JBBRTB010000002.1:0-273722 GCA_038244815.1 Thermoanaerobaculia bacterium
TCTTCCGGGACCACGCTCGGAATCGGGCTCAGTACTGCGCACCATTGCGTCAACGGCCTCGTCTGCGGAACCGCGCTCCGCAGGATATCCGTTCATCCCCTCGACAACGCGCTTGCGCGTTACACCGCTCGGAATGACGGGAGAGGTCACAGGAAGTCGAGGATCTGCTCCACGTGCCTCCATTCCGTGGCTCCGTTTCCGATGGCCACGCGAATCCCGTACTTCCCCTTCAGCTTCGTGTGCGAAACGAACAGCCTGCCGCTGGCGTTGATCTTCTCGAGCAATGCGGCGTTCTCCTCGTCGCTTCCTTTCCTGCGGAAGACGACGACGCTGAACATCTGCGGGGCCAGCAGCTCGATGTCATCGCGCTTCGCCAGCTCGGAGGCGAGGCGCCCGGCGAAGCCCACCTGGTCGCGGATGACCGCACGGATCCGGTCGAGCCCGTAGTGTTCCATGACCATCCATAGCTTCAGAGCGCGGAAACGGCGTCCGAGCTGGAGGCCGTAGTCCATGTAGTTCACTTCCGCCGTGTCGGTGGTCTTCAGATACTCCGGCACGAGCGAAAACGTCTCACGCAGCACGTCGGGCTTGCGCGTGTAGAGCACGCTGCAGTCGATCGGTGTGAACAGCCACTTGTGGGGATTGGTGACGATGGAGTCGGCGAACTCGATGCCGTCCCACAGCCAGCGCAGCGACGGCTCGATCGTGGCCGAGCCGGCGTAGGCGGCGTCGACGTGTAGCCAGAGGTTCTGGCGCTGTGCGATCTCGCCGATCCGTCGCAGAGGATCGACCGAGGCCGTCGACGTGGTCCCGAGCGTCGCGGAGATCGCACACGGCAGCGCGCCCGCCTGGCGATCGCGGGCGATGGCCTCCTCCAGCGCGTCGACACGCATCCGGAATGCGTCGTCACTCGGAATCTTGATGACGCCGTTCGCTCCGAAGCCGAGGGCCAGCGCGCCTTTTTCGATCGACGAATGCGCCTGATCGGAGCAGTAGAGGCGCAGCGGCGGCAGGTCGCGGCCGGTCATCCCCTGGCGGCGGATATCGAGCCCGAGGGACTCGCGCGCTGCGGCCAGGGCCAGGAAGGAATTGATCGATGCCGTGTCGTTGATGATGCCGAAGAGATTGTCCGGCAGTCCGAGAGCGTCGCGCAGCCAGCGCAGCACCACCGTCTCGAGCTCGGTGAGCGACGGCGAGGTCTTCCACAGCATTCCATTGGCGTTGATCGTTGCCGACAGCAGCTCGCCGAGGATGCCGGCCTGCGAACCGGTGATCGAGAAGTAGGCGAAGAAGGCCGGATGATTCCAGTGCGTGATCCCGGGAACGATCTTGTTCTCGAAATCCGCGATCAGCTCGTCGTAATCGCGGCCTTTCGTTGAAGGAGCCTGCGGAAACTGCCTTTCGATGTCGCCTGGCTGGACGCGCGAGAGCACGTCGTACTGGTCGATCTGTTCGAGGTAGTCCGCGGCCCAGTCGATGAGCCTGTGGCCGGCGGCGCGGAAGTCTGCGGCGGTGGGATCGAGCTTCACAGGCCTCGGGCCTGAATCATGACGCTCCGCGACCCGAGAGCACGGCGGGGATGGTGCGCAGGAGAATCTTCAGGTCCAGCGACGGCGACCAGTTGTCGATGTACTGCAGGTCGAGCTGCATCCAGCGATCGAAGTCGACGTTGTTGCGGCCGCTGATCTGCCAGAGGCACGTCAGTCCGGGCTTCATCGACAGCCGGCGCCGGTGCCAGCGGTGATAGGACGCCACTTCCTCCGGGATGGGCGGCCGCGGACCGACCAGGCTCATGTCGCCCTTGAGCACGTTCCAGAGCTGGGGAACCTCGTCGAGCGAGAATTTGCGCAACCAGCGACCGACGCTCGTCACGCGTGGATCGTCCTTCGCCTTGAACACCGGACCGGTCATCTCGTTGAGGTGCGTGACCTCGCCGCGGCGCTCGTGCGCGTCCTCGATCATCGTTCGGAACTTGTAGAGCGTGAAGATGCGGCCGTTGAGGCCGATGCGCTCCTGCTTGAAGACGACCGAGCCGGGAGAGCTGAGGCGGATGGCCAGCGCGGCGATGAGCAGCACCGGCAGCGTCAAGAGGAGGATGAGCATGGAGATGCCGACGTCGAGCATGCGCTTGAAGGCCAGCTCGGTCTCGTTCGAGGGCGTGGTCGTGAATGTGAGGAATGGCACGCCTTCGATCTCCTCGACCTCCAGCCGGGCCACCTTGTTCGGGAAGAAGTTCATGGCCACGCGGGTGCGGATGCCCAGCTCCTCGCACATCAGGAAGATCTGCTTCATCTCGTCGAGCTTCTTGCGCGTGACCGCGAACACGATCTCGTCGATCGGCTCCGGATGGCCCTGTTCGAGAATCTTCTTCAGGTCGGGAACCGCACCGAAAATCCGATAGCGTCCCCACCCGTTCGGCAGACGATGGCCGTCCGTGACGAAGCCGAGGATCTTGTAGCCCCAGTATTTGTGATTGACGATCATGCCGGCGACGTCGAGCGCGCGGCGGCCCGTGCCGACGATGAGCACCGTCCGGTAGTTGAGTCCTTTGGAACGGACATATCGCGCCAGCACGCGAACCAGGATCTTCTCGGCGAGCAGCAGCATCGCCGACAGCGCCGCGAACAGCACGAACCAGACGCGCGAGAGCTGCCGCAGCGGAATCAGGTAGGCCAGCGTGGCCAGAAGGAGATTGCCGACGACGACGACGCGGATGATGGTCAATCCCTCGCGCGTCACCGGGATGGTGCGGTGGCTGTGATAACTGTGGTAGCTGAAGAGCAGCACCGACCAGATCACCAGGACGAACGGATAGACCTTGAGGTATTCGGAGATCGGGAAGAGGCCGAAAGGGAAACGCCCCGGTACGAGCCGCGGCAGCACCGCATCGCGGATCACGAAAGCCGCGAAGAACGCCACGGACGTCAGAGCAAGATCGACGAGATAGACGATCCTCGCAATCAATCTCGCTTGTTGTTTCAGCATCTCGTCGTCTTTGAATTTACTGCAAAACCGCTCGTGCCCATATACGCATCTCCCGCCAAGACCGTCTAGGCACCCGCGATTTCCCTCAGTAAACGCTCGTAGGCGTCCGTTACGGCCGTCCAGCTGTACCGGGCGGAAGCCCGCCGCCGGGCCCGCTCCCGGAGCGCCTCGCGGCGCGCCGGGTCGTCTAGCAACTCCCGGACCTGCGCGGACAAGGTTTCCGAGGGCCGGAGCCGGAAGTAACCGACTGAGTCTGCCCCCACTTCCTGGTTTTCCGGGGTATCGAGGGCGAGAACGCAGCCGCCCGAGGCCATGGCCTCGATGAGTGCCGGATGCGTGCCGCCGACCTCGGTGGCCTGGATGTAGATCAGGGCGTTGCGTTGCAACGTCCGGTAATCGGGGCCATAGAGCGCACCGGGGAAGAGGATCGTCGGGCCTTTGTGTGCATGAAGTTGATCCAGGAGCTGTTTGTCGTACCGGGCATCACCGAGCATCACCAACGGGGTTGCCGGGCGGCCGGGTTGCCGGGTTGCCTCGTACGCGTTGACGACCTCGAGGGGGTTGTTCTCCCGTTCGAACCGGCTGACGTAGAGGATGTAGTTGCCTCGCTCGACGCCGAGGCGCTGAAGGATGGCAGTGTCCTCTTCCTCAGGAAACTCCGCGCCGTACGGGATCGTCACGGACTCGATGTCGAAATGATCGCGGTAGTAGCCGGCGATGACTTCGGCATCGGCCACCACCTTGTTCGCGAACGAGGCCGAGAATGCCTCCCCCGTCATGTAGACCACACGGCCCAGGACGTTCCACTTGCGGCGCCGGCGCTCGATGCCGTCGACGTTGATGGCCACCGGGATCCGTGCCGCGCGGAGCAGCGGGATCGTGAAGGCGTTGGCGGCGTTGCAGAGAAGGACGGCATCGAAGTCCCGGCGGAGAGAATCAATTGCCGATAATGCTGTATGAGAAACAGTCTCGAAATACTTACCTGGAATGGCCGGCAGAACGATGCGCCGGATGCCGTTCCAGGAGAGCGGCCCTCCGGCCTCGCGGCAATACACCGTGACGTCGTGGCCGCGCTGGACGAGACGCGTTCCCAGCTCGGCCGCGAACGTCTCGAATCCGCCGTAGGCCGGCGGAACCCCGCGCGTGCCGAGGATGGCCAGCCTCAACGGAACCACCTCGCCAGATCGCGATCGGAAACCACGCGCCGGCTCTGGATGGCGCGGCGTTTGGCCAGCACGCGCGTGCGGTTCCGCCACAGCCAGCGAAACGCCGGCAGCGAGCTTCGCTCGACCGTGAGAGCGGCGCCGAGGACCGTGACGTCGCGGGCGATCTCGAATGGGGCGTTGCGCAGAGCGAGATAGGCGCCCTCGTTCTTCAGCCGCAGCAGGAACCGGTTCTTCACGGAGTGCATGTTGATCGCGGCCGGCAGCTCGCGGCGGCGCTCCGGCGTGACGCGGCGCACGTGCGTGGCCACCGCGTCCGGCACATACATGGCGCGATAGCCGAACAGCCGTCCCCTCCACGCCAGATCCGCATCCTCGCGATAGGCAAAGAAGTCCGAATCGAAGGCCTCCCCGTCGATGGCCACATCGTGCAGGAACGAAGCGCGATACATCCCTGCCGCCCCTGACACGCCAAACACTTCCGAGGCCCGAGGCCCGAGGCCCGAGGCCTCCGTCATGTCGAAATGCCGGCCGCTCCGCGTCATGCGGATGCCCATCGAGTCGACCGATCCGTCTTGGCGAAGGAGCTTCCCGGTGGCCATGGCGAATTCGGAGGCGGCACCGTCGAAGGCCGCCACAAGACGCGCGATGTAATCCGGCTCGAGGAACGCGTCGGGATTCACGAGCTGCACGAACTCTCCGCTCGCAGCGGCGACGATCTGATTCATGGCCGCGCTGAATCCGAGATTGCTGTCGTTGCGGATGAGCCGCGTGGCCTGGTTCCCGGCGAGCGCCAGCGAGTCGTCATCCGAGGCGTTGTCGGCGACGATCAGCTCCACCTCGCCATGCGTTTGCCGCGCGATGCAGTCGAGGCAGCGGCGCAGCCAGGGAGCGCTGTTCCAGGTTACGACGGCGACGGTGACGAGTCGTCCCATCGATGCAGTGCTTTCCTCATCACGCGCGCGTAGGTGCGCAGCGCGTCCGAGCGGCTGGAGGTTCCGTTGCGAAATCCGACGAACGCCGCGAACCACCGCAGGATCATTCCGGCGATGATCGCCCAGCGCAGCGCTTCGGCCTTCCCGGCCGGGAACCACTTGCGCGCGTAGCGCCACATGTTGCGATACCAGAGATCGATGAAGCGTTCGTACGGCATGTGCTCGAGGCTGGCACCGCCGACGTGCCGCGCCCGTGCCGCCGGAACCACGAACAGTTCTTTCTTCGCTTCCGCCAGACGGCGGCAGAAATCGACGTCCTCGAACCAGGCCGGCGAGAACTGCTCGTCGAAACCGCCGGCCGCGTCGAAGACTTCGCGGCGGACGAGCATGGCTGCCGCGGCGGGCTGCTCCACGCGCCGCGGTTCAGAGAGATCGAGGTCCTGATAGCGGTAATGCGCTGTGGCGGGATTGCGCGGGAACATCTTGTCGATGAGCAACGCCTCCGCCGCAAGCGCGCGGAGCGTCGGCAGCCGGCGAAGCTGGAACTCGCGCTGGGAACCCCCACCCTCGCCGGCCAGCAGCGGCACCGCCGCCGCTGCATCCGGGTGGCCGTCGAGAAACTCGCAGAGGCGCGTGAGCGCGTGCGGGTCCAGATCGCAGTCGGGATTCAGGAGAAATGCGTAGCGGCCGCGCGACTGCGCCAGGGCCTGGTTCGTGCCGGCCGCGAATCCCTCGTTTGCGCCGGAGCGGATGATCCGCATCCCTTCGCGCGGCAGGAGCGCCAGGGTGCCGTCGCTGGAGGCGTTGTCGTAGATCACGACCTCGTAGGACAAGCCCTCGCATGCAGCGGGCAGCGAGCGCAGGCACCGCTCGATCCACCGCTCGCTGTTCCAGGTGACGATGACGATGGAGAGCCGTGGAGCCACGACCACGCTCGGCTCCGCGGGCGGAGCCGCCGGCGTCACCCGCGCCTCGGAAACCGTCGTCACTACGATGTCAGCCATGCCTTGACTGCGTCCGTCAGCGGCCGCGTGACGACTTCCCACGTATACCGCGGACGGACCCGTTCGAGATTCATTACGCACGCCGATCGGAAAACGTCGTCCGTCAGCAGTTTTCTGATCGCGTCAGCCACCGCCCCCACATCCTCGGGCGGCACGACGATGCCGAGCCCTTCGCGCTCGACCAGCTCCGCGGCGAATCCCCGTTCGGTCGCGATGACCGGAATCCCGGCTGCAATCGCGTCGAACAGCCGCGTCCGGATCGCGTACTCCGCCTCGGCCGTCGAGCGGTGGAGCATGATAGCGATTTTGCCGGAACGCAGCCACGATAATCGCTCGACGTACGGAACCCAGTCGGCGGAGGCGGAGACATACGGGCCACCGAGCTCGAGCAATCGGTCGAAGCGATCGGAACGGCGGCGGTCGACGAGATCGCGGTTCGGCCGCGTGCGTCCCAGGAAGAGAATCTTGCAGGGAAGGCCGTCGGAGTTGAGGGAGACCACTGCTTCGACCGCGGTTTGCGGATCGAGCCATTCCCACACGCCGCCGCCCCAGACGATCACGTTTGCCTGCGGCTGCTCGCATGACGAAACCTCGGCCTCGTCGATGCCGAACGGCACCTCGATCCACGGCGCCTCGTTGCTTTTCAGCGTCTGATAGAAACGGCGCTGCTGGGGCGCAGCCACGATCAGCAGATCCGCGCTCATGAGCGCGGAAGACAATCGCCACCACTCCGCGGCGAGGTGGACGCGCTGCCGCAGCGACGGAGACGGGCCATACAACTCGCGAAGCTCGAGCACGGTAGGATCGAAGAGATCGAACACGATGCGCTGACCGGGGCGCCGTTTGCGGAAGCCGCGGGCAGGCTGGCCGATGAGGACGCGCGCGTCGCGCATGAGCTGGCGGGCCTCCCGTGATTCGCGATCGACGACAGGGATGTCGCCGGCATCCTCGACCTTGGCGATGAGCGTGGTTGGAGCGATCTTGGCCAGTTGCCGCGCCAGATGCCAGGCCCGGATGCCGGGGCCGGCCATCCGCGCACCAACAACATCGGGAGTGACGACCACAACCGTCGACATGCGCGGCGAGACTATCATCCGCGAGTTTGCCTGATTACGTCTGCCCTTCCTGTCATGGACCGTTGAGCCGCCCCGCTGCCGGGACGCTGGCCTGTGCTTCGTGCCGACTGGAGTATCCGGTCGATCGAGCCATCGCCGACTTCTCGGGCGGCGTGTACTACGACACGTTCCACAGCGAAGAGGAGCTCACCCGGGAACACCGGATCGGGCTGGCGGCGGAGGTGCCGGGGTCGCGCTGGCGCATCGAGGAGTTCTACGCGCACCTGATCGAGGGTGGGGCGAGCGTCCTCGATTGCGGGTGCGGAAACGGGGTCTCGGTCGACGTGCTGAACGAGCATGGCTTCGACGGCTGGGGCGTCGATCTCTCCGCGCTCCGGAAGTGGCAGTGGCGCGAGCGCGCGCGCCCGGAGCGGCTTGCCGTGGCCAACGCGCTGCGACTCCCCTTCCCCGACGGGAGTTTCGATACCGTGATCAGCTCCGGCGTCATCGAGCACATCGGCGTCGACGAGCGCGGCGGCGCGTCCTACGCGGTCACGCCGCGCCAGGATCGCGATGCCTCGCGCCGGCAGTTCATCGACGAGTTGCTGCGCGTCACCAGGCCGGGCGGCCGTGTGTTCGTCGACTGTCCGAACGGCGCGTTCCCGATCGATTTCTGGCACGGCGGCGAGGGTGGGAGGGCGCGGTGGCACCGGCGAGGAGAAGGATTTCTCCCGTCGTTCGCGGAGATCAACGCGCTCGCGCGCGGTGCGGAAGTGCGTGCGCTGAGCCCGAGCCGCCGCTTCGCGTTCAGGCAGGTCGGCCAGCATTGGTATGGGCGCCTGTTCTCGCTGCCGATGGCGATGTGGCTCGCGGCGATGAAGGTCGTACCGTTTCTGGCGCGAACGGCGACGAACCCCTACCTCGTCGTCGAGATCAGAAAGTCAGCGCATCGAGATTGACGCTGCCGCCGACGCAGCGGAGCGTGACGCGGCCCGCGGGTACCGACACGCGCGCCGATGCGTAGCCGCTGCCGGTCGCGCTGAGCGGATACACGCGCCCGCCGATGTCGATGAGCGCTGGCGCGGCCGCCGCGTAGTCGAGCCGGGCCTCCCCGCCGCGCGCCAGAAACGAGAGAGAGTCCGTCGCGTGCAGCACCCAGCCGCCGCGGTAGAGAAATCGCGCCACCCGGTACTGCTCGGGAAACAGCTCCCCACCCTTGTGAACGACGTGCGCGTCTTCGAACTGCACGATACGCCCGGGGCGCTGGCCGGCCACGAACAGCGCCGCCAGAGCGCACGCGGCCAGCGAGATGGCGATCGCCGCCGGAACATGAATGCGATCGACGAACAGGAACGCGATGAAGAGCGCCATGAACACAATGCCGGCGACGATTGCCGCGTCATTCAAGCGGATGAAGCTCGGGAAGAGACGCGAGAAATCGCTGTGGTAGATCTGCGAGAGCGCCTCTCCGGCGGCGTTCTCGCCGTTCTCGATGTGGAACAGCCGGTAAGGGTACGTGACTCCATGTACGACGAGGCCGCTGCTCCAGACCGCGATCAGCGCGATCACACCGGTGTTGATCCGATTCCATACGGACGCCGCGCCCAGCGCGAAGATGGGCGCAAAGACCACCACATAGCGAAGCGGCGGTGACCATCCTCCGTGCCACTCCGCGCGCGGAACGAGATAGAGGATGTAGAGCAGCGACGCCATCACGCCCACGCGGAAGCCTTGCGGCGTCTCGCGCCATCGCACCATGGCCAGGATTCCGATGAGATAGAGCGGCGCCTGGAAGAGCACCCCGGCGGCGCCGTCGAGAACCAGGCCGAAGAGTCCGATCGCGTAGAGCCGCGGCTGCACCGGCAGCAGCTCTCGCCACGAATGCACACTCGTCGCGCTGCCGGACGCGAACCAGAGCACGATCAGCGGGAGCGAGAACGCAACGAGGAGAAGCACGATCCGGGTTGCCGGGTTGCCGGGTAATCGGGTTGCCGGGTTGCCGGGTTGCCGGGTGGCCCGGTTGCCGCGCGCAAACTTGAAACCCGGCAACCGGAGGACAGCCATCACCGCGAGGGGAAGTGCCACCAGCAGGAAACGCAGCTTCAGCAGCGAGAGCGCGAGGAGTGCCGGAATCCAGCGCTGTGCACGCCTGGCGCGCACTCCCCTCACCGCTTCGACGAAACAGAACGCCGCCGGCACCTCCGGCCAGATGCGCGCGGCATAAAAGAGAACAGGCGGCGCAAACGCAAACAGCGGGAACACCGCGCGCGCCGTGGCGTCGTCGATGCCCTCGTCCTCGAACAGGCGGACGGTCGAACGCACGAGCAGCACGCCGAACAATACGATCGTCGCAAGCGCGCCACGAAGGCCGCCCAGAACATAGCCGGGAACCAGAAGCAGAGGAAGGAAGGGCTCGTGACGCGAATAGCGTTCGCCGTGCGGACCGACGGGATCGCCGAACTGCGGCCTGAGATCGGTCCGTCCCGTGGCCGAATGCGCGAGATCGCGGTATTGATTGGCGAGGTCGAGGTCGTGATCGTGAACGATCGACTCCGTCACCAGCAGGTAGAACGGCTCATCCCCGTCGATCGGCGTTCGCAGCATGGCCGGAATCATGAGCGCGTAGACGAGAAGCGCGATCAGGGCGGCGCGGTTCGCCGACCAGCGCACCTCATCCGCGGGCGCGACCGCGAGAAACAGCGAGAAAAGCGCGAGCTGGGCGACGAACAAGGCCACGGTCGCGAGATAACGATCGAAACCCGGGACCTGCCGCGAAGCCACGACCGCGACCACATAGAGCACCACCTGCAGCGCAAGCGACCGGCGCAACGTCGCTCCGCGAAGCACGATCAAAGGAAGTGCGAAGAGAATCACGACCGCCGCGACGATCATCGGCTTCCCAACTCGAAGGCGTCGATCTGCAGCCGGGCCGCGGGCGGCAGATCCTGGTCCGCCCTCACCACCAGGCCTCGGGCCGCGACCCTCGGGCCTCGGATTTCCACGCGGCCGGCGCCGTCGACCCACGCGGCCTGGCCGTAGTCGCGGAGCTGGCCGGCCGGATGGTCGGGCACGCGGTTTCGCGATTTGAAGAAATGGTCGCGCCGCAGGAAACCCCAGTCGGCGATCTCGCCGATCCGGATGGGGATCCCGTTCATCGTCCCGGCAATCGTTCCCGGCCTCAGGCGCGCCATATTCGCGCCCGACACGATCAACGCCGTGGCCCCGTGCGGAACATCGAGCGAGACCGACTGGCCTGGCGCAAGGGCCATGCGCACCGGCGCGCGCGGCGTCGGCGACGGCAAACCTTCGATGGCGAGGTGCGGCGCACGGGCCAGAACTCCGCTCCAGGCGAAGAACAACATCATGATCGCCAGCACGAGCGCGCCAGCAGCGGGAAAGTGGAGGTCGGGCATGCCGGCGATGCGAAACGCGACCAGTACGACGAGCACAGCGACCGCGAATCCGATCGTCCGCAGCGGAACGAGCGGTGTGAAGAGTGCCGTGGCAACCGCGATGGCCACGCCGATCGCCGTTCCGCGCATCACCACGACGATCACGAGCGCCACTCCGACGAGCAACACCTCGCGCCAGATGGCGACGTTCGACAACGGGATCCAGCGAAGAAGAACGATCGCAGCAACCGCAACGACCGAGGAACCGAGGACCGAGGACCGAGGACCGAGGACGACGGCGCCGAAGGCGAAGCCGAGAACGAGACCGAACCAGACCAGGCGCAGGCGCTCATCGGCGATGACGATCTCGCCGCCCAGAAGGAGGGGGACGGCAATCTGAATGGCAGGACGAGAGACTGCGGCGACGATCGTGATCACCACCGCGATCAGCGGCAGCACGCTATCGACCGGTGTGCCGAACTGTGCGACCACTCCCGCCGCGTACGCGGAGAGCACGGCGGCGATGATCGTGACGACCCACTTCCTCAGCACCTGGCCACTTTCGTGCTCGATGGATCGCGGGCGAAGCCGGGATCGAAGCCGGTGATCGTCTCCGCCGTCATCGTGCCCCGGTACACGAACCGCGCGTCTCCTCGGAGACGTACGTCGCGCATCTCCTGACCGTCCAGGGTGAAGGTCACCAGGAGCGTGGCGCCGCTGCGCGTCAGCACCGAGACCGGCGAGCTCACCTTGCCGGTGAGCGCGCTCACCGATACCGACGCCACGATGCCCGATCCGCAGGCCAGCGTCTCCGCCTCGACGCCGCGCTCGTACGTGCGGATCTCGATGGAATGCCCGTCGCGGACGACGACGAAGTTCACGTTCGCGCCGGCAGGCTCGAGATCGACATGTCCGCGGATGGCCCGTCCGGCCGGGACGATGTCGAGCGACCAGAGATCGTCGCGCACGAACGTGACGTAATGCGGCACGCCCACGACGATCGAGCTGCCCTGCACGGTCTCGCCAGAGAGGCGCAGCGGGCGATCCGCGCGGAGCGACTGCGGCGGCGGCAGCGAGATCGTCACCAGACCGTCATCGGCCACTTCCGCGGAGACGATGCCGGCGTCGGTCTCGATGGTCATTTTCGGTCCGGCGATCGAGTGCAGGACCGCGAATCGCGCCGCGCAGCGTGTCCCGTTGCCGCAGAATTCGCCGGGGGAGCCGTCGGAGTTGAAATAGCGCATGCGGAACGAGGCGCGCTCCGACTTCTCGACGAGGATGAGCCCGTCGGCGCCGACGGAGAGCCCGCGCGTGGAGATGCGGCGGGTGAGATCGGCAGGGTCTGCGATTCCGCCGCCTCGGTGGTCGACGACCACGAAGTCGTTTCCGGCACCGGCCATCTTCACGAAAGCGAGCGGATCTTGTTTCGCGCCTTGAGTTTGTCCCGAGCCCGGCATCGGAATTTTCACCCGTTCCCCCTCATTCTCGCACGGGCAGCGCGTAACCGCGCGCGCCGTCGTCCGTCCGAGCAAGTAGCGTCAAGGAGCCACGTTTGAAAAACGCGATTCGCATCGCCGCAGCAGCTCTGCTCACCGTTGTCCTGCTGCCGGGCACATTCGCTCAGGCCCAGAATCAGAAGCCGTCGACCGACATCCCGAAGCTCGTCGAGAACATCGACGTCCGGGTCATCAACGTCGACGTCGTGGTCACCGACAAGAAGGGCAACGTCATCACCGGCCTCAAGAAGGACGACTTCGAGATCTGGGAGAACGGCGTGCCCAAGCCGATCTCGAACTTCTACGCCGTCGAGGGCGGCCGTCCGATGGACGTAGAGGGCGAAGCGCCGGCTCCGACGACTACCGCCGCCGAGACCAAGCCGGCCGAGGTGCCCGACAACATGAAGCGGCGCATCATCTTCTACATCGACAACCTGTCGATGGCGCCGTTCAACCGCAACCGCGTCTTCGCCAGCATGAAGGAATTCGTGAAGTCGACGATGCGGCCCGGCGACGAGGCCATGGTGGCCACGTTCAACCGCAGCATGAAAGTGCGCGTGCCCTTTACGCGCGACCCGGTGCAGATCAACCAGATGCTCGACTCCATCGCCGGTGAGTCGGCCCTGGGAACGAGCAACGCCAGCGAGCGCCAGCAGGTCGAGGACCAGATCAAACAGACCAACAGCTATGACGACGCGGTGGCCAGCGCCCGCTCGTACGCGCAGTCGGTCGAGCACGATCTGCGGCAGAGCGCCGAGTCGCTCAACGGACTGATGACCACGCTCGCCGGAGTCGAGGGAAAGAAAGTCCTCGTACTGGCCAGCGAGGGCTTCCCCATGCAGCCCGGGCGCGAGATCTTCCAGTACATCGACGAGATCGCCAACGAGAAGAACTGGCGGTTCAGCGGAACGATTCTCGAGGGCATGAGCTTCGATTCCACATCGCTCATCCAGTCGATCGCCCGCACCGCCAACGCCAACGGCATCACCATGTACACCGTGCACGCCGGGGGCCTCACCGGCGGCAGCGAGATGAGCGCCGAGCACGCCTCGCCCACTCCGGTCTCCGTATCGCAGGCCATCATCACGAACACCACCGACTCCATGCGCCTCATGGCCGACATGACCGGAGGCGTGGCCTCGATCCAGACCAACAACTTCGCGCAGGCCTTCCGCAACATCCAGCGCGACCTCGACTCCTACTACTCTCTCGGATACCGCGCCACCACCGAGCGCGTCGACCGCCAGCGCTCGCTCGACGTGCGCGTGAAGAACAGGAACTACATCGCCCGGGCCCGTCAGACGTTCGTCGAGAAGTCGACGTTCGCCGAGATGAACGACAAGGTCGTGGCCAACCTTCTCTACAAGACCAAGCAGAACGATCTCAAGATCCTCGTGCGCACGGGAGCCCCCAAGGCCGCCGACGAGGACCTCTTCAAAGTCCCCGTCGAGATCCAGATCCCGATGGAGTCGCTCACGCTCCTGCCGCAGGGTCAGGATGAATACGTCGGCGGATTCGATGTCTACGTGGCCGTGGCCAACCGCGACGGCGACATGTCCGACGTGGCGCGCAAGTCACACCAGTTACGCGTACCGGCGGCGGACATGGAAAAGACCAAAGGCAGGTATTACGCGTACGACGTCGACCTGTTGATGGAAAAGGGGCTCAACAGGATCTCCATCGGCGTCGTCGACAACATCTCGAACGTGACCGGTTTCGCCCGCGAGCAAGTGATCGCCCAGGACCTGAGATAGGGTGCTCGGTGCTCGGTGCTGGGTGCTCGGAGAACTGACACCGAGCATCGCGGACCGAACACCGAACACCGAGCACCGAGCACCGAGCACCGATGCGTATTCTCCTCACGCTCCAGTACCTCGGCACGCGGTATGCCGGATGGCAGTCGCAGGTCAACGCCACGGCGGTGCAGAACGTCGTCGAGGACGTGATGACGAAGGTCTACGGCTTGCCGATCCGGATCGAGGGGGCCAGCCGCACCGATTCGGGCGTGCACGCGGCGGCGCAGCGTGCGCATGCGGACGTGCCGTTCGCCATCGCGCCGCGCGGGCTCATGCGCGGCATGAACGATCTCCTGCCGCCGGACATCCGTGTAACGGCGGTCGATGAAGTGGCCGGCGACTTCCACTGCCGCCATCGAGCCACGCGGAAGACGTACGTCTACGCGATCTGGAACGACGAGGTGGCCGACGTGTTCGCCGCCGAGACGCACGCACACGTCGCCCAGCGGCTCGATGCCGCGCGCATGCACGACGCCGCGCAGGTCCTGCGCGGCCAGCACGACTTCCGCGCCTTCACGGTGGCCGAGCCCGAGGTGAGCTCGACGGTGCGGACGATCGCCGATCTCGCCGTGACCCGCAAGGGACCGGTCGTGGCGATCACCGTCTCGGCCGACGGATTTCTCCGCTACATGGTGCGCCGGATCGCCGGCTCGCTCATCGAGATCGGAAGAGGCAGGATCGAGGCGGGGGCAATCCTCGACGAGGCCCGATGGACCGCTCCGGCCAAAGGGTTGACGCTGGTGGAGGTCTCGTTTTGAGGTCACGTCCGGATTCGGCTTGAGTGCTAACATTCGCCGTTCGAACATGATCGACCTCTCCAAGCTGGCTGAGCCCGGATCGATCGAAGAGACGCTGGTCGAGAAGATCGATTTCAAGCGCCTCCCCAAGCACGTGGCCGTGATCATGGACGGCAACGGGCGCTGGGCGAAGTCGCGGAACCTGCCGCGCGTGGAAGGACATCGCGCCGGTATCTCCGCGGTGCGCGAGGTCGTGGAGACCGCCGCCCGGCTCGAGCTCGGCGTCATCACGCTCTACGCGTTCTCGGTGGAGAACTGGAAGCGGCCGCGCTACGAAGTGGCCACGCTGATGATGCTGCTCAAGGAGTATCTGCGCAAGGAACTGCAGACGCTGCAGCAGAACAATATCCGCTTCGTCCCGATCGGCCGCATCGACGGACTGGATGCCAGCGTGCAGCGCGAGTTGCGCTACGCCGAAGAGGAAACGAAGGGCAATACCGGGCTGCTTTTTCAGATCGCGCTCAACTACGGCGGCCGCGCGGAGATCGTCGACACCGTCAACCGCATCATGGCCCTGCTGCGCGAGCGCGAGATGAGCGACGCCGTCATCGACGAGGACTTTTTCGCCGATCACCTTTACACCGCCAACGTCCACGATCCCGACCTGCTCATCCGCACGAGCGGAGAGCTTCGGGTCTCCAACTTCCTGCTCTGGCAGATCGCCTACGCGGAGATCCACGTGACGAAAGTGCTGTGGCCGGATTTCCGCCGCCGCCATCTCTTCGAAGCCATCATCGACTTTCAGACGCGCGATCGGAGATACGGCGCGGTCGAGGAATCCGACGCGGCGATGTTCGTCGAGGCGGACGAGAAGCGCGCCTGACTGGAAACCTCCTCGGTCCTCGGTCCTCGGATTGAGACGCTGGCTGCAGGACGAAACGTGATGACACAAACCGAGGATCCAGGGCCGAGGACCGAGGACGGACGCGCAGCGCCCTCACGTCCACCGGCCCGCTTTGCGCGCGAACTGACCGCGCTCGTGGGTGCGCCCCTCCTCGTCTGGATCGTGGGGTGGGGCCATCCGTACGTCTTCGATGCCACGATCGCCGTCATCTGCCTGCTTGCCCTTCACGAATTCCTGGCCCTCGGCATCCACAAGGGCTACGACATTCCGGTGGTGCTGTGCGTGCTGGTGATGCTGTTCATCATCGCCGCATTCATCCTCGAACAGGTGTCGGTCGAGATGGGCATGTTCGTTACGCTGCTGGTCATTCCGGCCTCATACGTCTTCCGCAGGAGTCCCATCGAAGAGGCCTTGCCCTCGAGCGCGGTGGCGGTGCTGGCCACGATGTACGTGGGCATGCTCGGCGGGTCGCTGATCCGCCTGCGCGGCGACTTCGGCACGATCATCGGCCCGAAGCTCGTCTACTTCCTCTTTCTGGTGGTCTGGCTCGGCGATGCCGGCGCGTATTACGCCGGCAAGCGGTTCGGCCGGCACAAGCTCTCGCCGCGTATCAGCCCGAAGAAAACGATCGAAGGTCTCGCCGGCGGCATCGCCGCCTCGATCATCACCGCCGTCGTCATCCACCTCACGTTCTTTCCGCAGATTCCGCTCGTGCACGCGATCATCGTCGGCATCGTCCTGTCTGTCACGGGGGTCATCGGCGATCTGGCTGAGTCGATGTGGAAGCGGTCCGCCGCGGTCAAGGACTCCGGAGCCCTCATTCCCGGCCACGGCGGATTTCTCGACCGCTTCGACTCGATTCTCTTCACCGCGCCCATCCTCTATGTCTACTGGGCGCTGTCGCAGCACGCATTTACCTTGAATATCATCCAGGGGTGATAGAAGGGGGATGCCGGTAGCCGGCTAACTGCTAACTGCTAACCCCAACCACACTCATGCGAAAAATCTCCATCCTCGGCAGCACCGGAAGCATCGGCCGCTCCACGCTGGCGGTCGTGGATGCGTTCCCTGATGAGCTGTCGGTGGCCGCGCTGGCGGCGGGGAGCAACACGGAGCTGCTGGCCGAGCAGATCGAGCGTTACCGGCCGGAGCTCGTCTCGGTGCACGACGCGGATGACGCGGCGCGGTTGCGGTCATCGGTGCGAACGAAGGTGGAGATCGTCTCCGGAATCGAAGGAGCCAGCGCGGTGGCCTCGCTGCCGGCGGCCGATGCGGTGATCGCGGCAATCGTCGGCGCGGCCGGAATCCCTCCTGTGTACGCCGCGCTGCGTGCCGGGAAGCGCGTGGGCATTGCCAACAAGGAAGTGCTCGTGGCGGCGGGCGACGTCATGACCCGGGCGGCGCGGGAACATGGAGGCGAGATCCTGCCGGTCGACTCCGAGCACAACGCCGTGCATCAGGCACTGCGCTGCGGCTCGCACCACGAAGTGCAGCGCATCATCCTCACTGCTTCGGGCGGCCCGTTCCTTTATCGCGACCTCGACACGTTCCACGACATCACGATCGAGGCGGCGCTCGCGCATCCGACGTGGCGCATGGGCAGCAAGATCTCCATCGACTCGGCCACGATGATGAACAAGGGGCTGGAGGTCATCGAGGCCCATCACCTCTTCTCCATGGCCCCGGACCGGATCGACATCCTCATCCACCCGCAGTCGATCGTGCACTCGATGGTCGAGTACGTCGACGGCTCCATCATGGCCCAGATGTCGACGACGGACATGAAGTTCCCGATCCAGTACGCCCTCCTCTACCCCGAGCGAGTCGTCGCCCCGTTTGCGCGCCTCGACCTCGGCAAGATCCGCAGCCTGGAGTTTCTGCCGGTCGACGGGCGTCGCTTCCCGGCAGTGGCGCTGGCCTACCAGGCCATGCGGGCCGGCGGCTCGATGCCGGCGGTACTCAATGCCGCCAACGAGATCGCCGTGGAGCGGTTCCTGGCGGGAGAACTTCCCTTCCTGTCGATCGTAGACATTGTGAGCCGGGTCCTGGAACGCCATGCCGGGAAGGTGGCCCCCATCGGCACGGTGGAGGAGGCCTTGCACTGGGACGGCTGGGCACGCAATGAGGCGCGCGGAATCGATGTTGCTATGAGAAGCCGCTGAACGGCCATTTATGTCGAATATCCCAACCAACATCTTCGCGTTCGTCCTCGTCCTGGGACTGCTGATCTTCGCGCACGAGTCCGGCCATTTCTTCGTGGCCAAACTGTTCCGGGTGCGCGTGCTGGTCTTCTCGTTCGGATTCGGGCGGCGCCTTTTCGGCGTCCGCTACGGAGACACCGACTATCGCGTGTCGCTCATCCCGCTGGGCGGCTACGTGCGCATGGCCGGTGACACGCCCGATGAGGGTGGACCGATCATCGCCACGGGAGCGCCCGACGAGTTTCTCTCCAAGCCAAAGTGGCAGCGCTTTCTGATCCTGTTCGCGGGCCCGGCGATGAACATCCTCATCGCCATCGTGTTCCTGGCCGGCCTGGCGATGATGGGCACCGAGTACCGGATCGTGAAGCCGGTCATCGGCACGGTCATCCCGAACAAGCCCGCTGCGCGCGCCGGCCTCCAGCCGGGCGACCGCATCGTGCGCATCGCCGGCGAGGCCATCAACGACTTCGACGACCTCCGGCTCTCGATCACGATGAACGCCGGCACGCCGCTGCGGGTCGAGTACATCCGCAACGGGCAACTGCAGGTCACGACGCTCACGCCGGAGCGTGAAAACAGCGAGTACGGCCCGGTCGGCAAAGCCGGCATCACGGCGCGGTTCGAGCCGGTGGTGGGCCGCGTCATCCCGAATTCGTTCGTGGCCGGGGCCGGCGTGCGCACCGGCGACCGCATCGTCAGCGTCAACGGCCAGCCCGTGAGCGACATGGGTCAGGTCGACGAGGTTCTGACCAAGGCGCCGAACGCGCCGATGGCTCTCGGCTTTCAGCGTGGAGCGACGCAGTTCGCGGTGAACTACCCGGCGGCGAAGCTCGACGAGCACGATCCCTATCGCGGCTTCCTGCCGCCGACCCAAACCCGCAAACTGTCGCTCATCCCGGCGATCGGCGAGAGCATCCAGCAGAACATGAAGATGCTGCGCTACGCGTTCATGGCCATCGGCCGCATCTTCCGCTCCGAGGGGAGCGTGAAAGAGTTGAGCGGACCGATCTCGATCGCCAGGATCTCCGGCGACATGCTGCGGCGGGGCTGGGTGGAGGTGGTGGCGCTGATGGCGATGATCTCGCTGCAGCTGGGGGTGATGAATCTGCTGCCGATTCCGGTGCTGGACGGTGGCCACATCGCCGTGCTGCTCGTGGAAGGAGCGGCCCGCCGCGATCTCTCGCTGCGGACGAAGGAGCGCATCCAGCAGTTCGGCTTCGCCCTGCTTGCTGCGCTGATGATCGTCGTGATCTACAACGATGTGATCACGAACGTGATGCGCCTCAGAAACGGGTGATCGAGCCGCTCGGCTGGGCGCACCTGCTGCTGTTCGGGATCCTCATCCCGCTCTTCGCCATCCGCGCAGGCAAAGTGATCCGCGAGCGTCCCCTGGGCGATCGGCGGCGCTATTTCCGGGCCATGCTCATGCAGGTCGGCCTCTTCGCGCTGTTCTCGATCTATGTGGCGCACCGCAACTGGATCGTGATCTTCTCCCGGCGAGCTCCGTCCCCTCCATCGATCGCCACCGGCGGCGCGCTGCTGGCGATCGCGATTGCGTTCGGCTGGACGCAATGGCGGAAGGCAATCGCCCGGCGCGACAAAGTCGCGGCGCTGTTCATGCCGGTCGACAACCGCGAGCGATTGATCTGGATCGCCGCCTCGGCCGTAGCAGGCTTTGGCGAGGAGATCACCTGGCGCGGCGTCCAGACGACGCTGCTGGCGCGACTGACGGGCAATCTGCTCGTCGCCATCGCCATCACCATCGCGATGTTCTCAGTCGCGCACGCCATTCAGGGCTGGAAGAGCGTCGGCATCATCGCCGTGTTCAGCGCCTGCTTCCACGCGCTGGTCTGGTTCTCAGGCTCGCTCTACGTGGCCATGGCCGTGCACTTCCTCTACGACCTCGTGGCCGGGTTCTCGTACGCCTATCTCGGGAAGAAGATGGGTTACTTCACGCCAGTCGACGCGGGCGGCGCTGCATTCAATCGAGTCATTCCGAGCGTCAGCGAAGAATCCGGGCGGGGGATTTCTTAGGCATCCCTTTCAACTCAATCGAGAAACGGCTCGAACGGCAGATGGCGCCGTTGTCGGCGAGCTCGCGATGAAGCGCCACCACGTCCTCCACGCCGATCCACACCCACGTTCCGGCAAGGTAGGTGCCGTGGTCGTCGCGACTGACGAGCGTAAACGAATCGCCGCCCCACGAAGCACAGGACAAGCCCAGGGCCTGAACGTAATACTTCACGCTCGCGCCCAGGTCGCGCACGTTGAGAATCGGCACGATGTTCTCGACACGGCCCGTCATCACGATCGGCGCTCGGACGAAAACACGAACAGAAACCCGTCCGGATCCTTCACCCGGAAGGTACGCGCGCCCCACGGCATGTCCTTCGGCTCCGTCTCCAGCGTCCCGCCGGCGTCCTTGATCCTTCCGGCGATCTCGTCGACGTTCTGATTCGTGGTGATCTGCAGCGAGAGCCCCTGCCCCTTGGCCCGGTCCCACCCTTTCGCGCCGTTGTCCTGATTGATCAGGACGCGCACGTCGCCGGCTTTGAGCGAAACGGCCACGAGCTTTCCCTCCCGCTCGTGCTTCTGATCCACGGCGAAGCCGAAGGCGTCGCGGTACCAGGCCAGGCTTTTGTCGAGGTCCTTGACGGTGAGGGAGGCGGCCAGGGCGGAGGCGGCGAGGTTTTCCATCGATCTTTCATCCTTTCCTGATCACGAACAGGCGCAGCATGTCCAGAGCGTTCTGCGAGGCAAACCACTTGAACATCGGGCGCGGCATCGGCCAGAACACCTTGCGATGTTCGTGCGCGCCGGCGCTGGCGACCGCGATGTGCACCGTGCCCACCGGTTTGGCCTCAGAGCCGCCGCCCGGGCCGGCGATGCCGGTCACGCCGACGCCGTACGTCGTGTTGAATCGTTCCCGGATTCCGCGCGCGAGGGCGACGGCGACTTCCTCCGACACTTCGCCGTGCTTTTCGAGCAGCGATTTGTCGACGCCGGCGATCTCGATCTTCAGTCTGGCATCGTAGCAGATCGCGCCGCCGAGGTAGTAGCGGGAGCTGCCGGGCGCGTCGGTGATGCGGGAGCCGAGCAGACCGCCGGTACACGACTCGGCCGTGGAAAGCGTGGCGTTGCGCTGGACCAGCAGCTCGCCGATCATCGCCTCGAGCGTGTCGTCGTCGAAGCCGTAGATGCGGTCGCCGAAGATCTGCAGCAGCTCCTTCTCCCGTGACGCGATCTCCGCCAGCGATGGATCGAGCAGATGCAGCTCGATCGCCGCGCCCGATGCCAGGATCGTCAACGGCTCGTGGTTGTGGGCGTCGTAGTACGGCTTCAGCCGCTCCTCGACGAGGGACTCGGTGAGCCCGACGACTTTCAGCACGCGCCGGTGGCGCTGCACGCCGCCCGGGATCTCGCGCAGCCACGGGCGCAGGTACGTGGCGATCATCCACTCCAGCTCGTGCGGCGGACCGGGGAACACCCACACGTGCCTGCCGCGGATCTCGAGATGGAACCCGGGCGCGGTGCCGCGCTCGTTCGTGAGCGTCGTCCCTTCCACGAACACACTGGCCTGCCGCTTGTTCACCTCGGGCATCTTCCAGCCGCGTGCGGCGAAGCGCTGCTCGATGCGGTCGATGATCGACTGCTCGACCCGAAGCTCGAGCCCGAACGCCTTCGCCAGCGCCTCGCGCGTCAGATCATCCTCGGTCGGCCCGAGGCCGCCGCTGATGAAGAGGATGTCCACCTGATCGAGCGAAAGACGGATCTCGCTGACGAGATCGTCGAGCCGGTCGCCGACGACGCTCTTGCGCGCCAGCTCGACGCCGAACTCCTCGAGCGCCAGAGTGATCTTGAGTGAGTTCGTGTCGAGACGCGACGGCCCGAGCATCTCGGAGCCGATGGCGATGATCGCCGCTTTCATAGGAAGCGCATGTTAACGTGAGCGCCGTGCGTTCCGACGTCGTGATCGCCGGTGCGGGCGTCATCGGCTGCAGCGTAGCCTGGCATCTGGCGTCGCGCGGCGTGAAGGTCGTGGTCGCCGACCGCGGCGATGACTTCGGCGCCGGCAGCACACCGCGCGCGACTGGCGGCTTCCGCTGCCAGTTCGGCACCGAGGTGAACGTGCGGCTTTCGATGCTCTCGCGCGGGAAGCTGCTGCGGTTCGTGGACGAGATCGGCTGCGACTCCGGCTACCGGCAGCACGGGTATCTGTTCATCGCCCGCACGCGGCACGAGATGGACGAGCTCCTGTATGCGCAACGCGTGCAGCACGAGTGCGGACTGAGCGAAGCGCGGACGGTCGACGCCGCCGAGATCCTGCGGCTCAACCCAGCCATCCGGGACGACGAGCTCATCGGCGGCACCTTCTGCCCCACCGACGGATTCATCGTGGCCATGAAGATCCTCCGTGGCTACGCCGATGCCGCAAAGCGCCTGGGAGTGGAGTTCCGGTTTGGTGAGAATGTCGCCGCGCTCGATCCGGCCGTGACGTACGTGAACGCCGCCGGGGCCTGGGCGGCGGAGCTGTGCGACGTGCCGGTCACTCCGCTGCGCCGCCGCGCCGCCTGCACCGTTCCGACGGAGGCGCTGCCCGCGGGCATGCCGATGACGATCTGGGCCGGCGACGGCTTTCACATCCGCGTGCGCGACGGCCGGGTGATGCTGGTCTGGCCCGACAATCCGCCCGACGACGGCGCATGGATGGAACGCGTGCTTCGCTTCACGCACGAGCGCGTGCCGCTGCTGCGCGATGTTCCGATCGATCCCGCGCAGTGCTGGGAGGGACTCTACGAGATGTCGCCCGACCGTCACGCCATCCTGGGGCGGCATCCGTCGCGAGAAAACGTGTTCCTCGCGAATGGATCCTCCGGTCACGGCGTGATGCACGCGCCGGCAATCGGGCAGCTCATCGCGGAAATGATCGTGGATGGGAAGACATCGATCGATGTCAGCGCGCTCAGGCCGGAGCGGTTTGCAGAGGGAAAGATGATCGTCGGGCCGGAGTTGCTGTGAGGGTCGCGACCTACGCTAATCCCTTACGGCCACGCCTTCCTTCTCCCGCTCCAGGTCTTCCCACTTGCGATAGAGCAGCTCGATCATGGCCTTGAGGTCGGCGTTGCGCCCCTGGATCTTCTTCATCTTCTCGCCGTCGCGATAGACCTCTTCGGTGCTCATGAGCAGGTCGTTGCGCTCGCGCTCGGCCTCGGCGGAGGAGATGCGCGCCTCAAGCTGCGCCATCTCCTCGTCGATCTTCCTGATTCGCTTGTTGTCTTTCTTTTTCTTCTGGACGGCGGGCGTCTCGACGCGGGCGACGGGCGGAGGCGGCGGCGCCGCCACGTGAGGCGTCGCCAGTCCCGCCTTCATCCGCTCGACGAGCTCGCTGTAGTTGCCCGCGTACACTTCACCCAGGCCATCTTCGACGAGGATGATGTTCTCGGCCACACGATCGATGAAGTAGCGATCGTGCGACACGACGATGAGTGCGCCGGTAAACCCTTCCAGGGCCTCTTCGAGCGCTTCGCGCGTGTAGACATCGAGATGGTTCGTGGGCTCGTCGAGCAGCATGACGTTGCCGCCGCGGTACATGATTTTCGCCAGGGCCAGCCGTCCCCGTTCGCCGCCCGACAGCGCGCTGGTCTTCTTGAACACGTCGTCCTCGAAGAACGAGAACTGCGCCAGGTACGAACGCACCTGCAACTCGGTCTGTGAGTGATCGAGGTTCCACACCTCGTCCATCACTGTGCCCTTCGGGTCGAGGTCGCCGAGGGTCTGGTCGTAGTAGCCGGTCTGGACGTTGTGTCCGTAGCCGATGGTGCCTTCGATCGGCGGCAGACGGCCCGCGAATGTCTTGAGCAGCGTCGACTTGCCTGAGCCGTTCGGACCCATGATGGCGTACCGCTCGCCACGCCGGACGGTCAGGCTGAAGTGCTCGACAACGCGTTTGTCGCCGTAGCCAGCCGTCACGCGGTCGGCAGTCAGGGCCACGGCGCCGGAGCGCGGACCGGCGTCGAGCTTGAAGTTGGCGAACGTTTCGTCGGTCTCGGGCCGCTCCAGCTCATCGAGCCGGTTGAGCATGTTCCGGCGCGACTTGGCCATCTTGGTCTTCTGACCGGCGATGTTGCGCCGGATGAAGTCCTGCGTCTTCTCGATGAACTCCTGCTGCCGCTCGAAGTCAGTGGCCATCTTCTCGTGACGCTCCGCGCGCAGCTCCACGAAGCGCTCGTAGTTGCCGTTGTATTCGATGAGTTTTCCGTGCGCGAGCTCGACGATCTTCGACACCGTGCGGTTGAGAAACGTGCGGTCGTGGGAGATCACCAGGTAGCTCCCCTTGAACGACTGCAGAAACTCCTCGAGGAACTCGATGCCCTTGAGATCGAGATGGTTCGTCGGCTCGTCGAGCAGAAGGAGATCGACTCTGGTCAGCAGGACGCGCGCGAGCATGGCCCGGTTCTGCTGGCCCCCGCTGAACTCGGCGATGGGACGGTCCCACTCGCTCTTGTCGTTGAAGCCGACACCGCCGAGCACGCGCTCGACCTCGGCGTGCAAGGTGTAGCCGTCGGCGTGCTCGTAGTCGTGCTGCAGCTCCGCGTACTTCTCGAGGAGCCGCTCGTGATCGGGCCGCGCCGGATCGGCCAGATCGTGCTCGATGGCCCGCATCTTCCGCTCGATCGTCAGCACCTCCGCGAAGGCAGTCTCCACGAAGTCGAAGAGCGACATCCCCGGTTCGGCGTCGAGATGCTGGCCGACGTGACCGGTGGTCAGCCCCGACGCGCGCAGCACCGAGCCGTGGTCCGGCTCCTCCTGCTTGAGCAACAGGCGGAACAACGTCGTCTTGCCGGCCCCGTTTCGCCCGACCAGGCCCACATGCTCGCCCGGGTTGTGCTGCCACGTCGCACCCTTGAGGATGTCGTGCGGGCCGTAGCTTTTCTCGATGTTGTCGAAGCGGTAGAGCATTGTCGGGTGTTGTTGGGGACCGGTTAGCGGTTAGCGGTTAGCCGGTAGCCGGTAGCCGGTAGCCGGTAGCCGGTAGCCGGTAGCCGTTAACCGTTCCCTGATAGAACCATTCCCGGTTCCCGGTTACCGGTTACCGGCTAACTGCTAACTGCTACCCCGATCCCAGCTACCGCCTGCTACCCTAGCGCCATGCGACTGGCAGTCAACATCGACCACATCGCCACGATCCGCGAAGCGCGAAAGGGCGACGAGCCCGATCCGGTTGCAGCGGCCGTCATCTGCGAGCTTGCGGGGGCGCAGGGCATCACCGTGCACTTGCGCGGCGACCGGCGCCATATCCAGGACCGCGACGTCGAGTTGCTGCGGCGCATCGTCACCACGCACCTCAACATCGAGATGGCCTCGACCTCGGAGATGGTTCGCGTCGCCCAGACCATCAAGCCGCACCAGGTCACGCTGGTCCCTGAGCGCAAGGACGAGGTGACGACCGAGGGCGGCCTGGACGTCGTGCTGCATTCGGGAAATGTGGAGAAGGTCGTGCGCCAGCTGCTCGACGCCCGCATCGACGTCTCCATCTTCGTCGATCCCGACCTCGAGCAGGTGCGGCACTGCCACAAGATCGCCGCGCCGAAGATCGAGATCAACACCGGCAAGTTCGCGGATGCCTGGAGCGCGGGCGGCTCGTGGCAGAACGAGATCGAGAAGATCCAGACCGCGGCCAAAGCGGCGCGCAAGATGGGACTGACCATCCTGGCCGGCCACGGTCTCAACTACCGCAACATCGATGCGATCGCCGGGATCGCCGAGATCGAGGAGCTGAACATCGGGCACTCGATCATCGCCCGCGCGGCGCTCGTGGGACTCGACGCCGCGGTCCGCGAGATGATCGGGCTGATCCGGAATCCGAGGAGGCTGGAGAGCCGCTCCTAGGTGGGCCGCAACTCGGTCAGGCGCCTGCGGATGTCGGCGATGCGCGTGCGGTCCTGCCGCGGCGAGAACTGTTCCTGCTCGTACAGATCGATGATTCGCGCGAAAGCACCGGCGGCTTCCGCATCGCGCTCGCGCAGCAGAGCCAGCGCTTCCTCGACCGTAGTGGCCGGATCCACTTGAATTCCGATCATGCGCAGACGCTGTGCGATGAGATCGAACAACGGGCGCCGCCGCCTGGCCATCGCCACCGCCAGCGCCATGAGCGCGACAACTCCCGCCACGATGCTCAGCAGGCGCGTCGAAATCAGGGCCCGGCCTACTGTCCCGGCGCTCTGTTTCATCTCCACGACCGCCTGATGGAGGCGCGAGATGACGTCCGCGGCCAGGGCGATCTGGTCGCCGAGACCGTAGGTGAGGATGTAGCGGTCCCAGAAGTAATTGATCGAGTCGCTGAGTGCGCTGGCGTAGCGTCCGATCAGACTGGACTGCGAGTCGCCGGGCCGAAGGGTTGCCGGCGTCGGATCGAACGTGGCCCATCGCGCTCCGTCCCACACCTCCACCCAGGCATGGGCGTCTTCGTTGCGGAGGACGAAGTAGCCGGTCAGTGGATTGATCCGGCCGCCGTAGAAGCCGCCCACGATGCGCGCCGGTACCTCGAGCGCGGTCATCAGCGCGACCATGCCGGCCGCGAAGTATTCGCAGTGGCCGCGACGGATGCCCAGAAGGAATTCGTCGGTGGTCATGGGACGGCTTCCGATCTGTTCCGGCCGCTGCACATACGTGAAGCGCGCAGCCATGTAGCGCTCGATGGCCGCGGCCTGTGCGGCGGGCCGCGTCTCGCTCCCGACGATCTCCCGTGCCAGCGCCAGCACGCGCGGCGTGACGGGATAGCTGATGACGTGCGCGTTCTCGGCAAAAAGCGGCGCGGTCTCGCGGGCCATGGCCACCTGATAGTTGACGGTCTCGCCACGACCCAGCATCGTCAGGAAGGCATCGTACGTCGGTCCTTCCCAGAGCTGGGGGACGCCGGAGACGGCGTAAGTGCCTCGCGGCAGAAACAGCCGGCTCGAGCGCAGGAGCCTCTGCTGGACGACCGCGGACTGGGTAAAGCCCGAGGGCCTGGCGGTACGGAAGACTCCGCGCTGCGGATGAATCTCGTGGAAGACACTCCGCGTCTGCAGCCACTGGTTGTTGCGAAAGCCGTCGTACACCGTGGCCCGCAGCCGGACCGGGGTGAAGAACGGAAGCGCGGCCTGGCCCATCCACACGCGCGCCACCACGGCTGGATCGGCGCTGCTGGTCCTGGGCTCGTTGAAATTGATCGACTCGGAGAGACCGGTGCTGCCAGCGTTGAAGCCGTAGCCCTGCACCACCGGACTGCGAAGACGCGGCAGGACGGGGAAGAGCATCGCCCCGATGACAGTCGTTCCTGCGAGATAGAACCAGGCCGCGCGCGACGCCGGCGCGGCGCCGTACTCGCGCTTGATGGAGCGCACGGTCTCGACGTGGCTCACGTACATCAACTGCCGGAACATGAGGAAAGCGAAGGCCACGACGAACAGCACGATAGTGATATGCGTGGCCGTGGCCAGGCTGGCGACGAAGATCAGACCTGCCGTTAACAACCGCTGCGCGTAATTGTTCGAGTGCGCGGACTCGATGGGCTGATACGTGGCGATGAAGAGGACCAGGTGTGTCGATGCGGCAATGGCGCTGCGTGAGATCATCGCCGCATCGATCGCGTAGAACGCGATGTAGGCGATGGCCAGACCGCGCATGACCACCGCCGGAATGAGCTCGGGACTCCGGCCCATGGCCACGCGGATGACGATGCCCGCCATCACTACATGAAAGGCGATCAACGGGCCGGCGCTGATCGTCTGCGTGAGATACAGCGGCACCGCCGCGAACATCGTCAGCAGCAGCATCTCCAGCTCGCGACGCCTGGTCACGACTGCGCCTCCAGCCGGCAGGTCAAGAGCACGGTATTGCGATCGATCTGCTGGTGCACCACCTCGTGTGAGGGCTCGAGCAGAGCCAGAGCGTGGAACATGGCCTGCGCTCCGTCGTAGTCCCTGGCGCGAAACGTCGTGCGTGGCATGGCCAGGACCACATCCAGCCCGCGGCGCAGGGCATGATAGACGAACGTCGCTGCCGCGCTGACCATCTCCTCGAAGGCGTCGTCACTCACTCCGCGCGGTCTGTAGGGATCGACGACGACATGCACCGTGTGCGCGGCGTCCACCTCCGTCTGCTTGATGATCCACCGTCCCGTACTCGCCGATTTCTTCCAGTACACCTGGCGCATGGAGTCGCCGCGCACGTAATCGCGAAACGAGTGGATCTCGGTTCCGGCCCCGGCCAGATTGGCTGTGCTCAGCTCACCTTCCGCCAGCCGGAAACGCTGGCGAGCCGAGTCCTCGGGCAGGAGCCGCGGGTAGACAATGACTTCACTGCCGATGCGCACGCGGCGCTTCTTCAGAAAAAATCCGAATGGATACCGCGTGTAGAGGTCCAGGCGCTTCAACTCCACGCGGCCGCGGCGCTGGAAAACGAACGGAGCCGGGATCGTGATCGTGCCCCGCCGGATCAGAAGCGGGATCAACACCGGCTCGGCCAGATCACCCGCGGTCACCACGACGTCGCGCACGTTCCAGATGCGCGACCGATTCCGGATCGTCAGCGTCGCTTCGGCGGGAAGGCCCGCCCAGGCCTCGGTCACTTCGCTCAAACCAACATCGAGGTGCTTGAGTCCGCCCTTTGAGGCAATGCCCGACAGAAGAAGACATCCGAGCATGAACGTCAGGCCGATGTAGAGCGCGTTATTGCCCGTGTTCAGCGCGGCGAAGCCGATGACGATCGTGAAGATGATGTAGGTCGTGCCGATGCGCGTGAGCCGAACCACACCGTCAAAAGTCCAGGGCTGGTGCCTCGGGACAGGGCCCACGGGCATCTGCGCAACCGCGGTCATCGCGGTACGGCGATTTCAGAGACGATCTTGGTGATGAACCGGCTCTCCGGCGAGATCTCGCCTCGAAGAAGCCGGCGGTCTTTCATCAGAATGCGGTGCGACAGCACCGGTGCGGCCAGCCTCTTCACATCTTCCGGCACCACGAAGTCCCGGCCATTGACCATGGCCAGCGCCTGGCAGGCCTTGAAGTACGTCAGCGCGCCGCGAGTGGAGACGCCCAGGGCGATTTCCGGGTGCGTGCGCGTGGTCTGGACGATGGTCATCAGGTACTCGACGAGCGACTCGTTGACGTGGATGGCGCTGACCTGCCCCTGCAGCTCGCGGACTTCACGCTCGTCGACCACCGCCTCGAGATGCTCGAGGGCAACCTGCGCGCCGCCGGACCGCAGCAGCTTCTTCTCGTCGTTCGCATTCGGATAACCGATGGTGAGCTTCATGAGGAAGCGGTCCAGCTGCGACTCCGGCAACGGGTATGTGCCCACGTGCTCGACGGGATTCTGCGTAGCGATGACGAGAAAGGGATCGGGAAGGGCCAGCCGCTCCTTCTCCACCGTGATCATCCCTTCGCTCATGGCCTCGAGGAGCGCGGACTGCGTCTTCGGGGTAGCCCGGTTGATCTCGTCGGCCAGAAGCACATTCGTGAAGATCGGGCCGGAGACGAACTCGAACTCCTGCGCGTCCTGTTTGTAAATCGTCACACCGACGATGTCGGACGGAAGGAGGTCGCTCGTGAACTGAATTCGCTGGAACCCCAGCGAAAGCGACCGCGCCAGCGCGTGCGCCAGCGTGGTCTTGCCGACACCGGGCACGTCCTCCAGCAGGATGTGACCCTTCGCCAGCAGCGCCGCGATGCAGAGCTGCACGACCTCGGACTTGCCGCGGATGACCTTCTCGACGTTCGCCTGTAATGCGGCGATGCGCTCGAGCGACCGGTTCAGCGGGATTGCCTCTCTTGCCATACTGTTAGGACGCGGTACAAACGAAAAGCGTGCCGGGTCCAACAGTCGCGGTTGGTTCTGAATTCTCCCGTGACCCGCATCACGTTGCCGGGCCAGAGGGTTACAACTTCTTGTAATCCGGGCCGCCCCCACCCTCCGGCGGCACCCAGGTGATCACCTGGTAGGGATCCATGATGTCGCAGGTCTTGCAGTGGAAGCAGTTCGTAAAGTTGAGGAAGGGAACGCGCCCCCGGCCATCCTCGGTCGGTTTCGGCTCATAGACGCTGGCCGGACAGAAGTTGAAGCAGGGATTCCCGTACTCCTTCGTGCAGCGCGTGATGCAAACCTCGGTGTCGAGGATCAGCAGGTGGGCGGGCTGGTTCTCCTCGTGCACGACGCCGCCGTAATAGACGTCGCTGACTTTGTCGAAGGTGTAGGTATTGTCGACCTTCAACTTTGCGGGCGGATGCGGATCCTCGGTTCCGAAATAGCGCTGGATGCGCTCCATGCGCTCATGACCGGCGTGCCCTTCCAGGCGGTTGACGACGCCGAAGCCGCGGCCTCGCGTCACCATACCCAGGCCGGCGTTCAGCATGCCCGCCCACTGGCCGTACTCGAACGCCTGGTGGAAGTTGCGCTGCAGCCACAGCTCGTCCTTCGCCCATGAGCTCTCGAAAAGCGCCTCGTACTCAGACAACTGATTCGCCGAGTAATCGCCGGTCAGCAACGCGTGCAGCGCGGCCTCGGCGGCCATCATCCCGGCCTTCATGGAGAGATGAATGCCTTTGAGCCGCGCGCCGTTGAGATAGCCGGCGGAGTCGCCGACGATCATGAATCCGTTCCCGAACATCCGCGGCATCGCGTAATACCCGCCCTCGGGAATGGCCTTCGCGCCGGCGGCAATCATCTTGCCGCCCTCCAGGATGGCCCGCATGGACGGATGCAGTTTGAATCGCTGGAACTGTTCCTGCGGATCGAGCGTTGGGTTTTTGTAGTCGAGGCCGACGCAGAGACCGACATCGACGATACGGTCCTTCATCCCGTAGATGAACGCGCCGCCGAATGTGTCGGTGTCGAGCGGCCACCCCATCGTGTGGATGACGGTCCCGGCGGCGAAGCGGTCGTCGGGAAGCTGCCAGAGCTCCTTGATGCCGACCGCGTACGTCTGCGGATTCTTTCCTTCGTAGAGGTCGAAGAGCGTGGCCAACTGCTTGGTGAGCGTTCCCCGCGGACCTTCGGCGAGAATCACGATCTTCGCCCGGATGTCCACTCCCGGCTCGAAGTTCGGCTTGGGCTGGCCATTTCTGTCGATGCCCTTGTCGCCGGTGCGGACGCCGGCGACGCGGCCGTCCTCGATGAGCACGCGGGTGGCCGCAAACTCGGGGAAGAGGTCGACGCCCATGTCAGCGACGATCGGCGCCATCCAGCGGACCATCTCGCCGAGGGAGATCACGTAGTTGCCGTGGTTCTGCAGCGTCGGCGGGAGGATCGGCGCGGAGAGCTTCATCTTCTCCGTGAGGTACCAGAAGGAGTCCTCGCCGACCGGCGCCTCGACCGGACAGCCGCGCTCCAACCAGTCGGGCATCAGTTCGGCGATCGCGCGCGGATCCAGGATGGCGCCCGAAAGAGCGTGGGAGCCGATCTCCTTGCCTTTCTCGAGCACCGCCATCGACAGGCCGTCGATTTTCTTCTCAGCGCCGGAGGCGTTGTGCGCCGCGACGAGTTGCGCGAGCTGATACGCGGCCGCAAGTCCGGCCGGTCCGGCGCCGACGATGACCACGTCGACGTCGAGAGTCTCGCGTTGAATCCCCGGAAGTTCCGCCATTCACCGCTCCTCCGTACAATCCTCCATGCTGCGCGAAAACCGCGCGCATTGTACAGTGCGGCCCGCGCGTCAGTAGTTGACGCTGGCCACGAGCGTGTCCTGGTAGAGACCGATGGCCACGTCCTGTTGCGCGGGGATGCTTCCGTTGAGGGCGAAGCCGGCGTTGATCGGAACGAGACTCGACGTCGAAGTTCCGGCCGTACTTCCGAGAATAGCGCTGTAATTGAGGAACACGCCTCCGGCGCTCATCATCCGGTTTTGCACCCCGAGCGGAAACGATCCGTTGTTCAGCGTGACGCTGGCGGGAGCACTCCCCTTCGTGCAGTAGACCTTGAGAGACGTCGATTGAGGCAGTGCCGCGACGTTGAACGGGTTGTAGTTGCCGAAGTTGAGATTGAAGGAATCGACCCGGCACTCGGCGGCGACGGTCGCCGATACGGTCACGGTCACCGGCGCCAGAGTGTTGAACGGACCTCCCGGGTTGTTCGAATAGCCGAGGGTGGCAAACAGCGTGTCCGTGTAGGTGCCCACGGGGAGATCCTGCAACGCCGGCATGATCCCGTACATGAAATCGGTGAAGTCCTTGTTGCCCGGAGTGGAGTTGTAGGTGTCGTAGGTCACGCTGCCCGAAGTGGTATCGCCCCAGATCTGCGCGCCGCCGGCGTCGAGAAAGACGTTGTACTGTGCGGTATTGCCGCCACTGGCCATGAGCCGGCTGGGAACGTAGACGCCGGAACCGCCTCGAGTCAGGGTCAGGCGTGCGTACTGATTCGGCGTGCAGCGGAAGGCGAACTGTGTGGCCGTCGCGGTATCGCTCGTGGCGAACACGGAATAGGCGCCGAAGGCCACGGTGCTCGGTTGCGTGTTCCAGTTGCAGTTCCCGCCGAACAGCGGCGAAGCGGCCGCGATGAATGCCACAACCGCAAGACTTCTTTTCAGGGTACGCATGGGATGACTCCAAGGTCTGTGGTTGCCGAGTCACTCGTGGGAATCACGAGGCGGAAATCGCAATGAACCTGCCCGATCAGCAGCCGTGCCGGATACGAGCCCGGCGTCAGGTCCTCGGCGTAGAACTCGCCGGCGCGTCCGAGAGAGAGCGTCAGCGGCGAGTCGCCCCGTTTGACCTCGACCTGACCGAGAGACGGCACGAAGGGCTCACCGATGATCATGAAACGAATGGTTCCGGTGTAGCTGCGCAACCTCCGGATGGGAAACGCTGCCACCACGCCGCCGCGCGACGGAGGGACCACGGTGACTTCCGTTCCCGCGATCTCGTAGTCGATGGGGATGTCCTTGTCATCGATACGCAGTACGTTCAGATAGTGCGGCAGAAGGTTCGGGATGAGCAGATCGCCGCTCGACGTGGTGCGTCCCACCTCCTGGTTGCTCGCGAAAATGCGCACGCCGGGCACACCGACACGTGCCAGCGCATAGCCGTCCTGCACCGGCCGGCTGGCCAGAAAGCGGTGGCCGATGGAGACGAGACCGCCCGCGATCGAATACGCGGTCTGGTTCGCATTGCTGGGATCGGCGTCCAGCTCGTATCTCCCGAATGAGGTCTGATACTGGAGCGTGACCAGGCGCGTATCGGAGAGGGAGTCCTCTGAGAGGGCGTAGCCGTAGCCGTTGGCCGTGCTCAGCGGGCGTCGGACCTCGGCGCGAACGCCGCTGCGGCCGTTGCTGCGCTGCGCCAGGATGTCCCCGGTGGTGGCGTTTCCCAGACTCATGGTGAAGCCGGCGATCAACTCGGGCTGCCGTTTGCCGTTCGTTTCTACCGTGCCCGCCGAGACGAACAGATTGCCGAAGCGGCCCACCGGAGCGGTGGCCTGAAGAGCCAGGCGGTCGACGCGGACGCCGCTGCGCGTGTCGTTTCGCGTGGCCAGGAATCCGAGATTGACGGGACGGAGCGTGCCGGCGACGAACGCGCTCACGTCGTTGTTCGACCGGTCCTGTTCGATGGGCATCGATAGCGTCGCATAGTTGTCCGATCGATGCACGGCGTTGAACCCGAAGCTGATTCGAGGCGCGTTGAATCGATAGGCGTACGACTCCGCCAGTCCGCTGAGATCGCGATCGCGGCTGGCGCCGACACCGGCGTCGAAGTCTCCGAACGGAGTGGCGAAGGTGACACGAGGACCACCGCTGACGATGTGCCGCCCAGCCTCGAAGCGTCCTCCCAGGGTGAGCCGGTCCGTCATGCCGTGGCGGTACTGGGCTAGCGTGCCCGGTCCGTCGAAAGCAAAGCTTCGGGAGAGATCGTTTCGGATTGCCCCTGCAGAGAAGACGTAGTCGGAGAACCCCTTGCGGAGGATCGTCGTCGAGTAATAGAACGACGAGTCATAAGACGTCTCCCGGCCGAAGGCGTCGCGCACAACCAGCCGCGTGTTTCCGAGGCCGCCCGTCACCGGCAGATCGTGCAGCGTGAATACGCCCGGTTCCACGGCGATGCGGTTCGTCAGCTGTCCGTCGACGTAGACCTCGACGGTCGAGGGCGATACGGCGGTACCGGTCAGGTCGAACGACGGTGAGCGGATCAGGTATGGCTGGAGCGAGAACTGGCGCGACAACGTCAGCCCTGAGAGATCGATCGATCCGCCCAGGATGTCATTGCCGACGAAGGCGTCGCCTGCCGTCCATCGCCGCAGATTCACCGGCGAGTCGAAATTCAGGTAGGTCAGTCCGCGCAGGAAGTCGTTGCCGCCCGTGCGGGCCAGGCCTGTGTAGAAGAGCCGGTTGTCGCGGCTGGCTCCGAATTCCGTAAAGAGACCGGGGGTCCGCAGTTTCTGCCCCGTGAGGGCGTAGTTGAAGAAGAGGCTTGGATCGCCGCCGCGATCCTGCGCCAGAGCGCCCTCGCGCTGGAGGGCAACGACATGACTACCCAGGAAGCGCGGATTGACATTGAGCTTGAGAACGAGGTCGACGGGATCGATGGTGAACGACAGATCCGGCGCCAGAGACTTCAGCGACACGAAGACGTCAGTGTCCACGGTGCGGGTGGTGGCAGCGGAAAGCGGGAGCGAGAACTGGTCGACAAAGGCCTTCGGAACGAACACGTCGTCTCCCTCGATGAGGGAAAGCACGTCTCCGCGCGATGACTCGTTGACCGTAACCGGTAGAAGAGCACGCTGGTAGGACTGCCCGTACACCCGAGAGGCGATCACGATCATCGCTGCCACCATCGCCAGCACCGTCGCACGCACGGCGTTCCTCAGAAATCGACCGTCGCGGTGAGGACGTCGGTATAGGCTCCTGGGTCGACCTCCTGGCGCGGCGGAATCCGGCCGAACACCGTGAGCTGGTCAGGAGTCAGGATGCCGTGCGTCAGCACGCGCACAGCCTCGGAGCCCTGCGACCAGATCTGGGAGCGCGCCGGGTCGCGATAAATCTGGTAGTGCAGCACTTCGCTTCCCGGTCCGTTCATGCCGCGATCGGATCCATTCTCCGGGTGAAGCCCGAGATCGAACGCCACCGACGCGGTGGTGTTGCGCGTGCAGATCAGCGTGACGGAGGCGGAAGCGTCCGCCGGCTGGTTCGCGTTCGCCGAAAGGGGATCGTAGGTGCCGAAGGAGAGGGGGGGAACCACGAGGCGGCAGTTGGCCAGAACACTGGCGGAGACTTCCATGCGCGTGTTGAGCGAGTCCGCGCGCGCGAGGCCGGCAACGCTCATCGCCAGGAAGACTGCAAGTGCGCCGGCCTTTCTCATGGTTGGAGTGGAGTCACTGGGTCGTTGTGGCTGCGCATGCCATCGATGCGGCAACCTCCTGAGACAGTGGGCCTTCTGTTCCCTTCTCGCCGCTGAGCGACGAAGCAACGTCTACCTTGATTCGATCCGTGCTCGCGCACGCATCGGCCGGGATTTCAAACTGAAAATGGCGGGCACCACCGGCGAGAACGTACCAGCCATCCTGCTGCTTTGTGAACGTCGACGCGCCGCTCTTCGACAAGCCGGTCACCGTCACTCCGTTCACCACAAAAAACGAGTTCCCCATGTTGCGAACATCGAACGACAACTGGCGGTTTCCGGTCACGAGATTGGCGATCTCGCCCTTGACCACCGGCGTCGGCGGCTGTACGAAGATCGGGATTCCCATCTTCGTCAACACCCTCACCTGCGCGCCGCCCGGCGTGCCAGCAGTGGCGGTCGCCGTGACCTGCGGAGGCGGTAATTCCTCAAAGAAGATCCGGTAACTGCGTTCCGTGGTCACCGGGGCCTTGAATGCCGACCCGACTCGAACCTTCTTCTCCTCGGCCGGCTTCAGTTCCATCATGGCCGGGAAGAAAACCAGATCGTTCGTGTCGCTGAGCTGCATGTCACCGTCGGGGGCTTGATTCCATGCACGGAGAGAAATCTGAAAGCGAATCGGTTCCGTGCTGTCGTTCTTTACAGTCAGCAGAGCGGTGGTCGCACCGGGACCGAGAAAGACTCTTACCGGGGTGACCGTGAACGCGGCGGCCGTGACATCCCCGGCCCCCCAAACCAGGAGACCGAGGATGCCCACTGCCAATCTGAGAAGCGCTCTTTGACTGTTCATTGACCTCTTGATTCTCGCGGGTCTTAGTACTCGACGTTCGCCTGGACCGTGTCCTGATAGAGACCGGTCGACACGTCCTGTGAGGGAGCGATCGAGCCGTTGACCGTGAAGGTGTAGCCGGCAAGCGCGCCGATTCCAGCCGTACCCGCAACCGCAGTCGAAGCCACGGCCGTCGTCGGGAGCGGATTGCTCGAGGCGTCCGTCAGCGTGTACGCAAGGTTGTCCGTGCCGTTTGTCATGTTACCGTTGGTCTTGCTGAACCAGATCTTATATGTGTCGGTGGCGTTCGTCTTCTTGACGCACTTGAACTTCACGTTGGCCGTCTGCGTCGTCGCGGCGACCGCGAACGGATCGTAGTTCGGGAACACCATCGAGAGAGGGGTGATCCACTGGCAGCCGCCAGTGACCGTGGTCGAAACGTTGTTCGAGCTGACGGTAGTGGCCGTACCGGCGAACATGCTGGCGGCCGAGAACGTCAGTGCAACCGTGAGAACCATGAGTTTGATAGAGCGCTTCATTTTCTTTCTCCTAAGTTTGGCCTTGCGGCGTTTTGTTTTCTTGTCTTGTCCGTTGTGTTCTTGCGAGCCGCTTGGACCGTACGACTCGGGGACCACTACTGCAGCGGCTATACCGGGAAGCTGGCACTGCTGCTTTTTGCTACTAACACGATGTGTATCAGACACTTACGTGCATTCACTTGAAGCGGGACTGCCTCCGGGAGCCGTCTCTTTTCTGGAATCAAGACGAAATCTGTCTGAGGTTTGGAATCTGGACGCCCATGAGAAGGACAGAGCGCCCTTTGTTATTTCGAGTCATGCCATTCCCTCGGCGTGAGCGGACTAACGCTCAGCGGGAAACCGCGGCGTCCCGGATCAAGCCGAAGGCGACGTCGGCGATCTGGGCAAGGCGAGCAGGCTTGTGCAGGTACGAATGGACCCCGGCCTGGCGCGCCCGGAGCTCCGTCTCGGGAGTCTCGATCGCGGTCAGCATGATGACAACCGTGGCAGGCGCGTGGCCGCGGATGAAACGGGCCAGGTTGATTCCGTCGGCCGTCGCGGTCGGCTCACGAAGCTCGACGTCGACGATCGCGACGGCGTAATGGTTCGCGGCGAGGTAGTCCAGGGCCTGCTCGCACGAGGACGCACAGTCGACGTCATACCCCTGGCGTACGAAGTACTGCCGCACCGCAAAGGCGATGCTCTTCTCGTCGTCGACCACCAGAATTCTGCTCACGCGAGACGGCTATTTCGCAAAGAGCGGGCCGGGGGGCCGTCAAGGAGTTGTGAGTCCTAAGTGATTGAAAAATCAGCCAAGGGGTGAAAAAGCGCTCAATCGGCGTCTGGCTTTCAGACGAAAGTCGTCTAGGAATGGGAACCCGTCAGATCCCATTTTTTGATCCTTTGATAGAGCGTACTTCGAGGGATGCCGAGACGACGGGAGGCCGAGTCCACCCGGCCACTCTCCTCGCGGAGCACGCGCTCGACATACCAGCGCTCGAGTTGATCGAGGGTCATGTCGGTCGCCATCGAACCGCCGCCCGAGGCTTCCTCGGCCTCGAACCGGAGGTCGCGTGTGGTGACCGTCCGGCGGTCACTGACGAGGATGGCCCGCTCGATCACGTTCTTCAGCTCGCGGACGTTCCCGGGCCACCCATAGTCCTGCAGCGCCTTCATCGATGCCGGGAGGATCGCGATGTTGGGCGACGACATCTCCGTCCCGAAGCGGGAGAGAAAGAAATCAGCGAGAAAAGGGATGTCTTCGCGGCGCTCGCGCAGAGGGGGAATCGTCAGGGGGATGGTGCTGATGCGGAAGTAGAGATCGCTGCGGAACTTCTTCTCGCGAATCTGATCGTGAAGATCCTGGTGAGTGGCGGCGATCAACTGCACGTCCGAGACTCGATCGTGCACATCCCCCATGCGCCGGAACCGCTTCTCTTCGAGCACTTTGAGTAGTTTCGGCTGCACCTGCATGTCGACGTCGCCGATCTCGTCGAGGAAGAGGACACCACGGTGGGCCACTTCCAGCAGGCCCATTTTCGCCGTGACCGCGCCCGTAAACGCCCCCTTCTCGTGACCGAAGAGCTCGGTCTCGAAAAACTCACGGGCCAGGCCGGCGCAGTTGAGATCGAGAAACGCCTCCTGCGCCCGCGGGCCGTTCTTGTGCAGCCAGGAGGCAAGAACGCTCTTTCCCGTTCCTGTCTCGCCCAGGATGAGGATGGGCCGGTCCGTCATGGCGATGTGGCCGACCTGCTCCTTGAGCGTCTGGATGGCCGGACTGATACCGATGAACGGATCGACTCCGCCGGCACGCTCCTGCTGCGACGTGTGCACGCTCTCCCGCTTGCGCACACGCTGGTTGTCGAGCAGACGCTCGATGACCACGAGCAGCGCCTGCATCTGCACGGGCTTGGTCAGAAACTGCTCGGCGCCCTCCTTGATGGCGCGCACGGCCAGGTCGATCGACCCGTGGCCTGTGAGGATGACGATGGGGATCGAGGAGTCGGCGGCCTTCAGCCGTGGCAGGACCTCCAGCGCGTTGCCGTCGGGGAGCGAGTAATCGAGGATGACGATATCCGGGCGGGTCTGCTTGTAGAGCTCTTCCCCTTGCTTGAGCGTCTCGGCCTCTTCGACGTCGAAGTCTCGACCGGCAAGAAAGTTCCGGATGCCAAACCGGATCCCCCGATCATCTTCGACGAGAAGAACCTTGTTCTTTGGCACTCCGCCAGCCCCCGGTCGTTCGAGTATAGGTCACTCCCGCGGCAGCGGCAGGGAGATGGTCACTTCGGCGCCGCCGCCGGAGCGATTCGCGGCCGTGACTTCGCCGCCGTGCTCGGTCACGATCTGGCGCACCAGCGCAAGCCCGAGACCGGTCCCCCCCTTGCGGCGCGAGAAAAACGGCTCGAACAGGCGCGGCTGATCTTCTTCGGCGAACCCGCGGCCGCGGTCCAGCACCTTGATGGTCACGTACCGCGACCGCCCGCGCAGCCGGACCGCGCACTGGACGTTGACCGTGCTCTTCGCCGGGGAATGCTGCACGGCGTTGTCGATCAGATTCTCGATGGCGCGACCGAGACGGTCGCGGTCCGCGACGATGGTCGGGTTGGCACGCATGACTCTCTTCACTTCGATCTGCTGGCGCTCCGCCAGACTCCTCGAGTTGCGCACGGCGGTCTCGACGATCTCGCCGATGCTCACGGCGTTGAAGACCGGCGCTGCCGGCCGGCCGTAAGCCAGCAGATCCTGCATCAGACGCGTCATGCGATCGATCTCCTCGCGCAATACCTCGAAATACTCCTTCAGGTTTCCGCCCGCGGCCTGCTCCATGGCATCGACCGTCGCGGAAATCGCGAACAGGGGATTGCGAACCTCGTGTGCGACTCCAGCCACGAGCGCGCCCATGGTGGCCATCGTCCGCTGCTGCTCCAGACGCACCTGCAGGTCGACGAGCGCGGATACGTCCCACGCGATCACGATCACGCGCTTGTCCCGGGGATCTTCGGAATTGAAGAGCATGGCCAGGAGATCGAGCGTACGGCCCTCGTCGTCTCGAACCTGTCTGGCCGCCGGAGACCGCCTCTCCTGTACTTCCTCGGCCAGGTCGGCCATCGACAACCACGGCTCGTTCGACGGCAACGCTCGCAGCGACTGGCCGACGATCTCACCGTACTTCCTGCCGACCAGCATGCGTGCGGCACGATTGATCCGGGCGATCCTTACCTCCAGCCCCACGATCACGATCGGCGTTTCCACGGCATCGAACGTCCGCCGCCATTCCCAGGCCGCGCGCTCGATGGCATCGAGCAACTCGCTGCGATCGTCCTCCAGATTCGTCACTTCACGCAGGCTCACGAGAAACGTGAGCAGGGGCGAGCCCGCCCCCCGGCCAGCCCGGCGCGCGATGAGCATGGCCCGGTGATGCCCGTTCCGAAGCATGACCTCAATCTGAACGTTACGGTCACTGGACGCGGCGTGCGACAGTTGTTTACGCACCACAGCTCGCTGATTCGCGTCGATGAGATCGAGCAACTGCGCGTTCTTCAGCGCGTTCGCTTTGACGCCGGCGAGATCGGCGAACGGTTCGTTTGCGAGAAGAAACGTCAGATCGCGAGACACGGCGGCCGCGGGAAGCGGAGAACGGCTGATCAGTAGCCGGTCGTCACGGGAAATCGTTGCGCGAGTTTTCTTCGAAGCCAGCGCATCGATTGTAACGGACTGCCGGGAAAGCGCTACAGCGGAGTGGCGTTGAAGGCGATGGCAACCTGCGCCGTTCCCGCCGTCATTCCACGCGCCAGATGCAGACGCGCATGAACCGGCATCAGGTCGCCGCCACTGACGTAAGGCCGCTGGATCCAGCTCTCCTGAGCGACGTTCATCGTCATATCCCCCGACGACAGCTCGACCGACGTGAACGCATCGCTCACGTTGTTGACCTGCAGCAGGTAACCACGGCGGCTGTTCGTGCGAACGTGAACGAGAATGGGCGCGTCCAGATCGATGTAACCGCGGGCGAGATCTTCGGGCGTGATCGTCACCGAGGCCGGCTGGCTGTCCACGGTCACGACCGCGCGGGCGATCACTTGCACGGAAACCTGCATGCTTCCTGACACCGAGTCGGCTTGGGCCGGCAAGGCTCCGACAAGGGATGTGGCCAGGAACAGGGCGCCGAGTGTGCGATTCACGTTCATGGACCGCCATCTTCGCAACGTGGCATCCAACATCAATAAACGCGCTAACTTGTTATAAACAATGGCTTTAGATGCGATACCGATCGAGCGGTACGCGTTCGCGAGGCGGACGGTCGTCCGATTCTCAAACAGGTGCACTGGCCCGGTCTGCCACCCATTCGTCTCCGCAGGCGATGCGGAGGGATGGACGACCAAGGCGTACTCCGATCCATAGGCCGGCATTTGACCGACCGACGCCCGCTGATCCGGTTACTGCGCGCCCTCTCTCTCAGTGCGACGCCGACCGATGTGATTTATATCACGCCATCACTGGGAGAGCAGGTGGACGGTAGGAAAAACGGCTCAGTGCGCTTTGGCCTTCTTCACTTCTTCGGTCAGAGCGGGAAGGATCGCAAACAGGTCCCCTACGACGCCCAGATCGGAGACACGGAAAATCGGTGCCTCCGGATCCTTATTGATGGCCACGATGTGCTTGGAGGACGACATCCCGGCCAGATGCTGGATGGCGCCGGAGATGCCGGCGGCGATGTAGAGATTCGGAGTGACCACTCGCCCGGTCTGACCGACCTGGTGCTGGTGATCGATCCAGCCGGCGTCAACGGTGGCCCGCGACGCACCGACGGCGCCGCCGATCGCGTGCGCGAGGTCGCGAATGAGCGAGAAATTCGCGGCCTCCTTCAGTCCCCGGCCACCCGAGACGATGATGTCCGCCTCAGCGATCGACAGTTCGCCGGTTTCGGGCACTTTCGTCTCAATCAGTCTCGCCTTCGACGATCCGGCCTCCACCTTCACATCGACAACCTCCGCCGAGCCGGCACCGGGGGCCTCCTCGGCCGGAAACGCGTTGGCGCGACAGGTGGCGATGGCGGGATCGCTGCTGACGTCGACCGTGGCGAAGGCTGTGCCCGCATAGACCGGACGCCTCGCGCGCAGCTTGCCGTCCACCCAGTCGAGCTGATCCGCGTCCGATGCCACGCCCGCTTTGAGACGCGCGGCGAGGCGCGGAGCGAGATCGCGCCCGTTCGACGTGCCGGCGAACAACACCACTGACGGCTTCATCTCACTAATGACCTGGGCCAACAAGGCCGTGTAGGGTTCGGTCAGGTAAGTGTCGAACGCGCCCGGGGCCACGTAGAGTTTCTTCGCGCCGAACGCTCCCGCTTCCGCGGCGGCATTCTTCGCGCTCGATCCCGCGGCTACCGCGCAGAGCTCGCCGCCGGCTTTCCCGGCGAGCTTGCGGCCGATGGTCAGTGCCTCACGCGAAACCTTTTTCAGTTTCCCGTCCTTGATTTCGCAGAACACCAGAACGCCGGCCATCGATGTCTCCTTAGAGCGCCTTCACTTCTTCGCGGATGTACTTGAGGATCTCTTTCGCTGCCGCGGCGGCGTCCGCGCCGTCGATCTTACGGCCCCCGCTCTTCTCCGGCGGAAGCTCGAGCGACACCACCACCACGCGCTGCCCGAAGATATCGGAGTCGCTCAGCCCGAGATCCGCGACCGACTTCGTGTCGACGGGAACCTTCTTCGCCGCCATGATGCCTTTGAGCGAGGCGTAGCGCGGTTCGTTGAGACCCTTCTGCGCGGTGACGATCGCAGGCATGGGCGCCTCGATGATCTCCTCGGCCCCTTCGATCTCGCGATGGGCGGTCACCTTGCCGTCGCCGATCTCGAGATGAGTCACCACGTTGAACTGCGGGTACCCGAGCAGCTCCGCGACCATCGGTCCGACCAGACCGTTGTCCATCCCCACGCCCTGCTTGCCGAAGAAAACGAGATCGTGAGGGACACCCTTGATCGCCGCGGCCAGCACCGTGGCGATGCCCAGTGCATCGGCACCTGCCGGGTCACCTTTGATGTGAATGGCTTTGGTGGCGCCCCGGGCCACACACTCGCGCAGCCCCTGCGCGGCGCGATCGGGACCGAACGTCAGAACGGTGACGTCTCCCCCTTGCGCTTCCTTCGTTCTGATGGCTTCCTCCAGCGCGTATTCGTCGTAGGGGGAAACGATGAACTTAACTCCGTTTTCGTCGATGTGCTGCTTGTCAGGTCCGATTTTGATGCGGGTCTCGGTGTCGGGGACGTAGCTGATGCAGACCACGGAGTTCAATAGGAAGCCTCCAGAAGGGGCGCAATTCTAGGTAAATCCAGGCGGAGCCGCAACCGCGGCACGCACTTCGCAACGTGACGCCGCAAGCGATTCGACTTCCCGATCATAGCGAACACTGGAGGACGGCGATGCCATTTACCAACCGGCCGTATGAGGCTGACGGCAACTACCCGAACGGGCGGCGGGCGTTCCGGCCTCTGACTGACCTCAAGAGGTTTCCGCGAAACGGCAACGGCAATGGTCACGGCCGTCCGTCGAAGCCAGCCCCTCCCGAAGCCACCAGCGCCGAGAACTTCTACTACATCAAGCAGATGAGCTCGAAGACGCCGATGGTCATCGTCATGACCGACGGCGAGCAGATTCGCGGCTGCATCGAGTGGTACGACCGCAGCGCCATCAAGGTGAACCGCGACGGCGCGCCGAATTTGCTCATCCAGAAGCGCTGGATCAAGTACCTGTTTAAGGAAGAAGAGCTCACCGACTAACATAGCGGCGACGTGAAGCCGCTGGCCATTACGCTGGGCGATCCCGCCGGCATCGGCGCGGAGGTGGTGCTCAAGGCTCTGACCGGCTTCGACGGGCCGGTCCGGCTGTTCGGATCGCACAAGTATGCGAAACGCGCCGGGTTCGTCCCTCCGCGTGCCGAGTTCCATGACATCGCGGCAGGCGACGACGTCCGCTTCGGCGAGATCTCCGCCGAGTCCGGAATGGTCGCGATCGAGTCGATCCATGCCGCCGTGGCCGCGGTCGAGCTCGGTGAATGCAGCGCCCTCGTCACCGCACCGATCCATAAGCAGTCGATCGCCCTGGCCGGAGCCTCTTTCCCCGGTCATACGGAGCTGCTGGCATCGCGCGCCGGCCTGACCCGATACGGCTACGACTACGCGATGTATTTCGATTCGCCCTCGATCCGCACGGTGCTGCTGTCGGTACACGTGCCACTGGCCGAAGCCGTGGCATCGATCGAGGCCGGGAAGATCGCTGCGCTGGCGGAGCTGACCTCGCGCTCCTACCGCAAGCTCTACGGAAAAGTGCCGCGCCTGGCGATCGCCGGCGTGAATCCTCACGCCGGCGAGGGGGGAAGGTTCGGACGCGAGGAGGAGACGGTCGCGAACGGGGTCGACGAAGCCCGCCGCCGCGGCGTCGACGCCACCGGGCCTCATCCCGCGGATACGGTCTTTCTGGCGCAGCGCAACGGCAAGTACGATGTGGTCATGGCGATGTACCACGACCAGGGACTGATTCCTGTGAAGACGCTCGAGTTCGAGCGGTCGGTGAACGTGACCCTCGGTCTGCCATACCTGCGCGGGTCGGTCGATCATGGCACCGCCTTCGACATCGCCGGGAAGGGCATCGCCGACGCACGGCCCATGCGCTACGCGATCGAATGGACCGCCCGAAACGCGGAACGGTGGACGGCATGAGCTCGCGCTGGGTCGTGCGGATCATCGGCATCGCCATGCTCATCGGCTTGCTTCTTCTGCTGGCCAGTCTGCAGAAACGCCTCGTGGAGATCGAGCGGACGCGCGGGCCGGCCGCAACCACGACGACCACGGGCACGCGTTGAAGCGCCACCATGTCGCCGTGCTGGCCCTTTTTCTGACGGCCGCGGCGTGGGGTGCGACCTTCACGATGGTCAAGAACATCCTTGACCGGATCGCGCCCGAGCCATTCATCTTCTTCCGCTTCACACTCGCCGGAGTCATGCTGGCCGCCGTCGCGCTGATGCGCGGGGAGATCACCCGGACACTCCTCCGTCCCGCCGCCACCCTCGGTCTGCTCGTGTTCGTGGGTTACTGGATGCAAACGCGGGGACTGATGTTCATCTCCCCTTCGCGGTCCGCCTTTCTGACGGGTTTGTACGTCGTGGCCGTCCCGTTCTGCGACGCGCTGATCTACCGCGTGCGGATCTCCGCGCGTGCCTGGAGCGCGTCGGTGCTGGCGGTGGCCGGCACGGGAGCGATGATGGGCGGCTTCGATGCGCGCCCGCGCCTCGGCGACGTGCTCACGATCGGCTGCGCCGTGCTCTTCGGCCTGCACGTCGTGCTCAGCGCGCGCTACAGCACGCGGTATCCGACCACCGGACTGGCTGCCGTGCAGGTTCTCTTCGTCGGCATGGCCGCCGCGCCGTTCTCGCTGCTCGTGCGGCGGACACCGCTCACGCGAGAGATCGTCATCGTCATCCTGTTCACGGCCATCGTGACCACTGCCCTGGCCTTCGCCGCGCTGATGTGGGCGCAGGCACACGTCAGCGCGACGGAAGCTGCGGTGATCCTGGCATTCGAGCCTGTCGCGGCATCGCTGACATCGGTGCTGTGGGACGGCGAGCCAGTGACAAGATCGTTCGTCATCGGCGCGCTCCTCATTCTCGCGGCCATGATCGTGTCGCAGACGTCTGCTACGATTCGAACCGATGGTACGAATCCTCGCCACGAATGACGACGGCATTTACAGCGAAGGGATTCGCAAACTCGCCGCTGCCCTCCGCGATGTGGGCGAGGTCATTATCGTGGCACCCGATCGCGAGCAGAGCGCGGCCTCGCACGCCCTCACACTCAACCGCCCGCTGCGTCTGCTCAAGCTCGAAGAGAACGAGTGGATCGTCGACGGCACACCCACCGACTGCATCAACCTGGCCGTGCTGTCGCTGCTCAAGGGGACCCGTCCGGACATCGTCGTCTCCGGCATCAACTTCGGCCCCAATCTCGGAGACGACGTCACCTACTCGGGGACGATCTCCGCGGCATTCGAAGGAGCGCTCCTGCACATCCCCTCCATCGCCTTCTCCCAGGTCATCGGAGAGCACTTCTCATTCGATCGGGCCGCGGCGTTCGCGGTCGAGCTGACACGGAACGTCCTCGCCGAAAAACCCGACCCCGGCATCGTCCTCAACGTCAACTTTCCGTCCTCCCCCTACCGCGGTCTGAAGATCACCAAACTGGGAAAGAGGATCTACGGCGAGGGAGTCATCGAGCGTCTCGATCCCCGCGGACGCAAGTACTACTGGATCGGCGGCGAGGAGGCGACCTGGTTCCCGGGCGAGAACACCGACTTCGAGGCCGTGCAAAACGGGTACGTCTCCATCACCCCGCTGCATCTCGACCTCACCCACCACGAATCGATTCCACGGCTACGCGCGCTCGAGGAGAGGCTTGACCACGTCGCCAAAGCTCGATGAAACAGCCGCGCGCGAGCGCGATTTCGCGCATCAGCGCGCGCTCATGGTCGAGCGTCACGTGGCCGCACGCGGAATCACCGACCAGCGCGTGTTGCAGGCCATGCGTGAGGTGCCCAGGCATCTCTTCGTGCCCACCGTCGTGGCATCGAAAGCCTACGGCCCCGCCGCCCTCCCCATCGGTGCCAGGCAGACCATCTCCCAGCCATACATCGTGGCCCGCATGATCGAGCTGCTCGAGCTCACGGGAAGAGAAAAAGTGCTCGAGATTGGCACGGGAACGGGATATCAGGCTGTGGTTCTCTCCAAGCTGTGTGCAAAGGTATTCTCCATCGAACGCATCAACGAGCTTGCCCTCCGGGCCAGCCAGCTCATCCGCGAGCTCGAGATCAACAACGCCGCCGTGAAAGTCTTCGACGGCACGTACGGCTGGTCGGATCAGGCGCCCTTCGACCGCATCATCGTGGCGGCCTCGGCGCCGGAGATCCCCGAACCGCTCCTGCAGCAGCTGGCGCGGACCGGAAAGCTGATCATCCCCGTCGGGGCGGGCAGCCAGCAGCGTCTGGCACGTGTCACCAGAGTCGGCACGACCATCCAGATCGAGGACTGCGGCACCGCGGAGTTCGTTCCTCTCGTCGGCAAGTTCGGCTGGAAGGAATGAGCGAGTGCTTCCGCGCACCCGCATTCCTGACCCGCGGTGGCGCCGAGGATGACGCATGAGAGTGCGCTCCCTGCTCATCGCCACGGCCGTCGTGTCGTCGATTCTCGGCGGCGCCGCGGTCTACCTCGTCCTGAGCGTCCCGAACGATCTCAAGGCCGACGCCATGATGAAGGCGGCGCGAAAAAACCTCGACGCCGGCAAGCGCGACGCGGCGCGGAAGGAGCTGTCGAGCATCGTGCAGCACTACCCGCGTACCGATGCCGCTGCCGCGGCCACCCTCGCTCTCATCAGCCTCGGCAACCAGGAGCGCAAGGACCTCGAAGCCGAGATCAAACAGCTGCGGGACAACAACGCCAGGAGCGCCAGGACGCTCGATACGCTGTCGCAGAACGTCGAGACCATCAAGAGCACACCGCCTAAGGTCATCGTCGAGAAGCCGCCCGCCCGCAAGCCGGCACCGGCGAAAAAGAAAGCCGCGCCCCGCCGGCGCAGCCGCCACTGATAAGATCACGCGGCATGAAAGAGTTACGGCTCATCCGGATCCACGGAAAAGTCCAGGGAGTCGGCTATCGCTTCTTCGCCACGCGCGTGGCGCGGCGTCTCGGGCTCAAAGGCTCGATCGAGAACCAGCGGGACGGCACGGTCGAAGCGATGGTCGAGGGCGAGAAGAAAGCGATCGACGAATGGATCGAGGAGTTGAAGGAAGGGCCGCGCTACGCCGAGGTGACGAAGATCGATCAGGAGACGAAAGAATTCACGGGAAGACTCCCTGACTTCGACGTGAAATTCTGATGACCGCCGCCGACGAGCTCAAAGCACTCATCCGCGACGTTCCCGATTTTCCGAAGCCGGGAATCATGTTCAAGGACATCACGCCGCTGCTCCGGTCGGCGCACGGCCTCGATCGCAGCGTCCACGAACTGGCGGAGCCGTATCGCCGTTCCGGTGTGACGATGGTCGCCGGCATCGAGTCGCGCGGCTTCATCTTCGGAAGTTGCGTAGCCCGGATCCTGGACGTGGGGTTCGTCCCCATCCGGAAGCCTGGCAAGCTTCCCTGGACGCGCCGGCGCAACGAGTACGTCCTCGAGTACGGCACCGACGCGCTGGAGATTCACGACGATGCTCTGACCGGCAGCGACCGCGTGCTCATCGTCGACGATGTCCTGGCCACGGGAGGTACTGCCGCCGCCGCGGCCGCACTCGTCCGCGGCTTCGCGGCCACGCTCGTCGGCGTGGCCACGGTCATCGAGCTGACGTTCCTCGACCCGAGGAAAAAGCTGGCAGGGGTGGACGTGCACACGATTCTGCGCTACTGATCTGCTCATGTACGACCTGATCGTCATCGGCTCCGGTCCGGCTGGCGAAAAAGGGGCAGCCCAGGCCGCCTACTTCGGGAAGAGTGTGGCCCTCATCGAGCGCGAGCCGATCCTGGGCGGAGCGTGCGTGAACACCGGCACCATCCCATCGAAAACGCTGCGCGAGTCCGCGCTCCATCTCTCCGGCTTCCGCCAGCGAGGCTTTCGCGGCACGGTGGAGATGAGAATCAAGAATGACGTGACCATCGGCGAGTTCATGCATCGCAAGAACCTCGTCGTCGAGCGCGAATGGAAGCGGATCGAGGAGAACCTGCGCAACCACAAGGTCGACCGCTACACCGGCGCGGCGCGGTTCGTCACCCCCAACGGCATCGAAGTCAGCGGCGCCGCCGGCACGATCGCCCTGGAAGGCTCGGTCATTCTCATCGCCACCGGTTCCTCGCCATACCGTCCGGCCAGCGTCCCCTTCGATGACAGGATGATCTGCGACAGCGACACGATCCTGCACATCGACACCATCCCGGAGTCGATGGCCGTCGTCGGCGCCGGCGTGATCGGCTGCGAATACGCCTCGATCTTCGCCGCTCTCGGCGTCGAGGTACATCTCGTGGACGGCCGCACCTCCCTGCTTCCGCACATCGACCGCGAGATCGTGCGCGTCCTCCTCGGCGAAATGGAGACGCGCCTGGGCGTGACACTGCACCTGGGATGCGACGTCGAGACGATCGAGCGCGTCGGTGACGAGGTCAGCGTCACGCTGAAGGACGGCTCGTGCTTCGTCGTCGACCAGGTCCTCTATGCGGCAGGAAGGAGCAGCAACAGCGCCGGCCTGAATCTGGAGGCCGTGGGTGTGAATACCGCAAATCGCGGCCTCATCATCGTCAACGAGCGCTACCAGACCTCAGTGCCGAACATCTACGCCGCCGGTGACGTGATCGGGTTCCCGGGGCTGGCCTCGACGTCGATGGAACAGGCGCGCGTGGCCATGGTCCATGCCTTCGATCTCAAGTACAAGACCCGCCTGGCCGCGAATCTGCCCTACGGCATCTATACGATCCCGGAGTTGTCCACCATCGGCCTGACCGAGGAACAGTGCCGGGAGCGCAACATCCACTACGAAGCGGGCCGGGCCTTTTACCGCAGCAACGCCCGCGGTCAGATCATCGGCGACACCAAAGGGCTCATCAAACTCGTTTTCGAGGCCGGCAGTCTCAAGCTTCTGGGCGTTCACATCGTCGGCGAAAATGCCTCGGAGCTGCTGCACATCGGGATGATGGTCATGCAGTTCGAAGGCACGATCAACGCGTTTATCGAGGGCGTCTTCAACTTCCCCACTCTCAGCGAAGCCTACAAGTACGCGGCGTATGATGGACTCGGTAATCTGGCGCGCGACCGCACGAATCCGGCCCGCGCTCATATGCCGGTCAAGGAGATGGCATGAGTCAGATCGCTCAGATCATGGAAGGCCGTCCGCTCATTCACGCCGAGTCTTCGGAGAGCGTCCGCCACGTGGCGCAGCGCATGTCCAGAGAGAACGTCGGCGCGGTGGCCGTGCTCGATTCGGGCCGGCTGGTCGGCGTATTCTCCGAGCGCGACGTGATGGCGCGCGTCGTCGCCGAAGGTCTCGATCCGGACAAAACGCCCATTGCCAACGTCATGACCAGAGACATCGTCGTCGCCGATCCCCGCGAGAGCGTCGGCAGCGCGCTGGCGAAGATGCACAACGTGGGGTGCCGTCATCTCCCCGTCGTCAGAGACGGAAACCTCGTGGGCATGCTCTCGATCCGCGACCTGCTCGAGGTCGACGATCAGGACAATACGAATCGCGCGCGTTTCCTGCGCGAGCTCGTCACGTACAGCCCCGACTTCGACAGCTAGGAATGGCCCCGGCACACCGGCCTGGAACCTAGTGGAGTGTAACGGCAGAATCGGGACCAGATGGCGCAGAGGATCGGCGACGGCGCGCCGACGCAAGAATAGCGGGGACTATTCTGAGGAGGCGCAACGAAGCTCGCGGCGTTGAGACCAAGCCAGGTGGTCCCGATTCTGCCGTTACACTCCACTAGCGCCCGGCGCCAGCTTCAGCACCATGCGTGGCGAGCCTTTCGTCAGGTGAGCGCCCGGCTGCAGCTCGAACGAGTCCTGCTGCGTCGCGCTGGCGCCGCCCAAAAGGAGAAAGAGGCGGGCCAGCTCGCGGAACGAAGCCGCTTCGGCCTCGATCACCACTTCTCCTCCCTCGCTGCGCACCGTGAGCGGCGAGCGCGTCAATCCTTCCAGCGCCATGATGGCGAGGTCGTAGTTCATCACTCGTCCTCTCCGCGGTAAACCACGGAATTCTTCTCCGTCTCTTCCAGCACGATCTCGTACAGCGATCCCGTGCTGATGGCCGGCGCGAGCTGCTGCCAGAACGAGCGGGCCAGATTCTCCGCGGTGGGGACGACGTCACGAAGAAAATCGACGTCCTCGTTGAGGTTGCGATGATCGACGCGATCGATGACGCGCTCGCGCATGATGTCCTTGAGCTTCTTCAGATCGATGACCATACCGGTCTCGGGATCGATCTTCCCACGCACGCTCACCCGGATGAAGTAGTTGTGGCCGTGGCCGCGAGGGTTGTCGCACTTATCGTACGTGGCCCGGTTCCACTCGGCGTCGCGGTTCGGATTGTGAAGGCGATGAGCGGCAGAGAAACTGAGTCGTGCGGTGACGATCATGAGTCGAAGATCAGATCACGACCTGGGCCAGTGCGGCGCGGATATCCTGCTGTTCGGCACTGGCGGCCGCGCGGATCGACTGCAACCGCGGCTCTTCCTTGAGATACACGAAGAGCGGATTGTGGATGATGTAGTTCCCCGTCGGCTCTTTTCGCGCGATGGCCTTCTCCAGAGCGTCCATCACCTTGTCGTTCTGCCCCAGAAGCACGTAGATCTCGGCGGCGCTGGTCCAGTAGGAGTCGCCGGGGGTCGATGCCTGGGATGCGGCCGTCAGCTCCTGATCCGCCACACCCATGTCCCGCTGGTGCGCCGCGATGTAGGCCTTGAGGAGGTGGTAGCCGTACGTCGGATCGGACTGCTGCAGCTTGTTGAGCTCGATCTCGGCGATAGGCAGCGAATGGTTCAGGACCGAAAAGCGCCCGATCTTCAGCGACAGCGCGGCGTTGGCCGGCATTTTCTCCTCGACGGTGAAGTACTTGTCGATGGCCTCCTGGAAGCGGCCGGCCGCAGCGAGCTCGTCTCCGTCGTGCACGGCCATGGTCGTCGGCGGCATACGCTGCATGAGCGAGCGCGCGGCGTTGAACTTCGCCAGATCCCCTGCCGACAACGCATATTTCGCGACATGCGTCAGCGCCTCCGGGTCCCCGGCATTGCTGTGGAGGATGACGTTGTACGCGGCGAATGCAGACTGAACGTCGCCGAGAGAGAGGGTGGTGCGCGCGACGAGCCGCGCCGCATCGAGATCCGAAGGATCGAGCGTCATGATCTGCTTCGCGGCCAGAAGGGCCTGCTGCGCGTCGTTGTGCGTCGAGTAGTACCGCATGGCCAGCAGTTGGGCCGCCAGAAATCCAGGATCGGCAGCCACCGCCGCCTTCAGCGAGGCCTCCGCCTTGACCGGATCGTTCGCCGCGATCGCGGCAAGGGCCTCCGCGTACGCGTTGAGCGCCTCGGGCGACTGGGTCACGCCGCGGACGGGAACTCCGGCCTGCGCCGTGACCCAGTCCAGCACGGCATGAATGCCCGCCGCCGCGTCGGGAGCCGGCAGTGGCGCCGTGCCAGCGGGGGCCTGCACGATTTCCGGCCCCGCGGTGGTTGTGCGCAGCGTGGCTGCAATCGAAGTGACATCGGGTCCCGCTGCATCCGCAAGCTGCAGACCTTTCACGCGACGAAGGATCTCCACGGTCGCAAGACGGATGGCGTTGGCGCGATCCGAGAGCACCGGATCGGTCCCTTCGACGGCGATGGGACCCACCAGCACCTTGGCCAGTTGCGGCGAATTGCGCGTCGACTGCGCGGCCACGGTAGCGACCGCCGCCGGCGTGCCGCGTGAACGCGCACGCATCATGGCGATCCCACCGCCGATGAGCGCGACGACGACCACCGCCGCGGCCACGGCTACGTTGCGCACGCGCCGTTTCTTCGCGGCGGCCAGAATGGCCTGCATCTCCGCTTCGGCTTCGGTGGCTTCCTCCACCTCCAGCTCTGCCGTCGACGGCTCGACGACCTTCGGCTGAGGCGCCTCGGCCGGCTGGATCGCGTAGAGCTTCACTCCCGCGCGCGCTCCCGCATCGCGCACCCGAACCGTGCCCCTCCCCTTCTTTACGAAGTCCTCGGTGAGATGCAGCGACAACGGAGGCAGTTGCGCCAGGACTTCGGCCGCGCGAGCCACGCCGTCGCCGGTCACCTTGCCGTCCTTCACCTTCACGTTTCCGCTGTGCAGAAGCAACCGCACCTGGACAGGCGTCCCCTCCTGCTGCTCGGGCGAGAAATCGAACTCGCCTTTTCGCGCCGCTTCGAGCGCGTTCTCGACATTCGGCATCTCCGCGATCATGCGCGTCCCGAACGGGTCGAGCACCTGGCCATCGAACAGATAGACCGCTTCTCCGAGAAGCTGCTGCATGCGCGACACCGCGCGGCTGGCGGCGTCGCCATCCCTGGCGGTGAGCTCGTCGAGGTTGGAGACTTCACCGATGAACAGGATGGCCTGCTTCGCGCCCGGGTCCTGCGCCGGTGCGGCCGCTGCCGGACCGGCACGCGTCACCAGATCGCTGACGTATTTGGCCGCGTCGGGATCGGCTCTGGTGATGTCCTCCAACAGAGTCTTGGCGTCCTTCTGGCGGCGGAACTGATCCTTGTACAGACAGCGGCCGAGGATCGCCAGCTCGGCTTTGTCGATGGCAGGGTAAATGACCGTCGGTGAGATCGGCTGGCCTTCCACGACCTTGCGCGCGAAGTCGGACGCGGTCGTGGCGTCGTAGGGAAGTCGGCCCGTGGCCATCTCGTACATGACCACCGCCGCCGAGTAGATGTCGGTGCGCGCCTCCACGGCCTGGCCGGTGATCTGCTCCGGCGCCATGTAGGCGACGCTGCGCGCGTCCGCCCCTTTCTGCTGATACGCGCCGGAGATCCCGCCCGGCTTGTACTGGAGATTCATCAGGTTGATGCCGCCGATCTTGATCAGACCGTCGGGCGTCACCATGACCGAGTCGCCGGTAATGTTGCCGTGCACCAGTCCCTTGGTATGGAGGTACTTCAGCCCGTCGACGAGCTGGTAGGCAAGCCGGAAGAAATCCTGCTTTGCCAGCGGTTTGCCGTTGACGTACTTCGAGATCGGCAGCACCTCGATCAGCGTCATCACCTGCACGAGGTTGTCGCCGAGAGGCACCACTTCGATGATGGGAACGAGGAAGGAATGGTAGAGCGCCGCGGCGACACGGACCTCGCGGATGACCGCGTCGCGCTTCGCCTGGTCCTTGGGGAGTTGCCTGGTCAGGATCTTGAGCGCAACGGTCTTGCCGTTGCGGGTGTCCTGCCCTTTCCAGACGGAGGTTCCGATTCGCTCCCCGACGCGATAGGGACCCGTCGCCTCGGATGCCGGCATGGCACGATGTTACCAGCCATGTCCTCTGCCGCGTAGCGGCAGCAGCTCCGTTCAGACGATGTGAAGAAGGTCCGCGCCGCTTTCGACGGTGTCGCCGGCCGCGACGAAGATCTCGTCGACGACGCCGTCCACGCGAGCCTGGATCTCGTTCTCCATCTTCATGGCCTCCAGAATTACGAGCCCCACTCCCTTCTGCACGCTGTCGCCCTTGCTGACGAGGACGCGGACGACCCTCCCCGGCATGAGCGCCTTGACCGTGCCGCCCGAGCCCATCTCATCCTCGGTGCGGCGGCGGCGAACGGCCAGCGGATCGATGATCTCGATCGGGATCGTCGCGCTGCCCAGAGTGATCAGATGTTCGTTCCCCTCCCGGTGATGAATGAGCGAGAACTGCGTTCCGTTCTGCAACCGCAGAGAGCGGACGAAGCCTCCGGCGTCGACGAGGTCGGCCTCCAGCCAGCGGGCGCCGATGCGCACGCGATACGCCGCGCCATGCCGCTCCACCTCCACCTCCACGTCGCCACCGCCGTGCCGCGCGATGAACCTCATCGCAGACCCTCGATCCTGCCGGTGCGCTTCCACGCTGAGCCACCGTTCTCGGGCAGGCGGACATTCTGCGACTCCTCGAAGGCCATGATGGCCGCGGCGGCGATCGCGGCATCGAGCACCGGGCCGCTCGCCTCCGCCGGCGCAGCCAGCCCGGGAAGGATCCGGTCGATGAAGCCGGTGTCGAAGTTCGCTGCTAAGAAATCAGGATGGTTCATGATGAAGGTGAAAAAAGGGATGGTCGTCTCGATGCCTTCGACACGGTATTCGCCGAGCGCGCGCTTCATCCGCGCGATCGCGTCCGGGCGCGTCCCAGCGTGGCAGATCAGCTTCGACAACATCGGGTCGTAATGGACCGGCACCGTGTAGCCGGCGTATACGCCGTTGTCGTTGCGCACTCCGGGCCCCTGCGGCAGATTGATGTAGCGGATGAGCCCGGGTGAAGGGGCGAAGTTGCGCGATGGATCTTCCGCGTAGACGCGGCATTCGATGGCGTGGCCCGAAGGAGCGAGGTCGCTTTGCGAGAAGCGCAGCGCTTCACCGGCCGCCACGCGCAACTGTTCCTTCACCAGATCGACGCCCCAGACCATCTCCGTCACCGGATGCTCCACCTGCAGCCGGGTGTTCATCTCCAGGAAATAGAACTGGCGGTCCGGACCCATGAGGCACTCGATCGTGCCGGTGGAGTAGTAGTTGACGGCGCGGGCCGCCTGGACCGCCATCGCCCCAAGGCTTTCGCGCAGCGCGGCATCGACGACCGGGGAGGGACATTCCTCGACTACTTTCTGATTGCGGCGCTGGAGCGTGCACTCGCGCTCGCCGACGTGCACGATGTTGCCGTGCTGATCGCCGAGGATCTGCACCTCGATGTGACGCGGGGAGACGATGAACTTCTCCGCGTAGACCGCGTCGTCGCTGAAAAACGACTGCGCTTCACTCTTCACGCGATCGAACGCGGAGCGAAGGTCGGCCGGGCGCTCCACCAGACGCAGGCCCTTGCCTCCACCGCCGGCGCTGGCTTTCACCATGATGGGGTAGCCCGCCTGGCGCGCGAACTCTTCGATCTCGTCGAATGACTGCACGGCCTCGGTCAGCCCCGGAACGACCGGCACGCCCGCGGCCTTCATCCGCCGGCGGCTCTCCGTCTTCGAGCCCATGGCCTCGATCGATTCCGGCGAGGGGCCGACGAAGATCAGTCCGGCGTCCCTGCAGGCACGCGCGAACTCCGCGTTCTCCGCGAGAAACCCGTAGCCGGGATGCACGGCCTCGGCACCTGTCTTCTTCGCGGCATCGAGGATCCTGTCGATGCGCAGATAACTCTCGCGCGAGGGTGCGGGGCCGACCGGCATGGCCTCATCCGCTTCGATCACGTGCAGCGCGGCGCGGTCCGCATCGCTGTAGACGGCCACAGTCGTGTGGCCCATCTCGCGACAGGCGCGGATCACCCGCACCGCGATCTCGCCCCGATTGGCGATGAGGACTTTCACGCGGCGCATTGTAGTGGAGTGCGATAGGATCGCGGCGCATGGCCGACAGCGCGATTGGCGAGCAGAAGCAGCAGATCCTGGCAGGCGTGGTCCGCACGCTCCTCGACGATCTGAAGAACGGCAGCGGCGACAAGGATCGCCGCCGTCAGGTCGAGGAGTGGATGCGCACGCTGGCGGACAAGTATCCGGAGTTCACGATCGAGGTGGGATTGCGCGACTACTATCTGGCCGAGGCCGAGCGGCTGCGCCGGGACTTCGACAAGTCGAGCGAGCTGTCCGAGAAACTCGTGCTCGGAAGGAACATCGAGTCGTTTCTCGACCGGGCCGCCGAGTACGACCGCCGGATCACCGACCGCGGTTAGGGCTCGAGGCCCGCGCGACTTCAACCCGATTGGTGCCCAAGGCCGGACTCGAACCGGCACGGATTTCTCCACACGCCCCTCAAACGTGCGCGTCTACCAATTCCGCCACTTGGGCAGGCAATTCAAAGAGACCGCTGCGGCTATTTCTTGACGGGGGTCTGTGCGGCCGGGGCCGGGCCGTTCATCAGCGATGTGCGCGGCCGCGACTCCATCACCGCCAGCGTCAGCGACGTGATCACGAACAGGATGAAGAAGACCGTGGTCAGCTTGTGCAGCAGCGTCGTCGCGCCCCGGGCGCCGAACGCGGTCTGCGATCCGCCACCGCCGAAGGCTCCCGCCAGATCGGCGCCCTTGCCCTGCTGGACCAGGACGACGAGCATCAGAATGAGGCTCACGATGACGTGCAGTACGACGAAAAAGATGATCATGAAAGTCTCCGGTGCGTCGGGGCTAACCCACTGAGCCGCCGAATTCTTCCCGGAAGGCTTTCCCAAGTCAAGGCGTCAAGCCGTCCGGGTGCATCCCTCCCAGAATGGCCAGGAACCTGCCCGAGTCCAGACTGGCGCCGCCGCAGAGGTACCCGTCGATGTGACCGTTGGCCTCGAGGTCGTGAACGTTCTCCGGCGTGACACTGCCGCCGTAGAGAATCGGGGTGGTCCCGACGAGCGGTCCGGGCCAGAACCGCTTCATGGCGTCGCGGATGCAGCCCACGGTGTCGGCGATCATGATTCCGCTGGCGCTCCGGCCCGTGCCGATCGCCCAGATCGGCTCGTACGCCAGAACGATCTCCCCGGCACGCTCCAGCCCTCCCTCGGCGGCGGCGCGGATCTGGCCGGCCAGAAAGGCGGCCACCTGCCCGGTCTCGCGCGTGCGCAACTCCTCGCCGATGCAGAGAACCGGCACCAGTCCGGCCGACAACGCCATGGAGAGCTTGCGCGCGATCACCACGTCCGATTCTCCATAGATCGTCCGGCGCTCCGAATGGCCGATGATGACGAACCCCGCGCCGCAGTCGCGAATCATCCCCGCCGACACCTCGCCGGTGAACGCACCTTTCTCGCGGTCAGCGCAGTTCTGGGCGGCGATGCCGAGGGATGTCTGCGAGGCCACATCGCGAAGGTAGGGAAACGGTGGCGCGACGACGACTCGGACGGAATCGCCCGGCGCCGCTCCCACGCGGGCCAGAAACGGCCCGATGCCTTCCGGCGGCAGATTCATTTTCCAGTTTGCGATGAGGGTTCGAGACATTAGAACTTGTACCGGTTTTTCCCTTCCCGCTTGGCGTCGTAGAGACATGCGTCGGCACGGCGCACGAGGTCGTTGAACGTCGCATCGCCCGGTTCCATCTGGGCGATGCCGATCGACACGGTACAGTGAATGGGCTCGTTGCTGTCGTCGACAATCGAAAGCTGGTTGACCCGTTCCAGGATCCTGCCGGCGACGACGCCTGCGCCGGCCAGGTCGGTGTGCGGCAGGAGGGCCGCGAATTCATCGCCGCCGAACCGGCTCACCCCATCCGGTGATCGCAGGATGTCCCGCACCGTGCCGCAGATTTCGGATAACACCACGTCTCCCATCATGTGGCCATATGAGTCGTTGATCTGCTTGAAATCGTCGACGTCGATGATCAGGATCGACAGCGCCAGCCCGTAGACGCGCGAGCGCTCCATCTCCTGGGTGAGCTGCCGTCGGAAGTACCGGCGGTTCGACACGCCGGTGAGGTCATCCATGTCGGCGAAGCTCCTGATCTTCTGGCGGGCCCGCAGGTTGTCGAGCAGCATGGAAAGCTGCGCGGCGAAGATATCGATGACGTGATGCTCGTCAGCGGTGAACTTCCGCCGGCGGCAGATCAGAACGAGCCCGGCGGTGCGGTTTTCATGTCGCAGGACGGCATGGACGTCGTGGGTGGCCTTGGCCGGCCCTCCGCCCTTTTTCTTCGCACCCCTGGCCGGCTTTTCGTCCACCACCAGGTTGCGGCGCTCGTCGATGACGATCAGGTCGAGGGCCGCGAACTCCGTGGGGATGACTGCCTGCAGCACCGCCCGCACTCGGGCGATGAACTCCTCGCCCATCCCGCTCTCCGCCCCGGGCCGCGCCGAGATGTAGAGGTCGAGGTTCTGCTCGACCATCACCACCACCCCGACATCAAACGGAACCGTCGCCGCCAGCGTAGTAAAGGCATGGCCGAAGAGGTCGGCAGCCGACTCGCTGCGAGCGAGGGCAGTGAGATCCTGCACCAGAGACAGCACTCCGGCGATCTGCGGATCGCGCTCGGGCGCCTTTCGTTTTCCCCGGATGCCCGTCTTTTCGCCAGAGGTCTTCACGCGTGAGCCGGTTCCATCATCCGCCAACTGAGGTTGGCGTCGCAACGGCACATATAATCCCCGGCAGGATGCTTATCGAAGCGGAAACCATTCCGTACGAGGCATCGAGACTCCTCGGCGAACGCCTGCTCATCCTTGCTCCCCATCCCGACGACGAGGTGATCGGCTGCGGCGGTCTCGTTGCGCAACACCTCCGGGAGGGGCGTGCCGTCCGTGTGGTCGTGGCCACCGACGGTGCGGAGGCGGAGCCGTCGGTCAGCGATCGCCTCGCATACCGCGCACAGCGGGAGGAAGAATCGCGCCGGGCCCTGGCCCTTCTCGGAGAGGCAGAGCTGCATTTCCTCCGCTTCGCCGATCGGGCTCTCGATGACGCCGTGGCCGGTCCACTTCGCCAGCACCTGCTGGAGTTCAAGCCCGACCTCGTCTGCGTTCCCAGCCCCATCGAGATTCATCCCGACCACCTCGCGCTTTCCCGCGCGTTCTGCGTGCTCGTGCAGCGCGACCGGGAGCTCTTCGCCGACCTGGCCATCGCCCGCGTAGCCTTCTACGAGGTCAGCCAGCCGCTGCGCCCGAACACGCTCGTGGATATTACGGATGTGGCCGAGAGAAAGTACCAGGCCATCGCCGCACACGTGTCCCAGACCGGCATCCGTGACTACCCGGCGTACGCGCGCGGACTCAATGCCTATCGCGCGCTCACGCTGCCGCCGGACTCGAAGTTCGCCGAGGCGTACTGGCTGACCACGATGGCGACGCTGCGCACCACTCCGTTCAGCGCATTGCGCGACCAGGTGGGAGCCCCGGCGAGCATCGAGGTCACCGGCGCCACGCTGCCCATCACCGTGGTCATCCGGACCAGGGACCGGCCGGCGCTTCTGCGCGAGGCCATCGCCTCGGTGCGCGCGAACGAGCATCCCGCGAAGATCGTGGTCGTCAACGACGGCGGAGCGCCTCCGCAGCTCGAAGGAGAGGTCAAGGTGGTGCAGCACGATCGCTGCCGCGGGCGCTCCGAAGCGATGAACAGCGGCGTGCGCGCCGCCGCCACGAAATTCGTGGCGTTCCTCGACGACGACGATCTGTACTACCCGGAACATCTGGCATCGCTGTCCGCCGCGGCGCAGAGCGCGCCGGCCAGTGCGGCCTGGTACAGCGATGCCGTGTCGGCGTTCCTGGCCATCGGCGAGTCGGGAACGTTCGAGAGCCGGGCCCGGCTGCGGCTGTTCGCCAGCGACTTCGACCGGGAGCTCCTCCTGGCCGACAACTACATCCCGTTGCCGGCACTGCTCACCGGGCGCGAGGCTTTTCTCGACGCCGGCGGCTTCGATCCGGCCTTCGAGCTGTTCGAGGACTGGGACTTCCTCATCCGCCTCTCGCAGCGCGGCGATTTCACACGGGTTCCTCGCATCACCTGCGAGATCCGTCACTTCGAAGGAGGGGGTTCGATCGTTCTGGCCTCCCCGGAGGGCTCGCCGCAATTCCGCCAGGCCAAGCTTCAGGTGTGGCGCAAACATGCCGCGCTCCTCACAAACGAGACGTTCGCGAACGTGTTCGAAAAGCAAAAGAGAGCCGCACTGGCGCTGGCGAACACGATGGTCGAGGAGAAAGGCCGCCGCGCCCACGCCGAGAACGACATCGCCCGTCTGGAGCGCGACAAGGGCCAGCTCATCGCCGAGATCCAGGCGCTGCACAACGCCATCAACGAGCGGACCGTGCACATCAAGGAGCTCGAGGGCGCGATGCATGTCTTGCGCATCGAAGCGGAGAGAGCCACGAGCGACACCGAAGCGCTGCAGGAACGGTTCGATGCCTCGCAGGCCATCGGCCGCGCCGCCTACGCGGAGATCGAGCGCCTGCAGGGCGTCCTCAACATGATCTACCGCTCGCGTACGTGGAAGATGCACGCGATGATGGAGCGGCTGCGGGGCCGGGGATGACGCGCGTCCTTCTGGTCTGTCCCGAGCCGCTCGGCCACCAACAACCCGCCGGCATCGGCATCCGCTTCCTCGAGATGGCACACGTGCTTGCCGCGGACGGCCACGAGATCACGCTGCTCAGCCGGGACGGCGGCGCGGTCGCCGGTGCCGCGTGCATGCCGATAACGCCGGAGACGATCGCCCAGGGTACCGCCGCCAACGACATGGCCGTCGTACAGGGCCATGCCGCGAACGAGCTGTTCGCGCACGGCCGGCCGTTGCCGGTGGTCGTCGATCTCTATGACCCCTTCATCATCGAGAACCTGCATTACTTCCGCGAGCGCGGCGCCGAGGTGTTCAGTCACGATCACGCCACGCTCATGCTGTCGATCGCCCGCGGCGACTTTTTCCTCTGCGCGTCCGACGCACAGCGCCTCTTCTACCTCGGACTGATGCTGGCCGCGGGACGATTGAGCCCGATGGCGTTCGACTCCGATCCTCATCTCGACGCACTGATCCGCGTCGCACCGTTCGGCGTGCAACCGCCACGAACGGCCGGCTCGCGGCAGAGCACGGGCCACGACATCCTCTTCGGCGGAATCTACGACTGGTACGACCCGATCCTGGCGATCGACGCCATCGCGCTCGTCCGCAGAACCGTTCCCGATGTCACGCTGACATTCACGACGCATCCGAATCCCGAGCTGACGCCACAGGGGAAGGCGGCCGTGGCCATGGAGTCGGTCCGGAGGCGAGGGATGAACGCGTTGATCCGGTTCGAGCGGTGGGCGCCGTATGAAGAGCGTGGCGCGTTCTTCGACCGCTTCGCACTCTCGCTCCTCACGTTCGGCCAGTCCGTCGAGACCGACCTCGCCATGCGCACGCGCGTGTTCGATTACCTCTGGGCGGGACTGCCCGTCGTCACAAGTCCCGCCCCGGGAACCGACGAGATCCTGGCGCGCTATGAGGCCGGCTCCATCGTCCGCACCGGCTCGGCGGATGCCTTCGCCGCGGAGATCGTGAGGCTTCTTCCCGACCCCGAACGGCTCGAGGCCATGCGCGCGGGCGCACGGAGGTTCACCGACGACCATCAGTGGTCGAGGACGCTGGCGCCGCTCCGCGAGTTCTGCCGCGCTCCCCGTTTCGACCGCGGCAAGGAAGCGTTCGCCGTGCGCATGCAGCCGCCGGCGGGAGCGCCGTCGATTCTCAATCGCCTGAAGCGGCGGATGGGAGGGGCGTTCTGAACGCGCCCCCGGTCGAGATCATCATCGTCAACTGGAACGGGCGGCAGCAGACGCTCGAATGCCTGGACGCCGTTTACGCGCAACTGCCCGACGTTCCGGGGGCGGTGGTGGCGGTGGTCGACAACGGATCGACCGACGGAAGCGCGGTAGCCATCGCCTCGCGTTATCCGCAGGCACGCCTGTTCGCGCTGGAAGAGAATCGCGGGTTTACCGGTGGAATCGCCGCAGCGATGCGCGCCTCCACGGCGCGAAACGTGATCTACCTCAACAACGACGCACTGCCCGAGAAAGGGTGGCTGGCGTCGCTGACGCGTGCGATCGACGAGGCCCCCGCCGACGTGATCTCGGCCGGCGGGAAGATCATCGATCTCGAAGGAAAGCTCATCGACTTCATCGGCGGCGTCATGACGTTCGACGGTCACGCCTTCCAGAACGGTTTTCGCTTCGCGCTCGGCTCCCGGAGCGAGCCGGCGGCGGGTGCCGAGCTTCTTTTCGCGTGCGGCGGGAACATGATCTCGCGCCGCGCTCCCCTGATGGAGCTCGGCGGTTTCGACGACGACTTCTTCGCCTATCTGGAGGACGTCGATTTCGGCTGGCGATCGTGGCTCGCCGGCTATCGGGTCTTGTACGAGCCGCGCGGCCTGGTGCGGCACGCCTCCAGTGCGACCAGCGACCGCATCGGCGCGTTCGAGCGCGGCGTGCTGTTCGAACGCAACGCTCTGCAGACAGCGCTCAAGAACTACGACGAGCCGTCGCTGCGCGACACGGCCGGCGCAGTGTTCTACACCTACCTGCACCGGCTGCATCATTACGCCACGACGCGCAATGAACGGATCGGCGAGCTGCGCCGCGGACCTTTCGAGGGAACACTACGGTCCGCGCAAAAGCCCGGTCTGATCACTCGGGTGAGGCGGAAGCTCTTCGGAGCACCGGCGCTGGCCAGGATCGACGATCCGCTGACGGCCATGCAGTTTCGGGCCTTCGAATGGATCCTCCAGCATCAGGAGCGCATTGCCATCAAGCGCAAGGCCGTCCAGGCCAGACGCCGGCGCACCGACGCGGAGATCTTCGAGAAGTTCCCGCTGCAGATCGTGGCCACGTACCCCGGTGACGACGCGCTCATGCGCGGAGCGCTCTTCGGCATCCTCCATCCGCAACTTCGTTCGGAGGAGCGAAAACTGGGCGATATCATCCGCACGTGATCGGCTGGCTGCGGCGGTTCGTGGTGCAAGGCGTGTTCTGGCGGCAGGGGCTGCGCTTCGGCGTGCTCTACATCCCGCTCTGGATCGAGCCGCTGATCATCGCCTCCTGGGCGTTGTTCTTTCTCCTCTGGGGTCCGGGGCGGCGCGGAGTGATGCACAACCTGCGGCTCATCAAGCCCGGATCGTGGGCAGTGACCAACTTCTTCCGCACCTACCGCGTGTTCTGGAACTTCGCCTGGTCGATCACCGACACGGCGCGGTTCCGGGAGACACGCACCATGCCGGATTGGGAGTTCGCCGGTCTCGAGCACCTTCAGGCGCTCATGGAGCATGAGGGCGGAGCGGTCATCCTCACCGCACACATGGGAAGCTACGACATCGGCGCGGCCGTCTTTTCGGAAACGTCGCACCGCCAGATCGTGATGGTGCGTGCTCCCGAGACCGACCCGCGGACGCGCGCCTTCGAGGAGTCGCAGCAGGAGCGTGCACGCGACGACGGTCTGCGCATCGACTTCAACACCAGGGCCAGCGAGCTGGCACTGGAGCTCCTGCACTCACTGCAGCAGGGGAACCTCGTGGCCATCCAGGGCGATCGGGTCACGCCAGGCATCACCTCGATTCCGTCGATGCTCTTCGAGAAGCCGGCCATGATGCCGGCCGGACCGTTCGCCCTGGCCATGGCCGCGCGCGTGCCGGTTTTTCCCCTCTTCATCGTCCGCGCCGGACGACGGCGCTACCGCCTCGTCACCTGCGCGCCGATTCATGTCGTTCGCCGCAGCCGTCACCGTGACGACGATCTCAACGCCGCCGTGACGCAGTGGTCGAAGGAGCTCGAGGACGTGATCCGCCGCGGCTGGTATCAGTGGTTCGCATTCGAGCCGTATTCGGAGAGCCCGGCGTGAGAGTGGTCCGCGATCGCGCCGAGGCACGCTGGCTTCCTTCGCGATTCGATTTCGCGCTGTTCAGGCTGTTCGCCTACATCCGCCTGCGCCGGACCAGGCCTGAGCCGCGGCCAGGGATCGCATTGGCGGTGGAGCGGCATCAGAGCGCCCTGGAGAACTTCCTGGTGCCGGTCGTGGGCCTGATCGTTCTGGCCGCCTTCATCGCCACACTGATCGACGAGTCGCTCCCGCTGGGAACCGCCTGTGCGCTGGCCCTGCCGGCGGCGGCGATGCTCATGAACGTGCAGGTGCTCGTCGTGGGCGTGTTGCTGATTCCGATCGTGAGCAGGCTCCCGCGACGGCAGGCCGAAACCGGCCAGGCGGTGAACTCGTTCATCATGCTCGTGGTCGTGATCGGCGCGGCCACGCTCCTCAGCGTGGACCCTTCGCCTCTGCGTCGTATCGGAACCGCATTCCTTCTGCTGGCCGGGGCGAACGCCGTCGCCTTCGTCTGCCTGCTGCTGCTGCAACGTTCGATCGCCGAGGCGGAAGCCCGATACGGGGTCGAGCCATGAGGCGGTTCATCATCGTTGCTCTGATCGGCGCGCCCCTTCTGTCGATCGTTCTATTGCAGTGGTCGGTTGTCGCCGCGCTCGGCGTGCTCGCCCTTTCCCACGCGCTGGTCCTCTATCCGACGCTGCGACCGAACGTGCAGTGGCTCGGTCCGGTGATGACGCGATTCGATCCCGCCGGCAACGAGGTGTGGCTGACGGTCGATGACGGCCCGACCGGCGACACGCCGGCGGTCCTCGACCTCTTCGACGCTCGCGGGGTGAAGGCGACGTTCTTCGTCAAGGGCTCGCTCGCCGGGGAGCGTCCGGACCTCGTCATGGACATGCTGCGGCGCGGCCACACCGTTGGGAATCATTCCTACTCGCATCCGAGCGGCACGTTCTGGTGCCTGCCTCCGTCGAAAATCGAGGAGCAGATCGAGCGATGCAACGAGACGCTCGCCAGAATCACCGGCGCGGCGCCGGCACTGTTCCGCGCTCCCGTCGGCATGAAGAACCCGGCGGTGCATCCGGCGTTGCGCAGGTTGGGGATGACATTGGTCGGCTGGAGCGCACGCGCATTCGACACCAGGACGAGCGACCCTGAGATCGTGCTGAAGCGGATCATGCCGGAGATCGAGCCCGGAGCGATCGTCCTGCTTCACCAGGGCCGGGCAGACTCGGTGGAGATGCTAGGCCGCGTCATCGACGAAGTGCAGCGAGCCGGTTATCGCTTCGTCATTCCGTCGCCGGAACGCCTGAAGACGAACAGATAGTTGTTGAAGGGCGTGCGGCCCCAGAGCGGAACGATCTCCGCGGCGAAACCGGCAAACGGCCAGACGATCCGTTCGCGCGTCGGAAAGTTCAGCCGCTCGGCGCGCAGCCAGCGAATGGCACGGGAGAATCCCTCCTGCGCCGCGGTGAGGCGATAGCGCAGGCTGCCATCGCGAATGGCATCGCGGACGAGCACGAGTCCGCCCGGCGGCACCGCCGCGGCGGCGTTCTGAAGGATGCGCTCCTGCTCGGGATCAGAGAAGTAGTGCAGCACGTCGATCAGGATGACGTTACTGCCGCGGGGCATCGGCTCTCGCGCGTCGGCCCGCTCGAAATGCAACGCCTCGTAGCGGCTCGCCGCCGCGTTGGCCTGCGCTACCTTGCGCTCGTCGTGATCGATCCCCGTGATGGGATTCGCAAACCCGCTCTCGCGCAGAAAGAACTCCAGCAGACCGACACCGCAACCGACATCGAACAGGGGCGCCGCCGTGCCGCGCAGACGTTCCAGGACGGCCTGATAGACAGGATCGCCGCGCAGTTTGCCCCGCGCGTACCCGCGCAGGAGGCGCGACGAAAACAGGCCGGCCACCCGAACCGCCACCTCGGTCACGAGAGATGCTCGATGAGATCGATGAGCTCCGGGAGGTTAAATGGCTTGGGCAGGATGGCCGCCACGCCCATCCGCAGAACGGCCTGCGGGTCGACGTGAAGGTGCGCCGACAGAACGATGATCTTTACCTTGCCGAGTTGACCCGTTTCCTGCAGCCGCTGCAGGAAGTCCCAGCCGTTGACTTCGGGCATGGCCAGATCGAGCAGCACGATCTCGGGATTGTGAATCGTCAGCGCGCGCTGGCCCTCGGCGCCATCACCCGCCAGCAGAACCTGAAAGCCGTGCTGTCGAAGAGCCGCGGCGAGCATGCCCCGGAGCGGGAGATCGTCGTCGATGACAAGCACGCGCTTGCGGTCGACGTCCGCGGTCCGCTTCCTCGGACCGCTCCTTTGCGGCTGGGCCTCGGTCATGGCGAAGATCATTTTCGCACTGCTCAGGGCGTCAATGCAGAAGGCGAACCAGCGGCGATCAGAAGAGATCTCCATCACTCATCGTGTAGTACAGCGAACGGGCCATGCGCCCAGGCGCCTCAGCGTCTTCGAACGGGACGCACATCACTCCGAGATCCTGTGGCTCCGGCCGTAACTCCAGCCGCAGCGTCGTTAACAGCGCCTCCAGCCAGCTCGGTCGAGCCGGGCACCACATCTCGACCGACTCCACGGCGTAGAGCGCCGAGAGGTGCCGCAGCGCCGCCTCGAACACGTCGGCGTGATCGGGATCGAGAAGCAGATCGCCGATGGTCATACGGCTCTCCCGGATGCGCAGGACCATCCATCCGGCCAGTGTTCCCCATTTGCGCATGGCCACGACCACGTACCGCACGTCGGGCCGGGCCAGGTAGCGCCACCGCACGTAGCGAGCGTCGCGCTCCACGAGAAACCCGTAGTGAGGGGCCAGGCGCGCAAACAGCTCATCCCACTTCGGCGAGACTTCGTTCACCAGCTCGAGCGTGATCCCGCGCGCGTAGCGCTCCAGCCGGCCCAGCCCCGGCATCGGGTGGACGCGGAGATCGCGCAGCCGGTAGGCCACCTTCTCCACGCGGGTGCTGCGCAGGAAGCGCAGCGAGAACTTCTGGATGTTGGCAACGTTGAAGCCGTAGTTGAACGCCACCCGCCCATCGCAGAAGTTCTCGTAGAAGTGCAGAGCCGTGCGTCCGAGAATGCTGGTGGCACCCCGGCCGATGTGGCGGATGCCGGGGTCGGTCATGGTGTCGCCGATCTGGTTCGCCGGGACGGAAACACCGCCGGCGTAGAAGCGAACCGGATAGCCCGCGTAGTGCGCCACGAGCGAGCCCGCCGCATCGAACGCTACGCTGATCCGCTCCGCGCCACAGGGGTCGTCGCGGTATTTCCAGCGCCAGTGCTCGATCGAGCGCGGCGCGTGGAACGAACGTGCGAACAGGTCGAGGATCGCCGCTTCGTCACCGGGCGCATAGCGACGGATGGTGAATCTCGAGTCGCCGTCAGCGTGCATGCGTCGGCTCGACCGCGCGGATCGGGCGCATGTTGATGGGTGCGCCGGCGCGCCGCCGGGCCACGATACGGATCGAGCCGGAGCTGACCAGCAACGGGTCGGGAAGGAGGTGCAACGCCGCTCGCGCCACCGCCGCCAGAACGTTCGAGCGGTTACTCAGCCAGTGGCGCAGAAACTTGTGGTCGCGGTACTCGAAGTCCGGCCCGATGTGGGCGATCTCGAAGCCGGAGTGCTCGAGCAGCTCGATGAGCGCCGAGCGCGAGTAGAGGATCAGGTGCGTGCGGAAATTCTGCGCCAGCCGCTTTCGCTCGGTAAACAGGTAGATGAGGCCTTCCGTGTCGAACGTCGACAACAACAGCACCCCGCCCGGTTTCATCAGATCCTTGATCCGGCCCAGGGCATCGTGCGGATCGACCATGTTCTCGAACACGTGGTAGATGGCGATGGCGTCGAACGCCGGACCGGTGTTCACGAAATTCGCCAGCGTCGCGCAGTAGACATCGAGCCCCTTTGCCCGCGCCAGCCTCGACACGATCGGCGCGGAGTCGATGCCGACGTATTCGTATTCGCGCTCCGCGGCCTGGCCGAACGAGCCGTCGCGCACCCCGATCTCCAGAACGCGCGCGCGTGCGCTGAGATGCTTGCGCAGGATCGTAAGACGCCGGCTGCTCGTCCGTGCGCGTGCGCTCTCAGAATGCGATTCCTCCGGCGGCTCGTTTGCGGGCGGATGGGGCCGTAGAACACGCCGGACTGGATGGGTGTCCTCTTCTGCGAACTGGTTGAGATAACGACACTTACATCGACCGCAGGCTCGGATGACATTGCCCGGGATCTGGGCGAACGTCCACACTTCCGATGAGAAACAGACCGGACATCGGCGCGCCGCGCGATAGCCCATGCGGCGATCGATCAGCCGGATTCTGAGCGATGCGAACAGGCCGTTCATCGTCGCGAAGGAAGGAGCAGGCCGCGTCGCCGGCTCGCACTCGACCGCCAGGCGCTCCAGCCGGAAGCCGTACTTGTTCACGAGATATGCGATCTCCAGATCGCACGACGGCCCTTCGAGCTTGGTCTCGGAGATCACCAGCTTCGCCGCCCTCGCCGTGAATGCCTTCAAACGCAGCGAGGGATCGGGCAAATCGTTCACGAGAAGCCAGCGCAGCAACGCCGGCGTGCCCGGTCCGGCTTCACGTGAGGTCGTCCCGAACACGACCTCCGTACTCCCCGATTCGATCATTGCCACCGCATCGCCGATCGCGCTCACCGGGTACGGCAGGGAGGCGTCGACGATCACGATGACGCTGCCGGTCGCCTCGGCCACTCCCCTGCGGATCGATGCGCCGTAACTCGAGCCTGCCGCGCTGACGATCTCGAACGTGAAGCCCGTCGTCTCCAGATAGCGCTCGATCACCTCGCGCGCCGCAAGGGCCGACGACGGGGTGCCGGCCAGCGGCACCAGCACCGTCAAGCTGGTCGAGCCGGTCATGCGGTCAATTCTAGCGTAGGCATCGTGAGCCACGCAGCGCCCGGCCGGAGAGCGGTCTCCTACGTACGTTTTCGCGCGTACGTGGCGACGATCCGGGCGCTGCGACGCTCGACCACCCGAAAGTACAGCACCGGCGACTGATAGGAAGCCCATACCTCGGCCGGAATCTCGACTGCTCCCGTCCGGGCGAAGTGACCGGCGGCCGTGTCGAACGAGCGCAACGGCGAGGCTTCGACGACGAAGTCGCCGACGGGAATGGGAACGATGTCACCGGCTACCGGGACATCGGGGAAATGCCGGGGCCGCTCGATCCGCTTGAGGACCCTGGCCGGGAAACCGCCGTACCACTTCGCGAGGTACAGCATTTCCGATTCCGCATAAGCGCGCGCGGCACGGCCGCTGTCGGCGCCGGCGCTCTGGTTGTAAAGATGACGGCATCGCGCGTCCGGAGCGTAGACGATGCGCTTCTTCTGCCGGGCCAGGCGGCGCAGAAAATCGTTCTCCTCGAAATACAACGGGAATCGCTCGTCGAATCCGCCGGCGTCGTCGAAGTCCGCCGCTCGAATGGCCATGATCGCGCCGGAGATGGCCCGGACGTCGACGCGGCGTGTCAGCGACCAGAATGCGATCCGCGCCAGCGTCCGGCGGCGGTCGCGGCGCCGCCACAACGCGTCGTTGCGTGACGCCAGCGCCTCACCGAGTTTTTCCGTGGCTGTATGCAGCTCGCTCGGGGGCAGCATCCAGTTGAAGGCGTCGTCCCAGTAGAGGGCGGGTCCCGCCGCGGCGACATTCGTCTCCCCGAGGGCCGCCGCAAGCTCGTCGATCGACGAAGGACCGAACGCCACGTCCGGATTGGAAACGATGATGATGTCGCCGTGACAATGAGGGCGTCCGGCATTCACGCCGCCCGCGTAGCCGAGATTTTTGTCGGGCGCGAGAAGGACGTCGGCGTGGCCGCGAAGACGCTCCGCTTCCCGCGGATCGAGGCTGTTGTCCACCACCACGACCTGGAGCGGCGACACCGTGGCCGCGCGCGCCGAACGGATGGCCTCGATGGCCAGTGCGGCGGAGCGATAGTTGACGACGAGAAGCGAGATCATCGCGCGGCGCGAACGGCCGCGGCCACGCCGGCCGGAACCTGTTCCCACCGATGGCGAACGGCGATGAGCCCGACTTCCCAGCGGTCGCCGGCGATCGAGAACGCGGGACGGAGATCGTGGCGATCGAACACCGTCAGGGCATGCTCATCACCCACGTACGCGATGACCGAGTAATCACCTCGCAGAAGCGGCAGGTCGATCAGATTCAGCGTCACGTCGTATGTGGTGGCGCCGGTAAGCGGCGGAACGCCGTCGCCGTGCGTGCCCGCGGCGAAGCACTGCAGGTCGTCCGCGGCGCGATTCACCCCCACCAGCACGTGTACCGGCTGGTTAGGATCCTCGGACTCGACGCGGATGCGTACATGGACATCGTCGCCGCGCGCGAACGTGCTGCACTCGGCGCCGCCGGCATCGCCGACGGTGATGGACGTGATCCTGACGGGCGACGGCGGCCGCTCTTCCGGGACCTCGGCCGTCGCGGGCAGCAACCGGTCGCGCTCCAGGAGGAAGGTCTCGTATTCATGCACCACGTCGGCGGACGGTCCGTAGCGCATGGCCCTGCCGTGATCGAGCCACAGGGTCCGGCGGCAGATGGCGTTGATGTAGTAGAGAGCGTGCGAACAGAAGAAGATCGTTTTGCCGCGCTCCTGAAACTCGCGGATCTTGTCGATGCACTTCTTCTGAAAGTGCCCGTCTCCGACCGCGAGCGCCTCGTCGATGATGAGAAGATCGGGATCGACGTTGACGGCTACCGAGAACGCCAGCCGCATGTACATGCCTGACGAATACGTCTTCACCGGCCGGTCGATGAAGCTGCCCAGCTCGGAAAATTCCAGGATGGAGGGCAGCCTGCGCCGCACCTCGTCGGCAGTGAGTCCGAGGATCGCCGCGTTCAGGGCGGCGTTGTCGCGGCCGGTGAACTCGGGATGAAAACCGGTGCCCAGCTCCAGAATTGAGGCGATCGTTCCGCGGGTCTCGATGCTGCCGGTGCTCGGCCGGGTCACCCCGCAGAGCAGCTTGAGGAGTGTGCTCTTGCCCGCCCCGTTCTGCCCGATGACCCCGACCGTCTCCCCCTGCTCCACCTCGAACGAAATGTCTTCCAGGGCCGGAAACGTGGTGTGGCGGGGGCGGCGGGTGAACATCTCGATGAGCCGGTCCGCCGGACGCTTGTAGACGTCATAGCGCTTCGACACGCTCACAGCGCGCACCGCTGCTTCCATCGCCGACATTGTAGGTTCAAAACGAATGTGGCGGGCCGAAGCCCGCCACATTCACGATTTGATGCGATCGGAAATCAGTGCCGGACGGACCGGCGCTTCGACTCCGCGTCGTTCTTATGGTTGTAGGTCCCAACGGCATGGCCCTGGGCATCGTACGCGGTGAGCGTCACCGTGTACGTGCCATCATCGGGGAAGACGTGCGGTTCAGGAAGAACCGTGCCGGTGCGGGACACGATCCCTGAGTTGTCGCCGAAATCCCAGGTCCAGCGCGAGACGGCGTCCGGTGGATTGAACGACGCGCTGAAGAGGTAGCCGTTCGGCACGCCCTGGAGAGGCACGACGGCAAAGGCTGCGGTCACCGCCGAACCGATCGGAGAGTTGCCTTTCACGCTGACAGACTGCGAGAGCGTCACGCTTTGGGTGCCGTTGTTCACCACGCACTTGGCCGTGTAGACACCCTCGGCCGCGTACTGGTGCGGAGCGTCCTTCGTAGAGGCGTGCAGCGAGTGGTCGCCGAAGTCCCAGTCGAACGTGTGCGTCGCGCAGGAGAGGCTGTACTGATACGCAGTGATGGTGAAGTTCACCACGTCGTTGGGCGCGCAGTCGCCGCCCAGCGCGCTGCACGTTCCGTCGCCGTTCGCGTAGTTGATCGAGAGCGACAGCGGATTGATCGGGCCGCAGCCGCCCTGTGTGCCACCGACCTGGACCGGCACGGAGTAGCTGTGGCTTTCCGCGGTGTTCGAGATGGTCACGGTGGCGGTGCCGCTGGCGGTGACGGTGTGTATCGCCGGATTGCCGGTGGCAGTGCCGCCGTCGGGGAAGGTCCAGGAGAAGTTGTGACCGGCGCAGTTCGGATCGTAGCCGCCCTGCAACGGAGCGCTCGCCGAAAACGTGGCGCTCTCACCGACTGCGCACGTGACGAACTGATTGCAGCCTGCCGAACCGCTAAACGTGGCCACCCATGACGAATTCGTCATCGGCACACAACCGCCACCACCCGTCGAGCCGCCGGTGGTGATGACCTGGAAGTTCTTCGTCACCGAGCCGCCGTACGCGTTGGTGACGCTCAACGTGATCGCGTGAGTACCGCTCGTCGTGAACGTATGTTGCACCCGTTGCGTGAAGGCGCTTCCGCCGCCATCGAAGGTCCAGGAGAACTGGTGGCTGGCGCAAGTGAAGCTGTACAGATATGGCTGCACGTCGAATGTGAGCAGGTCGTTCGTGCCGCATGTCGTGCCGCCGGACGGACACGTTGAGCCGCTCCATGTGGGCTGAATGTTCGTCGCCGTCATCGTGCCGCAGGGGTTGCCACCACCACCTCCGCCACCACCACCGCTGGCCATCGTGAGCGTCGTCGAGTACGTGTGCGACTCCTTGCCATTGTTGACGACCACGGACACGGTGCCGCCGACGGTCACGTTCTTGGTCACATACTGTCCGCTCCCAGTGCCGTCAGGGAACGACCAGGTGTACGTGTGATTCGGCGTGCAGTTCGGATCGTAGCCGCTGCCCAACGGGGAAGTCACCTGGAAGGAGACGCTCTCACCGGCCGCGCAACCCTGGTACGGGCTGCAGCCCTGCGCGCCGTTGAACGTGGCCACGAACGAGTTGTTCGTGAGCGGGCTGCAAGGGGAGGCGGCGGTGTTGATGACGACCGAAGTCGATGCGGCATTTGCCCCGACCGCGTTCGTCGCGGTCACGGATACCGTGTAGCTGCCGGTCTTGAGGAACGAGGTCGAGAGGGTGCTTCCGGTCAGCATCGTGGCGTCGATCGATCCCGTCGGGGTCACCGACCACTGGTAGGTCCAGTTGTCGGCAGCCGTGTCGATTCCGGAGATCGATGTCGCGCTGAACGTGCAGGGCGTGCCCTGACAGTTACCGGTCTGCGTGATCTGCGGATCGGGGGTGCTGATCGGATTGCTGAGCGCGACGGTCGTCTCCAGCCCGGCGCAACTTCCCGTGAAATTGCCCTTCGTCTGCAGCGTCAGCCGGGCACGCGCATTCTGCTGGGAGATCAACGTCTGTTTCGGCACGACGAAGTCGTCCACCGTCGGGCCGCTGCCGGTTGCTGACAGGAGCACACCGCTGCTGCCGACGAGCTCCCACTTCCAGGTGAACCCCGAGGCAGCGTTGACGAGCGCGCTGGTCACGCCGCGCGCTGCGCTGCGGAAGGTTAGACTGCTCGCATTGGACCCTGCCAGCTCGACGGCGGCAGCGAATGGACTCACGGTGTAGTTGAATGCCCCGTTGCTGGCATCGAGACCGACGATGAAGTTGCTGGTGCCGGTGGCGGGAGACGAGTAGGGACCGTACGCTCCGGTGAAGATCAGCGAATGCACGCCGCAGGCGCCGGCACTCATCGGGGCATTCGGAAGAGCCCTCGTCGGGACGCCGTCGATGTTCCATGACGTGTAGTGGCTCTCGATCGTTCCGTCGGACGCGTCCACGAATGAGTCGCCCACGACGATCGGCGCGGCCGAGCTGGCGTTCGGCTGGGTGAACAGGTACTTCGCCGTCGCTCCGGCAATGCCGAATCGCGCCACGGGCGACTCCAGCGTGACCGAGGCGGTACCGCGGACATTCGCGTCGGAGATGTTCGACGCCGTGACGCTCCTCGTTCCCACACCGCTCCTGGAGAGATTCGAGTACTTGTAGACGATGGACTGATTCGGAGCCGAGGTGGGCTGATTGGCCAGTCCCCCAGCCTCCGGATTTCCCATGTTCCAGGCCACCGTGGCAATCGTGGTGGACTGGGTCCGGGCAGTGAACTGCACCGGATCGCCGTAGAACGTTTTCGAGTTGCTGGCCACCGGAGTGTTGGGGTTTGTCTGGCCGGTATGACCGTCGTTCGTGACATTCAGCGAGTCACCGTCGGCGAGCTCGTAGACGTCGCCGATGCCTTTCCCGCAGACGATGAGGTAAAGCTTGCCCGACGGAGAGCGGTAGACGGTGCCGTCGACGATGTTGATGTAATTGGGGGCGACGTATCCGGCCGGTGGCTGGGAGTAGTAGTTGTGGAAGTAGCTCGGATAGGCACCGTTCGATGGGGTGCCGTTGAGGGGGACCGGCGTGGGAATGAGATTCGAGCCCACTTTCAGAAGACGCACGTCCCAGGCGCCCCCGCCGTCCGCTCCGGTCAGGACGAGATAGCCGTCCCCGTAGTGGATGTTGTTGACCTGCATCGTGGCACCGATCGAATAGGTTCCCTGAACGGCGTAGCCACTGCCCGACGGGACGATCACCGAGATGGACTGTCCCTTCAAGCCGAAGAAATTCGTCCCGTCCGAGGTGACCAGCACATAGCCGGAATCGCTGAACAACGGAGCGCTGCTTGCCGCGAGTCCATCGGCGGAGTAGATGCTGAGAGCGGCCGTCGCGTCGATGATGGCGATCCGGTTCGAGGCCGCGTTCTTGGTGTAGACGCTCATCCGCGGGATGTTCGCGTGCACTTCGACCGGATTCTTGCGATCGGTCACATCCCACAGCGAATGTGAAGAGACGTTGAGCAAAGCGTAATACTTGGTGGCCCCTTTGATTGCGGCGACCTTGCTCGGGTTCTGGGTCTGCTGCTGGAACATCGACTGCATCTTGCCGCCGGTGCCGAGGCTGTCCTTGACGACGCCCCATCCGTACACCGTGGAGGCGACATAGACGTAACCCTTGTCGTCGACATCGAAGCCGGTCAGTCGCGTTCCGCCGTCCATGTTGGACGTCTTCCACGTCGACAGCTCGGGATTAAAATAGTCATCCCAGTTCAGGAAGAGCTCCGGATTGTTTCCCCGGTCCCCCGGCCGCGGGACGACGGGAAACACCAGCGGCTCACCGCCCTCGAGCCGCGTGAAAAATCTGCTCAGCGAGTACGCCACCGCCGTGCCGTATCCGTACTGAAAGTAGATGCGGTCGATGCCGGGCTCCACCAGGACCATGTAGGCACGAGCGGTTCGAAACGGCTTGAACCATTCGCTGGTGTTCGTGGAGTCGAGGAACCGGCCGGTAAACGTGGCGATGGGGGCTTTGTAGCCGACCGTCATCGCGTTCGGAGCAGCTCCCGGGCATGTTGTGCACGCTACTGGTGTCTCCGGCGTCTTCGCCGGCACCGCCCACCCTTGCGCGAACGTGGTCGCGCTCACAGCCAGCAACAGTCCCGTCCACAACAACGCTCGAAACGATCGGTTCACGTTCTCTCTCCCCCTGGTGAATGTACAGACGTCAATACGCGGTAGGCGGCCGTGATAAGTGCCGCTGGCGCGTCAGAATTTCAGCCGTGAATCCAAAATTATTGTAGCAAGGATCGCTGGGCTCGGTGCAACAAAAGTCTGAGGTAAAAAAAAGGCGGGCCGGAGTACCGGCCCGCCTCGAAGCGTACTGCGAATGTCCCCGGATTACGGGGTGGTGTTGCTGCCCGTGCACTGCAGAACACCAGAAGCGCCAGGAGACGGCGAGGTGCCATCGCCCGGAGCGTTCGGCGGAGCGCAGACGAGCGTGCCGCCAGCCGGACCGATCCGGTTGACTGCAGTACCCACCGCGCCCGTGCTCGAGGCAGGGAACGGAGCGGAGCAACCATTGCCGAGCCAGTTCGCGTCCTGATCGACCGCAAAGCGGCCTTCAGCGAACATCGACAGGATGACCCAGTTCTGGCTCACGTCGCGATTGAAGACGCCCGGGCCCGCGAGCACCGGTGAGGTGATTACGAAGCCAGGACGAGTGGCGTTGTACGGCGTCACGCCTAATGCCAGCGCCGTCGCCGTGGCATCGCCACCGTTGTTGAGGTTGAAGTACGTCCAGCCACCAGCGTCCGTGCTGCCGGCGACCGTCGGGAACAGCGAGTCCGAAACCGGAATCCGCGAGGTTTCCGGCGTGGTCGCCGTCGTGGTCGGAGGCGGAGGCGAAACGATGACGCCGCTCGGACCGTTGGTCACGCCTGCGTTCTCGTGCTCGTCGAACCGGACGATCTCAGTCAGAGGAATGACCGAGTTCACGATGTAGTCGTCGCATCCGGCCAGACCACCGAGGGTGCTGGTGGTGAAGCCTTCGCGCCATACCTTGTACTGCGTGTCGAACGCCTGGGTCGAACCGCTGATCCAGCGGGCCGCAAAGGCCGACGGAAGCGGCTGACGGCGATCGATCGTGCGCGCAGCCGTGGCCACGCCGGTGTTCGTGTAGCGGTCATAGAAGGTGTACGGCAGGTTCGTCGCCACAGCGGCCGTACCTGCAGCGCCGCCCTCGGGCACCGCGCGGATGTGAACCAGAGGATTGCCACCGGCGTAGTTACCAGCCGTGGTGCTCTGGTTGATGTCCTGATAGTCGCCGATCAGAACGTTGTCGAACAGGATCTCACCCGAGAAGTAGCTCGGGTCGATCGGCAGCGCCACCGAGCAGGTCGCCGCTACGTCGATCGTCGCGTAACCGATGGCCACATTGCCACCGTGGTTTCCACCGACCTGGGCTTCACCGCCGCCGAGCGACGGGCAGCTGACGCCCGCGCCGGTCGAACGGCCGGTCGACAGAAGTGCGCGCACGTCCGTGGCCAGCGAAGCAGGCAGCTGACCGGGCAGACGGCCCGCGGCGCAGTTGGTCTGCGCGCTGACGAGGAAGTTCGGGTTGCCGTTCGCGGCCGTGCTGACCGTAAACGGCTGCGTGCCGTTGTTGGGGTTCGTGCCTGTCGCGCCGCCGCCGTTGATGGCGTTGGACGACACGGCCACACCGCCGGTGCCGGCGATGAGAGCGCCCGTACGCGCGTTCGGCGAAGTGGTCGTCGAAGCCGGAGCTCCGATGCCCGTGCCGGTCGTCGCGCCGATGAAGCCACGCGCGATGACGTCGTACAGGTTGATCGGCTGCACGTCATAGCCGGTCAGGAAGATGTTGAAGTCGAGGACCGGGAATGACCAGTCGGTCCACAGCGTGACGTGGGCGATCTGCGCATATGGGCTCACGTTCGTGATGCTGAACACCGTGGTGCGGCCCGTGCCCGCCGTTCCGAGGTCAACCTCGAAGTACGGAAGCAGCAGCGTCGCCGCAGGGGCGTTGCCGATGTCGCACGTGTCGTCATTGTTGGTCGTCGTCGGACCAAAGCCGGCCGTGACGCCGCCCGAGGTGATCGCACCCGGGGTGAACGTCGCGTTCGCCTGCTTGGTCAGACCCGCCGCGAATACCGACCCCGAGACGAGGACGGCCGCGACCGAGGCCAGAACAGTTAGTTTTCTCATTATCTATCTCCTACACATTGTTGTACGAAAGGGAAACGATCGATTTGGCTTACCCAGTCTCGGCGATACGATCACCTCCCGCGCCGTATTTCTGTACTTCTGACTCCCAAGTTTGGCGTAACAGTATGCCCAACGAATCGGCAAGTCAACCTCCGATTCATGATTTTATGGCGTTACGACATAGGATGCAAGAGCGAATTGCCCGCGCATTATAACGAAACAGCCCCGGAGAGCAACCTCTGAAACGCGGGCGCGGCCGGGATCGGCCGCAGCAAACGGCCATTCAAGCTTGATACCAGGAGAATGATGGAGAGGCGGGAGAGCGGACCGCCGGCACTGCCGCAGCGGCCCGCTCGTTGATTGACTATCGGTCAGCTACGGCTTCGACGGCTCCACCCCGCGGTTGAGAAATACGTGGATGGAACCGTTCCTCGCGGCAAAGGCCGTCACCTGGTCAGCCTCGTACATGATGATGATGTCCGGACGGCCGTCGCCGTTCACGTCGGCCACCTTGATGTCGTAGGCGATCTTGCGCTCCGGGATGAGACCGTCGGTGGCGGCCCGGCTGAAATTGCCCTTGCCGTCTCCGAGCAGGATCCCGATCTCGCGCTCGTTGGCATCGCGAAACGTGGTGTAGACGATGTCCTCTTTGTGGTCACCGTCCATGTCCGCGGCGGCAACACCGGTCACGCCGAACTTCCCTCCCCACCGCATCACCGGGGTACGCGTGGCGTTCCCCTTCCCATCGAACGAGAGGCGATCGAGCCCGGTCACTTCCATGAGAGGCGGCTTGGGGATGAGCTTCTCGTTGATGTCGGTCGGCCAGAAACGGACGTACGAGAGAATGGCGTCGTCCGTCTTCTTCGAGCTGAACTTCCCGGTGGCGCTGGCGAGATAGAACGACAGGTAGGGAATGACCTTCCCGACTTTCGGATCGAGCTTCGTCCATTGCTTCGGACCCTTGCTCATGTAGACGATGTCGGCGCTCCCCTGGTAGATGGTGCCGGCGACGATGTCCGGAATCTTGTCTCCCGACAGGTTCCCGATCGACAGATAGTCGCTCCCGACGCGCGCCTCCGGCGAGGCCACATCCACGCCCTCCCAGCTCTTGCCGTGATCGCGGTTGTAGTACACCCGCACTTTCCCCAGCTTGTCCCTGCCGCTCTGCACCGCGGTCGGACCCTCGCTGATGGCGACGATGTCCGGATAGCCGTCGCCGTCGACGTCGGTCACGATCAGGCGTCGCGTGGGGAAGTCGCGCGGCAGACCGGCGGACACCTCGGTGAAGTTGCCCTTCCCGTCGCCGAGCATCACAAAGATGCCGGAGAGGTGAACGGCGAACGCCAGATCCATGTGGCCGTCCTTGTTGAAGTCACCGGCGGCGACGGAACCGTAGTCGAGTCCGTGCGGCCAACGTGCTTCCTGCCAGTAGTGCCAGTGGCCCTTGCCGTCGCCGAGGAAGATGGCCGGAATGCCGGAGCCGCCGGCGCGCTCGGGCGGAGCGATGATGTCGGGGAATCCGTCGCCGTTCATGTCGGCGATCGTCAGCGAGTTTCGCCACGACCCCGCTGTGGGCAGACCTTCCGACGCTTCCTCAAACCGGATCGTCTTCGTGCTACTCGGCGGCGTCAGCTCGAAGAATTCGGAGCGGGCGCTCTGCAGATACTTGATGTCCGCGTCCGAGTAGTGATTCTCATTCTCCGTGCTCTTGCGCAGATCCTCCTGAGCCGGCGCCTGCGGCTCGGGGACGAGCTGCCAGACCCACACGTACTGGTCGTTGTGATCGTAGAGCTCCCGATAGGAGTTGACGAATCCGAACGGGCGGATCTGATAGGCATCGTGGCCGCTCGAGTAGACCGCCCACTCGCGGTTGTACCGCTGGATCGTGTACTGGTGGCCGAACCGGTAAAACACCTTCTGCGGATCGGGATTGCAGCCGGGATCCTCGTTCGAGCCCAGCCGATCGTGCCGCTGTTCGGCGGTTTCCGACGTCAGAAAATACGGTACGCCGCCCTCGGGCACGTTTCCATTGCAGGCGTCGCCGGTCGCATTCGGTCCGGGAGGAAGTCCCGGCCCGGGCATTCCGGGAGGCGACGGCGTCTTCGAATACGGGTTCGGAGACTTCTGCACCGGAGTGGGCTCGAAACCGGTCTGCGCAAAGAGACTGGCACCGGCGAGCAGGAGCCCGGCACACAAAATCTGACTCAACCTTCTAACCATCAAAGTTCTCCTCAATCGGGTGTGCAGCTAGACGAGATCCGCGAGCGTCGCCTGCGCGCGGCGGAAAAAAGCGAGGCCGCCGCCGAAGATGACCGCCGCAACGATCAACAGAAATACGATTGACAGCCCGGGAGGTAACGGAGAGCCGATCGTTGCGCTGCGGAACAAACCGAGGAGAGGTGTCAGCGGATTCCAGAGAAAGAAGGATTCGAAGCGCCCGGCCACGGGATAGAGAATCGGACTGAGGTAGAAGACCACCGACAGCACGAAGCCGAGGATCTGGGCGACGTCGCGAAAAAACACGTGGACGGCCGCGAGAAACCAGCTGATGCCTGTCTGCATCGCGAACTGCAGGGCGATGGCGATCGGCAGCAGCCAGAGCATCGGTGAGATCGTCCGGGTAAACGCCAGCACGATCAGGAACAGGCCCAGGCCAATCGACTCGAAAATGATCGCGGACGCGTTCGGTACCACCACCAGCAGCTCGCTCTGAAAAGCCAGCCTCCGGACGACCGTGGCATTGTCGACGATGCTGGTCGTGGCCCGCATGATCCCCTCGTTGATTCCGATCCAGGGCACGAGCCCGGAAATCAGAAACAGGACGTAGGTGCCGTTGTCGGCGCCCGGCCCCTGGGGGATCAGAAACGTAAAGACAAACCAATAGAGGATGACGAGGGTCAGCGGCTGCAGGACCGCCCAGCCCAGGCCGAGGGCGGACCCGGTAAAACGGGACGCGAAGTCCCGGCGCACGAGTTGGTTGAGCAGGTGGAGGTTACGGAACGCCCTCGGACGGGCCATTGGGCTTGACAGCAACTCGTGGAAACCTCTACATTGAACGTTGCGGAAGAGTATTGTTCCATAGCATAAAAGTCAACGAAGACCCCCATGAATAAGCCAGCACAGGTCGAGCTTGTCGGCCGCAAGATCCGGCAGTTGCGGAGGCAGCGCAAGCTCACACAGGTGGAGCTGGCTGAGCGCATCGGGATCCATCAGTCCGATCTCTCGCGCATGGAACAGGGGGAGTACAAGGTCGGCCTCGACACACTGCTGAAAGTCCTGCAGACGTTCGACCTCAGCATCGGCGACTTCTTCGACGAGAGCAATCGCTCGGAGTCCGTGTTCGACAAGTACAAGATCCTCAGCCCCACGGCGCAGAAGGAAGTGGACAGTTTCATCGAGTTCAAGCGCCGGCAGGAGCAGAGTGACTGGGACGACGACGGGGGGGAGAGTGGGGATGTCTAGTCCCGTGATGACCGAAGTGGAATCGCTGCGTCAGGCCGCTCTGGCTCACGTCCGCAACGAAGAATACGACCAGGCCCTGGCGATGTATGACCAGGCGCTGGAGAGGGGAACGGACGAAGAAGCCCGCGAGCTCATCACCATCAACAAGGCCGACGCGCTGATCGCGATGGAGCGCAGCGGGCCGGAAGTGCAGCAGCTTCCGATGATCCTGATGCGCCGGCGCAATCACCACCACACGTTCCTCGCGGCATATGCGCTGATGTACAAGCACCGCCTGCAGAACGAGTCGAAGCGCGGCATCTTCTACGGCCAGGTGGCCATCGACGCCGCCGGCGCGGCGGGCGAGCCGATGTGGAAGCTCGGCGCACTCAACGAGCTCGGGATCATCTACGAGACCGACTCGCAGTTCGTGTCGGCCATCGACTGCTTCGGGCAGGCGCTGGCGCTCATCGACGCGGTCAGCGACAGCAACGACCAGAGCTTCGGCCGCGTGGCCATCGTGCAGAACCTCGCCTACAGCAAGCTGCAGGTCGGCGAGATCGAAGAAGCGATCTCTCTCATCCACGGCGTGCTCGACAGGATCCAGGTGCCGAGCACGGTGGCCGATTCGCATCTCGACCTCTGCTACGGCTATCTCGAGCTGCAGGACTACGAGCGGGCCCGCCACTTCGGCGAGATCGGCCTGGCCCGGGCCATGGAGCCGCGGCAGACGCGCAATGCGCACTACCTGCTCGGCGAAGTCGCATACAAAGCCGGCGACGTCGAAACGGCCAGCTTCCACTTCGATGAGCTGGCCCGCTATTACCCCGAGTTCCGAAACCTGAAGAGCCTCCTCTTCGCAATCGATCTTCGCTCGATGGTGAACTTCAGACTATGAAACGCCTCCTGCTCGTCGTCGCGTTGCTCGTCGCTCCCGCGCTCTTCGGGCAGAGGACCGATCGCTCCGTGCTGCTCGCTCCGAACGGAACGCTCTACACGATCGAGAGCCAGCGCAACGATTCGTCGAGCGACATCCAGTCGACGCGTTATCTCTCGCTCACGATCCAGAACGGACAGAACATCATCCACACGAACGTGCCGGCATCGGTCACGGGAGGCAACAACTGGCAGCCGGAGCTGGCCTACGATGCCGAGTCCTCGACGCTGCTGGTCTTCTGGCTCCGCTCGCAGAACTCCATCCTGGCTACGAACGAGCTGGTGTTCTGCACGTTCCAGAACGGCCGGTGGAACGCCGCGGCATCGGTGGATGACGTGCCGTACCACTTCCGCTACAACCTCGTCGTCGGCGTGACGCGAACCGTGGAATCGACCGATGACAATGGCGTGACCAGACAGATCCCCGGACTGACCGTTCACGCCGCATGGTGGGATGACTCGGTCACCGACCAGCTGGCGCGCTACGCCATGCTCACCGTTGAGAACGGACTGGTCACCGACGTCTACCGCCGCGACCTCACCGACTTTACCAACACCGGTTATCCGCGCCAGTTCGATCTCGATCCGGACTCTCAGGAGATCCTGCGCCATCCGGTGGTCTTCGAGTCCGTGGACCACGACACCGTCGACGTCGTGTTCGGCGACATGCGGACGAACACGATTCATCGCCTCACCCTGAAGCCGGTCGTGCAGACCCGCGTGCGCATCCCCATCGGCATTCGCGACACGAGCTATCCGGCTCCGAAACACCGCTCGCTCGGCGACACCAGCGTCTCGGCAATCTCCACTCCGCCCGACCGCCTCGTCTATTACTTCACCAACGGCAAAGCGGTGAGCTACCTCATGTTCCAGAACGGCGCCTGGTCGGACGAGAAGACGATCACAATCACCGATCAGGTCTCTGCCGAGACCGCCGTCGCCGCCCTCCGCCGCCTCGTCCGCGGCGACTGACGTCTCCGGTCCGCGCTGCTTGGGAACCTACACCTGCGGCTTGGACTTGCTGACGGCGCTGATGATCGCGATTCCGAGCAGGAGCAGCGCGCCGATGGCGATCCAGATCGTCGGTGCGTGAAGCATGTAGGCCGCGATGGCGACGGCGATGATCACGATGACCCATCCGACAAGGGCGAGGTTGAACCAGTTCAAATCAGTGTCCTCCGGATGACTGGCTCAGCAATGGCGATGCCTACTCGCGCTCGCAGCCATCCAGACACACCCAGACCCATCCCTCGTCGATCCGCGCGGCCAGCCCGCTCGAGGTGACCAGCGCCTGCCAGTCGTCCGGGGCCACGCTGGCGGCCGCGGCCACACAGTCGAGGATGCGGGCGAGACGCTGCCGGTTGGACGTGCCGGTGTCGTCCGCGACGCACGAGCCGTCGACGGCCTCGACGCGGTTGCCGCGCCGAGAGCAGCACGACCGTGGCACCGGCCGCACGAAACACCCTCGGCTGCCCCCTGGGCAGATCGTCGAGCGGGGTGATCTTGCGGAAGCTCTCTTCGTAGGAATGAGCCATATGAAAAAGGCCCGGCAAATGCCGGGCCCGTTTGCGAACGCCCGCTTCTCTTACAGCGTGTAGACGAAGAACGCCAGCACGAGCGCGTAAATGACCAGCGACTCGATGAGCGCGAGACCGATGATCATCGACAGACGGATGGCTGCCGCGGCGCTCGGATTTCTGGCGATGCCTTCGACCGATGCGGCGATGGCGCGCGACTGCCCGATGGCGCCGGCCGCGGCGGCGATGCCGAGGACGAAGGCCGCCGCGATGACACCCCAGCGCACGCCCGCGTGGGCTGGCGCCGTACCGGCTTCCTGTGCGAACGCCGACAGGCTCGTGAAGAGCATGGTCGCGGCGAGAATCACGTAAACTTTCTTATTCACTCCGAATCTCCTCCTTTTTCGATGGTTCGAAAAACTTGTTTTCTCTAATGTTCTTCAGCGGTGGTTGCCCCGCCGATGTAGACCATCGTGAGCATGACGAAGACGAAGGTCTGCAGGAAAGCGCCGAAGATGCCGAGACCCATCATCGGCCAGGGAACGACGAACGGAAGCATGCCCATGAACACGCCGGTCGCGGAGTGCTCGCCGAAGATGTTACCGAAGAGGCGCATGCCCAGCGAGAGGATGCGCGCGAAGTTGCCGATCATCTCGATGAGGAAGAAGAGCGGCGCCAGCCACCACACAGGGCCCGCGAAGTGCGCGAGGTAATGGAAAAAACCCTGCGTGCGGATGCCCTCGTAGTTGTAATAGATGAACGCGCAGACGGCCAGGCCGAACGTGGTGTTCGGATTCGCGGTGGGCGGCTGCAGGAAAAAAAAGAGCCCGAAGATGTTCGAGATGAAGATGAACACCGTGAAGCCGCCGATGATGTCGAGATACTTGCGGCCACCATGTCCGATGACGTCGTCGAGCAGCCCCCGCACTCCGTACACGACGAGCTCGAGGATGTGCTGCAGCGGTCCCGGGTTGTCGCGGCTGTAGCGGCGCGAGGCCAGCGGAAAAAGGATCGAGCTGATGGCCAGCACCAGCAGGGCCATGATGATGTGGTCCGGAATGTTCCACGCGAAGCTGTGCTGCACGGTGTGCCACAGCGCGTTGACCGGCCGGTACAGAATCGAATTTTCGTGTTCCATTCAGCTAATTCGAGAAGCTCCGGACAAGAGCATACGCAGCTTCACCCATGATTCCCACCACCACGATCGAGAATCCCAGCAACACACTCAATGCATCGAACCGAGCGACGAAAATGAAGACCAGGAGCGCCACACCGAGGAGAACGAAGCGCGCCAGGCTACGCCACATCAGTCTCCGAGCGTGCAGGTGTGCCGCCGGCTGAAGGAGCAACTCAGCAATCTCCTCCAGCCAAAGGAACGCGATCATAGTCACGCCTGCACTGCAAGTCAATCCGAGAAACGGGCGGAATCCGCGAGAGATCAGGATGACTGCCGCAAACACGATGTATGCCCCGAATCCGATCCGGCGAACCCGCCGGGCCACGCGTTTCGGATCCTCATCTTCGATGTCCGGCTCAGGATCCATCTTTCCCGACGGCGAGGCGAAAGAGGTTCACGAACGCCGCGATGACCCCGCAGATGCTGCAGATGATCGTCAGCCAGGGCCAGGTGTGAAACAGCTTGTCCAGTCCATATCCCAGCCCGAATCCCAGCCCCATGGCGATCGGAAACATCCAGCCGATAGCCGAGGCCTCGAACTCTCTGCGGAACTCCTGGCGGTCCTTATCGTCGGGCATCGGGAGTCATCGCCGCGCGCATGGCGATCCAGCGGCTGGAGAAGTCTGCCTGGTTGATCAGCGGCGTCGGAAGAATGCCCAGAAGGAGTGTGACCACGAGGCAGACGGCGGCCACGAACTTCAGCGCGCCAGACTCGCTGACTTCTGCATCCTTACCGTCGCGCAGGTACATGGCCACGACGATGCGGAAGTAGAAGAACATCGACACCGCCGACATGAGCACGGCGATGATGGCCAGCCAGCCGAAACCGGCCTGGATCGCGGCGGCGAAGAGGAAGTACTTCCCGATGAAGCCGGCCGTCGGCGGGATGCCGCCGAGAGACAGCAGAAAGATGACCATGGCGAAGGCCCACAGCGGCGCGCGCTTGTGCAGACCGTCGAAATCGTCGACCTGTTCGCCGGCGTACTCATGCCTGCGCATCATCAGCACGGTCGCCCAGATGCCCAGGTTCGCGAACACATAGACGAGCGTGTAGACGAGGATGCCGCGAATCCCCGTCGAGCTGAGGGCGATGATGCCCAGGAGGGCGTAGCCGGCGTGTCCGATCGACGAGTACGCCAGCATGCGCTTGATGTTGTCCTGGGTGATGGCGGCGAGATTGCCGAGGATCATCGACAGAGCGGCGATCGTGGCCAGGATGTTCGACCAGTCCAGTGAGAAGTGATGCAGGCCGACATAGAAGATGCGCGCGAAGATCGCGAACGCCGCCGCCTTCGATGCCGTCGACAGAAAGGCCGTGATGGGCGTCGGCGCTCCTTCATAGACGTCGGGCGTCCAGACGTGGAAGGGCACCGCCGCCACTTTGAAGCACAGTCCGGCCCCCAGCATCATGATGCCGATCATCAGGGCGTCGTTCGTGATCAGCGTGGAGACGGCGCGATCGATGTCCAGCAGGTTCAGCGATCCGCACACGCCGTAGATCAGCGAGATACCGAAGAGCAGGATCGCCGAGCTCACTGCTCCCAGCACGAAATACTTCATGGCCGCCTCGGTCGACTTCTCTTCCTTCTTGAAGTAGCCGGCCAGGATGTAGCTCGAAAGCGACATGAGCTCGAGACCGATGTAGATCGAGATCAGGTGAACGCCCGAGACCATGAACATCATGCCGCACAGGGCGAAGGCCAGGAGCGAGTAGTACTCCCACATCGAGTAGCGGGTCTCGCGCAGAAAGTCGTCGGACAGCAGCACCACCATGGCGATGACCACGATGAACAGCAGCTTGAAGAAGATGGCAAAGGCGTCGAGCGCGAACATCGCCGCGAAGCCATCGGTCGGCGTGATCCCCTCGACGGCCCACGAGCAGATGACGACGGTGATGGCCGTGGCGGCGAGCACGCCCAGCATCACCCACTTGGCCAGACGCTGCGGCCATCCCCTCCCGATCACGGGCGCGAGAAGCAGGAGCGACGCACCGATCGTGATCACGATCTCCGGCAGCAGGAACACCATGTCGTTCCACGTCATCGCCGCGCCTCGGCCACCTCGTTGTGCGCGGCGGCGGGAACGGGTGGAACGGGCACCGGATGGCGGTTGAAGTATTGCGGATCGACCTTGCGGACGACGTAGTTCACCGGCTCTTCGATGATGTCGAAGAAGATCTTCGGAGCGATGCCGATCCAGACCATGAGCGCGATGAGCGGCAGGAGCGTGACCAGCTCCCGCCGGTTGACGTCGGGGAGGTGCTGGTTCGCGGGATTGTCGAGCGGGCCCCAGAACACGCGCTGGTAAAGCCACAGCAGATACGCGGCGCCCAGAATGATGCCCAGCGAGGCGAAGCCCGCCCAGATCATGCTGCGGTTCGCGGCGCCGAGGAGAATCGTGAATTCACCGACGAAGCCGTTGAGCGCCGGCAATCCCATCGACGATAAAGCGGCGATGAGAAAGAGCGTCGCGTACGTCGGCATCTGCTTGGCCAGCCCGCCGTATTCCGAGATCAAGCGCGTGTGCCGCCGCTCGTAGATGATGCCGACGAGCAGGAAGAGCGCCCCCGTGGAGATGCCGTGGTTGATCATCTGCAGCACCGAGCCCTTGATGCCCATCGGGTTCAGCGCGAACATCCCCAGCATCACGAAGCCGAGGTGGGAGACGGACGAGTAGGCCACGAGCTTCTTCATGTCCTTCTGCACCAGCGACACGAGCGCGCCGTAGACGATGCCGATGATGGCCAGCCCGACCACCCACGGCAGCCACCGCTGCGTGGCGTCGGGCAGGATCGGCAGCGCGAAGCGCACGAAGCCGTACGTTCCCATCTTGAGCAGGACGGCCGCCAGGATCACCGAGCCGGCCGTGGGCGCCTCCACGTGCGCGTCGGGCAGCCAGGTGTGGAACGGAAACATCGGCACCTTGATGGCGAAGCCGAAGAAGAAGCCCGCGAAGACCCAGACCTGCAGCGTCGGCGGAATGAGATGACCGATGTTGTGGAACTGCAGCACGCTGAACGTGGCCGGATTGCCGAGCCCCTTGATGTTGAGGAAGGGGATGCCGCCATCGTTGAAGAAGTACAGCGCCAGAATCGACAGCAGCATCAGCACGGAACCCGACAATGTGTACAGGAAGAACTTGATGGCCGCGTAAAGCCGCCGCGGTCCGCCCCAGATGCCGATGATGAAGTACATCGGCACGAGCATCACTTCCCAGAAGACGTAGAACAGGAAGAAGTCCAGCGCGCAGAACGTGCCGATCATTCCCGTCTGCAGCAGGAGCAGAAGGACGTAGTACTCCTTCTCTCGAAACGTGATGGCCGAGAACGAGGAAACGATGGCGATGACGCCCATGAGCGTCGTCAGCAGGATGAGCAGAAGCGAGATGCCGTCGATGCCGAAGTCGTACTTCACGCCCAGCGACGGGATCCAGCTGTACGTCTCGCGGAACTGCCACATGGCCTCGCCCGTGGCGCGGGGATTGAAGTTGAACCAGAGGACGAGCGAAGCCAGAAAGTCGATGGCCGCGACGACCGTCGCCGTGAGCTTGATCGCCCGCGTGTTCTCCCGCCTGAAAAAGAACAGGAGGATCACCGCGCCGAGCAGCGGGATGTAGGTGACGAGGTTCAGAATACCCATGCGAACGCGTTCACTCCTGGCTTCACGGTTTCAGGAACAGATAGACGGCGGCGAGAAGGACGATGCCTCCTCCCATGATCAGTGCGTAGTTCTGGACGCGGCCGCCCTGCATCCGGCGGAACATCCTCGATCCGCTCTGGGCCATCGACGCCACTCCGTTGACCGCGCCGTCGACGACGTATTTGTCGAAGAGATTCGATCCGTGACCCAGCGGGACCACCGTGATGTTGCGTGTCAGATTGACGAGACCGTCGATGATGTTCGCGTCGAACCACGAGCACATGCGGCTGAACACGAGCGTCCCCCGGACGAACGTGGCGTTGTAGAACTCATCGACGTAGTACTTGTTCGCGAGAAATCCGTACACCGGTCCGAGCTTCGACTCGACGACGTCCGGCACCGCCGGGCGCTTCAGGTACAGCGCCCGGGCCACCCAGAAGCCGAGGAAAGCGATGGCCACGGAGACGAGCATCAGCGTGATCTCCTGCCCGAACCCCGCTTCGTGGAAGTGGAAGGCCTGACCGTTGACCGGCAGCAGCACCGGCTCGAGCCAGCTCTGGAACCACGTCGGATGCAGGCCGCCCAGGGCCGCGGGGATTCCGATGAAACCGCCGATGATGGCCAGCACCGCCAGAATGGCCAGCACCACGGTCATGCTGGCCGGCGACTCGTGCGGCGCATGCGCATGCGCGTGAGAGAGATGGCCGTGGGCTTTGTCGCTATGCTCGTCGCCCTGGTCGAGATGGCGCCGGTCCGGAATCAGATTGTGTCCGGCATGCTCGGGCTCGGACTGTTCGATGCCCTGGCCTGACATCCCGCGATACTGGCCGCGGAACGTCATGAAGTAGAGACGGAACATGTAGAACGCCGTGAACGCCGCGGTGATGGCGCCGACGAGCCAGAGCAGCAGCGAGTACTCCCACGCCCCGGCCAGGATCTCGTCCTTCGAGAAAAAGCCCGAGGCCAGCGGCAGACCGGAGATCGCGTAGGTGGCCACGAGCATCGTCCAGTGCGTCTTCGGCATGTACTTGCGCAGCCCGCCCATCTCGCGCATGTCCTGCTCGCCCCCGCATCCGTGAATCACCGACCCGGCGCCGAGGAAGAGGCAGGCCTTGAAGAACGCGTGCGTCATGACGTGAAAGATGGCCGCGGTGAATGCGCCCACGCCCGCGGCCAGAAACATGTAGCCAAGCTGCGAGACCGTCGAGTAGGCCAGAACCTTCTTGATGTCGTTCTGGGCCATGCCGATCGTGGCCGCGAAGATCGCCGTGATCGCGCCGATCGTGGCCACGACGCCCATGGCCGTGGGAGAGAGCCGGAACAGGACGTTCGAGCGCACCACCATGTACACGCCGGCCGTGACCATCGTCGCGGCGTGAATGAGCGCGGACACCGGCGTCGGCCCGGCCATGGCATCGGGCAGCCACACATACAGCGGCACCTGGGCGCTCTTGCCGCACGCGCCGACGAACAGCAGCAGGCAGATCGAGGTGGCCACGGCCGCGTACTGCGGGCCGTTCGCGGAGGCCATGGCGAACACCTTCGCGTAATCGGACGTTCCGAAGGTGTTGAAGATCAGAAAGATCCCCAGGATGAAGCCGAAGTCACCGATGCGGTTGACGATGAACGCTTTCTTGCCGGCGTCCGCCGCGAAATTCTTGTCGTAATAGAAGCCGATCAGCAGATAGGAGCACAGTCCCACGCCCTCCCACCCCACGAACATGACGACGTAGTTCGCGCCGAGCACGAGCAGCAGCATCATGAACAAGAAGAGATTCATGTACGTGAAGAAGCGCGTGTAGCCACTTTTCTCGTGGGCCATGTAGCCGGTCGCATACACATGGATGAGGAACCCGATCCACGTGACGATCATCATCATCGTGCACGAGAGCGGATCGACGCGCAACGCGAAGTCGATGCTGAAGCTGGCGATCTGAGCGCCCACGTGTCCCATGCCCGCCGGAATCCATTGGTAGTACGTGAACGCCAGCGGCGTGGCGGTGCCGTGACCGTTCACGTAAGGCATCACCACACCGAACGTGGCCACGAGCGCCGACAGCGCGGTCGCGCCGAGGGCCACGATGTTCGTGGTGCCGCGGCTCTTGTGAACGAGCGGCTGCCTGGAGGCACGGAGGCCGTTGATGAGCGCGCCCAGCGCCGGGAGCAGGACGACCGCGAGCAGTGCCTTATCCATTCAGCGTCCTGGCCTCGTCCACGTTGATGGTGCTCTTCAACCGGTACAACTGAATGATGATGGCCAGCCCCACCGCCGCTTCGCCCGCGGCAACCGTGATCACGAAGATCGCGAACACCTGTCCCTCGAGAGAGGAGAGCCGCTGCGAAAACGCCACGAGATTGATGTTGACGGCATTGAGCATCAGCTCGATGGCCATCAGCACCGTGATCATGTTCCGGCGGATCACCACTCCGATCAATCCGATCGAAAACAGCGTCGCCGACAACATCAGATAGGCCTCGGTGCTAGGCACTCATGGCCTCTTTCACTTCGTGCTCGGTATCCACGCGGTCCTGAATGAAGTCCTGCACCGTCTCTTCTTCGGCGGCCGAGAGCTCCCGCTTGCCGATGACGATGGCCCCGATCATGGCCACGAGCAGAAACAGCGAGGCCACCTCGAACGGCACCAGGTAGTCGCGATAGAGAGCCATGCCTACGGCCTCGGAGTTGCCGACGACCGTGCGACGGACGTACGGCTTGAGCGTGACCGTTCCGTCGGCGTTGTGAATGCGCCGGGTGCGATGCTCTTTCACGCTGCGGAGATTGCGGTCTCTGCCGACGGGATCGTGGTAGACGCCCGGCCGCACGATGGTCGCGAAGAGGATCAGCAGCCCGATGCCGACGGCGAACCCGCCCTTCCAGAACTGCGAGAGCACGCGCTCTTCCGGAAGGTGGCGCACGTTGATGAGCATGACCACGAAGAGAAACAGCACCATGATCCCGCCGGCGTAGACGAGGACCTGCACGGCGGCCACGAACTCGGCGGAGTTGATCACGAACAGCACGGCCACGCAGAGAAACGTCAGCAGCAGGAACAGCGCGGAGTGCACCGGATTGCGCATGGCGATCACGAGGATCGACGAGGCCACGGCCACCGTCCCCACGACGAAGAAAACCAGGAACGGCATGTTCTGGGTCAGAGCGTCCATCAGCGCAGTCTCCCCGCCGTGACCCACACCCCGTTCATTCCGTGCCTCCGGCGATCAGGGGCGTCTGCCCTTCCTCTTCTTCCGGCAGGCCCGTGTAGCGCGGCTTGTCGTCCCAGTACTCGAGCTCCTGCATGTTGAAGTAGAGATCCTGGCGGTCGTGAGTAGCCAGCTCGTACGTCTTCGACGTCAGCCAGATCGATTTCGGCTTGGTGGGACAGGCCTCTTCGCAGAGCGAGCAGAACATGCAGCGTTTCACATCGATGTCGTAGCGGTCGAGCACCTTCATCTTCTTCTGCTTGCCGTCGACCTCGCGCATCTCGTCGTGCACGTCGATGTAGATGATGTCGATCGGGCAGGCCAGCGCGCACAGCTTGCAGGCGATGCAGCGGTCGTACGAGAAGCGGAACATCCCGCGGAAACGCTCCGCGGGCTCCATCCGCTCTTCCGGATAGCGGACCGTCACCTTCGGCCTGAACAGCTCCCTGAACGTCGTCTTCAGACCTTCCAGGAGGTCCAGCAGAAGGAACTTGTCGCTCCAGCTAGGCTTCTGATACTCGACTTGCATGAATCACCTGACGGGGCGCGACTTTGCGCGGCCCGCGAATGACGAAGACGATGGTGGCGATGAGAACGACAGCGCCGAACGCCGTGAGCAGCCATTCGGCGCCGGCCAGAACGAGAATCCCGGTGACGGCGATGTTTCCGAGCGCCAGCGGGATCAGCCACTTCCATCCCAGATCCATGAGCTGATCGAAGCGGAAGCGCGGGAACGTGGCCCGGAACCAGATGTAGATGAGCATGAACGTCATGACCTTGGCCGTGAAGATCAACGTGCCCAGGATGCCGCCGGCCAGACCCCAGCCGCGCAGCACGGCGGTGGTCAGCCCGATCTGATGTCCGCGAATCACGCCGCCGAGCGTCCAGCCGCCGAAATAGAGGCTGACCATGAGGCAGGAGTTCACCAGCATCATGGAGTACTCGGAGAGCATGAAGAACGCGAACTTCATCCCCGAATACTCGGTGTGGTAGCCGGCCACGAGCTCCGACTCCGCCTCGGGCAGGTCGAACGGCGTGCGGTTGTTCTCCGCGTTCATGGCCACGAAGAAGATGAAACAGGCCACGATCTGCGGCAGCACGTTCCAGGAATTGCGCTCCTGGTACTGCACGATCTTCACGAGGTCGAGCGAGCCGCAGAGCATCAGCACCCCGACGATCGACAGCCCGAACGGGACTTCGTACGAGACCATCTGCGCGGCCGAGCGCAGACCGCCCATCAGCGAGTACTTATTGTTCGACGCCCATCCGCCCAGGATGATCCCGTACACGCCGGTGGACGTGAGCGCGAGTATGAGAAGCAGTCCCACGTTCACGCGCGCGGCGATGAATGTCGGCGGCGGCCCGAACGGGATGAGACAGAACACGACGAATGCCGGCAGCAGCGGCAGCATCGGCCCGAGAAAGTAAGCGATCCTCTCCGCGTTCGTAGGAAGGATGTCTTCCTTGAGCAGCAGCTTGATGGGATCGGCGATGGCCTGCAGCAGCCCCCACGGCCCGACGCGATTCGGTCCCAGCCTGGCCTGGATGAACCCCAGAAGGCGCCGCTCGATCCATGTCATGGCCATGACGATGAGCTGCACGATCACGAAGGCGATCAGGAACTTGACCAGAGGCCACACCAGGAAGCGCATCCACGGGTTCATGCGTCCACCTCGGATGACTTCGAAATGAAAAATGCAAAATGGAAAATGCAAAATTGAGAACGTGGCTCATTCTGCATTTTGCATTCTGCATTTCTCATTTTGTGTTTTCTCACCGGTCCACCTCACCCAGCACGATGTCGATGGTCCCGATGAGCGCCACGAGATCCGACACCAGGTGTCCCCGCGCCATGGCCGGCAGGGCCTGCAGATTCACAAATGACGGGGGCCGCACGTGGCAGCGGTACGCCATCTGCGATTTTCCGTCGGACACGATGTAGTACCCGAGCTCGCCCTTCGGCGACTCGATGGAGTGATAGACCTCGCCTTCCGGCGGCCGGATGACGCGTGAGATTTTCGCCTTGATATCGCCCGGAGTGGTGGCGCGGATCATCGGAACGCACTGCTTGAGGATGCGGTTCGACTGGCGCATCTCCTCCATGCGGCAGAGGTAGCGGTCGTAGGTGTCGCCGTTCTTCCCGACAGGGATGTCGAACTCGAGGTCGGGATAGCACTCGTAGGGCTGGGCGCGGCGCAGATCCCACTCCACTCCCGATCCGCGCAGTGGCGGACCGGTCAGCCCCCAGTCGATGGCGTCTCCGGGCGAGATCACGCCGATACCGACCGTGCGCTTCTTCCAGATGCGATTGTTGGTCAGGAGCGACTCGTACTCGTCGACCGCGGCGTCGAACTTGCCGCAGAACGCTTCGACATCCTCGAGCCAGTGCGGCGGCAGATCGTCAGGCATCCCGCCGATGCGCATGCAGTTGAGCGTCAGCCGCGCGCCACAGTAAGCCTCGAAGAGATCGAGCACCTGTTCGCGCTCGCGGAAGCAGTAGAAGAACGGCGTCATCGCGCCGATGTCGATGGCGTGGGTGGCCAGCCACAGCAGGTGCGAGGAGATCCGCTGCAGCTCCGACAGCATCACGCGCATGAGTTGCGCGCGCCGCGGGATCTGTGCGGTGATGCCCATGAGCTTCTCGACCGTCTCGACGAAGCCGAGGTTGTTCGTGGCCGCGGCTACATAGTCCATGCGGTCGGTGTGGGGCACGCATTGCGGATAGGCCATGTGCTCGAACAGCTTTTCCGTTCCGCGATGGAGATAGCCGATGACCGGCTTGGCCTCGATGATGCGCTCGCCGTCGACTTTCAACATGACCCTCAGCACCCCGTGCGTCGACGGGTGCTGAGGACCGAAGTTGATCTCCATCTCGTGTACGTCGAACATTTGTCTCAGGCGCTGCCCGGCCCTACTTCCCCGCCTCCGCCATCAGTTTCACCAGCATCGATTCGGTTTCTTCTTCGCCCGGAACGCACAGCGTGAGATCGCTCGTCTCACCCTTGGCGATCGCCTCGGCGTAGCCTTCGCAGTCCCAGCCGCAGGCGGTGCAGTCGGTCTGCGCCATCGCCGCGAACAGCTTGTCCTTGAGCGAACCCTTCGTGGCCATTCCCATGCGATCGGGCATGGGCAGGTCGGGGTTGTGCCATGGCGCTTCCTCGGTTGGCTGCGCGGTCTCGGCGACCACGCCGGCCAGTTCGGGCGCGGGAGGCTGCTGCACGCCGGACGCGGCGCGCGCGCCGGCGATCGGCCATAGGCCGTAGCGATCCCACTCCCCTTCCCAGACGTTGACGTCCTTCACGTCCTTGCCGGTCGAGCCGGGCTTCGGCCCCCCGCCTTCAGGAAACACTTCCGGATAGATGCGCGCACCGGTGTCGATCCCGCGCACCGGAAAGTCCTTCCGCAGCGGATGGCCGTTGAAACCTTCCCACATCAGGATGCGCTCGAGATTCGGGTGGCCGCTGAATGTGATGCCGAGCATGTCGAACGTCTCGCGCTCGTGCCAGTTCGCCGTCTTCCACACGGAGGTGACCGACGGCACCGGCTCGTCCTCGCCTGCCCAGACGCGCAGGCGCACGCGCTTGTTCTTCTGAAACGAATACAGAATGTAGGAAATGGCGAATCGCGGACCGGCATGGGCGGGATACTTCGAGTAATCGGCGCCGCAGAGATCGACGAGGTAGTTGAAGCCGTCGTCCTTGAAGGCCCGGGCCACGTCGGCGATCCGCAGGCGGTCGACGACGAGCGTGACCTCGTTCGCGAATTCCTTCGCGTCCATGATCGCGTCGCTCGAGCGTGCCACCGCCGCGGCGACGAGCGGATCCCGCTTGATGTCCTCAGCGGTTCGTTTTGGCGGACCGGCGGGCGCTGCGGGCTTTGGCGGCGGTGTGTGGGGCGCGTCGGTCATTTAATTGACGTCACCCTCTTCCTCGCCTGGTTCGACCGGGGCCGGCGCCGCACCCGGTTTCGGAGGCGCCGGTTCCCGCTTCACACCCGAAATGGGAGCCGGCCGCAGTTGGGCCCGCGCCTGCTCCACGCGCAGGGCCGGACCTTCGTGCCCGGGCCGCAGCGTATCGCGCACTGCCGCCCGCGCGAAGTCATACGCCTCGCCGCCCTTGCGCAGCACGTGCATCTTCTCGATCTTCTTCTGCAGCTCCATGAGTCCCCAGATCAACGCCTCGGGACGCGGAGGGCAGCCGGGGATGTAGACGTCGACGGGGATGAGCCGGTCCACGCCCTGCGTCACCGCGTAGGTATCGTACGGACCGCCGCACGTCGCACACGAGCCCATGGCGATCACCCATTTCGGCTCCGGCATCTGGTCCCAGAGCCGGCGGACGATCGGGGCCATCTTCTCGGTGACCGTGCCCGACACGATCATCAGGTCGGCCTGACGCGGCGTGGCCCGGAACACTTCCGCGCCGAATCGCGCCATGTCGTGGCGGGGATCCAGCACGGCCATCATCTCGATCGCGCAGCAGGCCAGGCCGAACTGCATCGGCCAGAGCGACGACTTGCGGGCCCAGTTGAAAATCTTGTCGACGGTGGTGGTGAGGACGTTCGAATCGAAGCGGTTCTCGATCAGACCCATGAGAGAACCTTCCTCTTCCACGCGTAGAAATAGCCGATCAGGAGGATCGCCAGAAAGACAGCCATCTCAGCAGCCCCGAACCAGCCGAGCTGCTTGAACCGGATCGCCCACGGAAAGAGGAAGACCGTCTCCACGTCAAACACGATGAACAGCACCGCGATGAGGAAGTACCGCACCGAGAATCGGTGATCGAAGGCGAGAGAGCTCGCCGGGACGCCACACTCGTACGGTTCGAGCTTCACCTTGTTCGCCCGAGAGGCGCGAATCAGCGGTGCGATGATGAAAAGCGTCAGAACCGGTACCGAAATGACGATGAGAACGGCTATTGGCAGTACTGAATAGTTCGCCATGGTTGGTCGGACGGGGACCGCCGGTAATTGTAAACGCGGGTCGTCAGGAGTCAACGACGCATTTCAGGCCCGCCGCTCTCGACGAGAACTTTCAGACCGGCGAGATCCTTCGCGATGTTGCGTCGAACCATCCATCCGAGAAGCGGCCCGCCGAGCCGGAAGAACCCCGAGGCATCTCCCCGCGCGTGGATGCGGGCGACCGTTCCGCCGTCGGCGTCCTCGAGCTCATAGCGGATTTTCATCGGGAACGGCCGGTCCACTTCCATCTCCACGAAGCGATCGTCATCTGCCGAGATCACGCGATATTCGTAGCCGAACGTCTTGCCGAGGAAGTGCACCTTGCGTTCGACGCGTGACCCCACCCGAAGCCTTCCCGCCGTCAACGGATTCACGGCGATGACGCCGCTGGTCCAGGCCGCGTCGTTCCGGGGATCGAACATGATCGACGCCACGACGCCGCGCGAGCGGGCGATTGTGGTCTCCACCTGGACATCGACGGGCATGGCCGCATTGATAGATCAACTCGCGCGCCGTCGCGCGTCAGGGTTCAGTAAAGCTTCCGCTGGAAAGACCACTCACCCTCCGGCATCCCCCGACCCTGCACGAGAACGCGGATGTCCTCGCCGATGCCGTCCGGAAGAATGAGCCGGCGGGCATCTTCTTTCTCGCGAAGCTCTTCGATCGACTTCGGTGCCGACTGCACCAGCGGATCCTCGGCAGCACCGAGAGCGAGAAGGAACCTGGCCTGCCGGTCGAAGAAAAGCGTGGAAAAGCCCGCTTGCTCCCCCGCCCGTATCAGGTCGGAAAAGTTGATATGCGCGGTGAGGTCCTGCTCTCCCGGAGACGCCAGCAGATCGCGCGTGACGCGTTGCGCGCGATACGCGGCCGCGGTGCCGAAGCGGCGCGCCCGCGAGCGAAAGAGCTGCTCCCCGGCGAAGCCGTAGTCGAGCGTCACCAGCAAGCCCCGCTTCACGATGGCGCAGAGATCGCGGTAAGTGGCCTCCCACTCGAGCGATACATCAGCGAACTGCCCGTCGTCGAGCGTGATACCGCGCGCAGCGAAATAGTCCTCGTACGGACCGGGGGCCTCGTGTTCCTTCCAGTCGAGCGCGCCGTCGCGGTCGGTCACCCATAACTCGTGCAGATGCTCGTCGCGCTGCACCAGACGCGCGAACGGAAACGCGTCGAACAACTCGTTCGCGAAGACGAGGAACGCGCCGTCTCCCGGCACTTCTCCGATCGTACGCACAAAGCGCAGTCCGGGATTCGCTCGTGCCTCGGGGCCGATCCGCTCCAGCGATCGGTCGACGCCAAAGAAAGCGAGCCCTGAGGCCTGAGGCCCGAGGTCTTCGGCGAGGGAATGGATGAGGGCGCCATCCCCACAACCGATGTCCACAATCACGGACAGCTCGTCGCCAAGACGGTTCGAAGCCTCGCGGATCAGCTTGCCAAGAGTGCGGGCAAACAGCGGACTCAGCCGGGGTGAAGTGATGTAATCCGCCTCCGGCCGTCCGGCCTTCGCGTAATAGCCGAGCTCGGGATGATAGAGCGCGATCTCCACGAAGTCGTGGAACGTCAAGTCATTGTCTCGCAGCATGTTACGAATCACAGCGGCGAGCCCTGGCGTTGTGCTCATCGCGGCATCTTACACGCTGTTTTCGCCACATTCTTCCGTAGTTATTCGGCGCATGGCACCCCCTGTGCGATGTGGAGAGTAGTTCCAACGGAGGAGACCATGAAACAGTTCATCACCAGCATCCTCGTCCTCATGCTTGCTGTACCGGTCGCGTTCGCACAGGTCGACGACCATGCGAAGACCAAGAGAGGAGTCGTCATCGGCGGTGTCGCCGGCGCGATCGTCGGCGGCGTCCTCGGTAATAACCGCGGAAGCGGCAACGCCAAGCGCGGGGCGGTCATCGGCGGCGTGGTGGGTGCGGCCACGGGTGCCATCGTCGGCGTCATGATGGACAAGCAGGAGCGCGAGCTTCGCCAGATCAACGGTGTGAACGTGCAGCGCGTCGGAAACGACGAGCTCGCTGTCAGCGTCAAGAACGATGTGCTCTTCGACTTCAACTCGACGGCGCTCCGCAGCGCGTCGAGGGACTCGATCAGCCAGATGGCCGACGTGTTCCAGAAGTATCCCGACACCACGCTCCGCGTGGAAGGGTTCACGGACTCGATCGGCACGGCTTCTTACAACCAGCGCCTCTCGCGGCGCCGCGCGAATTCGGTCGCATCCTATCTCGGCAATCTCGGCGTGAGCCGCTCCAGGATCGACGCCGCCGGTTTCGGTGAATCTCAGCCGCGAGCGACCAACAGCACTGCCAGCGGCCGCCAGCTGAACCGCCGCGTGGAGATCCACATCAAGGCCAACGCCGCCTGAAGTGGGTACTGATCGTGAAAGAGCATGACGATGCCCGGGTCTTCCGGGCGTCCTTTTTCTTTTTGGAGGTGGTAATGATTCGGAAGTCATCAGTATTGCTGATCGTGGCGCTTTTTGTGATCGCGTGCTCCAGCACGCAGAACGATCCCAACGTGAAGGCGAAGCGGGGCGCCGGTATCGGTGCGGCCGGCGGCGCGGTGGCCGGTGCCGTGATCGGAAATCAATCGGGGAACAACAGGACCGGAGCAGTGGTCGGGGCCGTTGCCGGCGCCGCGATCGGTGCGGCCATCGGTCATCGCATGGACAAGCAGGAGCAGGAGCTCCGTCAGATCCAGGGCGTGGAGGTCTCCCGTCCGTCGGAAGGCGAGATCGACGTGCGCCTGACGAGCGACATTCTGTTCGATGTCGATTCGTCGGCTCTTCGTCCGGATTCGCGCTCGACGCTGCGCGACCTGGCCACGAACATCCATCAGTACCCGGATGAACTGGTCGACGTCGAGGGTCACACCGATTCGACCGGCACATCGGCGTACAACCAGCCGCTCTCGAATCGCCGGGCCAGCTCGGTGCGCGACTTTCTCGTCGACAACGGCGTGCCCAGCAGCTCGGTTACGGCGGTGGGTTACGGCGAGACCCGCCCCAAGGCCACCAACTCGACGCCCGAAGGGCGGCAGTTGAACCGGCGCGTGGAGATTCACATCCGGGCCAACCCGGCGTCGTCCTGAAGATCTGTAACGTCCAGAGGCGCGCCGCGTCATACTCTCGATGATGCGGCGCGCGCTGGGCGTTTTCCTTCTGGTTTCGGCCTGTGCGTCGTCGCCGCCCCACGCGGCAGTCGGCGTTGCGGACGACGATGAGACCCGCACGGCGATCGCGACGCTGAGAGACGCCGTGGGCGAAGATCCCACTGATGGCGCGCGCATCTACGTCCTCGCCCAGTATCTCGACCGCACCGGCGATACCGCCGAGGCGATGAAGTGGCTCGTGGAGCTGGACCGGATCGGCTGGACGCACGGCGTCAACGATCACGATTTTCTCAACAGCGCCGGGACAGCCGCTTATCGCTCAATCGCCGCGAAACTGGACGCTCGAGAGCCGCGCATCGTGCACAGCGCCCCGGCGTTCGTCATTCCCCAGCGGGACCTCGTCCCCGAAGGCATCGCCTGGGACGCGCAGACCGGCGACTTCTACGTCAGCAGCATTCACCTGCGAAAAGTCGTCAAGGTCTCGAGCGACGGAAAGTCATCCGACTTCGTCTCCGAGGGCCAGGACGGAATCTTCGGCACGCTCGGCCTCAAGGTCGACGTCCAACGGCGCCTCCTTTGGGTGGTCTCGAACGCGGCCGGCGAGATGACCGGGTATACCTCGGCGCTGGAGGGGCAGTCGAGCGTGTACGCCTACGATCTGCAAACGGGCAAGCTCGTGACGAAGATCGCCTTCGGCAGTGCGTCCGCGCCTTCGCTGCTCAACGACCTGGCGATCCTCGACGACGGCTCGGTGCTGATCACCGACAGCGACGGCGGCGGCATCATGCGCGTGCGCTTCGGCTCCGACAGCATCGAGACGTGGATTCCCGCGCACACGTTCACATTTCCGAACGGCATTGCCGTCAGCGAGGGCGAGCCGTTCGTGTACGTGGCCGACTTCAATGGCCTGTCGCGCATCGACGTCCGCAGCCGTACGGTCACTCCCCTCTCGGTACCCGAGCCGGGCGAGACGCTCAGCGGGATCGACGGGCTGACGTCAGATCGCGGCGCGCTCATCGGGATTCAGAACGGCGTCGGCCGCGCGCGCGTGATTCGGATCGGTCTCAACGACGACCGCGACGCCATCACCAGCGTCGACGTCATCGAGGCGGGCAATCCTCTGTTCGACGAGCCCACCACCGGGGTCATCGCCAACGGTGCGTACTACTTCATGGCCAATCCCCAGCTCCGGGCCTTCGATGACGACCTTCACATCTGGCCACGGCAGCGGCTGAAGGACATCGTCGTCCTGCGTTTGCCGCTTGACTGACAAAGCGCCGGGAATCGGCTAGAATCCGCGCGCCCTAAGAGGTGGAGGGCAGCCGCCACGGCTGTCCGGACAGGCGGGTCGCCTGTCCTCCACGCCTCATCACCAAACCTGGAGGCATCAATGAAGTCCTGGATCATGCGCGCAACGCTGCTCGCGATCGTCATCGTTCTGGCGATCGGAACCGTGGCGATGGCGCAGGAGTCTCATCCTTCCGCCAGCCCCGACATCGCTCAGGCCGAGTCCGCGCCGGCGGCACATCCCACTGAAGCGAAGACGGAAGCAAACCTGATCCTGCCGGATCTGCGCACCGTCTCGTTTCTCGGAGTGAGCGGGCAGGCTCTGCTCACGTCCGGACTGGTGGTCTGCGCCCTCGGCCTTCTGTTCGCATTCGTCTTCTACGCCCAGCTCAAGAACCTGCCCGTGCATCGTTCCATGCGCGAGATCTCCGAGCTGATCTACGAGACCTGCAAGACCTATCTGCAGACGCAGGGGCGGTTCATCGCCTATCTGTGGGTGTTCATCGCCGTGATCATGGTGGTGTACTTCTGGCTTCTGCGGCACTACGAGCCGATGCGTGTCGCCGTCATCGTGCTCTTCTCGGTCGTCGGCATTCTCGGCAGCTACGGCGTGGCCTGGTTCGGGATTCGCGTGAACACGTTCGCGAACTCCCGTACGGCATTCGCGTCGCTCATGGGCAAGCCCTTCCCGACGTACTCCATTCCGCTCAAGGCGGGCATGTCCATCGGCATGCTGCTGATCTCGACCGAGCTCGTGCTGATGCTGTTCATCCTGCTCTTCGTACCACGCGACTACGCCGGTCCGTGCTTCATCGGCTTCGCCATCGGTGAGTCCCTCGGCGCGGCCGCGCTGCGCATCGCCGGCGGCATCTTCACGAAGATCGCCGACATCGGCTCCGACCTCATGAAGATCGTCTTCAACATCAAGGAAGACGACGCCCGCAACCCCGGCGTCATCGCCGACTGCACGGGCGACAACGCCGGCGATTCGGTCGGCCCCACCGCCGACGGATTCGAGACCTACGGTGTCACCGGCGTCGCCCTCATCGCCTTCATCCTTCTGGCGGTGGCCGATCCGATCGTGCAGACGCAGCTTCTGGTCTGGATCTTCGCCATGCGCGTGCTCATGATCATCACCGCCGCGGCGTCGTACTTCGTCAACGAAGCAGCGGCGCGAGCGAAATACGCGAACGCCGACAAGATGAACTTCGAGGCTCCCCTGACCTCGCTGGTATGGCTGACGTCGATCATCTCCGTGATCGTGACGTTCATCGCCTCGAAGGTGCTCATTCCCAGCCTCAACGGCGACACCACGATGTGGTGGAAGCTGTCCATGATCATCACCTGCGGAACGCTGGCGGGCGCGATCATCCCCGAGCTCGTGAAGGTGTTCACCTCGACCGAGTCGCGACACGTGCAGGAAGTGGTCACGGCGTCGCGCGAAGGAGGGGCATCGCTCAACATCCTCTCCGGTCTCATCGCCGGCAACTTCAGCGCGTACTGGATGGGACTGACGATCATGCTGCTCATGGGTCTGGGGGCGTGGTTCAGCAGCATGTTTCCGGGCGGGCTGATGATCGCGCCGGCCATCTTCGCTTTCGGTCTGGTCGCCTTCGGTTTCCTGGGCATGGGTCCGGTGACGATCGCGGTCGACTCCTACGGCCCGGTCACCGACAACGCCCAGTCCGTCTTCGAGCTCTCCACGATCGAGACGCTCCCGGGAATCTCCGAGGAAGTGAAGCGCGACTTCGGGTTCGTCCCTCAGTTCGAGCGCGGCAAGCAGTACCTCGAGGAGAACGACGGCGCGGGGAACACGTTCAAGGCCACGGCCAAGCCGGTGCTCATCGGCACGGCGGTCGTCGGCGCGACGACCATGATCTTCTCGATCATCGTGCTGCTGACCAACGGACTGACCATCGACACGGACAAGCTCTCGCTCCTCCATCCGCAGTTCCTGCTGGGACTGGTGACCGGCGGCGCGATCATCTACTGGTTCACCGGCGCATCGATGCAGGCCGTCTCGACGGGCGCGTATCGCGCGGTCGAATTCATCAAGGCCAACATCCATCTCGACAGCGGCGCGACGAAGGCGTCGGTCGAAGACTCGAAGAAGGTCGTGGAGATCTGCACGCAGTACGCGCAGAAGGGCATGTTCAACATCTTCCTCGTCATTTTCTTCTCGACGCTGGCCTTCGCCTGCTTCGAGCCGTTCTTCTTCATCGGATACCTGATCTCGATCGCCATCTTCGGTCTGTACCAGGCCATCTTCATGGCCAACGCCGGCGGTGCCTGGGACAACGCCAAGAAGATCGTCGAGACCGTGCTGAAGGAAAGAGGAACGCCGTTGCATGCGGCCACCGTCGTCGGCGACACCGTCGGCGATCCGTTCAAGGACACCTCCTCGGTGGCCATGAACCCGGTCATCAAGTTCACGACGCTCTTCGGCCTGCTGGCCGTCGAGCTGGCCGTGGAGATGACCAAGGCCGGGCAGGAAGGACTGACGCACATCCTCTCTCTGGTCTTCTTCATCATCTCGATGGTCTTCGTCTATCGCTCGTTCTATGGCATGCGCATCGGCCGCGAAGCGTCCGCCGCGCACTGAGCTCGATCTGGTGGAGGACAGGTATCCCGCCTGTCCTCCATTCGCGACGTGAAAGAGAAAACCTTCGCCGTCCGCACCTCCGCGCGCGAGGAGATCCTTCTCATCACCGATGAGGTACAGCGCGCGCTGGGCGAGCTGACCGGCGGCGACGGCATCTGCACGATCGTCACCCCGCACACCACGTGCGCCATCTCCATCAACGAGAATGCCGACCCCGACGTGCAGACCGACCTCACCCGTGCGCTGCGGGCCATGATCCCGGACGTCCGGTTCGATCACGGCGAAGGCAATTCCGATGCGCACCTGCTGTCCATGATCATCGGCACATCGCTCTCGTTGCCCTACAGGAGCGGCAAATTCCTGTTCGGCCGATGGCAGGGCATCTACTTCATCGAGCTCGATGGTCCGCGGGAGCGGAAGATCACGGTCTACGTGCCCTGACGTCTATCATGGGGAATGCGCTCAATCCTGTGCGGCGCCATAATCGCTCTCTGCGCCGCCAGCAACGCTTTTGCGCAGGCCGGCATCGCCGGATTGCTCACGGCATCGTCTCAGTCTGATGCGAAGGTGCTCGAAACGGCCGTGCGCGCGGGCCTGCAGTCCGACGACGCCCGCGTGCGCGCGGTGGCCGCACGAATCGCCAACATCCGCCATCTGAAGTCGCTCGTCGACACGATTGGCGTTCTCGCCGATCGCGACCCCGATGCGAACGCTGCCCGCGAGGAACTGCGGGCCATGATCATGCTGGGCGGTCTGCGCCAGGTCGATCGTGCCTTCTACATCAGCGATCGATTCAGCAAGCGGCTCGACGGCGACGTCGCCACGGCGGCGGCCCGGCTCGGCGCTGATGAGATCTTTGTGGCCACCGGACGCCGCGGCAACATCGAAGGGCTGGGACTGGAGGCCGCGGGCGTCAGGACGGAGCGGTCGTACATCGTCGCGGACCGGTATCTGCAGACGAGCGTGCCGCGCATCTGGACCTGCGGGGACGTCCACGGCGGAATGAAGTTCACGCATGTGGCCGCCCACGAAGCCGTCAAGCTCGTGCGCAACATCCTGTTTCCGGGCCGGTCGGCGGTGGACTACACGAACATCCCCTGGGCTCTGTTCACCGATCCGGAAGTTGGCCACATCGGCCTGACCGAGGCGCAGGCCGTCGAGAGACTCGGCCGGAAGAGGGTGCGCACGTACAGGATCGAGATGGCGGAAGTCGACCGCGCCGTCGTCGACCGCACACCCTCCGGCTTCGTGAAGTTCGTCTGCGACAGCAAGGGCAGGATCCTCGGCGCACACGTGATGGCCGCCGGCGCCTCGACACTCATCGAGGAGATCGTGCTGGCGCGGGAGAAAGGTGTGCGCATCGGGGCGCTGGCACGCCTGGTTTCCCCCTATCCGTCGCTGGCCGACGCCATCCAGAAGGCGGCCGCCCTCCACTACCAGGAAATTGGAGCGAGCTGGATCGGCTCGCTTGCGAAACGCATCGCCTCGCTCGCGCAGTGATATTGTTTCCGGCCATGAAGAAACTTGCATTGCTCTCGATGGTGATCCTCGTCGCCGGTTGTGCTTCGTCGAAAAAGGGACCCATGGCCTCGGCCGTGCTCACACCGATCAGCGGATCGAGTGCCACTGGCACCGTGCACTTTCAGGAACTGAATGACGGCAGCGTCGACGTCACTGCCGACCTCACGAACGTTCCTGCGGGTGTGCACGGATTTCACGTCCACGAGAAAGGCGACTGCAGCAACAACGGCATGGCCGCGGGCGGCCACTTCAATCCCATGAACATGCCCCACGCCGCGCCAGACGCGCAGTCCCATCATGCCGGAGACTTCGGCAACGTGACCGCCGACGCCGGCGGCCAGGTGCACGCGAAGTTCAATACCCGCGCGATCACCGTGCATGACGGTGTGACCTCGGTCGTCGGACATGCGGTGGTCCTTCACGGCAACGCCGACGATCTGACCTCGCAACCGGCCGGCAACGCCGGTCCGCGCATCGCCTGCGGCGTCGTCACGCTCCACGACATGGCCGGAATGAACCACTAACGGCCTGATGCGGGGCGTCGCACTCGTTCCTCTGGCACTGCTCGCCTCGTTCTGCGCAGGCAGCCGTGGTCCGGTGAGCCCTTCGGCCACCGGCCACGGTGCGCTGAGCATTCAGGTCAACCCGAACCCGATCGTGGCCACGAGAGTCCAGGGCACCGTGTATGACTTCCCCCTCGAGGTCGTTTTGCATGAGACCGGCGGCCACGGTGTCGACATCGATCGCGTCTCCGCGAACGTCACGGCGCTCGGCGGCATCCAGGTGGCATCCGAGAGCTACGACGCCGCACAGATCGCCGGCATGGGATATCCGACGCACCTGCCCGCGAACGGCGAGTTGCACTATCGCTTCGATCAACGCCGCGACGTCACGAACGATCTCCTCTTCCAGGCCGTCTCCGCGAAGATCATGGTCGAAGGTCACGACGAGACATCGACCCCGACCACCGCGGCGACGCGCGTCAGCGTGACGCGGTAGAACTTAGGCCTCGGGCCTCGGGCCTCGGGCCTCGGAAAAGTCAACGCCGAGCACCCAGCAACCAGCACCGAACCCCTACGGAACCCACCGCGCCACGAACAGGTTCGTCACGTATCCCGTCGGATTGGCGCGATTCGACGCCCAGACCAGCCACCGGCCGTCGGGACTGAAAACCGGGAAGCCGTCGAAACCGGGCGCGAACGTGATGCGCTCCGGATCGCCGCCGGTCTTGGGAACGATGTACAGATCGAACTCGCGACGCTGGGGATCGCCGAGGTTCGAGGCGAAGATGATGCCCTTCCCGTCGGGAGTGAAGTACGGGCAGAAGTTCGCGGCGCCGTTCGACGTGATCTGCCGCGCGTTCGAGCCGTCTGCGTTTGCCACGAACAATTCCATGAGAGTGGGCTTGACGAGATTCTGTTTCAGCAGCGCGCGGTATTCGTCGAGCGCCGCTCCGGTCGGATGGTCAGCCCGCCAGACGATCTCCTTACAATCCGCGCTGTAGAACGCGCCGCCGTCGTATCCGGGAGTGTTCGTGAGCCGGCGCGTGACGTTTCCCTGTTCGTCCATCTCGTAGAGATCGAGATCGCCGTCGCGCATGGACGTGAAGATGATCTTGCCGCCCTGATGACACCAGGTCGCTTCCGCGTCGTAGCCGGGGGAAGGAGCGAGGACGTGAAGGCCGGTCGCGGTCTGTTCGTAGATCTCATACGACGGATAGACCGGCCACACGTATCCCTTCGATCGGTCCGCCGGCGGCGGACACTCCGGCGATGTCCCTTCGGTCGACGCGTAGAGGATGCGGTCGGCTTTCGGATAGGAAAAGTAACCGCAGGTCGTGCGACCCTTTCCGCTGGAGACGAGCTTCGTCTCCCCGGTGGCAAGGTCCATCACGTACTGCTGATCGCAGGCGTTCTCCGCCGCATGCGCCTGGTAGATCAGCCTTTTCGAATCCGGACTCCAGTAGGCCTCGGCGTTCTCGCCGCCGAAGGTGAGCTGGCGGATGTCCTTGAGATGCTTCTCGCTTTCGAGCGTTTTCTCATAGGGCTTGCCGGCGTCGATCGATTCGGCGTGCGAGGGCGAGGCGGCGGGCGGCGGCGCGGCGCCTCTCGTGCCGAGCGTCGCGCGCAGCGTGACCCGTTCACCGTTGCGCAGGACGACCACGTCGATGGTCTGGCCGGGCTTGTGGTCCTGCAGTGCGTAAGTCATGTCGTAGAGATTCTCGATCGTCGTTCCAGCCATCGAGACGATGACGTCGCCGCCGCGGATGCCCGCCTGATCGGCCGGCCCTCCCGGTCGGACGTCGGCAAGCTTGACTCCGCCCGTCGTCGCCTCCATCGCGCCGTAGTCGGGAACGGTGCCGAGGTATGCGCCATAGCCGCGGGAGTCACCCTCCTGCGCCGGCGCGGCGGAGGTGCGCGCGTATTGCGGGGTGACCCGTTCCGCGGCGACGTCCATCAGCACACTCGTCCCGAAGCCGGCCACGCGCTCCATGCCGGCGTAGTTGAGCGTGTCCGCTTTGTCATCGGGCGTGTGATAGCGCTCGTGCGCGCCCGTGAAGAGGTGCAGGACCGGGACGCGCGCCGCGTAGAAGCTGGTCTGATCCGAGGGACCATAGCCGTCGCCCTTGGAGGTGACATCGAGCTTCGTCAGCGTGGCGGCGCGAGCGATGACGTCGCTCCACTGCGCGGCCGAGTCGGTGCCGAAGACGATGAGACGGTCGTCGTGCAACTGGCCGACCATGTCGAGATTGATCATCGCCACCATCTTCGAGACCGGCAGCGGCGGATGGGCGACGAAGTAGGCCGAGCCGCCCAGCCCGACTTCCTCCGCCGAAAAGAGCGCGACCAGGACGGTGCGATGGTCCTTCACGCCCTCCAGCTGTTTGCGAACCCGCGCGGCAATGGCCAGCACCGCGGCGTCGCCGGAGGCATTGTCGTCGGCGCCGTTGTGAATGGCGTGCACGTTCGGCCGCATCGAGCCGGTCCCGCCGTATCCGAGATGATCGTAGTGAGCGCCGATGACCACCACTTCGTTCGCGTGCGTGCCGCGGCCGGGAATCACTCCGGCAATGTTCTCGGCATTCGCATACGTGGCGCGGACGTCGGCGTTGCCGTCGATGTGGAGGCCCAGGGGGCGCGAGCGTGGTTTTAGATCGGCGTCGACCGCTTTCTGGAACTCGGCCAGATCGATCCACTTCTGCGCGACCGACGTCTTCACCTGCAGGACGGGGATCCCGGCCGGACTCTCCGGGCCGTCGTTCTTGAGCGCGGGCACGCGGTCCTTCTCGTCGGCCTGCAGCGGGCCGGTGGTGAAGATCACGGCGACGGCGCCGCGCTCGCGCGCCTGCAGAACTTTGTAACGCATGGCCGACCAGCGGCTCGGCCGGCGGCCGTCAAAGATCGATTTCTCGTCTTTTTCCTGCGGCTCGTAACGCAGCATCAGCGCGACCTTTCCCTTGAGGTCGACGCCATCGAGCTCCCGATAATCGAGTGGAGGGGCCTCGATACCATAGCCGGCGAAGACGATCTCGCCGGAGAACGCACCGGAGCTCGAGAAGCCGAGCGGCGTCCAATCCTCGCGGGCCACTCCCGAGAGCGCGTTGTTCGCGCCGAGAGTCACACCGATCTTGACAGGAAAGGGCTGCCGATACGATTTGCCGAATGCCGGCTGGAGACCGACGGCGCGCATGCGCTGCTCCAGATAGCCGGCCGCACGCTTCAGCCCCTCGGTGCCCAGCCCGCGACCTTCCTGCGCGTCGGCGGCGAGGAAGTACACGTCCTTTTCGAGTTGCCCGGTTGCCGGGTTACCCGCTCGCTGAGGAGAAGCAGCGAGAAGCGACAAAGAAGCGACCAAGATACCCAGAGTTCCAGCGACCTTCATCATTACCATCCCAACACGTACGCGAACATCAGCGGCGCCACGATCGAGGCATCCGACTCGATCACGTGCGAGGGCGTATCGACGCCCAGCTTGCCCCAGGTGATCTTCTCGTTGGGCACCGCGCCGGAGTACGAGCCGAAGCTCGTCGTCGAATCGCTGATCTGGCAGAAGTAGCCCCACAGCGGCACGCTCGTGCGCTGCAGGTCCTGGTGAAGCATCGGCACGACGCAGATCGGAAAGTCGCCGGCGATGCCGCCGCCGATCTGAAAGAACCCGATCGAGGACTGGGCGGAGAGGCGCGTGTACCAGTCCGCAAGCTCGATCATGTACTCGATGCCCGTGCGCACCGTGTGCACGTTCTTCACGTCGCCGGAGATGCAGTGGCCGGTGTACATGTTGCCGAGGGTGGAGTCCTCCCATCCCGGGACGAACATCGGCAGGTTCTTCTCCGCGGCGGCGATCATCCAACTGTGTTTCGGGTCGATCTGGTAGGACTCCTCGATCGACCCGTCGCGTAGAATCTCATACATAAATTCATGCGGAAAAAGACACTTCTTTTCTTTGTCTTTTTTCTCCCAGTGCCGCAGCACCGCCGCCTCGATCCGCCGCATGGCCTCACCCTCGGGGATGCATGTATCCGTGACCCGGTTCATGTGACGGTCGAGCAACCCCTTCTCGTCCTGAGCGCTCAGGTAGCGGTAGTGCGGCACGCGCTCGTAGTGATCGTGCGCCACCAGATTGAAGATGTCCTCCTCCAGGTTCGCGCCCGTGCAGCTGATGCCGTGAATCTTGTCCTGGCGGATCATCTCGGCCAGCGAGATGCCCAGCTCCGCGGTGGACATGGCCCCGGCCAGCGTGACCAGCATCTTTCCACCTCGATCGAGATGCCTGATGTAGTCGTCCGACGCCGCGCGCAAGGCCGCCGCGTTGAAGTGACGATAGTGATGCTGAATGAATTTCGTGATGGGACCGGACATGTACGCTCCTGGAAGACGCATCGTACTTCGGGACGTGTCGTCTGCCGAATCCCGAGTTTCGAGCGCGGATGAAACTCCCTCACTGCTCCTGCGTAATCTCCTCCGATGTCACATTGCTGTGTCTCGCTTGACAGGTCCGTCTCCGAACGTTATTTTTCCAGCACATGCTGGAAATTCAGCAGCATGGCGGGAGTACGAAACCGATGGCAAAACAACACGAACTGAGCCGCCGCGAGCGCGAGATGATGAACATCATCTTCCGCAACGGGAAGGCCACGGCGAACGAAGTCATGGAAAAGATGGCCGATGCACCGAGCTATTCGGCGGTGCGGGCCACGCTGCGCGTGCTGGAGCAGAAGGGGCACGTGAAACATCACCACGACGGAGCCCGCTACGTGTATCTGCCCACCATGCCGCGAGAGAAAGCGGGCCTCTCCGCGCTCGACCTGTTGCTGGCCACGTTTTTCGACGGCTCAGCGGCAAATGTCGTGGCTACGCTGCTGGAACGAAAAGAGAGGCTGACTTCCGAGGAGCTTGACCGTCTATCGAGCCTGATCGACCAGGCGCGGAAGGAGGGACGCTGACATGTCCATGATCGACCTGGCAACCCGCGTACAGTCGCTTGGGCTCACCTTGCCCGCCGTGATCGTCGTCCTCAAAGCGACGCTCATTCTGGCCATCGCACGCGTCCTGCTCCTGGCGGTGCCCCGCCTTTCCGCCGCGTCCAAACATCTCGGCATCACACTCGTGCTCTGCAGCGTCCTGGCCATGCCCATCATCGCGCTGGCGCTGCCGGCGTGGCGGGTGGCCGTTCTGCCGAGCCAGCCGGTGACGCAACCGCAGCAGACGGCGACGCCGGCGAAGGCCCAGCCGAAAACGATCGGGGCGACCGGCGACGACGACGAGCTCCCCGGCAACACCGTGGCCACGGCGATCACCGTGGCCAAGGCCGCGCACGTGGTTCCGGAGGCCAGGCTCGACGCGGTCTCGCGCGCACTGGAGACCCTGCGGGAAAGCTGGCAGGGCTTTCTGGTCATCGGCGTCCTGGCGGCGTCGCTGGCTCTCCTGCTGCGCATGATGGCGGGCGTGGCGGGGGTCGGCCTGGTGGCTCGACGCAGCTCCGAAATCACCGACGAGGTGGCCTTGCGCGAGCTCGATCGCGCCTGCGATCACCTTCGTCTTGCGCGCGAGGTCCACCTGCTCCGTTCGAGCAACGTCAGCGTTCCGGTGGTGTGGGGACTGGCCAAGCCGATCCTGCTTCTGCCCGCTTCCTCGGCCGAGTGGCCCGCGGAGCGGCTGCGTGTCGTGCTGCTGCACGAGCTCGCGCACGTGAAGCGTCTGGACGGGTTGACGCTGCTCGTCACCAAGGCCGCCGTGGCCCTGTTCTGGTTCCATCCTCTGATGTGGTCGCTCGAGAACATCGCCCGCGCCGAATGCGAGCGCGCCTGCGACGATCTCGTCCTCGAGGCCGGCACGAAGGCTTCCGACTACGCCGAACATCTGCTGTCGATCGCCAAGGCATTGCCGCGCGTCGATCCGTTCCGCTCCGTCACGCTGGCCATGTCCCGTCGCTCCCAGCTCGAAGGCCGGCTGCTCTCGATCCTGCAGCCCCATGTCCGGCGCGGCAATTTCTCATTGAGCGCAGTCGGGGCGATCGCGGCGCTGTCGCTGCTCCTGCTTGTGCCGTTCGCCTCCGTGCGACTGGTTGCAGCGCCGCAGCCCTCGTCGTCCACCGTGACGGTCGTCGCCGATCGCAACAACCCCAAGCCGGCCGTCCTCGATCTCGACAAACTCATCGACACGTCCGACGTGCTGCTCGCGAAATACGAGCGACTGACCAATCGCAAGGCGCCGGCGACGGGCCGGGAGTGGTACCAGCGCGCCTACGAACTGCACAACAACGATCACTTCCGCGAGGCCATCGAGGGATTCAAGCAGGCCATCGCCCACGGCTATCGCGTCGAGGACTCGATGTACAACATCGCCTGTGGGTATGCGCAGCTCGACGACGCACCAGACTCCGTGAAGTGGCTGCGCGATGCCATCAACGCCGGCTACGACAATTACGGCCACATCGCCGGCGACTCCGACCTCGATCCCATCCGCGAGACGGCTCTGTTCAAGGGCGTGATGGCGGAGGCGCCGGATCGTGAGCGCCGCAAGAGCGAGGATCGCCTCGATTCCACGATGCGCCGCTATCAATCCCTGAAGGCGCTCCCGAATGCCGACGCCAGCGCGTGGTTCTCCATCGGCTACGAGATGCTGCCGCTCCGCCAGTACGACCAGAGCATCGACGCATTCAAACAGGCCCTGGCAAAGGGATACAAGCCGTCGACGACGATGTACAACATCGCCTGCGGTTACGCCCGCAAGGGCGACGTCGCCTCGGGCATGCAGTGGCTGCAGAAGGCCGTCCAGGAAGGCTTCGACTCCATCGACAAACTCGACGACGACTCCGACATCGACAATCTTCGAGGCGATCCGAGGTTCGGCGATCTCAAGAAGATGGCCACGGACCTCCGGCTGCAACCCGGCAACAACATCCTGAGCAAATGGCTCGGCGACGACAGCGACTGGGTGGACGCCCTTCCCCGTTTCCGCTCCCTCACCCAGAAATACCCGAACCTCGGCCGCCCCTGGTTCAACCTCGGCTTCGCCGCGCTGCAGGCCGGACAGAATCAGGAGAGCATCAGCGCGTTCAAGCGGGCGCTCGATCTGAACTACCGCCCCTCGACCTCGATGTACAACATCGCCTGCGGTTATGCCCGTTCGAATCAGAATGAGACCGCCATCGACTGGCTGCAGAAAGCGCGCGGCGCCGGGTTCGAGCTGGGCAACTACATCGACAGGGACGACGACCTGAACAGTCTCCGCTCCGATCCGCGCTTCCGCAAGCTGCGCCGCGAGGTGCGAGCGGAGAGAGACAAGAACGAAGAGAACTGACAGGGGCCGGCTGGCGAGCCGGCCCTACGTTCTCAACATTCCGTGGCGCAGGATCCGCGAGATGTCGCTCACCACCTCGTCGGTGCCCTTCCCGAAGTGGTCCTTGACGCCGAACAGAATTTCGATCGAGAAGTAGTTGTAGAAGATGCGCGTGGCCAGCATGACCGCGGAGATCGGCGACAGCCCTTCCTGCAGCCGCGTCCTCAGCTCATCCTCCATCCCGTGGGCCTTGAGGAAGGCGTTGAAGCGATCGGCCATGCTCTCGTAGAACTTGCGCACGTGGGATCCGTCGAACTCCACGACGTCGACATAGATCAGCGCGACGTATTCGCGGTATTCGTGCACGGTATCGCGCGCGGCACGGCCGAGGGCCTCGAGGTTGTCCGGAAAGGTGCCGCTGGCCAGGGCCCGGTTGAACGGGAACTCCGGCGTCGTCATGGCTTGGAAATAGCGGTCCAGCAAGGCCCGGAAGATGCTCTCCTTGTCGGGAAAGTGATGGTAGACGTTTCCCTTCGAAAGCCCCGCTGTCTCCGCAATGTCGCGGACGCCGGTGGCCCCGTAGCCCTGGTGTGAGAAGAGGGTCAGCGCGGCCTCGAGGATCTGCTGCCGGCTGCGCTCCGAGCGCTCTTCCTGCGTCTGGGGCCGCTTTCTGGTTCCCAATCGCCGTTCAGGATAGCTGCTCACGCAGTTTTCCTTTCTCGACTTTTCCATAAGGGGTGCGCGGGAGTGCCTCGACGAAGACGAACCGCTTCGGCACTTTGTATCTCGAGATGCGGCCGTTGAGATACGAGGCCAGCTCCTCGGCGGTCACATCGCGCGCGACGACGAACGCCACACCCGCCTCGCCCCAGGTCGCGTCCGTCACGGCGATGACGGCGGCGTCGGCGACCGCGGGATGCTGCACGAGCTCCCCCTCGATCTCTGCCGGATAGACGTTGACACCGCCGCTGATGAACATCTCCTTCCTGCGCCCGGCGATGTAGAAGAAGCCGTCGTCATCGCGGCGGGCCAGGTCGCCCGTGCGAAACCAGCCGCCGTCGAGATACGACTCGCGTGTCGCCGCCTCGTTGTTCCAGTATCCGAGGCTGACGTGCGGACCGCGGATGTACATCTCGCCCACCTCGCCGTCCATGTCCCGCAGTTCGACCTCCGTGTACATCATCGGGCGGCCGATCGATCCCGGCTTCCGGTACGAATCGTCGACGGTCATGGTGAAGCAGTTCACGCCCACTTCCGTCATCCCGTAGCCCTGCTTGAAGACGACGCCCCGCTTCTGGTACGCCTCGATGAGGTACGCGGGCAGCGGCGCGCCGCCGCTGATGAACCAGCGAACGTGCTGGAGACCGACCGTGGCGAACTCCGGCGCTTCCATGAGCACTTTCCAGATCGTCGGCACGCCCAGGACCACGGTGCAGTGCTCGCGTTCGATGGTCCGCCAGACCTCGGTCACGTTGAAGCTCTTGTGCAGAACGATCGTGCCTCCGGCGCAGAAGATGGGGATGAGAAACGCGGCCAGCCCGCCGGCGTGGTACATCGGCGTGAACACCGGACTGACGTCGTCGTCCCGCAGCCCCCAGTTGATCGCCGTGTTGTAGCCGTTGAACAGCAGTTGCCGCCGCGGGATCATCACGCCCTTCGGCCTTCCGGTCGTGCCGGATGTGTACAGAAGGCAGAACACATCTTCAGCGGAACCGGCTGCCGGTTTCCGGCTACCGGTTTCCGAGTCCGCGGCGAGGGCCAGCGGGTAACCGGTAACCGGCAACGTGTTCGAGAATTCAGGTCCGTACCAGAGCGCTTTCATCCCGCAGTCTTCGACGATCTGCCCGAGCTCGTGACCGGTGGCGCGCGTCGAGAGCGGAACGGCGATCGCGCCGGTCCGGCCGGCGGCGAAGAAGAACGCCACATAGTCGATCGAGTTGTGCGCGAGCATGCCGTAGCGTTCGCCCGCGCCGATGCCCGCGTGCCGCAATGTGGCGGCAGCGCGGTCGGTTCGATCGCTCAGTTCCGCGTACGTGAGGCGCTCACCGGTCTCGAGCGAGACGATGGCCAGCTTCTCCGGCGTGACGCGCGCGCGCTCGGCTAGGAGATCGCCGTCAAACATTCGACGAATCGCTCCGGCTGCTGCAGATGCGGAACGTGCGCGGCTCCCTCGATGACGTGCAGCTTCGCTCCGCGAATCATGGCCGTCAGTTCCTTCCCGTAGGAAAGCGGCACGACGCCATCGTCGGCACCCCAGATCAGCGTCGCCGGCGGCCTCAGTTGCGCCAGCCGGCCATCGACGAAGTTCTCCATGATTCCGTCGAGCCGCAGCATCGGCGAGTCCGACGAGCGGGCCAGCAGTGTGTCGATGACCCAATCCTGCGGAACGTAACTCGGGCCATGCACCGCGCGCAGAATCCTTCCCGCCGTCTCCCGATCCACAGCCGTCAGCGGGACGCCCAGGGGCCGTGCCAGTCCGCCTCCCGACTCGAGCACGAGGCGCTTCACGCGATCCGGATGCGCGAGCGCATAGAGAATCGCTATCCACGCGCCGAACGAATTGCCGCCGAGGATGATGTCGCGCGCCTCTTCGTGCGCCAGGATCCGGTCGAGGCCTTCGAGCACGACGGCAAAGGCAATGCGGCCGGTGTGCGGCTCGCTCTCACCATGTCCGGCGAGATCGGGAAGGATCAGCTGGTAGCGACCGGCCAGCAGCGGCACGACACGCGCCCACGTTCCCGCCTGATCATTCGTACCGTGGAGCAGGACGAGCGTCTCGCTCCCTTTGCCACCGGCCCAGTAGACCGAACCGTCGATTTCTTTGCGCGTCAATCCGGATGCGGCGAGCGCGCCCCGCATCATGCGAACGAGCTCGACGGCCGGGTCAGTCGCGCTCATAGAGCCGCGCCTCCTGGAGGGGCATGCGGAACGCGACGGCGGCCTGGTTGTAACCGACGCCCGAGCCGACGAGCACGACGAGATGGCCCGGCTTGATCTTGTGGTGGGCGAGCGCGTCGTCGAGTGCCATGGGGATGCAGGCCGATCCGGTGTATCCCTGCTGCTCCATGATCGTGTGCGTTTTCTCCATGGGCAGGCCGAGGTCTTTCATGACCAGATCGATGGTTGGCTTGCGGACCTGCGTGAAGATGATGAAATCGATGTCACTGACGGCGAAGCCACCGTTCTGCGCCACCTCGCGTACGATCTTCGGCCAGCCTTCGTTGTTGATCTCCGGCGGATAACGTTCGACCATCTTCACCGTGGCCCGACCGTTGCGGATCGCTGCCTCGGTCACCGGTTCAGCCGTGCCACCGGCGGGAATGAGCCAGTTCTTGTGATACGAGCCGTCCGCCGCAAACGCCGCGGCGATGAAACCCGGCTCGTGGCCGCGCTCGAGAATGGCCGCGCCCGCGCCATCGCCGTAGAAGAAGACCATCGGGTCATCACTCGCTGCCAGCTTGTGCATCATGTAGACGCCGACCACGAGCACCGTGCGCAGCCCCGGATTGGTGGCCATCAGTCCCGAGGCCGTCGAGATCGCCGTCGGAAATGAGGCGCAGGCGCAACCGACGTCGAACGTGCCGGCATTCTTCGCCCCGAGCTTGCTCTGCAGCACGACCGACGTGGCCGGCGTGATGTAGTCCGGCGAGTCGGTACCGAGGATGATGAGGTCGAGCTCTTCGGGCTTCTTCTGCGCGCGCTGAAGCGCCTGGCGCGCCGCGCGCTCGGCAAGGTCGGAGGCCGCCCAGTCTTCCGGCGCATACCAGCGGGAGAGAATCCCGCTCGACGCTTCCATCTTGTTCACGAACTCAGGCACGGTGGCGTCGAAGCGCCGGCGCAGCATGTCGTTCGTGATCTCGATTTCCGGAAGATACGCGCCGGTGGCGATGATGTTCGCGTACGCGGGCTGGCCGTTACGTGCCAAGGACGAGACCCCCGTCGACCGACAGCACCGCCCCGCTGATGAACTTTGCCGCGTCGGAAGCCAGCCACACGTAGGCGTTGGCGATGTCGTCCGGCTCGCCCATCCTGCCGAGCGGAGTGTGCGAGGCCATCGACTCCAGAACCTTCGGCGGCATCTGCCTGACCATGTCCGTGGCGATGAATCCCGGAGCCACGGCGTTGACGCGGATGTTGTACTTGCCGAGCTCGCGCGACCAGGTCTTCGTGAAGCTGATTACGCCCGCCTTCGTGGCCGCGTAATTGGTCTGTCCGAAATTGCCGTAGAGGCCCACGATCGAAGAGGCGTTGAGGATCACGCCGCGGCCGGCCCCGATCATGTGCGGAACGACTGCTCGTGTGCAGTGAAACACGCCCTTGAGATTGACGTCGATCACGGCGTCGAACGTCGCGTCGTCCATCATCGAGACGACGCTGCCGTCCTTCCACTTCACCAGCTGCGAGTCGCGAAGGATCCCGGCGTTGTTCACGAGCACGTCGATGCGGCCGTGTTTCGCCATCACGACGTCCGTGGCGCGTTGCACGACATCCGGCTTCGTCACGTCGACGTCCGGCACATCCCAGATGACCACGCGCGCACCTTCGGCCTGGAACCGATCGGCGGTGGCGCGGCCGATCCCGGCTGCGCCACCAGTCACGATCACCACTTTGTCCTTGAGATTGAGATCCAAGATGTCTTCACGTCCCTAGAACACCCACCGCAGTCCCAGCTGGAACTCGCGCGGAGGGAGTGTCGCGCTGAACTTGCCGTAGCGCGGGTTGGGAACGGCCGTGGCGGCGGGATTCGCCGCGGTCGGACCGCTCAGGAATTCGCCGCCGTTGATCGACTGCACGTCATAGTTCTTCACATTCGTAATGTTGAACCCCTCGGCGATCGCTTCCACCTGGCCGAAGCCGCCGGCGGCGAACGCCTTCGTCAGGCGCAGCGAGAGCTGGCGGAACAGCGGGCCGTCCATGGTGTTGCGTCCGACGCCGAGCGGACGATCCGAGTTCTTGCCGTCGCCGTTGAAGTCGTAGCCGAGACGATGCGTCCAGGGCTGGCCGGAGCCGTATTCGTAGATCGGAGAGATCAGGAAGCCGGCCGGCAGGTGGAACACACCGGAGAGCACGATGCGATAGCGCTCATCGCCGCGGCCTCGTCCGTACTCCGCCTCGATGTTCGCCGGATCGTTCGGGTAGCCGGTCGGAAAGTCGGGGCTGAAGTCGTCGCTGATGTTCTTCTTGTTCGCGAACGTGACCGAGGCAGTGAGGAGATCGCTCTGCCGCACCTGTCCGTTCAGCGAGAAGACCAGCGCCGTGTACTTCGAGTGGCCGTCATTCGTGTACATGTTGACCTGGTCGTACTGCGTGTGCGGACGCTTGCGGGTGGCGTTGCCGCTCCAGTTGACGTCCCGCACCACGATCTCGTTCGTGCCCTTGACGTAGATGCCTTCCGTGTCCAGGAACAGACGGGAAGCACCGAGCTTGAGCGTGTAGCCGAGCGAGGCCTGATTCGACTCCGGGGCTTTGTAGTCGGGCGCCAGCAGCGTGATGGCCGGCTTGGAGACGATGCCGGTGGTGGTCGGGTTGTTCGGATCGAGCGCCAGCGAGGGAATCCCGAACAGCGCACCGTTCACGCGGGTGTAGGTGACGCGCCCGGTCACGCCGTTCTGCTGCAGCTCGCTGAGAGCGGGCACGAGCAGGAAGCGGCCGATGAATTTTCCAACGCCGCCGCGAAGCACCTGCGTCCCGTTGCCGAGGACATCGAAACTGAACGAGCCGCGCGGCTGGTAGTTGTTCTTGTCCCTGGGGCGTGGATTCGGGATGAGCGGATGGGTGAAGCCGGCGTTGTTTCCATTCGTATCGAGGTCGTAGCGGATACCCAGGTTGACCAGGAGCTTCGTCGTCGGGTGCCAGGAGTCGTCGATGAACGCGCCGTAGATGTTCGTGTTCGTGCTGACGTCCGATGAGCCCACCCCGTACGCGTACGCCAGCGGGAGGGCCCGCGTGTCGGTCACGTAGATGAAGAGCCCGTGCTCGTACGTGTCGAGCCGGAAGCGCTCGTGGACGTGCTGCGCCGAAAACCCCACCTTCACATCGTGCGAGCTGCGGCCGAAGGCCAGGTGCTGGTGCCAGGTGTCGCGCAACTCCCAGGTGTTGCCGTCGCCGAGGAGGCTGCCGAGGATATTGCCGCCGGTCTGCAGCGTATTGCCGCTGGAGAACCATTCGGCCACGCCGTTGGAGTTCGTCGGCTCGTAGAAGCGGCGCGTGCCGTACTGAAGCCGCGCTTCGTTCGACGAGTTCGCGGAAACCGACCAGTTGTGCTCGGCCGTGCCGTTCCAGTTGCGGCGCTCGAGCGTCTGACCGGCCGACTGATCGGCCACCCCGCCCACGCGGAAGTTGTCCTCGTTGTATTTCTCGTAGACGCCCTTGAAGCCGGCCGTCATCTGCGCGTTGATGTTGGCGTCAAGACTGCCGAAGAGCAGCGTCTGATCGAACGGATGAGAGATGTCCGCGGCCTGGCTCGTATACGCGCCACCGGGACGGAACAGGACGATGTTGTGCTCGTTGATCTGCTCGAGCGAGCCGAAGTAGAAGAGCTTGTCGCGCGTGATCGGCCCGCCCACCGTGAATCCGAGCTGGCGCCGCGAGTAGTCGTTGTTCTTCTGCAGGTCGAGCGCTCCCTTCTGGCGGAGCGAGGAGTCCCGGAAGAATCCGAACACGTCCCCGTGCATCGTGTTCGTCCCCGACTTCGTCACGATCGACAGCGCGCCGCCGGCGGAGCCGCCGATTTCCGTGTCGAACCGGTCCGTGATGACGCGGAACTCGCGCACCGCATCCTGGGAGAAGCGTGCGCGCGAAAGGCCGTTGAGCTGATCGGTGAGGTCGACGCCATTGACGAGCACCGTCGCCTGCGAGGCGTTGCCGCCCGCACCGATGACCGGTCCGCCGTTGATGAAGCGGAATCCGCCGCGCTCGCGCTGCACGCCCGGAGCGATGAACGCCAGCCGCTCGAAGTCGCGGTCCGCCACCGGCAGCGACTCGATCTGCTCCGGCACGATGTTGGTCGACGAGTCGGTCTTGTGTACGTCGACCAGCGGCGCGTCGGCGGCGACGGTGATCGTCTCGCTCGCGGACGCGCGCATCTCCACGGCCACGTGCGCGTTCTCGCCGACCCGAAGCACCATGCGCGAGCTCTTCACCGGCGCGAATCCTTCCAGCGCGAACTGCACGTGATACGCACCCGGCGCCAGCGCCCCGAAGCGCGCCAGCCCGGCAGCGTCGGTCACGCCGATGGTTGCGAAACCAGTCTCCGGCCGGGTGACCGTGACGGTGACACCGGGGAGCGGCGCTTTCGCTTGATCGAGCGCAACGGCCTCGATCGAAGCCTTGTCGATCTGGGCGCTCAGCGGAACTGTAAGAAAACACACGAGAAGCAGCCAGAGGAGCGGCAGCGCACGACGGGTCATCGATCCCTCCGATTTACCGGCCGACCGGTCGGTTTGTTGAGTTTTCGCGAATATACGGCTGAACTCCGGAGAATGTCAATCATGGATTGGAGATCGGGATTACACCCCCGGCGGACTCTCCGTCAGCCCTCGCGGAATCTTCAACTCTCCCACGCCCTCGACCATCCGCTTCGAAGTCGCTCGCTCGATCAACGCCAGCCGCGCCAGCACCTCGGCCTGCCCGCGCATCAGCGCGCCGATCTCCATCTCGGCCTTGAGATTGACCTGATAGTCATTCTCGGCAAGCAGCTTGTCCTTCGTCGACTGCCGGTTCTGACTCATCATGATGATCGGCGCCTGAATGGCGGCGATCGTCGACAGGGCCAGGTTGAGCAGGATGAAAGGATAGGCATCGAAGTGCGCCAGGCGGATGATGTTCACGCCCATCCAGACGAACATGACGGCCGCGAAGATCCCGATGAAGGGCCAGGAGCCGCCGAACTTGGCCACGCGGTCGGCGATGCGCTGGCCGAACGTGAGCTGCTCCTCCGCTTCCTCGAGGACATTGCGCGAGACCTGACGGGACATCAGCTCGTTGGTCTGGCGCAGACGCTCGCTCATCTCCGAGATGATGCGCAGCGCCGCCGCAGGGTTCTTGTTCACGAAGTCGACGAGATCGTCGCGGTCGAGCCGCACCAGGCGAGCCTCGCGGGTGGCCGTGGCCGTGGCCGATCTCGGGGCGCCGTCAAACAGAGAGAGCTCTCCGAAGTACTGGCCGGTGAACAGACTGGACAGGACCACCTTGCTCCTGCCCTCACCGTAAGAGATTTCCACGGCTCCGTCCTCGATGATGAAGAGCGACGAGCCGCTCTCTCCCTGGCGGAAGATCACGTCGCCCTCTTTGTATTCAGTGTTCTCGAGGCGCCGGGCCAGAGACTTCAGATCGTCCGGCGTGAGCGATTCGAACAACTGAATGTTGCTGAGGAGGTCCTCACGCCGCCGCGTGCGGACAGTTGCATCCCCTGCTGATTCCTGCATACGCTAAGGATGCAACAGTGCGCGTTTGGCCGCAATGTTAAAATCGGCTACCGCCTGAGTTGACTGATGTCGCGCTATCTCCAGAAAATCTCCCTTCGACCCTACGCCGAGACCGAGATCTGGACCGGCTGGGAGCTGGAGGGACGGACCGGCGAGATCGAAGGCCTCATTCTGGCCGACGGCATGTCCGCAGAAGAGCTGGCGCGACTGGGCGTCACCGAATTCCACAAGATCCCCGCCGAGTACATCGAGTCCGGCGAGTTCAATCCGAAGCGGACCTGAACCACGAAACGCTACGACCGCACCTACTTCGACAAGTGGTATCGCAGCCGGGAGAACCGCGTCCACGATCGCGCTGAAGTGCGGCGCAAAGTCGCTCTGGCTGTCACCTCTGCCGAGTATTTTCTCCGCCGCTCGATCGAGACTGTGCTCGACGTCGGCTGCGGCGAAGGGGCCTGGTTTCCCCACCTGCGCGCGCTCAGAAAACACGTCCACTACACGGGCATCGACGCCAGCGACTACGCCGTGGAACGATTCGGTCAGGCCCGGAACATCCGCAAGGGCTCCTTCGCCGATCTGCGGTCGGTGAAGAGAACCTATGACCTGGTCGTCTGTTCGGACGTGCTCCATTACATCTCCGGCCGCGAAATCGAAAACGGACTGCCCCACCTCGAACGGGTGACCCGCGGTCTCGCCTTCATCGAGGTCCTCACCAGCGAGGACGATATCCTCGGCGACCTCGATGGTCTCATCCGCAGGCCCGCGGCGTGGTATCGCCGAACCTTCCGCCGCGCCGGCTTCGTTCAGGCCGGCCCCTACTGCTGGTTGCCGCGGCCGGTTCAGGATGTCGCCGCCGAACTGGAGACGCTTTAATGAGCGGCGCACGACGATGAGATTCACGCCATGCCGAACGTCACTCGTCGTGAGTTCCTCGCCACCACCGCCGGCGGTCATCGGTTCGCGCGTGAAGCCGGTCGTCATCTCGTCGGCAAACGGGATGAAGATCGAGGACGACCTCAACACCGAGCACTCGCGCGCCATGTGGCTGGAGTGGAAGCGGCGCATCGATCCGTCCCACTATCCCGATCCGAAAACGCGCGCCGAGGCCGCGGAGAGCGCGCAGCGCTCGATGGTGGCTGACGGGCTGATCGACCGCGGGTCAAGGCCAGCACCATCGACATTGCTCAACGAGAAGGGCAACCCGAATTTCGGCCTGAACTTCTATGTGCTCAACGCCAGAGGAGAGTTCGCCGGCGTTTCGATGTACGAGTCGCACTTCGCGGTGTGCACCGCGGGCGGCCCGCAGACGTTGCCCACCGAGCCGTTGTTCGCGGAGAAGCTCACCGGCTGATCACTCCACGACTTCGTCTGAGAGGTCGGGCTCCGGAAATCTCATGCCCAGCGTTTCCAGGGCCTCGGAGACGATCGCGCCGACCACGTAGTTGCGGTACCACTTGTGATTGGCCGGTATGAGGTACCAGGGCGCCCACTCGGTCGACGTCTTCGAGAGAACAGCTTCATAGGCGCGGATGTAGTCGCCCCAGAGCTTGCGCTCTTCGATGTCTCCATGCTGGAACTTCCACCGCTTCTTGGGATCCTGGATGCGCTCCTCGAGACGCTGGCGCTGCTCTTCCTTGTCGATGTGCAGGAAGAACTTCAGGATGGTCGTGCCGTTCTCGGTGAGCATGCGCTCGAAGTCGTTGATCTGGTCGTAGCGTGCGCTCCAGACATCCTTCGGCACCAGCGAGTGCACGCGTACGACCAGCACGTCCTCGTAGTGGCTGCGGTTGAACACCACGATCTCGCCGGAAGAGGGCGTCTGCGCGTGAACACGCCAGAGGTAATCGTGATCGAGCTCCTCCTGCGTCGGCTTTTTGAACGAAACCACGCGCACGCCGGCGGGATCGAATCCTCCCATCACGTGGCGAACCGTGCCGTCCTTGCCCGAGGTATCCATGCCCTGCAGGATGATGAGCACCTTGTGTCTATGCTCCGCGTACAGGAGCTCCTGCAATTTGTCGAGGCCCTCCTGGATGTCTTTGTTCCGGCTGTCGGCTTTTTTCCTGTCGACGAGCTTCGACTCGTCCGGATCGAAGTCCGCGAGACGGACCCGTGTGTCTGGTTTGATCCTGTATCGTTTCGACGCGGCTTGCGGCATTCCCGTATCTTATCGGCATGGACGCGAAGTTTGGCCATGTGAACGTCATCGCCCGCGACTGGCGTGCTCTGGCAGGCTTTTATCAGAGGGTGTTCGGCTGCACGCCTGTGCCGCCGGAGCGCGACTACCGCGGCGCCGATCTCGATCGAGGGACCGGTCTTCAGGGAGCGCATCTCACGGGCGCCCACCTGCGCCTCCCGGGACACGGCCACAACGGACCGACCCTCGAGATCTACCAGTACGACGATCTCGCCACGACGGTGCCGGCGGCGGTCAACCGGCCGGGATTCGCGCACATCGCGTTCGCGGTCGACGACGTCGAACGGTCGCGGGAGGAAGTTCTCGCCGCCGGCGGCACGCCCGTCGGCGACATGGTCACGCTCGAGACCGCGACCGGCGCCCAGGTGACCTGGTGCTACCTCACCGATCCCGAAGGCAACATCGTCGAGCTTCAGAGCTGGTCGTAGAGGGGGTCAGAGCTTCGCTTCGTCACTTCTCTACCGTCGTTGGAGGGGGTCAGAGCTTTGGTTCGTCACTTTTCCACCTATTGGAGAAAAGTGACGAACCAAAGCTCTGACCCCCTCTACGAGACGTCGCTTTCTGGCAGTTGCGATTCCGGATTGAAGTCGGGGGGCATCGGCGGCGCTCCCGGCGGACGCGGATGCTTCATCCTGCTGTGGCGGTAGCCATAAGAGAGGTAGACGACCAGGCCCACGGCCAGCCAGATCCCGAATCGCCACCACGATTCCTTCGGCAGATAGCGCGCGAGATACACACAGGACAGCGCTCCGATGACCGGCAGGAACCAGGCTCCGCCGGGCACGCGGAATCCGCGTTTGCGGTGTGGATCCTTGACACGGAGAATGATGATGCCGATGCAGACGAGCGTGAACGCGAAGAGCGTCCCGATGTTCGTCAGGTCGACCATCTCGTCGAGTGACGAGAAAAGAGCGGCCACGCCGACGAAGATGCCGGTGATGATCGTGGCCACGTACGGTGTCTTGAACTTCGGATGCACGCGTGAGAAGAACGGCGGCAGGAGACCGTCGCGGGACATGGCGAAGAAGATGCGGGGCTGTCCCATCTGAAACACGAGCAGCACCGCCGTGTGTGCGACGACCGAGCCGAACGCCACCACGCCGACCATCCAGCCGGGCATGGACACAAACTTCATCGCCAGCGTCAGCGGCTCCGCCTGCTCACTGGACAGGGTCTTCACGAGCGCGCCGTAGGGAATCAGGCCCGTGAACACGGCCGCGATCACCGCGTAGATCAATGTGCAGACGATCAGCGACCCGATGATTCCGATCGGCAGATCTCGCGTCGGATTCTTGGCCTCCTCGGCCGTCGTCGAAACGGCGTCGAATCCGATGTAAGCGAAGAACACAATCGCCGCGCCCGTCTTGATGCCTTCCCATCCGTTCGGCGCAAAGGGATGCCAGTTCGCCGGCTTCACGAATTTCATGCTCACGAACACGAAGAAGCCCAGAACGATGAGCTTGATCGCCACCATCCAGAAGTTGAAATTCGCTGATTCACGGATGCCCCACACCAGGATGATCGTGATCAGCGTGACGATGAGGACGGCCAGGACATTGAAGATGATCGGCACGCCGAAGATGTGCGGCGCGTTGGCCACGACCTCGGGCATCCTGCTCAGGGCCGTCCCGTAATCGACGGCCAGCCACGCCGGGAGCTTGATGCCGAACCCCTCCAGCAGCGTGTTCATGTAGTTCGCCCAGGAGATGGCCACGGCCACGTTGCCGATGGCGTACTCGATCATCAGGTCCCAGCCGATGATCCAGGCCACGAGCTCGCCGAGCGTCGCGTACGAGTAGGTGTAGGCCGAGCCGGCCACCGGCACCATCGAGGCGAACTCCGCGTAGCAGAGCGCGCTGAATCCGCAGACCACCGCGGTCAGCACGAACGAGATCATCAGCGCGGGGCCGGCCCCGGGACGATGCGCGTCGCCCGCCGCGGCTGTGCCGATCGTGGCGAAGATGCCGGCGCCGATGATCGCGCCGATGCCGAGGGCTACGAGGTTCCACGGCCCCAGAACCTTCTTGAGCTCGTGTCCCTCCTCGTGCGTTTCAGCGACGAGCTCGTCGAGCGATTTCGTGCGGAAGAGTTGTCCCAGACCCGCCATCGTCCGAGAGCATCATGCCACGATCGAGGGGTTGATCGTGCGTAACGTTTCGATAAAGCGGCGTCGGTCGTCAGGCGAAACCATGATCCAGCGGCGGCCGTAATCGATCCGCAGGCGGTCGAGCGACAGCGCCGGCGACGACAGCGCGCTGCGCGTCGGGGTGATCGCACGGATGTCGCGGACCGGCACCCGCCAGGTGATGAACGAACTGCGGATCACCAGCGTTTCTCCCTCGATCACGTAGTACGTCGAGCGCAGAATGCATTCGAAGAAAAACACCTCCACTCCGATGAGGATGAAGGCGCCGGCGATCGGTCCGCGCAGATCGTGATGACTGAGATACCAGGCGTCGGCGACGACCAGCAGCACCACGACCGGCACGATGCGCAGCAGCAGAACAAGCCAGGCGTCCCGCTTCGATTCGAAGCGCATTGCGATGATTGTAGCGAAGGCGTAAATTCAACGGTCCCGGAGGGGCTATGAGCGTCATCGAACAGACTGCATCGACGAAGTACCCGGACGTACGCAACTACATCGGCGGCGAGTTCGTCGACGGAAACGGCGCACAGTTTCTCGACGTCACGAATCCGGCGGACGGCAGCGTCATCTCCCGCGTGCCGCTCTCAGGACAGGCCGAAGTCGATCGCGCCGTGCAGGCTGCCCGAAAGGCCTTTCCGGCCTGGTCGGCGATGCCGATCAAGGAGCGTGTGCAGGTCTTCTTCCGCTACAAGATGCTGCTCGAAAAACACATCGACGAGCTCACCGCGCTCGTCACCGAGGAGAACGGCAAGATCGAGAACGAAGCGCGAGCCGAGGTTCTCAAGTCGGCTGAGCTGACCGAATTCGCCTGCTCGCTGCCGCAGCTCACGGCCGGCGAGATTCTCGAAGTGAGCCGCGGCGTCGAATGCCGCGTGGAGCGCTATCCGGTCGGCGTCGTCGCGTCGATCGTCCCGTTCAACTTCCCCAACATGGTTCCCAACTGGACCATCCCCAACGCCCTGGCCCTCGGGAACTGCATGATTCTGAAACCGAGCGAGGCGGTTCCGTTGAGCTCGATGCGCCTCGCCGAGATCCTGCGCGAAGCGGGACTGCCCGACGGCGTGTTCAACGTCGTCAACGGCGGACAGGCCACGGTCGAAGCGATCTGCGACCATCCGGGCATCGAGGCGATCACGTTCGTCGGATCGACGAGAGTGGCCAAGATCGTCTACCGCCGCGGCACCGCATCGCTCAAGCGCGTCCTGGCCCTCGGCGGCGCGAAGAATCACCTCATCGTCATGCCGGACGCGGAACCGGAGATGACGTCGTCGAACGTCGTGGCGTCCATGTCGGGTTGCGCCGGGCAGCGGTGCATGGCGGCGTCGGTGATGATGGCTGTCGGGAAGAGCGATCACATCATCGAGCGGATGGTGTCGGCCACGCGCGGCATCACCATCGGACCGGTGATCTCGCGCCAGGCCAGGCAGCGCATCGAGCGCTACATCACCGAGGCCGAGGAGCAGGGCGCGAAGGTGCTCGTCGACGGGCGCAATCATCCGCGCAAGGACGGCTTCTGGGTGGGGCCGACGCTCATCGATCACGTGCGTCCGGAGATGCGGATCGCTCAGGAGGAAGTGTTCGGGCCGGTCATGGTCATCATCCGCGCCAGGGACGTGGACGAAGCGCTCGCGGTTCAGCGGAATTCGAAGTACGGCAACGCCGCCTCGGTCTTCACGGAGAGCGGCGGCGTGGCCCGTTACGTGATGGAGACCGCCAGCGCCGGCATGGTGGGCGTGAACGTCGGCGTGCCCGTGCCGCGCGAGCCGTTCGGCTTCGGCGGCTGGAACGAGTCGCGTTTCGGTGTCGGCGACATCACCGGCAAGTCCTCGATCGAGTTCTGGACGAAGTCGAAGAAGATGACCACGAAGTGGAACAAGGAAGCCGCCACCAACTGGATGAGCTAGCGTTGGGGGTCAGGTCTGTAGTCGGCACTTTTTTCTACCCATCGTAGCGAGACAGCGGTCGGCACACTCGCGCAGGACTTCGTTCTGGCGCAACTCCCGATCGCAATCGGCGACGAGGCTCGTGACGCGTCTGTCGCTGCGCAGCCGCAGCGTCGCGGCGATTTCGCCATTCGTCAGCAATCCTTCATAGCAACCGATCCACGCCGCCAGGCTCCTGGGCGCACCTCCGCGACCGTAGCGAATCCGCTCCTCCGGGACGTCCAGGACTGTGGCGACCGCCGCAACGATGGCAGCCATCGTGGGCCGCGCCGCATCCCTTTGGGCGAGCGGGTGCTCGGCCACGCGCGGCTTCACCTCGACGCGGTCCCGCATCCGTTTCACGAAGGCTTCGCTGCCGAGGTACATCTGCCCCACGAGGTCATTCCACGGACTGTCGGCACAGTCGATTCCGGCTTCGACGAATGCCGCATAGCGCGCGCGGGCCACACCTCGATCGTTCGCGAAATGAGCGAGCACGTTGTCCGCCGCCAGCCACGGAGGCGTCGCGCACCGGCCGGCCGTCGCGCGGTAGCTGCTCCACTCGTAAGCGTCGGGCCATTCGACCATGTTCGCGCGCACCGGATTGAGAACGACGTACCGCACCACCTCGAGAAAGTACGTCTCCTTCTCGATGAGATGCGATTTGTAGCGGCCCTGGAAGAGGTGCCCGACGCGCTCATGCGAGCGGTTGAACCAGGGGGCATAGGTTCCATTCAGCCAGTGCATGCCCGTGGCCAGGGTTTCCTCAGTGAGCTGAAGCAGGAGGTGGTAATGGTTCGACATCAACACATAGGCAGTAAGGATCCATCGGAAGCGGCGCACGGCCTCGCCGAGCAGATCGAGGAATCGGAGGCGGTCACGATCGGTGTGGAAGGTCGGGCGCTTCTCGTTGCCGCGAACCGTGATGTGCCAGAGCGAACCGGGATACTCGAGTCTCAGTGGTCTCGACATGGACGCCGAGGGTACCTCGGCGTCCATGCCCATCCACACTGCGTAGAAAAAACTGCCAACTACAGACCTGACCCCGGGCGCTTGTAGGGGGGGCGGCTGGGGCGGGCGGGGGGATGCTCGGCCAGTTGCTTCAGGGCTACTTCGATCGCTTTGTCGAGTTGCGGGTCGCGGCCGGCGATGACGTCGGCGGGGGTGTCGTCGACGTCGATGTCCGGCGGCACGCCTTCGTTCTCGACGACCCAGCCTTCCTTCGGATCCCAGATGGCCAGGTTCGGCGCTGTGATGAAGCCGCCGTCCATCAGCTCCGGAAATCCGAGGATGCCGACCAGACCGCCCCAGGTGCGGCGGCCGACGATCGTGCCGACGTTGAACTTGCGGAACATCCACGGCAGGAGGTCGCCGCCCGAGCCCGCGTTCTCGTCGATGATCATGACCTTCGGCCCCTGAATCGACGCCAGCGGCGTCTTGAGATCGGCGCCGTAGCGCATCGCCCAGTAACTGATGAAGGGCCGGCGCAGGATGTCGATGTAGTAGTCGGCAACGGATCCGCCGCCGTTATAGCGCTCGTCGACAATGACCGCATCGCGGTCGGCCTGCGGGAAGAAGTAGCGCTTGAAATAGTCGTGGCCGAGGCCAGCCGTGTTCGGAACGTAGACGTACGCGACGCGACCGTTCGTCTTCTCGGTGACGTAGCGCAGGTTGTGCTCGACCCAGGCGCGGTTGCGCAGCGGGCTCTCATCGGGAATCGGCACGACTTTCACGTTGCGCGAGCCGCTGCCGTCGGCGTTCGGCCCGACCGTGATCTCGACGATGCGCCCGGCTGTCCGCTCGAACCGGGCGTAGAGGTTCTCCGGATATTTGAGATCCCTTCCGTCGACCGCGAGCAGGTACTCCCCTTCGACGACGTCGACGCCCGGCTCGGTCAGCGGCGACCGCAGGTCGGGATTCCAGTTCAGACCGCCGTAGACCCTGGCGAACCGGTAGCGCCCGTTCTCCACCTTGTAATCAGCGCCGAGGAGTCCGCCGGGAACGGACTCGATTTCGGCGAGTGTGTCGCCGCCGCCGAGACGGTGGTGACCGACGGAGAGCTCACTGGACATCCACTGCATGACGCGATTGAGGTCCTGCCGCACCGCCACGTCAGGCAGGAAGGCCGCGTACTTCTCACGGGCCGCTTTCCAGTCGACGCCGTGCATGTTCGGGTCGTAGAAGTAATCGCGGTTGATGCGCCACGCTTCGTTGAAGATCTGGCGCCATTCGACGAGCGGGTCGATCTTCACCTCGATCTTGTCCACGGGAAGCCGGAATTTCGAAGTGTCGATCTTGTCGCCGAGGTCGGAGATCGACCAGTCGTCTTTCAGTTTGACGAGAACGCGCTTGCCGTCGCGCGAGACTTCGAAAGCGTCGGCCTTGTCGAGCAGCGTGTCCTCTTTCTTTTTGGCCAGGTCGTAGCGGACGATCGCGCCCGGATCGTTGCTGCCGGGTTCCTGCTTGAGATACAGAAGCTGACCGCTCTTTCCGATCTCGAGGTTCGAGTAGGAAGCCGCGGGAACCGGCAGCGCCTGAATACGCTGATTGAGACGGTCGAAATCGATGACCACGACGACCGCTTTCTTCGCGGCGGCGGCATCATCCTTTTTCTTGTCCGCTTCCGGCTTCGTGGCCTCGGCGTCCGCCTTCGCGGCCGCCTCCTCATCGCTCTCCTTGGCCAGCGGCGAGACGACGCCTTTCGGCAGCACGGCCAGATAGATCTCGCTGGTGGCGTGCATGTCTTCGTTGGATTGCGAGAACCAGTCTTCGACGGGACCGGCATCGGTCGAGGCGGTGAAGTAGAGATACTTTCCGTTTGGATCGAACAGCGGATGGCGCGCGTCCGCGATCTCGTCGGTGACCGGGAACGATTTCTTCTGATCCACCGAATAGAGGTAGATCGACTGCAGGTTGGTCATGCCGATGCGCGTATACGCGAGCCACTTCGAATCGGGCGACCAGTTGTGATCGAGGATCCTGAGCGGGCTGTAGAGCGGATTCGCAGAGACTCTCGTGCTCGTCCCGCTCGGCACATCGAGCAGATAAAGCGACTGCGAGTTGTCGACGTAGCTGATCTTGGTGCCGTCCGGCGACCACTTCGGATCGTCGTAGAAGCCAGCGCCTTCGATGCGGATGCTGCGCACGGCACCTCGCGCATCCTGCGGAACGATGCGCAGTTCGTACTCGCCGGACTCGTCGCTGAAGTACGCGATCGACTTACCGTCCGGCGACCACACCGGGCTGCGGTCGTTTGCTCCGACCGACTGCGTGATGTCGCGGTCGTCGCCTTTCTCCATCGGGATGGTGACCACCTCACCGCGGAACTCGAGCGCGGCTCTCGCGCCGCTCGGCGAGAGCGAGGCGCTGCGAAGGTACTTCGCGCCCTTCACGAAGCGCGGCCTCGTCTCCACGAGGTCCGCTGCCACGCCGATCTTCAGGCGCGTGTCTTTCATCGACGTCAGATCGAGCGTGTGGAGATAGCCGGCCTGCTCGAAGATGATCCCGTTGCTGCTGCCGCCTGCGTTCAGCACCGGGAAGTCCTTGAACGACGTCAGTGGCGCGACCTGCTTCGTGGCCGGGTCATACGAGAAGAGGTTGAACTCGCCGTTGCGGTCGGAACGGAAATAGACGCGGTTCCCGATCCACATCGGATCGGTGTCGTTACAGCGCGTCGGCGGCTGCGGGATCTGCTCGACCGCATACGTGGTCATGTCGAACAGCATCAGCCGCGACGCCGAGCCTCCGCGATAGTGCTTCCACTCCTTGAACGGCTCGCCGACCGGGAGGTACACCATTCGCCTGCCGTCGGGTGAGAACACCGCTTTCGCCGCGTGCGGAATGGGCAGCTTCGTCACCGGCCCTCCGCCCACCAGCACAGTGAACAATTGCAGGTAACGACGGGTGTAGACCTCGCGTGGAGAGCTGAAGAGCACGGCGCTCCCATCGGGCGTGAATCCGAGGGCGGTGTCGGCGCTGGGGTGATAGGTGAGCCGTTTCGGCACGCCGCCGGTGCTGGGGACGACATAGACATCGGTGTTGCCGTCGTAGTTCCCGGTGAAGGCGATCGTCGATCCGTCGGGCGAGAACCGGGGGCCGGCCTCGACGCCCGGATGCGACGTCAGGCGGCGCACGTCCGTGCCGTCGAGGTTCGCGATCCAGAGGTCATTGGCGTACGCGAAAGCGATCTGGCTCGAGGACATGGCCGGGTCCGTCAGCAGGCGGGTGTCCTTGATGTTGACCGCGAAAAGCGGCGCCGCCAGAAGCAGAAGCAGGCCGAATGCAGCTCGTTTCATCAGTTCTCCTGTCGTGAATGGATGTGGGACGCGCCCGGAGTATATAGTCCGGGCCTCTCGGAGAAGGAGCTGCCCAATGGATGTGCGTGCGCGCGAACAATCGGCTGACCAGTCCACCTCGGAGAACCTCAACCCCTACGACATCGCCCAACAACAGTTCGATACCGCGGCGCGTTATGTGGCCGATCTTCCCGACGGCCTGCGCACGTTTCTGCGCGGCTCGACGCGCCTGCTGAAGGTGGAGTTCCCGGTCGAGCGCGACGACGGCACCGTGCAGACGTTCTCCGGATATCGGGCCCTGCACTCACGCGTCCGCGGTCCCGGCAAGGGCGGCATCCGCTATCACCCGGACGTGAACGGCGATGAGGTGCGCGCGCTGGCGTCGTGGATGACATGGAAGTGCGCGGTCGCCGACGTCCCGTTCGGCGGTGCCAAAGGCGGCATCATCTGCGACCCGAAGCAGCTGTCGAAGACGGAGCTGCGCAGAATCACACGCCGCTTCATCGTGGAGCTCGGAGACGCCATCGGACCGCACACGGACATCCCCGCGCCGGACGTGAACACGAGCGCGGAGACGATGGCCTGGATCTACGACACCTACGACATGATGCATCCCGGCAGGAACAACCTGCCTGTCGTCACCGGCAAGCCGATATGGATGGGCGGCTCGCTCGGCCGCAACGAAGCGACAGCGCGCGGATGTCTGTTCGTGACCGCCCGCGCCATCGCCCAGGGAGCCGTCCACGGACTCGATACGCTGGACGGGGCGCGCGTGGCCATTCAGGGATTCGGAAACGCGGGATCGATCGCGGCGGTGCTGTTCCAGGAAGCGGGCGCAAGGATCATCGCCGTGAGCGACACGCAGGGCGCGGTCATGTCGCCTGATGGGCTGGACATCTCCGCCGCCCAGCTGCACAAGGCCAAGACCGGCTCGGTCGTCGGACTGGCGGGAACGACGAACATCTCGAACGACGACCTCCTGCACCTCGAATGCGATGTGCTCATCCCGGCAGCGTTCGAGAATCAGATACGGGCCGACAACGTCGGGGACGTCAAGGCACGACTCATCGCCGAGGCGGCGAACGGACCGACCACGCCGGCGGCGGATGCCGCTCTGTTCGAGCGGGGCATTCCCGTACTCCCCGACATCCTCACCAACTCGGGCGGCGTGACGGTCAGCTACTTCGAATGGGTGCAGAACATCGAGAACGAGCACTGGGGCGAGCAGACCGTCAACGACCACCTGCGCGACAAGATGGAAACGGCGACCGACGCCGTGCTGCAGATGCAGCTCGAGATCAAGGACCGCAACTCGGCGGCGGTCGATCTGCGCACCGCGGCGTTCGCGCTGGCCATCAAGCGGGTGGCGACGGTGGCTCTGGCACGAGGGATCTGGCCGTAGGCTCCTGACGTCTGCTTATGCAGTGATCACGCGGGTGACTGCATCGCCTCCGGCTTCGGCGCCGCGATTTTCATCAGCACGAGGTGCACGAAGAACGCCACGCCGAATCCGACGAACCACGCGTAGTCGTAAAGCGGTCTGAGGAACGGGATGACCAGCCCGCCCCAGGCGAAGAAGCACCCCGCCAGCGTGGCCACCACCGCGCGCCAGTTCCAGCCTCCTTTGTATGTGTACTCACCATGCTCGAGATAGAGGTCGGCCAGAGCCAGACGTTTGTGGCGCACGACCCAGTAATCGGCGATGAGCACGCCGGCGATCGATCCGAGTCCGCCGGAATAGCCGAGGAGCCACTCGAAGATGTAGCCGGAAGGGTCGGCCAGCAGCCGCCACGGCATCATGATGATGCCGACGATGCCGGTGATGAGACCTCCCGTGCGGAACGAGATCAGCTTCGGGAACGCGTTCGCGAAGTCGTTCGCCGGTGAGACCACGTTCGCGGCGATGTTGACCGCCAGGGTGGCCACGACCACCGTGAACATCGAGACGGCGATGACGACCGGCTGCGTGAATCGCGCCACGAGTTTCACCGGATCCCACAGCTCGTTCATGCTGACGTTCGGATAGATCACGGCGGCGGCGGAGGTGATGATCACGCCCATGGCCGCGAACAGGGTCATGGTCGTGGGCAGGGCCACGATCTGCCCGACGGCCTGCTCGCGCTGGCTGCGCCCGAAGCGCGTGAAGTCGGGCATGTTGAGCGACAAGGTCGCCCAGAATCCGATCATGGCCGTGAGCGACGGGATGAACACCGGCTTGAACTCGGCCCACGTACGCAGCTTGCCCGGATGCGAGACCAGGTATCCCAGTCCGCCAGCGCGCCAGATGGCCCAGGCCAGGAGCAGCGAGGTCATGACCAGCACGAACGGCGCGGCCCAGTTCTCCACGCGCCGCAACAGGTTCATCCCGCGGTAGATGATGTAGATGTTGAAACACCAGAACAGCGCGAAAGAGATCCACTCGGTGGTGGCGTGCCCGCCGAATTCGCCGAGGAGTCCCGGCCACGACGGGATGATGGAGGTGAAGAAGGTGTGCAGGGCCTGTCCGCCGATCCAGGCCTGGATGCCGAACCAGCCGCAGGCCACGATGGCGCGCATGAGCGCGGGCAGGTTCGAGCCGGCGGTGCCGTAGCTGGCGCGCGCGAAAACCGGGAAGGGGATGCCGTACTTCGTGCCGGGGTGGGAATTGAGAAGGATGGGAACGAGTACGATGGAGTTGCCGAGCAGGATGGTGATGAGGGCCTGCCACCAGTTCATCCCGGCGCTGATCAGACCCGAAGAAAGCATGTACGTGGGGATGCAGTGGGCCATGGAGATCCAGAGCGCGGCATAGTTGTAGGTGGTCCAGTTGCGCTGGGCCACGGGGACAGGCGCCAGGTCCTCGCTGAAGAAGCGGCTTCCATGAATCGACTCGGGATCGCGAAGCTCGACGCGGCCGTCCGCGTGCTGGATGGTTTCGGGCATCTCTCCTCCGGTGCACTCGATTGTAGCGCCGGTGCTAAACTCGCTCTTCCGCTATAGGAGATGCCATGGCAGACCTGTCGACAGTATTTACGGGCATTCGTTTCGACAACCCGTTCATGCTCGCCTCGGCGCCGCCGACCGAGTCGGACAGCAACATCATGCGGGCCTTCGAGGCCGGGTGGGGTGGCGTGGTCACGAAGACCATCGGGCTGCATCCGGTCACGAACGTCAAAGGACCCAAGACGAAGTTTCTCCGCGCCGACGCCGACTCCTACAAGCTCTCCACCAAGCGGCGGCCCAACACTGCGCTGCATTCGTCGTGGAACTGGGAGCTGATCTCCGACAAGCCGCTGGACTGGTGGATCGGAAAGCTCAGCAACATCAAGAAATCGTTCCCGAAGAAGATCCTCGTGGCCTCGATCATGGCCGGCTCCGGCAATGACAAGGAGCTGCACAACTGGCAGACGCTCGTGAAAGCGTGTCAGGACGAAGGCGCGGATGCCGTCGAGCTGAACTTCTCGTGCCCGCACATGGACCGCGTGGACATGGGCTCGAACGTCGGCAAGGACAAGGTGCTCTGCTCCGTGGTCACTCAGGCGGTCAAGCAAGTGTCGCGCATTCCTGTCTGGGTGAAGCTCACCCCGGCCACGGCCAACATCGTGGAAGAAGCCGAGGCATGCTTCCTCGGCGGTGCGGATGCCGTGTCATCGTCGAACACGTTCCCTTCGCTCCCTCTCATCGACCCGGAAACGCTCGAGTTCGAGATGAACGTCGAGGGCTACGTCTCGTCCGGCGGCCTGGGCGGGCCGGCCATCCTTCCGCTGTCGATCGCCAAGATGGCGCAGCTCACCAAGGCCTTCCCCGACAACGAGTTCTCGGGGATCGGCGGCATCGCCAGCTTCGACCACGCTCTCAACTACTTCCTCCTCGGATGCGGAACCACGCAGGTCTGCACCGCGGCCATGCTCGATCACGCCATCGGACCGAACGTGATCAAGCAGCTCCTCGCCGGCATGACCGAGTTCCTCGACCGCAACGCAAACCGAGGATGGAAGTCGCTGGCCGACTTCCGAGGGCTGCGCCGCAATGCCATCGTCCCGCACTCGCAGATCAAGAGACCCGATCAATCGGACTATCGCGGCGGGTACGAAGAGGATCACGAGGGCTACGCAGGAGCGGAGAAGGCCGCCACCGTGACCTCAAAATGACGACCGACAAGGAAACCTCATGAACCGGGCCATCGAACAGCCGACGAAGGACGAGACCGTCTCCGAGTACCGCAAATACACGTGGCCGGCGGCTTCGACCTATTACGAGAAACCGCTCGTGCTGGAGCGGGGCCAAGCGATGCACGTGTGGGATGACCAGGGCAATCGCTATCTCGATTGCTTCGGCGGCGTCCTCACCGTGTCGGTCGGACACGCGAACCCCGACGTCAACAAAGCGATCAAGGAACAGGTCGACAAGATCAGCCACACATCGGCGCTGTACATCAACAAGCCGGCCGCCGAGCTGGCCAAGGCGGTCTCGGACATCACGCCCGGCAACCTCAATCGATCGTTCTTCACCAACAGCGGGACGGAAGCCGATGAGACAGCGATGGTACTGGCCAGGCTCTATACCGGCCGTCAGGAGATCATCGCGCTGCGCCACGCGTATCACGGCCGTTCGATGCTGGCCATGAGTGCGGCCGGCCACTCCACATGGCGTCACGGCGGTACGGCGGTGGCCGGCATCCATCATGCGCAGGCGCCTTACTGCTATCGGTGCCCGTTCGGTCAGACCTATCCCGACTGCGGCGTGAAGTGCGCAGAAGACGTCGAGGACGTGATCCAGACGACGACCAGCGGCAGGATCGCCGCCTTTATCGCCGAGCCAATCCTCGGCGTCGGCGGCTTCATCGTTCCGCCGAAGGAGTATTTCGGGATCGTCAAAGACATCGTCTCGCGCTACGGCGGGATCTTCATCGCCGATGAAGTGCAGACCGGATGGGGGCGCACGGGCGACAAGTGGTGCGGCATCGAGCACTGGGACGTCGTGCCTGACGTCATCACGTTCGCCAAAGGAATGGCCAACGGCTCCCCCATCGGCGCCACCGTCACCACCGACGAAATCGCCAAGGCCCAGCCAGGCCTGACGTTCTCGACCTTCGGCGGTAATCCCGTGACGTCGGCCGCGGCCGTGGCCACGATCCGCTACATCGACGAGCACGAGCTGCCGCACAACGCGGCCGTCACGGGCGCGTACCTGCGCGACAGGCTCGAGGCGTTGAAAGAGAAGTATCCGGTTATCGGCGATGTGCGCGGAATGGGACTGATGCAGGCAATCGAGTGCGTCGAAGACCGCGAGACCAAGAAGCCCGCGCCCGGAGCGGTCCTGAAGGTCTTTGAAGAGACACGCAGGCGCGGAGTGCTCATCGGAAAGGGCGGTTTGTTCGGGAACGTCATCCGGCTCGGCCCTCCACTGATCGCCACGAAGGGCGACATCGACGAGCTGGTTACCGCGCTCGACGCGGCCTTCGCGACGGTGTAGCCGGCCCTCTACAGCCTGGCCACGCCCTCGATCTCCAGCAGCAGATCGCCGCGGCAGATGTCGCTCTCGACAAAGAGATGTTGCGAACGCGGCAGCGCAGCGATGACTCGTGGCGCGATGCGGTCGTAGTCCGCGGCCTGGCGCAGGTAGGTCTTGGCGACGATCAGATCGTCGAGCGACGCCTGCCGGCCGATGCTGGCCGCGGCCTGGCTGACGATCACGCGGATATTCTCGATGGTTTCGTCGAGCTGCGCACAGGCATCGCCGCGGTGGCGCGTCTCGTGCCCGACGACACTCGAGGTACCGGAAACGAAAATCATCGCGTCGCTGCCCCAGTGGGCGACCGTGGCACGGGCGAACGACGGACTGCGCGGTCCATGAACGGGCGGGTAGTCGTATGCCGCGACCTGACGCGGGTTCTCGACCTGCAGCCCGGGCGTCCGGGACGCCACGAAGTAGACGGAGAGTCCTGCACGGATCGTCCCCACCGCGCTGGCAGCCGGGAATTGCTGCGGCTCGTAGCCGCGGCGCGTCAGGGCATCGTGACGCCCCGCAGAGAACCGCTTGTACCGCTCCAGCTCTCCCTCCGCCTCATTGATGGCGCCGACGTGATTCCAGACTCGAAGAAGATTCGGATAGCCCGCCGCACGAACGACGTCGACCAGCTGCTCGTACAAACCTGCCGTGATGCTCTCGGTATCGGCGCCTTCAGCCGTGGCCGAGCCGACGAGCACCACGCCGTTGGTGGAGTACGCGACCGCGCCGCTCCGGGCGCGCTCGATCGGGAGAGCCGAACGCCAGACTTCCACGAGCGGCTCGCCGAGCTGCCGCGCCGCGATCGTCAGACACGCTCCGGTGGGCGCGCTACCGAAGCCAATGACGGCGAGGGCATCGTCGCGTTTGACGTTTTCAGGGCGGACGAACTCGGGCCAGATTGGAAGCACCGCGCGCATTTTGCACGAAGCCGTACCATTTTGGCTGTGATCTCGCGAAAAGTGCTCTGGTTCATCGTCCTTGGATTCCTGGGCGTCCTGGCCGTCAGCCATTGGGCAGGCGGCTACCCGGCCCGCGTCGTCCTGATCAACCAGGGCGCAAGCGTAAACGGAGTCCGGGTTTCGACGGCCGGGAGCTCATTCGAGATCGGCACACTGCCGTCGGGCCAGACGCGCGTCCTCAAGATCGAGTCCGGCGACTACGTGACCGTCGAATTCGAGGGCTCACGCTATCGACGGTGGCAGTCGCCGGACAGGATCGCGCCGGCACAGTCGCTGATCCTCGACCTCCGCGATGAGAAGGTCGAGATTCAACCACGCACCTTGCGCTGACTCACGGCGACTCTCAGCCTGATTGCCATATGCTGTCGCTTCCGGGAGGAGGAAAGCGATCTCATGAAAACAGTGATTCGCAACGGCCGCGTCGTCACAGCCGTGGACGATTACAACGCCGACATTCTCATCGACGGTGAACAGGTGGCGATGATCGCGAAGAAGATCGACGTCGAAGCCGATCTCGTCATTGACGCCAAGGGACGGCTGGTTATCCCCGGCGGCATCGACCCTCACACGCACATGGAGCTGCCGTTCGGCGGCACCGCGGCATCCGACACGTTCGAGACCGGCACGCGCGCGGCCGCGTTCGGCGGAACGACGACGATCATCGACTTCGCCGTGCAATACAAGGGTCAGGCCCTGAACGAGGCCCTCGACGCCTGGCACCGGAAAGCCGACGGCCAGACCGCCATCGACTACGGGTTCCACCTCATCTGTACCGATCTTCCCGACAGCCGGTTGGCCGAAATGAAGAGCTGCATCGATCAGGGCGTCAGCAGCTTCAAGCTCTTCATGGCTTATCCCGGCGTGTTTCTCGTCGACGATGGAACGATCTACAAAGCCATGATGACGGCCGGCGAGGCGGGCGGTCTCATCTGCATGCATGCCGAGAACGGCGTGGTCATCGATGTGATCGTCAAGCGCGCCATCGCCGAGGGAAAGACCGGGCCGAAGTACCACGCCCTGACCCGTCCGACGAAGGCCGAGGCCGAGGGAGTCCATCGCGCCATCGCGCTGTCCGAGATGGCCGGAGCGCCCGTGTACATCGTCCATCTCAGTTGCGACGACTCGCTCCAGGAGGTCATTCGCGCGCGCGACATCGGACTCCCGGCCTACGCGGAGACGTGCCCGCAGTATCTCTTCCTCGACTACAGCGTCTACGAGAAGCCGGGATTCGAAGGGGCGAAATACGTGATGACTCCGCCGATCCGGGAGAAGTGGAACCAGGACAAATTGTGGATGGGCTTGCAGATGAATGATCTGCAGGTCGTCTCCACCGATCACTGTCCGTTCTGCTTCAAGGAGCAGAAGGAGCTCGGCAGAGACGATTTCTCGAAGATCCCCAACGGCGGCCCGGGCGTCGAGAACCGCATGAGTCTCGTCTACAACGGCGGCGTCGCTGGCGGCCGCATCAGCGTCAATCGCTTCGTGGAGATCACTTCGACTTCTGCCGCGAAGATCTTCGGGCTCTTCCCGCGCAAGGGAACGATCGCAGTCGGCTCCGACGCCGACATCGTGATCTTCGACCCGAACGAGGAGATGACTATCAGCGCGAAGACGCACCACATGAACGTCGACTACTCGTGCTACGAAGGCATGCGTGTGAAGGGCGTCACCAAGACGGTGCTCTCGCGCGGCCGCGTGGTCGTCGACGAAGGCAAGTACACCGGCAAACCGGGCCAGGGACAGTTTCTGAAGCGAGGATTGTTCAACTCACCGCGATGATCGGAAAACTCTTCGCGTGGGTAAGAGCGCTGTTTGGCGGAGAGCCGTCTCGGGCCTCGGGCCTCGGGCCTCGGGCCTCGGTTGTGACCGAGCCGCTGGCCGCGTCCGAGCCCGAGTTGCAAGTCGTCGATACCGTCTACGCGGAGCCCGCGCCATCCGAGGCCCGAGGCCCGAGGCCTGAGGCCTCAGAGTGGAGTAAGCTTTCGACCCACACAAACGTCCAGGAGAAATCACGCATGCCCCGAATCGTCAAAGCTGGATTGATTCAGACGACGCTGGCCGCGCCGGTCAGTGAGCCCATCGAGAAGATCCGCGACGCCCAGATCGAACGAACGCTCAAATACATCGACCAGGCCGGCAGCGAAGGCGTTCAAATCCTCTGCATGCAGGAGATCTTCACCGGTCCGTACTTCTGCGCGGAGCAGAATCCCCGCTGGTTCGACTCGGTCGAGCGCATCCCTGACGGCCCGACGACGAAGCTCATGCAGGAGTATGCGAAGAAGTACAAGATGGTCATCGTCGTTCCTCTCTATGAAGAAGACACAACCGGCGTGTACTACAACACCGCCGCGGTCATCGACGCCGATGGAAAGTATCTCGGCAAATATCGCAAGAATCACATCCCCCACACCGCACCCGGATTCTGGGAGAAGTTCTACTTCCGTCCCGGCAACCTCGGCTACCCGGTATTTGACACGCAGTACGCGAAAGTGGGCGTCTACATCTGCTACGACCGCCACTTCCCCGAGGGGGCGCGCGAGCTGGGTCTCAACGGCGCCGAGATCGTGCTCAATCCGTCGGCGACCGTGGCCGGATTGTCGGAGTATCTGTGGAAGCTCGAGCAGCCGGCGCACGCGGTGGCCAACGGCTACTTCGTCGGCGCCATCAACCGCGTCGGATACGAGGCCCCGTGGAACATCGGCGAGTTCTACGGGCAGAGCTATTTCTGCGATCCGCGCGGGCAGATCATGACGATCGCCGGCCGGGACAAGGATGCCCTCGTCACGGCTGAGCTGGACCTCGACAAGATCCGCGAAGTGCGCCACACGTGGCAGTTCTACCGCGACCGCCGTCCGGATACGTACTCGGGACTGGTCCAGCCGTAGCGATCGCGGCAACGGTGACGAGTCTGTATCGTCAGCCGGCGGAAGCCGGCTGCTACACTGAGCGCATGGGTGATCCGCGTTATCCGATCGGAGAATTCGAGCCCCGGGACACGCTCACTCCCGATGAGCGGCGAACGGCGATGGACACGATCGCCGCCGCGCCGCTCAGGATGCGCGAAGCGATCCGCGGTCTCGACGACGAGCAGCTCGACACGCCGTACCGTGACGGCGGATGGACCGTCCGGCAGGTCGTGCATCACGTGCCGGAGAGTCACATGAACGCGTACATCCGGCTGAAGCTGGCGCTGACGGAATTCAATCCCGTGATCAAACCGTACGAAGAATCGCTATGGGCGACGCTTCCCGATACACGGAACACGCCGATCGAAACATCCATGAAGCTGCTGGAGTCGCTGCACGAACGCTGGGACACGCTCATGCGCCACCTCGGCCAGGCGGAGTTCCGTCGCACGTTCCGGCACCCGGACCACGATGGCGATCTCTCGCTGGACTGGCTTCTGGCGATGTACTCGTGGCACGGTCGTCACCACGTTGCGCACATCACTTCGCTGCGCGATCGGATGCGCTGGTAGCAGTCGCGTCCTCGGCCATGTGAAGCCGGTGCAGGACGCGATGGGCCCACGGCGCCAGCACGACTCCCATCAGGGCGATGAACACCAGGCCGCTCAACAGGGCATAGAACGCGGCAAACAACTTCGCCGGCGGGGTGACCAGCCGATCGACGGGACCCATCCCGGCGAGAATCATGGAAGCGTTGAGAAACGCATCGACCCACGGCAGATGCGCCACCAGGTGGTAGCCGGCGGTACCGAACAGCACCGCCGCCGCAACGCCCACGCCTCCGGCCAGCACGTGCACGAACGCGCGCCGCAGAAACAGCGGCCAGGGCATGAGGGCGTGTACGCGCTGCTCGTAGCGCCAATTACTTGCGGGTGCGCTTTTTCGCGCCACTCTTCACGCTCCTGGCGAGGTTCTGCATGTTCAACGCCTCGGTGATGAGGGCGCGAACCGCCGCGGACGGGCCGCCCTTGTCGGATTTCAGAAACTCCACCTGATCCGGCGAAAGCCAGACGTTCACTTTCTGCGTCTTCCGGGACGGACTCTCGCCGTTCATGTCCTGCGATTTCTGCTTCGATGCCATGTCAAACCGCCCGCCCGTTCGTTCGCGTATCATTCGCGCTCTCGATGCAACATCTCATCTGTATCCACGGTCATTTCTATCAACCCCCCCGCGAGAACCCCTGGCTGGAGGCAGTGGAGACCCAGGACTCCGCGCATCCATATCATGACTGGAACGAACGGATCACGGTCGAGTGCTACGAGCCGAACGCCACGGCCAGAATCCTCGACTCCCAGGACCGTATCCTCCGCATCGTCAACAACTACGCCTCCATCAGCTTCAACTTCGGCCCCACGCTCCTGAGCTGGCTCGAGAAGCGCGCGCGGCGCACCTACGCAAGGATCCTCGATGCCGACCGGAGCAGCCACGAGAAGTTCGGCGGCCACGGCTGCGCCATCGCTCAGGCTTACAACCACATGATCCTGCCGCTGGCAAACGATCGCGACAAGCGGACCCAGGTACGGTGGGGAGTCCGCGACTTCGAATTCCGTTTCGGCCGCAAGCCGGAGGGCATGTGGCTGCCGGAGACTGCCGTCGATGTGGCCTCGCTGGAGGCGCTGGCGGCGGAAGGGATTGACTTCACGATTCTCGAGCCGCATCAGGTGGCCCGTTTCCGGCTTATCGGCGACACGGAATGGACGGTGGCAAATGGCACCGTCGATCCGACGATGGCCTATCGCTGCGCGCTGCCATCAGGCCGCTCGATCTCCATCTTTCTCTACGACGGACCGATCTCCCGCGCGGTGGCGTTCGAGCGGCTGCTGGCGCGCGGAGAGACCTTCGCGCACCGCCTCGTCAGCGCGTTCTCGGACGAGCGCCGCCATGCCCAGCTCGTCAACATCGCCACGGACGGGGAGACCTACGGTCATCACCATCGGTTCGGCAACATGGCTCTCGCGTACGCCATCCAGTACATCGAGGACAACGACCTCGCCAACCTCACCAACTACGCGCAGTTCCTCGCGGCCAACCCACCCACGCACGAGGTCGAGATCGCCGAGAACACATCGTGGAGCTGCGTGCACGGCATCGAACGGTGGCGCATGGATTGCGGATGCAGCACCGGCGCCGAACCGGGATGGAACCAGCGCTGGCGCGGTCCATTGCGCGACGCGCTGGACTGGCTGCGCGACCGCGCCGCGGAGATCTTCGAACAGAAAGGTGCGCAGTTGCTGGCCGAACCCTGGGCGGCGCGCGACGCATACATCGACGTCGTGCTGGACCGATCGGCGGCGAATGTGGAGCGGTTCCTGTCTGCGCATACCGTAGGGCCGGAGGGTACGCACGCAGCCGGCCGGCCTCAGCTGGCTCTTCAGCTCCTGGAGATGCAGCGCAACGCCATGCTGATGTACACGAGCTGCGGCTGGTTCTTCAACGAGATATCGGGAATCGAGACCCTGCAGATCCTCGCCTATGCCGAGCGGCTGATCCAGCTCGCCGAGAAGGTGTCGGGCAGCTCGCTCCAAAACGAATTCGCCGGCCGCCTTCAGGGGGCAATGAGCAACATCCCGGAGAACGGGACGGCCAAACAGATCTTCGAGCGCGACATCGTTCCGATGAGGCTCGATCTCAGCCGCGCCGCCGCACACTACGCCGTGGCCTCGCTATTCGACAACTTCGAAGACGTCGAGCGCATCTACTCCTACGAAGTCTCGCGCCGCGATGTCGCCGTGGTCAAGGCAGGGCGTGCCCGCCTGGCCATCGGCTCCATCGTGGTGCGCTCACTCATCACGCTCGAAGAAGCGCCGTTCGACTTCGCCGTCCTCCACCTCGGTGAGACCGAGCTCACCGGCGGCGTCTGTGCCGCCCGGCCCGAGAGCGATTACGAAGTCGTCAAACAGGAGCTCACCGCGGAGGCCCAGCCCGGCGGGATTCCCGGCATCATCCGTTTGCTCGATGCCTTCTTCGCGGAGTCCACGCTATCCATCCGGTCGCTGTTCCGCGACGAACAGCGGCGCATCTTCAACCTGCTCTGCAACGCCACCCTGCGGGAGGCCGAGTCGGCGTTCCGCCAGCTTCACGAGCGCTACGACCCGCTCATGCGGTTTCACACACGCCTCGGCATTCCCGTGCCCAAGGTGCTGCAGATGGCAGCCGAATTCGACCTCAACGTGCAACTCCGCTCGCTGATGGAACAGGACACCCTCCCGCTCGCGGAGATCGAATCGCGGCTGCGCGAGGCCTCCGACGAACGCGTCACCCTCGACGAGACGACGCTCATCGCCATCCAGCAGGCCATGGAGCGTGCCGCGGCGCGTCTTCTCGACGATCCCGACGATCTGCAACGGCTCGAGAGCTGCGAATCGTTCGTGTCCATCGTGTACGCCGCCCAACTTCCGGTCGATTTCCGCCAGACACAGAACATGTACTACGCGTTGAAGGGCTCGGCGCGGCCGAAGTACGCGCAGGACGGCCACGAACCGGGCTCGCGCCAATGGCTCGAGCTCTTCGACGCTCTCGGTGAGAAGCTTGCGGTCAGTCCCGAGGCAGAGGCATCGTGACGACAACATCCACTGGCGGAGGGCGTGACACGCATCGTTCCGCCGGCGTGCTCATGCATCCGACCTCACTGCCCGGCCCGTACGGCAGCGGTGACCTCGGCGAGGAGCTCACCAGCTTCCTGGACTGGGCAGCCGGCGCGGGGATGGACCTGTGGCAGGTGCTGCCCCTCAATCCGCCGGGCTACGGTCACTCCCCCTACAACTCCGTCTCGTCGATGGCCGGCGACCCCCTGCTCATCTCGCCACAGCGGCTTCTCGACGACGGTCTTCTGAGCTCGCAGGACATCGCCGATGTGCCCGCGTTTCCGGCCGATCACGTCAGTTTCGACCGCGTCGTGCCGTGGAAAGTGGCGCTCCTGCGAAAAGCGTGGAAGCGCTACGAGGCGAACGGCGCCCACGAGGAGATCGAGCGCTTCGCTCATGACGAGCGCGAATGGCTCGACGACTACGCGTTGTACATGGCCATCAAGGACAAACACGGCGGCACACCCTGGTGGCAATGGGACGAGCCCCTGGTGAAGCGCGACCCTGCTGCGATCGGCAAGGCCCAACGCGCGCTGGGCGACGAGATCCGCTACCGCACGTTCGTGCAGTTTCTGTTCTTCAGGCAGTGGGCGTCGGTGCGCGAAGCAGCGCGCGCACGCGGGATCCGCATCATGGGCGACGTGCCCATCTATGTGGCGCACGACAGCGCCGATGTCTGGTCCAATCGAAACCTCTTCGAAGTCGATGAGCATGGAATGCCGACCGTCGTCGCCGGCGTGCCCCCCGACTATTTCAGCACTACCGGCCAGCGATGGGGCAACCCGATCTATCGATGGAACGTGATGCGCGAAACGAACTATCAGTGGTGGATCACGCGCATCCGGATGAACCTCCGGCTCGCCGACGTCATCCGCCTCGATCACTTCCGCGGATTCGCGGCGTACTGGGAAGTGCCGGCGAAAGAGACCACGGCAATGCACGGCCGGTGGATGCCCGGCCCAGGCATGGAATTATTCGACGCCTTGCGCAAGGCTCTGGGCGACCTTCCGCTCGTCGCCGAGGATCTCGGCTTCATCACGCCGGAAGTGGACCAGTTGCGGGAGAAAACCGGAATGGCCGGCATGAAGATCCTGCAGTTCGGATTCTCGGCACCCGACAGTCCTCACCTGCCGCACCGTTTCCGCCCGCACACGGTCGTCTACACAGGTACGCACGACAACGATACGGCGCGGGGCTGGTTCAGCACTGCTTCCGACGCCGAGCGCGAACGCGTTCGACTCTACCTCGGCGACGAGGCGGCGGACATCGCCTGGGCGTTGATCCGCGCGGCGTACACATCCGTCGCCGAAACCGCGATCGTTCCGCTGCAGGACATCCTCGGATTGGGGAGCGAAGCACGCATGAACCGCCCCGGTGCCGGGCTCGATAACTGGGGCTGGCGCTTCACCGCCGGAGCTCTCACAGCGGTGCAGGCCGGTCGTTTACGGCGCCTGGCAGAGGTCAGCGGCCGATGCTGACCCGCCAGTGGAGTGTAACGGCAGAATGGGGACCAGATGGCGCAGAGGATCGGCGACGCGAGCAAGACGCGCCGACGCAAGAATAGCGAGGACTATTCTGAGGAGGCGCAACGACGCTCGCGGCGTTGAGACCAAGCCAGGTGGTCCCGATTCTGCCGTTACACTCCACTAGAATGCCCAACATGCCTCGCCTCCGGTTTATCGTCGTTTTCCTCGTTCTCCTGGCGGCGTTCGAGTTCACGTTGCTCATCGACGTGGTCGACCGTGAAGTGGTGAGACCGTTCACGAGCTCCATCGCCGCTGTATCCGGCAGCATCCTCGGAATGAGCGAACGGAACGTCCACGTCCAGGGCACGGTGATCAGCTCGCCGTGCTTCGCCGTGGATATCCAGAACGGCTGCAACGGACTGGAAGCGACGTTCTTCGTCGCCGCCGCCGTGCTGGCCTTCCCGGCGACGTGGAAGATGCGCGCCCTCGGGTTCGTGACCGGCACGTTGATCATCCAGTTCGCAAACCTGATGCGGGTGGTGACGTTGTTCCTCATCGGATGCCACCGGCCGGCGTTGTTCGAGGTGTTTCACATCGCGGTGTGGCAGACGACGATCTTCGCGCTGGCCATCGGATTCTTCATCGTCTGGTCACGCCGCAGCCTGATCGCCAATGCGCCCGCTCCTTAAGTTTATCGCCGGCGCCGTCGTGGCCATGGCGATCTGGTGGTTCGTGACGCCATCCTATGACGCACTTTTGTGCTCGGTCCTTCAGCGCGTTGGCGTTTCCGCCACGGCGGCCGGACGGGCCGTCAACGTCACACGCGCCGGCGGGCCGTCCATTCGCGTTCCCGCGGATCAGCTCACCTACAACATCATTCTGTTCGCCGGGTTGCTGGCGGCGGTGCCGCCGCGGCGGGCCTGGCGGGCTGTCGCGGCACTCGTCGCCGTGCTGGCGTTTCACACGGTCGCGCTCTATACGACCGTTCAGGCCACCTATGCGGTGCGCGCCGGCCCATACAGCGACGCACACTATTCGACGCTGGCCCAGGATTTCTGGAACAGCACTGATTTCATCTACCGCATCGGCGGGATGTTCGCGATCGCGTTCGTGGCCTGGTATGCGGCTACGGCGTCGGATCGCGCTCGAGAATCGCCACCGGAAGCGTCGAAAGCAGGTCCGCGACGCGCACCGGCGAGCCGTCGAGATCGATCGTCTTTTCGGTGAAGATGTCCCGAAAGCGTCCGCTGGCTTCGAACGGGAGCATGGCCTCACCCCATACGCCGCCGACCGGACTGATGCCCGTCTTCACGAGCTGGGTGGTGAGCCTCGGCACCACCGCCAGCACATCCTGGCCGCGCATGAACGCGCAGACGTTCCGGGAAGCCGAGCGCACCGCCCGATAGCCGCCGTGCCGGAACAGCTCCGCGCGTCGTGTGCGCAACTCCAGGGCTCGCCAGGTCACGAAGAGCTTGATCCGTCCGTCGGAGTGGCGCCGCAGCAGCATGCCGGGATCGAGCGAGCCGCTCTCGAACGCCGACTTCAGCTTCCGCAGCATGGACCGGCGCTGCTCGTAGTCGACGGGCCGCCGGTTGTCGGGATCGACCAGACTGAAGTCCCAGATCTCGGTTCCCTGATAGAAATCGGGAATGCCGGGGCAGGCGATCTTGAGCACGAGCTGCGACAGCGCATTCAGGAACCCATGGAAGGCTACGCGGCGCTGCATGCGCATCATCGAGGCCATGAACCCGGAATTGGCGAGGATCCCGCCGGCGAAGTCGAGCAATGATTTCTCGTAGTCGGGATCGGGATTGATCCAGCTCGTGTGCGTCTTCGCCTCGCGCGCCGCCTTCTCGAGATATTGGCGAAGCCGCTCCTCCACCGTGTGCCGCTGGCTCTCGGGCGGCCACATCCCCAGGATGGTCTGATAGACCAGGAGCTCGACGTTCGGGTCGGGGACGCCGCCCCGCCGCAGTGGCTCGTTCATTTTCGACCACCGCCGCACATCCCGAGCCCACGCCCCGGCCAGTTCCGAAAGCACGTTGATGCGCGCGCGCACGTCCTCGCTGCGCTTGGTGTCGTGGGTGGAGGTCGTGTTCATGGTCCCGGGCCAATGGCGCTGGATCCGCTCGTTCCGCCGGTGAAACTCTTCGAGCGGATCGAAGTTCGGCCCGCGGTCCGGATTCCCGCCGACTTCGTTGAGCGAGACCAGGCGGTTGTAGTTGTAGAACGATGTGTCCTCGACGCCTTTGGCCATCACGCGGCCCGTGAACTGCTGCCAGCGCATGACGAAGGCCAGCCATTTCTCGCGGTCGGCGGCCACGTACGAGGGCGGATCGACGAGCAGAACACGCTCCAGGAACGCGAACAGCCGGTCATCGAGCGCAGGACCGGAACGGCGGCGCGCCTCTTCCACGGCGCGCTTGACGAAGGTCCGGTCCTCGTCGCTGACCGGGCAGTCCTCGCGGATGTACGTCCGGTAGACGTGCATGCAGGCGGTGATCTCGGTGAGCGCGGCCAGCAATTCCGTCGGTGCGAAGTCGCGAGCGTTGCGGTCCTGCATGGAGAGATCGCCGATCTGTTTGCCGAGAGCCCGCATCTCGCCGGAGAACAGCTCGCTGATGACTTTCTTCTTGCTCTCGTAACAGAGGTCGGCGAACGACCGCCGGATGTCCGTGAACTCGCGGTAGAACTCCGACAGCGTTTCCAGGCCGCGTGGATCGACGAAGAGCGCGTTCACGGAGTCGCAGAAGTCGTAACCGGTTGTGCCGCAGACCTCGAACGCCGGCGGCAGCACTTCGTCGTTCTCGAGGATCTTCTCCACCACGATGTAGACGCGTGACTCCGGTTTCGGTCCCTCCATCGGGTCGGGCGTGGCAAGCCGCAACTGCAGCTTGTGCATGTGGCCGATCGGATCGAAGAGGCCGTCGATGTGATCGACTCGCAACCCCGTCACCTTGCCCTCGGCGATCAGGTCGAAGATGCGCCGGTTCCTGGCTTCGAATACTTCCGGATTCTCAATGCGCACGCCGACGAGATCGGTGACATCGAAAAATCGCCGGTAGTTAATCTTCTCGCTGGCGATCCGCCAATACGCCAGCCGGTAGTGCTGCGCGTCGAGCAGGGCGTCGAGGGCATTGAACGACTCGGCGTTGCCCTGCTCGCCGTTGAACCGCACGATCGTGGCGTCGAGAGCATCGCGGAACTCCGTACTCTGCTCGTAGATGCGAGCGAGCGTGTCTTTGAGGAACCGGCTGTTCATCGTGCCGTCGCCCGCCACCAGGTCGCGCAACTCCACCGCCACTCCCTCGGTGGGGAGCGACTCGACGCATTCGCGAAGGATCTGGTTATACGAGGTGGGGGCCAGCGGCAGGCGCTTGTCGTAGTACGCGAAATAGAAACCGCCCTGATCGAAAGCCAGCCTGATCTCGCCCGACTCGATGGCCTCGCCATAGGGCTTGCCGAGAATCGGCAGCAGCACTTTCTGCTCGGTTTGCCCTTTCGACATGACCTGCCGCCAGTTGATGTCGAAGTAGTGCATAAACTCCGAGTGCGCGCCGTTTTCGAGGACGCTCATCCACCAGGCGTTCTCGTCGCTCGCGGCCATGTGGTTCGGAACGATGTCGAGAAGAATGCCCAGCCCGAGGTCCTTCAGCGTCTCGTGGAGCTTCGTGAATTCTTCTTCGCTTCCCAGCTCGGGATTGAGCGCTGTCGGATCGACGACGTCATACCCGTGAGTGCTCCCCTTGCGCGCTTTGAGGATCGGCGAAGCGTACAGATCGCTCACACCGAGCTCGCGGAGATAGCCGGCGATCCCGCGGGCGTCTTCGAACGTGAACCCGGCGTTGAACTGGAGACGATACGTGGCCGCGGGAATGCGTAGCACCGCGGCAGACGCTGCAAGACCGGTGTCAGATCGGCTCACGCGATCATTGTCTCAGGATGGCGAAGGCGTTTGCCGGAATGGTCAGGAGGTTGCCGTCGAGCGCCGCCCCTGTCTCCATGAGCGCTCGCCACGGCGCCGTCGCGATTTCGACCGTCTGAGGGCTCTCACTGAAGTTGAACGCGACGAATACGTCGCCACGGTGGGTGACCACCACGCGCTTGTCGTCGTCGGCTTCCACGTGCAGTGAGGCCAGATCGAGCTTGCGCAGCGCCGGCGTCTCGCGGCGGATGCGCAGGAGCTCATGGTAGAGCTGCCGGATGGCGCGATGTTCATCGCGGTCCAGGAGCCGCCAGTTCAGCTTGGACCGGCGGAACGTCTCGCGGTCGTGGGGATCGGGGGCCTCGCCTTCCCATGCGAAGTCCTCGAATTCGGCTCTCCGTCCGTCGCGCACGGCCTGGATCAGGTCCTCGTCGGAGTGGCTGGTGAAATATTGAAACGGGGCGGTCTCGCCGTACTCCTCGCCCATGAACAACATCGGCAGGAATGGCGACAGGACGACGACGGCGGCGGAAAGACGCACCTTGTCATGGGTCAGTGTCGAGGACAACCGGTCGCCCAGCATGCGGTTGCCGATCTGATCGTGATTCTGCGCGCAGACGACGAACCGCTTGCCATCAGTCGTCTTCGGCTTCGCCCCATACTTGCGTCCGCGGAACACCGAATATTGGCCCGTGTAGAGATAGCCGTTCCGGATGACGCGGGCGAGATCCGACGCTCTTCCGTAGCCGGCGTAGTAGCCGGCACGCTCTTTCGTCAGCAAAGTGTGCAGGGCGTGGTGAAAGTCGTCGCTCCACTGGGAATCGAAGCCCAATCCCAACTCCTCCCCCGGTGTAATCACCCGCGGATCGTTGAGATCGCTCTCGGCGATCATGTGGATGGGGCGGCCGATCTCTGCCGCGCGCTCGTGGACCGCGGCGTTGAGATCCTGCAGAAACGGTTCCGCGGAGTGGTCGACGATGGCGTGCACGGCATCGATGCGCAACCCGTCGAAGTGAAACTCGTCGACCCATTGCAGCGCGTTGTGGATGAAGTACCAGCGCACGTGATCGCTCTGCGGCCCGTCGAAGTTGAGAGCCTGACCCCACGGCGTCCGGTACCGGTCCGTGAAGTACGGGCCGTACTCCCGCAGGTAGTTCCCTTCCGGTCCGAGGTGGTTGTAGACGGCATCGAGAAGAATGGCCATGCCGCGCCCATGACAGGCGTCAACGAGCCGCTTGAGCGCCACCGGGCCGCCGTACGAATTCTGCGCCGCGCCGGCATATACGCCGTCGTATCCCCAGTTGCGCTCACCGGGAAACTGGGCGACCGGCAGCAGCTCGATGGCGGTGACGCCGAGGTCCTTGAGATGATCGAGACGGGTGATGACGGCGTCGAACGTTCCCTCTCCCGTGAACGCTCCGACGTGCAACTCGTAGAGGACATAGTCCTCGAGCGGCACGTTCTTCCAGCCCTTATCCGTCCACGGAAAGTCGCGTCCCACGACCTGAGAAGGACCATGGACGCCGTCGGGCTGCAGCCGGGACGCCGGGTCAGGCCGTTCGCTGTCGCCCAGGACGTAGAAGTAGCGCGTCTCGCCGCTGACTCCATCGACGACGGCCTCGTGGTAGCCGTTCTCGCGCTTCTCCATGCTGACGCGGCGGTCGGCAGGCCCGACGATGTGGAGCTGGACGCGATCGAGTGCCGGAGCCCACACCCGAAACTCACCCCGCGCGTCGCCGAGAAGACGCGCGCCGAGAGCAGGATTCAAACGATGTCCTCGGGCTCCGGGATCTCGTCCGTGGCCGGCCCGGCCGCTGTCAGGAACACCGCGCCGAGCGGCGGCAGCGTCAGGTTCACCGACCACTTCCTGCCGTGCAATGGGATGGGCGCCGCCACCACCGCTCCCATGTTGCCCTGGCCGCTGCCCCCGTAGAGCGCCGCGTCACTGTTCAGGACCTCGTTCCAGCGCCCGCCGTGAGGCACGCCGATCTGGTAGTTGTAGCGCGGCATGGGTGTGAAGTTGAGCACGATGACGACTGCATCGTCGGGATGGGACTTCGACCGGCGAATCAGACTGAGAATGCTGTTCTCCGTGTCGCAGCAATCGATCCAGTCGAATCCCTCCGGCGACATATCCTGGCCGTGCAGCGCCGGCAGATCGCGGTACGTGCGATTGAGATCCTCGACCCAGCGCTGCAGCGTGGCGTGAGGGACGAAGTCGAGCAGATGCCAGTCCAGGCTGGCGTCGTGGTTCCATTCGCTGTACTGCCCGATCTCCCCGCCCATGAACATCAGCTTCTTTCCGGGCTGGGAATACATGTGCGCGAAGAGGAGGCGCAGATTGGCGAACTTCTGCCATTCGTCGCCGGGCATCTTGCCGATGAGCGAGCCCTTGCCGTGGACGACTTCGTCGTGCGACAGGGGGAGCACGAAGTTCTCCGTGAACGCGTACATCATCCGGAAGGTCAGATCGTTGTGGTGATACTTGCGATGGATGGGATCGTTGGAGAAATAGCGCAGCGTGTCGTGCATCCAGCCCATGTCCCACTTCATGCCGAAGCCCAGTCCGCCCACGTACGTCGGACGCGATACCATCGGCCAGGCCGTCGACTCTTCAGCGATGGTCTGCACGTCGGGATGCGCCTTGTAGACGTCTTCGTTGAGCCGGCGCAGAAACGAGATGGCCTCGATGTTCTCCCGCCCTCCGAACTCGTTCGGGATCCATTCCCCCTGTTTGCGCGAGTAATCGAGGTAGAGCATGGAGGCTACCGCGTCGAAGCGCAGTCCGTCGGCGTGATACTCGGAGAGCCAGTACAGAGCGCTGCTCAGCAGAAAGCTGCGGACCTCGTTCCGTCCATAGTTGAAGATCAGGCTGTTCCAGTCGGGATGAAAGCCCTTGCGCGGATCGGCGTGCTCGAACAGATGCGTGCCGTCGAAGTACGACAGCCCGTGCTCGTCGGAAGGAAAATGAGACGGCACCCAGTCGAGAATGACGGCGATTCCGTTCTGATGCAGCACGTCGACGAGGTACTTGAAGTCCTGCGGCGTGCCGTAGCGGCTGGTGGGGGCGAAGAAACCGGTGACCTGATAACCCCAGGAGCCGTAGAAGGGATGCTCCATGACCGGCATCAACTCGACGTGCGTGAAGTTCAGCTTGCGTACGTATTCCGCGAGCGGCTCGGCCAGCTCGCGGTAGCTCATGGGACGGGAGTCCTTCTCGCCGGCGATCCGCCGCCACGAGCCGACGTGCATCTCGTAGATGGTGATGGGAGCGTTGAAGGCGTTGCGGGCGCGACGCCCGCTCATCCACTCCCGGTCCTGCCATTCGTAGTCGAGGTCCCAGACGATCGATGCCGTCTTCGGCGCCTGCTCCTGATGGATTCCGAATGGATCGGTCTTGTCGACGCGATATCCGTTGTGCCGCGAGACGATGTGGTACTTGTAGATCGCTCTCTTGCCGACGTATGGGACGAAGCCCTCCCAGATTCCCGACGCGTCCCTCACTTCCAGACCATGGGCCCGCGGATCCCAGCCGTTGAATTCACCGATGACGGACACGCTCTCGGCGTTCGGTGCCCATACCGCGAAGTTCGTCCCCGGCACTCCGTCCCGCTCCACGATGTGTGAGCCGAGCTTCTCCCACAGGCGGTTGTGACTCCCCTCGTTGAACAGGTAGAGGTCCTGATCGCTGAGAAGGCTCTGCCGCCGGTCCTCGATGACGGGCTCGATCTGGTCGATGCGATGGTCCTCGATCGCCGATGCATCGGGTCGCGAGCCACGGGGCTCGGATGGATGCACGTCGAGCGGCACGGTGGGCACGACGTCCGCCCCCATGTTCTCCAACTCCTCGCGCGTTCGGGCCGCACGCGATTGCGTCCGCTTGGGCTTCGGCTTCGGCTTGTCCTCGGCCGGTTCTCCTGGTGGTGACCCTTTCTTGTCTCGCGTGTCCATGAACTTCCCTTCGCTGTTGTTCGACGGAACACAAGTCCCGGCCACTGGAAAAGATCGAGCAGCCGGCGAGCATCGCTCCCGTCTCGTCTGTACCTTATCGTCAAGCAAGCCCCGCGCCGCAAGAGACAGGCGCGACCTGCGTCGCGGACTCTGGAGCGCCTCGTACGGCGCTCATCTCGACATCGTCACACCAGATCGCGGACGCGATGCAATAACTGTTCGGGCAGACTCTCGAAATGGTGCGCGATATGCGGCGCGTACACGGTATCGTGCAGTACGCCGCCGAGATCATCCATCACTTCTCGGAATCGCTCCGGAAGATCGGACCAGGGACGCTCCCATTGCTCGCCCGCGGAAAAGAGCGCGTCGGTCGTGCAGCAATTCGCATCGGTGCGACCGCCGTCGCTGGCCAGATATTCGAGCAGCGACTGCAAGGCGTTCTTCAATTCGCCAAGGTCCGCCGGACGGGCCACCGCTGCACCATAAACGTGACGCAACAGCGGACGCAGTTGAGGCGAAACATGGCGGAAACGAACGGCAGTCCTGTACAGCTCCTCGAACCGTTCCTCGTTCATCCCACCAGCCACCCATGTCTATCGTAGCACCGGAATCGGGCCGGCCGGAAGGGCCGGCCATCATTCTGCTTCCGTGTCAGATGAGATCCAGCAGCCCGCGCAGCGGGATGCGCACCCACTCCGGGCGATTGTTCAGTTCGTACGCGACTTCGTACAGCGCTTTCTCCAGCAGATGAGCGTCCAGGAGCACGTCCATCTCCTCGGCGCTCCTGGGAAGGTGTGTCCCCACCGCGCTCTCCTCGAGATACGTGCGCAGGAAGGCGGCGCTCACCCATTGCCTCCAGAACCGGGCCGCCGCTTCGACTGCAGGCGCATCCTCTTCGCGAATCACCGAACGCTGCACCTGGCCGAACATCACCGCGTAGGGAGCGTAGTGAAACGAGCGCAGCATGCCCGCCACATCGCGCAGTGCCGACCGTTTGATCCGGCGTTCCGACAACGGACGGGTGGGCTCGCCTTCGAAGTCGATGATGACGAAGTCGTTGGCCGCGTGCAGCACCTGACCGAGGTGGTAGTCGCCGTGAGTACGGATACGCTGTCCTCCGATGCGGCCGTTGATGATCGCTTTGACCCTCTCGAAGAGCGCGGATTCCTTTGCCACAAGCTCCACGGCGTCAGGAATGTCTTTGGCGCGTCGTCGCAGCAGCTGAAAGGTCTGCACGGCCTGGGACCTGACGAACTGGTAGAGCGATCGCTGGTAGTGGGCGGTGATCGGCTCGGGTGCGAACGCCGGGATCTCCGGGTGCCCGGCCAGAGCCAGATGCATCTGCGCCGTACGCCGTCCGAGAAGCTCGGCATCGGGAAGATACGATCCGATGAGGTCGACGGCGAGTTCGCCCGAGGACTTGCGCGAGAGATCGAGCGGGCTTTCCTGGGGCGTGCCCTTGATCAACCGGTCCGGCGATGCATGCTCGCTCAGAACACGCTCGAAGTACCGGCCGATGGAGTCGAGCGTATAGCTCCAGGCATCTCCGGAATTCTCGGTGTAGTTCTGCAGGATGGCCACGGTGGTCGGCTCGCCGCCGCGATTGGATCGATACTCGAGCGCGCCGGCCACGCGCGGCGTGTGCCGGAACGATGTCTCCTCGTTGAGGTAGCGGGAGATCTCCAGGTCGGTATTCACGCCCGCCTCCAGGCGGCGGAACAGTTTCAGGAAGAGACGCTGTCCGTAGATGATCGCGGTGTTGCTCTGCTCCGCCTTGATCACCTGGGCGTCCAGGTGGCCCGCGCCGCGCAGCTCCTTGAACGCCCGCGACGGAACCCCCGCCACCACGCCGAGCTGGCCCTTCAGTTGCCGCTTGCGCCCGATCGTGTCCAGCAGCGCGTCGGCGAATGGGGCATCGATCAAGGGCTCGTACAGCACGAAGCCTTCACGGAGGCGCGCGACCAGCGAAGGCGTCGCCGAAAAAGGCTGTTCCTGCGGGTGCGCCAGCGCCAGCGGAAGCAGATAGCGCTGCGGCTCCCCATCCGCGTATTCGATGTCGATCATGACCAGGTAGGCCAGTTGTTTGGGGAGCGGTACGAGCTCGCTGATCCCCACATGGCTGACCGTGCGCGCCTTGCCGCCGAACCACCGGCGGCCGCGCAGATACTGCAGGATGGCGTCCGCGAGCGCGTCCCGGTTCGAGTCGGCGAAGACTTCCTCCCACTTCTTCGCCTGAATCAGCGGTATGTCCCCGGCCGGCGCGGCCTCCACCAACTTGCGCTCGAGAATGAACCAGTAAAACCCGAACGGACTGAGATTGAGGAAGTAGGGGCGATCGGTGATCTCCGGGAACCGCACGCCGCCGGACAACTCCACCGGAATCATCCCGCGGTACAAAGAGAGATCGAGCTCGAACGTCTGAACGAGGCGCGACAGATTGGCCACCACCAGGATGGTCTCGTCCTCGAACTTGCGGACGAACGCCAGGATCTTGCGGTTCTCGGGAAGGAGGAACTCCATGGTTCCCCGGCTGAAGGCCCGGTAGCGCTTGCGCAGGGACAGCAGGCGCTTCATCCACCAGAGCAGTGAGTATTGATTGTTCTGCTGCACATCGACGTTGACTTGCTCGTAGTGGTACTGCGGGTCGATGATGACGGGCAGAAAGAGCTTCTGGGGATTGGCGCGGGAAAACCCGGCGTTGCGGTCGGCGCTCCACTGCATGGGCGTACGCACGCCGTTGCGGTCGCCGAGATAGATGTTGTCGCCCATGCCGATCTCGTCGCCGTAGTAGATGATCGGCGTTCCCGGAAACGAGAACAGCAGTCCGTTCATGAGATGGATGCGCCCGCGGTGGTTCTCGAGCAGCGGCGCCAGTCGCCGCCGGATGCCCAGATTGATGCGCGCCTCCCGATCGCGGGCGTACGTCCGCCACATGTAGTCGCGGTCCTCTTCGGTGACCATCTCCAGCGTCAGCTCGTCGTGATTGCGGAGAAACATCGCCCACTGGCAGTTGTCGGGGATGGCCGGCGTCTGGGTCATGATGTCGACGATGGGAAAGCGGTCTTCCATCGCCAGCGACATGTACATGCGCGGCATCACCGGGAAGTGAAAAGCCATCTGACACTCATCGCCGTTTCCGAAGTACGGCAACGTGTCTTCCGGCCATTGATTCGCTTCCGCAAGGAGCATCCGCCCCGGATACTTTGCCTCGAGATGCGCGCGCAGCTTCTTGAGGTAGACGTGCGTCTCGGGAAGGTTCTCGCACGTCGTCCCTTCGCGCTCGTAGAGATAGGGAATGGCGTCGAGACGGAACGCGTCCACGCCGAGATCCATCCAGAACTCGAACGCCTTGGAAAGCGCCTCGTGGACGGCCGGGTTGTCGAAATTGAGATCGGGCTGGTGTGAGAAGAAGCGGTGCCAGTAATAGGATTTGGCCACCGGGTCCCACGCCCAGTTCGAGGTCTCGAAATCCTTGAAGATGATCCGGGCGTCCCGGTACTTGTCCGGCGTATCGCTCCACACGTAGAAATCGCGCCACGGTGAGCCCGGAGCGGCCGCACGCGATTTTTGAAACCAGGCGTGCTGATCGCTGGTGTGATTGATGACCAGCTCCGTGATCACGCGGATGCCGCGCCGGTGGGCCTCGCGCATGAACTGCTTGAAGTCGGCGAGCGTGCCGTAGCTCGGATGGACCGCGGTGTAGTTGGCGATGTCGTAGCCGTCGTCGCGCAATGGCGACGGATAGAACGGCAGCAACCACAGGGTGTTGATGCCCAGGTCCTGCAGATAGCCGAGCTTGCGCGTCAGGCCGCCGAAGTCACCGATGCCGTCGTCGTTCGAGTCGAAAAACGACCGGACGTGGGCCTGATAGATAACCGCGTCCTTGTACCAGAGGTCGCTCATGGGTCGTCGGTCCCGGGTCCGCGGTCCTCGGTTACATGGCTCTCTGGAAACCGAGGACCAGAGACCGAGGTTCGAGGACGATCACAGGTAATACTCAAAGTCCCTCTCCGTACGAACACGACGGCGGATCCTGAATATGTGAGCGGGTACGACGTGTGGATTGAGCTGCACGAAATTGCGCCCGCCGCGCCACGAATGACGCGCGCCGCTCAGCAGATCATGAACCTGGAAGGCGTGGTTGGCGTCGAGGTCGAGTGCTTCCAGGTCCAGATCCACCCAGCCCGATTGCGTATTGTGAGGATCGACGGTGGCCACGCAAAGCACGATGTTATCGCCTGACGATTTGCTGTAGCAGAGGATCGAGTCGTTGTCTGTCTCGTGAAAGCGAAGGGTGGCGTTCTGCTGCAACGCCGGATTGTCGCGGCGGATGCGATTCACCGCGGCGATGAAGTCCGACATATCGTCGTCCGACGGCTCCCATCGCTTCACTTCGTACTTTTCGGAGTCGAGATACTCCTCGCTTCCCGGCTCCCGCGCCTGGTGTACATGGCGCTCGAAGGCCGGGCCGTAGATTCCGTAGTTCGATGACAGCGTGGCCGCCAGCACGAAACGGATTGTGAACGCCGGCTCGCCGCCGTATTGCAGATACTCGGTGAGGATGTCAGGAGTGTTCGGCCACGCGTTCGGGCGGAGGTAATCGCTCACCGGAGGACGGGTGAGGTGCTCGAAGTACTCGCGCAGCTCCCAGGCTGTGTTCCGCCAGGCGAAATACGTGTACGACTGCGAGAAGCCGGCCTTCCCCAGCCATCCCATGATCTTGGGCCTGGTAAAGGCCTCGGCCAGAAAGATGAGGTCGGGGTGCTCTTTCTTCAGCTCGGCGATGATCCACTGCCAGAAAGGCAATGGTTTCGTGTGCGGATTGTCGACACGAAAGATCCGCACACCCTGATCGATCCAGAAACCGAAGACGTCGCGCATCCCGGCCCACAGCGACTGCCAGTCCTCACTCTCGAAGTCGAACGGGTAGATGTCCTCGTATTTCTTGGGCGGGTTCTCCGCGTACTGGATCTTTCCGTCAGGACGTTTCCGGAACCAGTCCGGATGCTCGCGAACCAGCGGATGATCCGGCGACGCCTGAAAGGCGATGTCGAGCGCGATCTCCACCCCGTGCCCCGACGCCGTCTTCACGAGACGCCTGAAATCATCGATCGTTCCGAGCTGCGGATGAACGGCGCTGTGCCCGCCCTGGGCTGACCCGATCGCCCAGGGGCTGCCCGCGTCCGATGCCGCGTTGCCGGGCTTGTTGTTGGGTCCTTTCCGGAACGTCGCTCCGATCGGATGGATCGGCGGCAGGTACAAGACGTCGAATCCCATCCTGGCCAGTCGGGGCAGTTCGCGCTCGACGTCGCGAAACGTGCCGTGACCGCCCTGGCCGGCCGATCGCGGGAACATCTCGTACCACGTGCTGTATCCGGATTTTCGGCGATCGACTTCGACCGGCATTTCGCCGGCCAGCTTCGTCGCGAACTTCCGCTCGCTGTTCCGGAACATGAGAGCGAGGAGATCTTCGCTCCACATGTCATCGATCTTGTCCTCGACCGGCTCGTCCGACTCGAGCGTGGCCATGAAGGCCTGCAGTTTCTTCCGGTCGCGCGCATGGGCACGCCCGGCCGCGGCGTGCATCATCTGCAGCCCGATGCGGAGCTGCACGTCGAGATCTCCGGCGCCGGCATCGACACGCTTTCTGAGGTCGCGATGCCAGGTCAGGAAGTGATCGATCCACGCCTCGATCGTGAACCGATAGAAGCCCAGGGATTCGACCGGGAACTCGGCGCTCCAGCGATCGTTGCCGAGCGGGCGCATCCGCATCTCGCGCCAGTCGCTCTCCGACTGATGTCGCCAGTACAGGACCGCCGAGATCACATCGTGGCCATCGGCGAAGATATCCGCTTCAGCCACGACGACATCACCGGCAACCCGCTTCGCTGCGAAGCGGCCGTTGTCGACTGCCGGGCTCAGATTCTCGATGATGACTCTGCGACGACCGTCAAGCTCCACCATAGTTGTTTCTTGCGAACCTTGTTCCAATCAACGCAATAGTTTGCGGGTTAAGGGGCGCACCACAACTGCAAGCATACTGGCTGTAGGGCCGCGCCGCAGCGATGACAGCCGGAAGATCTGTTCCGCGCCCAGCGCCAGCGCGAGAAGAAGTGAGAGCACGGCTCCGGAACGCAACCCATATTGCAGCGAGACCAGCGCGCTGGCCACGCCGGTAGCCGACGCTCCCAGGATCACCCAGGCCACGATGAATCCCTGTTCCCGGTAGTCATATCCGAACCGCTGCGCGAGCGCGTTCTGCTCAGCGGGCGAGAGAAGGGTCAGCAGTGGCTCTCTCATCGAGTACGCATCGAGCAGCGCCACATCTTCGGGCGGCTCGGTGACGAACGTCCTCCGACCGCGCGGCACCTCGAAGGGAGAAACGGCACCGGTGCGCTTTCCTCCGGCAAGATAGAAGAGCAGATAGATGATGAAGCCGGCCGCTGATCCCGCGGGGCGTCGCTGGAACCACACGATGTTGAGACGGGTCACGCTTTCGAGGAAGAGATAGGCCGCCAGGAGAATCAGCGGCCACGGCATGGCGGAATGGTCGATGATGCGATGCGACCAGCTCAGGAAAAACCAGATCAGATACGCGAACGGAACGAGCAGCGAGAGCGCGGTGAGTTTCGCCGGCAGAAGTCCCAGCTCGCTTCCGAGTTGCTCCTGCGCGACGGCCGGGAGCAGTCCCGTGAAGATACCGGCCAGGTTCGCGATCTTCCTCCCCTTCTCACGTACCGCCGCGGCACGATGTGCGGCTTCGCGCCGTTCCTCGCTCGGCGCGTCGTAAGGCTCGGAAACCCGGATGATGTGATGGTCACGCCACGGCTCGAGCACGTAACGCACGCCGCCGGAAGCCCCGGGGCCGGCGGTGACCACCTCGAAAAACTGATCTTCCCAGAGGATGGCGGTGCCGGGGTGCTCGGACGTCGTCAGCGTCTTCGGAATTCGCGGCTGCCAGCCTTTTGACCGCGGCGAGAACAGAACCTGTTGTTCGCCCTTGCCGGCCCGGACGCGGTCGGCTCCGAAAGCGTGCATCGAAAAATTCTACGCACTCTGGGCACAGATGCACGAACTCACCTGCTGGACCAGGCTCTGGATGTCGAATGGCTTGGGCAGGAGGGCGAAGGGGGCCGCATTGAGCCTCTCCCGAATCACGGCCGGGGATGCCGCGCTCGTCACGATGATCTTTCGCAGGCGCGGCGGATCACTGGCCGCCACCGTGTTCATGAAACTGAACCCGTCGAGATTCGGCATCATCAGATCGAGAATGATGACGTCATAGTCCGACAGTCCCAGCTTCAACACGGCTTCCACGCCGTCGGAGGCCACCTCGACGCGGTAACCCTCGCGCTGCAGAACCATTTTCACCAGACGTCGAATAGCCGGATCGTCCTCGACGACGAGGACGCCGCACTGGGAGGCAGTCTTATCCACTCTCGTACCCGACTTGGTTCGGAGCAAGAACCACACCCGTTCGGGACCCTTCCGGCAGCACTTTCGCAGTGTGATGGGGTGGAGGGATCCCATGGCCGATCAGGTCACGATTTACGGAACGGACTGGTGTGGAGATACGCGGCGCGCCCGGCGCGTGCTCGATTCAGCGGGCGTTCCCTACGATTACGTCAACATCGACACCGATCGCGACGCCGAAACGAAAGTCATTGCATTCAACAACGGCAAGCGGCGCATCCCGCTCGTCGAGATCGCTTCCGACGACGGCATACAGTCCCTCTCCGTTCCAAGCGAGTCCGAGCTCGATAAGGCGCTCGGCTGAGATCGCCTCTCTATCGGCGCGTGACCATCCCCTTGAGGATCCAGAGAGGTCCCACGAGGAGGTGCAGGAGGTTGCGCGCGAACGCCGGTTGGTTTTTCTCGTACACGATGTGGCCGACGAACTGGAAGATCCAACCAAGGATGAAGAGGAGGATGTTGACCGTGAGAGGCAGCGCAGCGCCGGCGATGTACAGGATGATCGACGCTGCCAGCATCCCCAGTCCGAGTTTCCAGTCCAGGACCAGGTAGTACACCGAGACCAGAAAGATCAGCACGATCGCCAGATCGATGCGCAGCGAGTTGACCTCGACGAGCTGTACCCGCGCCAGCATGCCCAGCAGCGACAACATGATGAGCGGGATTCCAAATCGGTGGAACCACTTGTTCCCCGCCGTACGGTGGTAGCTCGCGTAATCGTCGAAAAGCGCGTCAAGGCGCGTCATGAGTGCCTCATCTTCTCACCGCGCGCATCAATATCCCACCGTTCGGACGTAATGTCAGCAGCGGCTGCGGCGCCACGGCCGCGTCGGACTCGCGGGCAAATCGCCATTTTTGCGCGATCGCGGCCAGGAGAAGCGTCCCCTCCATCCACGCGAACGCCTCTCCGATGCAGATGCGCGAGCCGCCTCCGAACGGGAAGTACGCGAACTTCGGGCGCATCGCCCGGGCCTCCTCGGAGAAACGCATCGGGTTGAAACGATCCGGATCGGGAAAGAAACGCGGGTCTCGCTGCGTGACCCACTGCGAAGCGAGAACCACAGCGCCCCGCGGAACGCTGTAGCCGGCGATCTCCACCTCCGAGATGGCCATGCGTCCGACGCTCCAGGCGGGTGGAAACATCCGCATCGACTCGGCCAGCACCATCTCGGTATAGCGGAGGCGCGGGTAATCGTCCGGCGTGGGCGCGCGACCTTCCAGCACGGCGTCGAGCTCTCGATGCAGTTCGCGCTCCGCGCCGGGATTGCGCGCCAGCAGATACCACGTCCAGGCCAGCGCGTTCGCAGTCGTCTCGTGTCCGGCCAGGAAAAGGGTCATGGCCTCGTCGCGGACCTGCAGGTCCGTCATACCGCCGCCGCCACCCTCCGTGTCCTGAGCGAGAAGCAGCATCGAGAGCAGATCGCCGCGATCCTCACCCCCCGCACGCCGCCGGGCGATGATGATGTCGTAGATGGTGCGGTCCAGCCGTGACAGTGCGCGCCGGAAGCGGCGCACCTGCGGGAGCGGAAGCTTCAGGAGCAGTTCCGCCACCGGATTGAGCAGAAGCGGGAACATCAGCATGACCTCGGTGAGCGCGCCGCCGATCTCACCGGCCTCCGCCTCGACGTCCGCGTCGAACAGCGTCTTCGCGACCACTGCCAGCGTCAGCCGCATCATCTCCTGGTGCATGTCGAGCGGCTGGCCGTCCTCCCACCTCTCGCGTGCACGCAGCGCGTACTCACACATGACCTCGCCGTAGCGCCGGATGCGGTCGCGATGAAACGCCGGCTGTGCCAGCCGGCGCTGGCGCAGATGGAAGTCGCCTTCACTCGTCAGCAGACCTTCGCCCAGAACGACTTTGGTCCGCTGCAGAGCCAGGCTCTTGATGAACGACCGGTCCTTCGTCACGAGCAAGTCCCGGATGGCATCGGGGTGGACGACCAGATAGATCTCGCGCGGGCCGATGCCGAAGTAGACGACGTCACCGTACTGTCGGGCGATCCGGGCAAGAAAGTTCGTGGCGTCGTGCTGCATCGCGCGCAGGAACTGGAAGGGGTAGCGGGCGCGTGGGCCGGGTGGTTGGGTGGGTCGTGGGTCGTGGGTGGTCGGTCGTGGGGGCATCAAAGCACCGACGTGCATGCTACGCCGCCACGACCGGCAACCCGGCAACCCGGAATACCCCTCTGAGAAAAATGTTGACAGCGGCAGGTGAATGGATAAATATGCATGCCGATGAATTATTATGCAGCCGGCGACGCGGCCCGCAGGAAGGAAGAGATCCTGCGCATCGTCCGCGAGTCCACCGTGCACTCGCAGGACGAGATCCTCGTCGCGCTCAGAAAGCATGGCTTCAAGGTCACGCAGCCGACGCTTTCGCGCGATCTCCGCGATCTCGGTCTGGCCAAGACGCCCACCGGCTACATGGTCCCCGGCGACGTCATCGCGCCGGTGGTGACGTTCACGCCGCGCGGAGTGCGGGAGACGCGGCTCGAGCACCTCGTCCGCGACTCCGTTCTCTCGGCTGAGGCGGGGATGAATCTCGTGGTCATCAAGACGCCGGCGGCGGCGGCTCAGCCCGTCGCCAGCGCCATCGATGCCGCGGACATCGAAGACGCTCTCGGCACCATCGGCGGCGACGACACGATCTTCGTGGCCTTTCGTAACGCCACCTCGGCCGGTGCGTTCGCGCGCCGGCTGCAGCACATCGCCGGACTCTATCCGGAGCGCAGGCGCTCACGACCATGAATCAGGCGGAAGTCATTTCGATGGAGGACAGGCGTTCGCGCCTGTCCAGCCAGAAGGATTCCCTTCCCTCCAACGTGGCGGTGGTCGGCGCGACCGGCTACGCGGGCGCGGAGCTCACGGCCATCCTGGCGCGTCATCGCCACGCGAACATCACCGGTCTGTACTCATCGACCGGCGGAGCGAAGGGGCCGGTGTCGGCGGCGCAACCGCATCTGGTGGCCGAGCCGTTCGTCATCGATCAGCTGATCGAGTCGGCGCCGGACGTGGCCTTCCTGGCTACTCCGAACGAAGTCTCGGCCGAGCTGGCGCCGAAACTCATCGACGCAGGCATTCGCGTGATCGATCTCTCCGGCGCGTTCCGGCTGCAGGATCCGGCGCTCTATCCGACGTGGTACGGCTTCGCGCACTCGCGCCCCGAGCTCCTCGGCGAGGCGGTGTACGGACTCACGGAGTTTTGCAACGGCGAGCTGACGAAGGCACGGCTGGTGGCGAATCCCGGCTGCTACCCGACCTCAATCGTGCTGGCGCTGCGCCCGCTCACCTATCTCGTCGATCGCGCGCAGCCGGTGATCTGCGATTCGAAGAGCGGCGTCTCCGGCGCCGGAAAGAAGTCAGACCACGCCTGGTCGTTCGCCGAAGTCTCGGGCAACTTCAAGGCTTACTCGGTGGGCAGCCATCGCCACGAGCCGGAGATCCGCTCCGGTCTGCGACTCGGCGATCGCGCGCCGCTGGTGTTCGTACCTCACCTGCTGCCGACCATCCGCGGAATTCTGTCGACGATGCACATCGGCTTCCTCAATCCGATGACGGCCGATGACGTCATGTCGATCTACGAGTCGACGTACGCGAATGCGCCGCTGGTGCGCGTGCTCCCCCCGGGCGTGCTGCCGGAGCTGAAGAATGTCGTGAACACGCCGCGCGCGGAGATCGGCTTCACACTGCTGCACGGCGGACGGCGTGCCGTCGTCGTCTCGGTCATCGACAACCTCCTGAAGGGTGCCGCCTCCCAGGCCGTGCAGAACTTCAACCGCATGCGCGGCTACGACGAGGTGGAGGGTCTGGCATGAGGGTGATCAAGATCGGCGGCAGCCTTCTCGATGACGCCACCCGGCGCGGCGACGTGCTCCGCGGCGTCGTCGACGCCTGGGCTTCGGGCGAGCAGATCGTCATCGTTCATGGCGGCGGGAAGCACATCGACCTCGCCCTGGCCCGGCTGGGCATTCCGAAACGCTCGCATGCGGGCTTGCGCATCACCGACGACGCCACGCTGGACGTGGTCGTCTCCGTGCTCGCCGGCACCGTCAACAAGATGCTCGTCTCGGAGCTGACCGCGCTGGGCATCCGCCGCTGCGCCGGATTCTCGGGCGCCGATGGAGGAACACTCGTCGCCGAGGTGCATCCGCCGGTCGATGGCATCGACCTCGGACACGTCGGCAGGGTGACGTCCGCGAATCGCACCCTGATTCATGCGCTGCTCAGTCACGGCATTCTCCCGGTCATCTCGTCCGTGGCCCAGGGTCCGGCCGGCACGCTCCTGAACGTGAACGCCGATGCTGCCGCCGCGGCCATCGCCATGGCGGCGGGAGCGGCGTCACTGGAGTTCTTCACCGACGTGGCCGGCCTCCTCGATGAGAGCGGCAGCGTCGTCCCCTCGCTCACGGCGGAAGACGCGCAGGAGCTCCTGGCCAGCGACGTCGTCACGGGCGGCATGAAACCGAAGCTGCAGGCGGCGCTCGGCGCACTGGCAGGCGGCGTCGGATCGATTCACATCGGAGGAGGTACACAACTTGTTGCTGCATGACGAATCACCCGCCGCGGTCGAAGCGCGCGAGAGCGCGTTCATCCTGCCGACGTACGCGCGCACGCAGTTTCATCCGCGCGACGGCAAGGGTGCGCAGCTCATCGACGCCAGGGGTCACATCTACTGGGACCTTCTCGGCGGGATCGCCGTGAACGTCCTTGGACACAAGCATCCTCGCCTGGTGACGGCACTTCGTGACGCGGCGAACTCGCTGCTGCACGTCTCCAACCTCTACTACCACCCCTGGCAGGGAATCCTCGGCGAACGGCTGGTCCGCGCTTCGGGTCTCTGCCGCGCCTTTTTCTGCAACAGCGGAACCGAAGCGAACGAAGCGGCACTCAAGTTCGCGCGCCTGGCCACGAATGGACGCAGCGACGTCGTGGCCCTGGAGGAATCGTTTCACGGCCGCACCGTCGGCGCGCTATCGATGACCGGACACGAGTCCTATCGCACTCCGTTCGCGCCGCTGATGCCGGGCGTGACGTTCGTGGCGCCGAATGACATCGAGGCGCTCGAGGGCGCGGTGACGGAGAAGACCGCCGCGATTTTCCTCGAGCCGGTGATGGGCGAAGGCGGGATCATCCCGCTCAGCGATGAGTTTCTGATCGCGGCGCGCAAGATCGCCGACCGCAAAGGCGCGCTCCTCGTCCTCGACGAGATCCAGTGCGGCCTGGGACGGACCGGTCACCTCTTCGCTTTTCAGAAGAGCGGCGTCATGCCCGACATGGTCACGCTCGCCAAGCCTCTCGGCGGCGGATTGCCTCTCGGCTGCGTGCTGACCGGCGACGCCATCGAAGGCGTCGTGAAGCCCGGGCATCACGGCACGACGTTCGGCGGCAACCCCATCGCCTGCCGTCTGGGCATCGCCGTCCTCGACGAGATCGACTCGGCGAAACTGCTCCAGCGCGTTCAGGAGACCGGCGAATGGTTCGGCGCCGAGCTGCGCGCGCTCCAGTCGCGCCTGCCGGCCATCACCGACGTGCGCGGCTCCGGAATGATGTGGGGCATCGAGCTCGATCGCCCCGCGGGGCCGGTGGCCAGGGAACTGCTGGCCAGGGGCTTCATCGTCGGCACGGCGCGCGACAGAGTGCTCCGGCTGCTGCCGCCGTACATCACGCCGAAGAAAGCGTTCATCGAGTTCGTGGCCACGCTGGAACAGGTGCTCGCGGACGACAGGCAAACCCATCTGACCGCGACGGGATTGCCGGTTCTTCATCTCACCGAAGGAGCTGCACAGAAATGAAGCAAGCGAAGAAGGTCGCCCTCGCTTACTCGGGCGGACTGGACACATCGATCATCATTCCCTGGCTCAAGGAGAACTACGGCTGCGAAGTCGTGGCGGTGGCCGTCGATGTCGGCCAGGCCGACGAGACGTCCGGTCTCGGCGAGAAGGCGTACAAGACCGGCGCGTGCGACTTCCATCTCATCGACGCGAAGGAAGAATTCGCGCGCGAGTATCTCTTCCCGGTCCTCAAGGCCGGCGCGATCTACGAGCATGATTACCTGCTCGGGACGTCGACGGCGCGTCCGCTGATCGCGCGCAAGCAGGTCGAGGTGGCGCTGGCCACGGGCTGCGACGCGCTCGCGCACGGTTGCACGGGCAAGGGCAACGACCAGGTGCGCTTCGAGCTGGCCTATCAGGCGCTGGCGCCGGAGCTGCAGATCATCGCGCCGTGGCGCGAGTGGTCCATCGTGTCGCGCGAAGACGCCATCGACTACGCCGCCTCGCGCGGGATTCCCGTGCCGGTGACGAAGAAGGATCCCTACTCGCGCGACCGCAACCTCTGGCATCTCTCGCACGAGGGCGGCCCGCTCGAGGACCCGTCGTTCGAGCCGGAGCCGACCATGTTCCGCCTCACGGCCGATCCGACTCTGGCGCCGGACACTCCTGAGAAAGTGACGATCGAATTCGAGTCCGGCCTTCCCGTGAGCGTCAACGGCGCCAGGCTCTCGCCCGCGAAGCTCATCGAGAAACTGAACTCCCACGGCGGCAAGCACGGCATCGGACGCATCGACCTCGTCGAGAACCGTCTCGTCGGCATCAAGTCGCGCGGCGTGTACGAGACGCCCGGAGGCACGCTGCTCGTCACCGCGCTCAAGGCCCTGGAGTCGATCACGCTCGATCGCGATACTGCGCACGAGAAGGAGCGCATGGCCACGCGCTACGCGGAGCTCGTCTACAACGGCCAGTGGTTCTCGCCGCTGCGCGAGGGCTACGACGCGTTCATGAACTCGATCACCGACACCGTGAGCGGCAGCGTGACGCTGAAGCTCTACAAGGGAAGCGCCACCGTCGTCGGACGGAGATCGCCGTACTCGCTCTACTCGCAGGATCTCGCGTCGTTCAACATGACCGGATACGACGCCACCGACGCGGCCGGGTTCATCCGCCTCTTCGGTCTGCAGCTTCGCGGACGCAAACGGATCGCGCCCGTGGCCGTGGAGGAACTGGCACGGTGACCCAACGGATGTGGGGCGGCCGCTTCGATGCGCCGCCTTCACAGCTCCTGCGGGCGCTCAACGATTCGTTCGCGTTCGATCACGAGCTGTTCGCTGATGACGTCGAAGGCTCGATGGCGTGGGCGCACGCGCTCGCGGGAGCGGGTGTGCTCACGGGCCAGGAGCGCGATCGGATCGTGTCGGGTCTGCGTGAAGTCGCAGCGCCCACGGGAGAGTGGGCCGATTTCGAGGACGTTCACTCTTACGTCGAATCGAAGCTGCGCGAGAAGATCGGCGCGCTCGCCGGAAAGCTGCACACCGGACGCTCGCGCAACGATCAGGTGGCCACGGATCTCAAGTTGTGGCTGCGCCGGGCTTCGGGCGAGTCAATCGACTTGGTGAAGAACCTCGCCCGGATGCTGGCGCAGACCGCGCTCGACGAGGCAGCGACGGCCATGCCCGGCTATACGCATTCGAAGCGCGCCGAGCCGGTGACGTTCGGCCACTGGGCGCTCGCCTACGTGGAGATGCTGCAGCGCGATCTCTCCCGCGCCGCGAGTTCGATCGAACGCAACAACACCTGCCCTCTCGGATCGGGCGCGCTGGCCGGAACGCCCCTCAACATCGATCGTGAATCGCTGGCGAAGGCGCTCGGCTTCACGCGCCCGGGAGCGAACTCGCTCGACGGCGTGTCCGACCGCGACTTCGCCGTCGAATATCTGTTCAACGCCTCGCTCATGCTGTCGCATCTCTCGCGGCTGGCCGAGGATCTGATCTTTTTCGGGAGCGACGAGGCCGGGTTTCTGGAGCTCCCGGATGCACTGGCCACCGGCTCCTCGCGCATGCCGCAGAAGAAGAATCCCGACGTACTCGAGCTCGTGCGCGGACATGCCGCGCGCTCCATCGGCGAGCTCACCGGTCTCCTGGCATTGATGAAAGGACTGCCGCTGGCGTACGACAAGGACCTGCAGCTCGACAAGGAGCCGCTGTTCCGCACGCGCGCCACGCTGGCGGTCATCCTGCCGGTACTGACGGCTCTCCTGGCCGGCTTGAAGCTCGATCGCCCGAAGATGCGCGCGGCAGCGTCGGACGACATGCTGCTGGCCACCGCGGTTGCGGACGCCATCGCCGCAACGGGTACGCCGTTCCGCGAAGCGCACGAGATCGTCAGCGCGAACCTCGGGAAGCTGCACCAGCTCGCTGCGGAGCACAACGTCACGCTCGAAACCGTGCTCGAGAAAAAGGCCTCCGCCGGCGGCACCTCGCCGCGACGCGTCGAGGAAGCGGCAAGAAAGGCGCTGGAGGCCCTTCGTTGAGATTGCCAAAAGGGTTTCTCGCGTCCGGTATCCGCGCCGGGATCCGGAAGAAGCGTCCCGACCTCGGACTGATCGTGGCGGACGAAGCAGCGAACGCCGCCGCTGTCTTCACGAAAAACAAATTTCAGGCCGCGCCGGTCGTGCTGTCCAGGGCGGCGCTGAAGAAGAGCGGCGGACGCGTCAAGGCGGTCGTCGTGAATGCCGGATGCGCGAACGCCGTCACTGGCCGGGAAGGGGTCGAAGCGGCCCGGCGTGTGCGTACCCGCGCCGCCGAGCTGCTGCGATGCAGCACCGACGAGATCTTTGTCGCCTCCACGGGCGTCATCGGCATCGTGTTGCCCGACAAGAAAGTCCGCGATTCCCTTCCTGATGCGATCAATCGCCTGTCGGCCGGCGGCGTGGATGCGTTGTCGCATGCCATCCTGACGACAGACGTCGGACCGAAAGTGGCGCAGGCCTCGTTCACGCTCGGCGGAAAGCGCGGCCGCATCGTCGGCGTGGCCAAGGGCGCGGGCATGATCCACCCGAACATGGCCACGATGCTCAGCTTCATCACCACCGACGCCGCATTGACGCCGCAGACGCTCGCGCGCGAGCTCAGGCTCGCCGTCGATCAGAGCTTCAACTCCATCTCCGTCGACGGTGACACCTCGACGAACGACTGCGTGCTGCTGATGGCCTCCGGGAAGATCGGTAACGAGGCCGCCGCAGCCATCGACGACTTCCGCCGCGCGCTGACGCTCGTCTGCCGCAAGCTGGCCTGGATGATCGTGCGCGACGGCGAGGGCGCGACGCGCGTGATGGAGCTCGAGGTCACCGGCGCGCGCAGCGAGCGGGACGCCCGGCTCGCCGCACACGCCGTGGCTACCTCCCCTCTCGTCAAGACCGCGCTGCACGGCGGCGATCCGAACTGGGGACGCATCATCGCCGCCATCGGAAGGAGCGGCGCGCGATTCTCGGTCCGCAAGGTGTCGCTGACCGCCGGCAACGTCGCGCTCGTCCGCGACGGCGAGCCGGCCGTCTATCGCGAGAAAGATGCGGCCCGCGTTTTCGCCCGGGAACGCGTCCCCCTGCACATCGACCTCGGCGCCGGCAGCGGCCGTGCCGTGCTCCTCTCCAGCGACCTCGGCCACGATTACGTCTCGCTCAATACAGACTATCGGAGTTAGTGCTGGGTGCTCGGTGCTCGGTGCTCGGTGCTGGGACGGTAACTGGTAACCGGTAACCGGCAACTGGCAGCTGCGCGAGGTGGGAACCCAGCGACCCCGCGACCCAGCGACCCAGATCAGCACTTCACATGGCACCGAGCACCGAGCACCCAGCACCCAGCCTGACATAGACTTCGGCCATGAAGCTGGCCCTTCTCCTCCTCTTCTCAACCACGTCGCTCTTCGCCGCGGCGGCTGCGCCCTTCGAAGCGCGGCACGGGGTGGTAGCGTCCACGAGTCCGATCGCATCGCGCATCGGCGTCGACATCCTGAAGCGCGGCGGCAACGCCGTTGACGCGGCGGTGGCCGTCGCGCTCGCGCTCGCGGTGACCTGGCCGACCGCCGGGAACATCGGCGGCGGCGGCTTCATGCTGATCCGCACAGCCGACGGAAAGTCCGAGGCCATCGATTACCGGGAGAGAGCTCCGTTGGCGGCGACCCGGGACATGTACCTCGACGCCGGCGGCAACGTGATCAAGGGCGCGTCGCTCGACGGATACAAGGCGGTCGGCGTGCCGGGAACGATCGCCGGACTGGTGATTGCCCACAAGCGTCACGGCGTGCTCAAGTGGGCGGATCTCGTCGAGCCGGCACGCAAACTAGCGGCGGAGGGCTTTCGCGTCCCCCAGCATCTCGCCGCCGGCATGCGCAGCAAGTCGTCCATCGAGAAGCTGAAGTCGAACGCAGAGAGCCGGAGGATCTTTCAGCGCAACGGAAAGTACTACGAGCTGGACGATCTCTTCGTGCAGCCCGAGCTGGCCGCCACGCTGGCGCGCATCAAGGCGGATCCTGGCGACTTTTACACGGGCGAGACCGCCAGGCGGATCGTTGCGGACATGCATGCGCACGGCGGCCTCATCACGATCAACGACCTCAAGACCTACACGCCATCGATCCGCGAGCCGTTGCGGACCACCTATCGCGGCAACGAGATCATCACCATGCCGCCGCCGTCATCGGGCGGCGTGGCGCTCATCGAGATGCTGAACATGCTCGAGCCGATGGACCTCAAGGACATGGGATGGCATTCGTCGAAATACGTGCACAACGTCGTCGAAGTCATGCGCCGCGCCTTCGCCGACCGCGCCGAGTTCCTCGGCGACACCGACTTCGTGAAGGTGCCGGTGAACGGACTGATCTCGCGGAAGTACGCGGAGCAGCGTGCCGCCTCGATCGATCCCGCGCACGCCACCGACAGCAGGGAGCTCGGCAAGGGCAATCCCGCTCCGTACGAGTCATTCGAGACCACGCACTTTACGATCGTCGACGACAAGGGCAACGTCGTCACGAACACCTACACGCTCAACGATACGTTCGGCTCAGGCGTGACCGCCAAAGGCACGGGCGTGATGCTCAACGACGAGATGGATGACTTCACGTCCAAGCCCGGCGTACCGAACGACTACCAGTTGATCCAGGGAGAAGCAAACGCCATCCAGCCGCGCAAGCGGCCGCTCTCGTCGATGACGCCGACGATCGTCACGCGCGACGGCAAGCTTCTCCTGGCCGTGGGCAGTCCCGGTGGTCCGACCATCATCAACACCGTGCTGCAGGTGCTGCTGAATGTCCTCGATTTCGACATGGATATTCAGGAGGCCATCTCCGCGCCTCGCTTTCATCACCAGTGGCTGCCGGACGAGATCTTCTGGGAGCGGTACGAGTTCAATCAGGACACGCGTGACGCGCTGACGGGCATGGGCCACCATTTCCGCGAGAAGCCGTCGTCGCTCGGCGACGCTCAGGGCATCGAGATCTCTCCGAACGGTATGCGCCTCGGCGCATCCGACCCGCGCCTGGGCGGCTCTCCAGCAGGATATTGAGAGGTTTGACGTGAAGATCGAAAAGAAGGATCTGACTGCATTCGCCGCCGGAGAGCGCGGCAATTTCGAAGCGAAGCTCCGTGAATTCGTCGATATCCCCAGTGTCTCGGCCGATCCGGCGCATGCCACAGATATCCGCCGCTGCGCGGAAGCGGCCTGTCACACCATTCGCGAATTCGGCGGCGAGGCGGAACTGCTGCAGACCGACGGCAATCCCATCGTGTTCGGACGCTTCGACAACGGCGGCCCCCGCACGGTCACGATCTACAACCACCTCGACGTCCAACCGGCGTCGCGCCAGACCGAACCGTGGAAGACCGAGCCGTTCACGTTCACGAAAGAAGGCGACCGTTACCTCGGCCGCGGCACCACCGACGACAAGGGTCCGGCGCTTTCGGCGTTGTGGGGAGTGCGCGCCGCGCGCGAGGCGGGCGTCCCCGTCAACGTGAACGTGCTGTGGGAGCTCGAAGAGGAGATCGGGTCACCGAGCTTCGAAGGCGCCATCAGGAAGAACGCCAGGAAGCTGAAGACCGATCACGTGATCGTGTCGGACACGATCTGGGTCTCGCGATCGCGTCCGGCCTGCCCGGCCGGTCTGCGCGGACTGCAGGGCTTCTCGCTGTCGCTCGAAGTGGGCGAGACCGATCAGCATTCCGGCGTTACGGGCGGCGCGGCCCGCAACCCCATCGGCGAGCTCATGAAACTCGTGTCGCAGATGTACGACGCCACCACCGGCCACGTGAAGATCAAAGGCTTCTACGACGACGTCGAGAAACCGACGCGGCAGGAGCTCGCCGATTTCCGCAGATCCGGCTTCTCCGTGGCCCAGTTCAAGAGAGATCACCTCTTCAAAACCATCCGCACGAACAACTCGCTGGAAGTGATGAAGCGGATCTGGGCAATGCCCACGTTCGAGGTGCACGGGCTCGTGGGCGGTTATACCGGCCCCGGAATCAAGACCGTCATTCCGCCGCGTGCGGAAGTGAAGATCTCCTGCCGCCTCGTTCCGAACCAGGACCCGAAGAAGATCATCGAGTTCGTGCGCAAGTTCGTGAAGAAAAACAACCGCGACGTGAAAATCGAGATCGAGAACTCCATGTATCCCTACAGCGCGCCGACCACCGGGCCGCTCGCCGACGCCGTGAAAAGCGCCATGAAGTTCGCGTTCGGGCGCGACCCCGTCTTCGTGCGCGAGGGCGGCTCCATCGGCGCCGTGAACTCGATGGAAAGCGTGCTCGAGTGCCCGGTCATGTTCCTGGGACTGTCCCTTCCCGAGCACGGCTACCACGCCCCGAACGAGAACTATGACTGGCAGCAGGCCTCCGGCGGGATGATCGCCTTCGCAAAGTACTTCGACAACATCGCCGGGCTCTGAGGCAGGCGAAACTCCGGGCGTCCGCGTTCGTATCTCCAGAGGGAGGGGAGCGATGTCCGCCATTCTGACGCTCTTCACACTGCTGTTCTTCGGATCGATCTTCGTGGTCGGGGTGATCGCCGCGGCCACGCTGCTGAAATTCACGGTCTACGCGATCGTGTGGCCGCTGAAGCTCCTGCTGCTTCCGATTCTGCTCATTCTGTTCGTCATCAAGATCGCTTTGATCATCACGGTCTTCGCGGTGATCGCGGCTTTGGTCGTTCCGCTGCTGATCGTGGGACTCCTTTTTGCCGTTCCGCTGATCGCGTTGAGCGCCATCACCTGAAGCGGCGGGGAATTTGCTATCCTCGACTCGAATGGAAGGGCGTAAGCGCGCGCTCGTCGTCGATGATGACGAGCCCATCCGCACGATGCTGGCGAAAGTCGTCGAGAGGCAGAACCTCGACGTCGACACCGCCAGCGACGGAGCCGAGGCCATCGAACGCCTGGAGAGCGACGGCTACAGTGTTGTGCTGCTCGACCTGATGATGCCGCGCGTCGACGGTTTCGCCGTCCTGCGATTCATGCAGGAAAAGAAGCCCGATGCCTTGTCCTGCACCATCGTGGCCTCCGCGGTTCCAGCGAACGACGTGCTGAAGCGATTCAGCGCACCGGTGTATCGCGTGCACAGCAAGCCGTTCGACATCCAGCGGCTCATCGCCGATATCAACGAGTGTGTCCGCGACGGCGAGGACGCGGCGTGATCAGCGAGTGCCGTACTGCTTCTCGTAGTACGCCTTGTACTCCGCGCTGCGCTCCTTGATGGCCCGCCACCAGATCTCGTTTCCGGAATACCAGCTCACCGTGCGCTCCAGCGCCTCGTCGAAGTCGGTGTGCATCCGGAAGCCCAGACTCTCCAGCTTCGTTGTATCGATGGAGTAGCGGCGGTCGTGGCCCTGGCGGTCGGCGACGCGTGTGATCAGCGACTCCGGCTTTCCGAGGATCTGCAGGATGCGATGGGTGATCTCACGGTTCTCGCGTTCGTTGCCGCCGCCGATGTTGTAGGTCTCGCTGTTGCTGCCCTTCTCGATCAGGAAATCGATGGCCGCACAATGGTCGTTGACGAACAACCAGTCACGGACGTTCCTGCCGTCGCCATACAGCGGCAGTGAACGATCGTCGATGGCATTGGTGACGAACAGCGGGATGAGCTTCTCCGGGTACTGCCACGGTCCGAAGTTGTTCGACGCGCGCGTGACGATGACCGGCAGCGCGTACGTCTGCGCGTAGGCGTAGGCCATGCGGTCGCCGCCGGCTTTCGACGCCGAATAGGGGTTGCGCGGGTTGAGGGCGTCGGTCTCGCCAAACGAGCCCTTCTCGATCGAGCCGTAAACCTCGTCGGTCGAAATCTGGATGAAGCGGCGAAGACGCGGCGCATGCTTGCGCGCCTCCTCGAGCAGGACCAGCACACCATGAACGTCCGTCTCGATGAACGTCCCTGCCTCCATCAGTGACCGATCGACATGCGTCTCGGCGGCGAAGTTCACCACCACATCGATCCCGGCGCCGTCGATTCCCTTGTACGCCTCGGCCACGTCCGCGGGATTGGCGATGTCGCCATGCTGAAAGCGATAGTTCTTCTTCCCCTCGTACTCGGCCAGGTTCTCGCGGATGCCCGCGTAAGTCAGTTTGTCGAGGTTGACGACCCGCGCTTCGTCACCATATTCCGTAAATAGATAACGGATAAAATTCGAGCCGATGAACCCGGCGCCGCCGGTGACGAGGTATTGCATTGCGGCGCGCATGATACACAATCGGCCTCGGCGCCGGGCCGCGTGACAGTCTGGAGAAACCGATCGGGACGCGTCCGGGAGCCGGCGCGGTGGTGACGGCGACGCCCCTTTATGCAGTGGAGCGCCAGGACGCGGCGCGCGGCTACGGCATCATTCCTCCATGCCCTGCCACTCCCATCATCGACCCCATGATGGTGTAGGTATCGTTCGTGGTGTTGTCGACCACCGAACCGAGCACAAGCATCATTCCTCGCGTGCCGCTGTCCATCCCGATCCGCACCTGAAGGCCGGTGCCGTCGCCGTAGCGGCTGGTCACGTTCGCCAGGACGTCATCGAATTGATGCGCGGAATACCCCTGGATGGAGAAACGAAAAGTCTTGGGACCGGAAAGAGGATTGATACCGTCGGCGTCGAGGATCTCGACGGTCCCAGTGATCGGGGTTGGGCCGGTATTCGTGATCATCACGTTCGTGCGAAACTGCGGTTCCGGAAGAACGCCCTGGAGAACGTAGCGGTGGTCCTCATCATCCTGCATCATTCCGCCGCCGTACCCCATGCTCAATGAACTGGGCATCGCCGTGAAGGCCGAGCCGTAGCTGCCGCCGCCGGATTTTGTGTAGACGCGAATTGTCCCGCCGACGGGATTCGAGCCGCGTATGACGATGCTTCCGAGCCCCGAGTCCAGACCGAATTTGTTCTTGATGACGTCGGGAAAGTACATGACCGGCTGGGTCATCGTGAACGTCGCGGTTGCGAGCGGAGCCGAAGACGGGCTGTCCATGGGGTGAAACTCGATCGTCACCGTGCCGAGAGAGGGACACCGCACCCACAGATCGGTGATCCAGAACGAGCCCAGCGCGCCATCGCCACGACCGCCGGCGGGGGCAACGATCTCGGTGGAAGCCATCCCGATTGGCCCACCTGTGTATTGTGCGTCGAGAGAGATTGGAACCAGAACAACCATGAGAAGCGCGAAAAAGAGACGCATTGATCGTTTCCTCCGAAGACAATTGGATACTAATCGCAGCCTTGGACGGGCGCGTCTCGATCCATCACCAGCCGTAGTGATGGAAATCACAAGCATTCACATCGGTGCCGGACTGGCATAGTCCGTTGTTCTCGGCGGAATGGCGAGTGGAGTTAGTACAGGAGCCAGCCGCGCGTCAGATAGTCCGCGAGCGTCAGCACGAACAGCACCCCCAGCCAGAGAAACGACGAGATGATGACCACCCAGGTCAGCCGGCTGCTGTGGATCACGTGCATGAAGAAGAGGACGACCAGCGCAGCCTTGACGACGGCGATGCCGAGCGCGATCGGCGTGTTGAGCAGCCCCAGGTCGTAGCGGGAGACCAGGACCGTGAGGAAGGTCAGCACTATGAGCGCCAGGAAGACCCCGAAGTAAATCGGTAGTCCCATCACGTCATGCTTCGGTGCGTGTCCGCTGGAATCGTACGCGTCGTCCATAGTCGCCTCAGTGCAGCAGGTACAGAAGTGGAAACAGGAAGATCCAGACAATGTCCACGAAGTGCCAGTACAAGCCCATCACTTCCACAGGACCGTAGTACTCGGAACCGAAATCTCCGCGATAGGCGCGTGCGATCATCCAGATCAGCAGCCCTGCGCCGATGATCATGTGCAGGGCGTGCAGTCCGGTCATGCTGAAGTAGAAGACCATGAAGAGCTCTACGCCCTTCGTCACCGCCGGATTGTGCTCGTCCACGTAGGTGAAGTGCTGTCCGGGGAAGAGTCCCTCGTGATAGTGGACGCTGTACTCGTACGTCTTCACACCCAGGAACACCCCTCCCAGGATGAGCGTGAGAATGAGCATGAGCACGGTAGCCTTGCGGCGGTTCGTCTGCGCGGCCCAGACCGCCAGGGCCATCGTCAGCGAGCTCCCGATCAGCACCGCCGTGTTCGTCGCGCCGATCATCCAGTTCTGATGGTGCGCGGCGGCGCTGAAGGCCGGGTAGTACATGATCCGGTAGACCGTGTAGGAGACGAACAACCCTCCGAAGAAGAGGATCTCCGTGGCCAGGAACATCCACATCCCCAGCGTGGAGGCCTCGTGCTGCTGCGCCATGTCCTCGAAGTGATGCTGGAGGAACGGGTGATGGGGATGGTCGTGTGTCGGATCGATTGCGGTCATCGGCTCGAGAACCTGCATGCAGAATGAAAATTGAAGTCAGACATTCTGCGCCTCTCCTACTGCCTTGATGAAGGCCGGATAGTCGTAGGCCTCCCACGTTACTACCGGTGTCTCGTGGAAGTTGTCCTTCGGCGGCGGCGAGGCCGTCGTCCATTCCAGGCCGACCGCCCCCCACGGATTCGGGCCGGCCTTGCGTCCGTAGCCGAGTGACCAGAGCAGATAGACGAGCGGCAGTACGTACCCGCACGCCAGGATGGTCGCGCCGGCGGTCGACAGAACGTTGAGCACCTGGAACTCCGGCGCATAGGCGTGATAGCGGCGGGGCATGCCGGCGTAGCCGAGGATGAACTGCGGGAAGAACGTCAGGTTGAACCCGACGAAGATGAGCAGCGCCGACAGCCGTGCCCACCACTCCGGATACATGCGGCCGGTGATCTTCGGCCACCAGTAGTGAATGCCGGCCATATAAGCCATGACCGTCCCACCCACCATGATGTAGTGGAAGTGGGCCACGACGAAGTACGTGTCGTGTACGTGCACGTCGATGCCCAACGCCGCCACGAACAGCCCGGTCACGCCGCCGATGGTGAACAGTCCGATGAAGCCCATGACGTACAACATCGGCGTGGCCCAGGAGACCGAAGCCTTGTACATCGTGGCCGTCCAGTTGAATACCTTGATCGCCGACGGGACGGCCACGAGCATCGACAGGAACGAGAACACCAGCGCCGAGTAGACCGAAATCCCGGCGACGAACAGGTGGTGCGCCCACACCAGGAAGCCGAGGAAGGCGATGGCCAGCGAGGAGAAGGCCACGAACTTGTAGCCGAAGATCTTCTTGCGCGTGAACGCGGCCACGACGTCCGAGACAACACCCATCCCCGGCAGGACCATGATGTAGACGGCCGGGTGCGAGTAGAACCAGAACAGATGCTGGTACAGAACCGGATCACCGCCCAGGGCCGGATCGAAGATCCCGACGCCAATCGTCCGCTCGATCATCAGAAGCACGAGCGTGATCGCCAGCACCGGCGTGGCCAGCAGCAACACGACGCTCGTCGCGTAAATCGACCACACGAACAGCGGCAGGCGCATCCAGGTCAGGCCGGGAGCGCGCATGCGGTGCGTGGTGACGATGAAATTGAGCCCGGTCAGGATCGATGAGAAGCCGGTGATGAACGCCCCGAGCGTGGTGGCGAAGACGTGCGTGTTCGAGAACTGCGTCGAGAACGGCGTATAGAACGTCCAGCCGGTGTCGACGCCGCCGGTCACGATGACCACGATCCCGAACGTCGCTCCGATGATGAAGAGGTACCAGCTCAGCAGGTTGATCCTGGGGAAGGCCAGATCCTTCGCTCCCAGCATCAGCGGCAGGATGAAGTTGCCGAGCGTGGCCGGAATCGACGGGATCAGGAAGAAAAACACCATCACGATGCCGTGCATGGTGAAGAGCTTGTTGTATGTATCGGACGTGAAGAGATCGCCCTGCGGCGTGAGCAGCTCCAGCCGCATGAGAAACGCGAACGTACCGCCGACCAGGAACATCACCGTCACCGAGATCAGATAGAGGATTCCGATGCGTTTGTGATCCCGCGTCAGCAGCCAGGAGAAGATGCCGTAGTCGACGTTGAGATAGTTCCTCGTCGCCGCCGGCTCGATGAATCTCACGTCGTGATACGTCTGGCTGGTCATCTACGATTTACCTTTTGGTTTCTGGGGAGCAGCGGGCGAAGATGCCCGTCCTCCGGCCGCTCCCGGATTCAACGGCGAGCCGGCGCTGGTCTGCTTCGATTCCTGCGACTCCACGACCGGCGTGGCCGAACGCGCCGCACCGAGAGATCGTACGTAAGCAATCAGCTTGAGGAGATCGTCCTCGTTCACCTGCCCCTGGAACGTCGGCATGATCGGGCCGAAGCCCTGGACGATCTTCGCCTGCGGATTGAGGATCGACTCCCGCACGTAGTTCTCGTCCGCCACCACGCTGCGCCCGTCGCTCAGCAGCACCGGCTTGCCGAACAGGCCGAGGAGAACCGGGCCCCGGCCGGTGAAGTCCTCGGTATGGCAGGTGTTGCACGCGTATTTCTGAAACAGTTTCTCGCCCTGCGACGCCATCGAGCCCTCGGTGCCGCCGGCGAGCCAGAGCTGATAGGCATCCGGCTCCATCACTTCCACCCACCCGGTCATCCCGGAATGCAGCGTGCCGCAGTATTCGGCGCAGAAGATGTGGAACGTGCCGGTCTTCGTGGCCTGGAACCACATCGTGCGGTAGCGGCTGGGCAGCACATCCATCTTCACGCGAAAGGCCGGGAAGTAGAGGCTGTGGATGACATCCTCGGAGGCCATGGTGATGCGGATGGGACGGTTGACCGGCACGTGCAGCATGTCGATCTCGCGCTGCCCGCTGGCGTGCTGGAACTTCCACATCCACTGGCGCCCGGTGGCGTAGACGTCGAGCGCGTTCGCCGGAACCCGCTGGTCGATGAAGTAGATCCACGCGCCCCACAGAAAGATGCCCATGAAGACGATCGTGGGGATGACGATCCAGGCCACTTCCAGGATTTTGGGAGGCTCGTAGTCCTGGGCCAGCTCGTTGTCGGGACGGCGCCGGTATTTGATCGCGAAATAGATGATGGCCACCCAGATCAGCAGCGTCACCGAGCCGGTGACGACGATCAGCGCGGTGAACAGTGCGTCGACGTTGCCGGCGACGGTCGACGCCCGTTCGGGCCAGAGTGCGAAGTTGTTAGGCATTCCGGCCGCGCCGCTCCTTGCGAATCAGCACGAATAACAATCCGGCCAGAGCGGCCGCCCCGGTGATGCTGCCGGCGCGAACAAAGCTCATGGCCTTGCGGCTGTAGCGTCCGACCAGCGGATCGTAGTGGTAACAGAGGAGAAGGATCTGGTCGGTGGGGTTGCCGATCCTGCTGTCGGAAGCCTCCACCAGTCCGAGCCGCAGGTCGCGGGGCTGGAACTCGAACCCGTAGAAGTAGCGCGACAGGCGGCCCGACGGCGTGACCACGAAGATGGCCGCGCCGTGCGCGAACTGATCGATCTTGCCGTCGTACGCGAACTGGAAGCCGACGGCGTCGGCGACGCGCCTGATCGACGATTCGGTGCTGGTCAGAAAGTGCCAGCCGTTGGCGGCACTGAGCCGGCCGTAACGGCGCACGAAGCGGTCTTTGAAGGCAGCGGAGTCTGCCGGTTTGTCGCGCGGATCGATGCTGATGGTGACGATATCGAACTGTTCGCCGATGTTGAACCGCAGCTCCGTGAGCGCGCTGGTCATGCCGTCGAGCACCAGCGGACAGAGCATCGGGCAGTGGTAGTAAACGAAATTCAGGATGACCGGGCGGCCGTGATTGAAATAGTCGGAGAGACGGGTGACCTTGCCGGTCTCGTCGTACATGAACACATCGAGCGGAATCTGGTTGCCGAGCTTCTGCACGATGGCCACGCGACCGGGAAGCTGAGGCGGCGTGACCGACGTATCGGCGGATGCGACGCTGGCGATCAACATGCAGAAAAAGACGGCGCGTTTCATGGATGGGCTCCTGGGGTTTTGGGGGACGGGTTCTGCGCGGGGACCGGCTGGCCGGGAGGCGCAGCCACCGCGTTATGTAGCGGCAGTCCGCGCTCGAGCGTCAGCTTCATGGCCTGCTCGATGGGGATGCGTACGATTCCCTTCTGCTGATCCACCCAGCCATACGACGTGAGCACGCGCTGTTCGGCGGCACGCATCTCGCCGAGGTCGATGACGGGCGTGGCGTGGTAGGGGACGATGGGCGTCCCCTCCGCTCCGGTGCGCGGGAACGGCTGCAGCAGCGGCTGATTCTTCGGCACGTCCATATCCGACGGCCGCTGCATCGCTGTCACCGGGCCAGGCTGCCGCCGCTGCTCGATGCGCACGAAGGTCTTGAACAGAAGATACAAACCGAAGTGGGCGATGAACCCGAAGACGATGAAAATCGCGATGAAGATGAAGAGCGCACGGATGCTGACGTCCGTCTTTTCCCGATGCGTCTCCGGGTTGACGATGGCGTCCTCGTCGTAGTGGTAGTGCTCAGGCATTGACCGTGAGCCTCCCCTCGCGAATCGCTTCTTCGACCCACGTCTCGTGAATGGGAATGATGGTCTGTCCCTTCAACTGCTTGACGAAAGCCCAGAACCAGATCCCCCCCACTCCGACGAGCGCGGCCACGCTCATCCAGGAGAAGTAGAAATGCTTCGGATAGAACGCCGGCGCGGCCAGCCAGTAGGTGTGGACGTACTGCATCGTCAGCACGATGACGGCCACGACGGCGATCGTTTCCGGCCGGTCTTTGATGGAGCGCATCAGCAGCATGAAAAACGGCAGGAAGAAGTGGAAGAGAATCAGGGCCACGGAGACATAGCCCCACCCACCGTGCTCACGCTTGAGGTAGTAAGGCACCTCTTCCCGGATATTGCCGTACCAGATCAGCAGGAATTGCGAGAAGGCCGTGTACGCCCAGAACATCACGAAGACCAGCATCAGATTGCCGAGATCGCGGAAGTGGGTGGGCTTGAGAATGCCGGCCATCGCTTTCGTCCTGGAGAGCTGCGTGAGAAGAAAGATGACGAACGCGTAGGCGGCCAGCGCGCAGCTCACCGTGAAGGTGATGCCGTACATCGACGAGTACCACTTCGGCTCGAGCGACATCAGCCAGTCGATCGAGGAGAACGTCAGCGTGAGCACGATCATGGGCAGACCCAGCGCGGCCCACTTGCGGCGACTGAGCTCCGTCTCCGGCGCGCGGTCTTCGTAGAATCGCAGCGACAGCACGCGGATGCGCCATGCCCAGAGAATCCAGCACGCGAAGTAGAAGAACGTGCGGCCGACATAACCGCCCACGCTCAACCAGCGCTGTTTGTGCTGCAGGATCTCATCATGCGCGACGATGCTCGGATCGGCCCACGAGTAGATGTGGTGCAGCCCGAAGAAGATGGGGATGAACAGCGCCAGCATCAACGGCATCGTACGCGCGGCGGCGGCGAGCGGACGGCGGATCAGCACGCCCCACTCTCCGCCGGTCACGTACTGCAGCATCAGCACGCCCAGAGAGCCGGCCACGACCTCGAACCAGATCATGTAGCTGGGCAGGTACGATTTGAAGAACTCGTCGCGATTGGCGACGAATCCGATGATGCAGGCGATCAGTCCGAGGATGCCGATGACGAGCGCAGGCATCTGCGCGCGGGCGATGCCCGTCGCTTCGGTCGTGCGTGCCGGCTGCGAAGCTGCGGTCATCGGCTCTCTCCGTGTGTCGCGGCGGCGCTCAGGCTGGCCCGCTCTGCCGGAGGGACATCGTTGATCGTGGCGTTCTGGCTGGCCTGCAGGGCGCGGATGTAGGCGACGATGGCCCAGCGGTCACGCACGGGAATCATGGTTCTGTACGGCGGCATCGCGCCGAACCCATTCGTCATCACATCGACGAAGTGCCCCGTCTTCACCCCGCGCAGCGTCGGCGTGTGAAACGAGGGCGGGCGGCGGTAGCCGCGCGACGGGATCATTCCGTTGCCATCGCCGAGACGGCCGTGGCACTCCGAGCAATAGATGTCGAAGCGCTCGTGACCGCGGTTCATCACCTCGGCTGTGACCGGGAACGGGAATCCGTCGCCGTGCTCCTTGCCGACCTTTCCCGTCATCAGATACGGATCGAGGCCGGACTCGCCGCGCGCCACCGTTCCGGCGATGCGCGGGCGCGCCGACATACCGTCGGCGAAGAAGTCGCTCGGCTCGTACGGATCGTACTTGGCCTGGTCGGCCATCTGCTGGCGGCAGCCGCCGAGAAGGAGCGCGATGGTCATAACGAGCACCGCGGAGTGCGCCGCCGCCCGGATTCCTCGCCGTCTTCGCGGCTCGGAATGACGATTAGACCTACCACGGGACATCGAGGATCTCCCGTGGGTTGAGCGTGTCGAGAAAATCGCGGACCTCGTCGACATTGAATTTCGGATCGCGTGCCTGGATGACCAGGAAGAACTTGTCGCGCGAGGCCTGATCGAAGCGCCGCAGATTGAAGACGGGGTGATACGGCATGGGCAGGCCGTTGAGCGCCAGCATGCCGAACACGGCGCCCAACGCGGCCACGAGGATCGTGCACTCGAACGTGATGGGGATGAACGCCGGCCAGCTGTTGAACGGACGTCCGCCGATGTTCCACGGATAGCTCACCACGTTCGCGTACCAGCACATCAGGAATCCGCCCGTGCCGCCGAGGATCCCCATGATGAGAACGATGAGCGAGAGGTGCGAGCGATGAAACCCGACCGCTTCCGCCATCCCGTGAATCGGGAACGGAGAGAACGCGTCGAGATCGGTGTAGCCGTTCTCGCGCGCCGAGTTCGCGCCGTCGAGCAGCGACTGCGGATCGCTGAACTCCGCGATCACGCCGTACAGCCCTTCCATGGGCTTGCCGATCCCCTTCGGTAGCATCAGTGCGCCTCCCCTTCCGCGTGCGCCTTCGCCTCCGGAAGAAGCGTGCGCATCTCGAAGATCGCGATCATCGGCAGGAACCGGACGAACAGGAAGAGCAAAGCGAAGAACAACCCGATCGAGCCGATCAAGAGACTCCAGTCCCAGAACGTGCCGTGGTACATCCCCCACGACGACGGCAGGAAGTCCCGCGACAGGCTGACCGGCACGATGACGAAGCGCTCCAGCCACATGCCGGCGTTGACGAACATCGCCGTCAGGAACAGCCAGAACGTGCTCGTACGAAGACGCTTGAACCACATCATCTGCGGCGCCAGGCCGTTGCAGACGATCAGCGCGTAGTACATGTGCCGGTACGGACCCACCAGCCGCATCTTGGCCAGGAAGATCTCGAAGGGATCGCCGCTGTACCAGGCCAGGAAGAGCTCCATCATGTAGGAGTAGAAGACGATCAGGCCCGTGGCCAGCATGATCTTGCCCATGTTCTCGAGATGCTTCATGGTGATGAAGTCCTCGAGCTTGAAAAATATCCGGGCCGGAATGGCCAGCGTCAGCACCATGGCAAAGCCGGCGAACACCGCACCGGCGACGAAGTAGGGCGGGAAGAACGTCGAGTGCCATCCTGGGACCTGCGCGACGGCGAAGTCGAAGCTGACGATCGTGTGCACCGAGAGCACCAGCGGCGTCGACAGTCCGGCCAGGAGGAGATAAGCGTGCTCGTAGCGGTGCCAATGCTTGGCCGAACCGCGCCATCCAAGTGCCGGCAGGCCGTAGGCGCGCTTGACCCAGATGTTCGTGGCCCGGTCGCGTAGCGTGGCCAGATCGGGAATCAGCCCGACATACCAGAACAGCAGCGACACGATCGCGTACGTCGAGACCGCGAACACGTCCCACATCAGCGGGCTGCGGAACTGCGGCCACAGGCTCATCGTGTTCGGATAGGGGAACAGCCAGTAGGCGTACCAGGGACGGCCGACGTGCAGCGCAGGATAGATACCGGCCGCCGCCACGGCGAACAAGGTCATGGCCTCGGCGAACCGGTTGATGGAGGTTCGCCACTCCTGGCGGAGCAGAAGAAGAATCGCCGAGATCAGCGTGCCGGCGTGGCCGATCCCGATCCACCAGACGAAGTTAATGATGGCGAAGCCCCATCCCACGGGACGGTTCACGCCCCAGATTCCCACGCCCTTGGCGATCAGGTACGTGATCGACACGAGCATCAGCGTCACACCGCACATCGAGATCAGGAATCCGATGAGCCACCCCAGCGGAGTTTTCTTGCGCAGCACGATCGTGCTGATGTGGTCGGTGATCGTGGCGAAACTGTGCCCGGGTTCGATCGTCGGCGTGGGGATGAAGCGCGTGGGAATGCGCAGCTCCTGCGTCGTCGGACGAACCTCGTGGACCGGGGCGGTGTCTTTGGTCGTAGCCATGTTTAGAAAGCGAGATGGCGGATGGTCGCCATTTGCCTCATCCTCGAATCTCCGGATTTGGGTTGCGCACCGTGGCCAGATAGGTCGTGCGCGGTCTCGTGTTCAGGCCCGGCAGCAGGGCGTAGTTGGTCGGCTCCTGTTTGAGCTTCGCCACGCGCGAGCTCTTGTCGTTCAGGTCGCCGAAAACGATGGCGTCGGTCGGGCAGGCCTGGGCGCAGGCGGTCGTGAATTCTCCGTCGGGGATGGGGCGATCGGCCTTCTCAGCCTCGATCTTCGCCGCATTGATCCGCTGCACGCAGTACGTGCACTTTTCCATGACCCCGCGCGTGCGCACGGTAACGTCGGGATTGCGCATCGGCTTGAGTGCCGGCGTGTCGTAGTCCGCGTAATGGAAGAAGTTGAAGTGGCGGACTTTGTATGGGCAGTTGTTCGAGCAGTACCGCGTGCCCACGCAGCGGTTGTAGGTCATATCGTTGAGACCGTCGATGCTGTGGGATGTGGCCCCCACCGGGCATACCGGCTCGCACGGCGCGGTCTCGCACTGCATACACGGGACCGGCATGTGGAAGGTCTCGGGATTCTCGGGATTTCCGCGGTAGTAACGGTCGATGCGCAACCAGTGCATCTCGCGCTCGCGGACCACTTCTTCCTTGCCGACGACGGAGATGTTGTTCTCCGCCTGGCACGCCGAGACACAGCCGTTGCAGCCGGTGCAGACGGTCGTGTCGATGACCATGCCCCAGGCGTGTTGTTTCGAGTAGTCGTAGGGCGGGTACATCTGCTGGTCGTAGGGCTCGCCCGCGGCCTCGCCCTGAAGCTCGCTCTCGCCCGCTTCTTTCCGCTCCCGTTCGCGCGCGAACTCCGGATCCTTTTGAAATTCCGTGAAGGAGGCGGACTGGACGATGCCGCGCTCGCCGACGTCCTTCGGGTCAATGGACTGATGTTCCTGCACGCAGGCGATCGGATATGGCGGATCGTTGGTGAGCGTGATGCGCGCACCCGCGCCGCCGCTCAATGCATCGGAGAAGCGGAAGCGATAGATATTGAAGCCTTTCCCCTTCTCCGAGGCCACCGCGCCGCCATGCTCGCGTCCATATCCGAAAAAGACCGTGGCCGCACCCTCCGCGTGGCCGGGCACGACCCAGACGGGCATGCGCATCTTCACACCGTGATACTCGACGTCCACCATGCGCGTCTGTTTCTCGTTGACGAGCGGATCGCGATCATCGGCGTCGAAGCCGATCTGTTTCGCCAGTGCCGGGCCGATGATCATGACGTTGTCCCAGGTGATCTTCGTGACCGGTTTCGGCAACTCCTGAAGCCAGGCGTTGTTCGCGAAACGGCCGTCGTGGATCGTGGGATCGGGACGAAGCTCGATCTCGACCCCGGTTGCCCCGTTGCCGGATTGCCGGGTGGCCGGGGGGATCGCGCCGGACGCACCGGCCGTGCGCACCGGCAGTGCGCTGCCCGCGATCACGCCGTCGTTGAGCCATTTGCGCCAGGAGATTTCGTTCGCGCCTTTGCTGAACCAGTAGCTGCGCACGGTGTCGTACGGCGAGAGATCGAGTCCGCCGATGAGCGCACCCAGGATCTCGTGCGCCGAGCGCCCGTTGTAGAGCGGCGCGATGAGCGGTTGCATGATCGTGACCGTGCCGTCATGGGCGCGGGCATCGCTCCACGTCTCCAGGTAATGCGTCTCGGGGATGTGCCAGTGCGCGTGGTAGGACGTCTCGTCGTAGTACGGACTGAGGTGCGCGCGGAACGGAACCTTATCCGTGGCCGCGCGGAAGTCGAAGTCGGCCGGCGCGTCGAACACCGGGTTGCCGCCGAGCACGATCAGTGCGCTGACGCGGCCGGCGTTCATGTCGGTGACGAGCTCGCGCAGCGACTCGAGCTGATTGGCCGGTGCCACCTCGACCGGATCGGTGAACGTGACGGTCGCTCCGTTGTTTCCGAGGGCCTGATTGATGGCGTGGGCGAGGGCATGGACGGCCGGGGGCTGCTCGTCGCCGGCGATGACGATGCCGCGGCCGCGATTGTTTTGCAGGTCGCGCGCAATCGCGCTCACCCACGACGCCGGCGCGGGCGCCACGCCGAGCAACGCCCGGGCGATCCCTTCGATCTCGCTCGGCTTCACCGGGAAGCGGTGATCGGCGCAGCCACCGGTCTGCGTAGGCATCGACTCGATGGCATAGAGGCGGTTCATCGTCGTCGAGCCCCGACGGACCCTGCGCCCGGACATGAAGTCGCGCGCATAGCGAAGGTGGGCCGGCCCCTCGCCCATGAAGTCGGAGCCGAGCGACACGACCACGCTGGCCTGGTCGAAGTGATACACGGGATTGACGTAGCCGCCGAAGGCGAGCCTGGCGCCTTCGCGGGCGTTGTGACCGCCGGCCGGCTCCCACTGATGCCACTTCGACCCTGGATACTGCGCCAGCACCTGCTGGATCTGATTGCCCAGCGTCGGCGACGTGATCGTCTGGGTCAGGACGCGCAGCCCGCTGCCGTTCGCGCGCGCGGCGTTGAGCACCGGCTGCAGTGCGCCGAGAAACTCGCTGTACGTCGAAATCTCTCCGAGGCGCCGCACCACCTGCGAGCGCTCCGGATCGTAGAGGCCGAGGATCGAGGCCTGCATGAACGAGTCAGACGCGCCGAGTGACGATGGATGATCGGGATTGCCCTCGATCTTCGTCGGACGGCCCATATGGCTCTCGACGAGCACCCCTTTGGCCAGGCCGCCGGCAACCATCGCGCTGGCGAAGAAGATCGGCTTCCCGGGAATGAGATTTTCCGGCTGATTGACGTACGGCACGATCTTCTGGTCGGGTTGATTGCAGGCCACCAGGCCGGCCATGGCCATCGAGGCACCCATGAGCTTCATGAAGTCGCGGCGATCGACGCCCGAGGTCAGCGCCGCGGCCTGCCGCGGAAACTCGTCGTGCATGAAGTCATCGAAGACCTCGCTCCGCATCAGTTCATCGAGCGAACGCCAGTATTCGGGATGCTTGACATCGCCGATGCGTTTGCGGAAGTCGGAGTAGGTCAGTGACTTTTCGTCGCTCATGGAATCCCTAGTAGTGACACGTTGAGCAATGCGTGAAGCTCTGGATTTTGTATTCCTTGACGAGGCGCGGCCCGTCGACGGCCTGGTTCGGGGACTCGTACGCCAAATTGAAGACCTCATTTCGCGGGCGGACGAACTTCTCGGGCGCGCGATGACAGCTCAGGCACCACTGCATCGTCATGGGCATGGCCTGGTACGTCAGGTTCATCTTGTCGACACGCCCGTGGCAGCTCACGCAGCCGATCCCTTTCGAGATATGGATGCTGTGGTTGAAGTGGACGTAGTCGGGCAGCCGGTGGACGCGGCTCCAGATCAGCGGCCGGCCCGTGGCGTAACTGGATCGCACCGGCTCGAGTAGCTGCGCGCTGGTCCAGATCTGGGCGTGACAGTTCATGCAGGTCGACGTCGGGGGAATTCCGGCGAAATTCGACGTCTCCACCGAGGTGTGGCAGTAGCGGCAGTCGATGCCCAGTCCGCCGACGTGGTGCTGGTGGCTGAACGGGACGATCTGCTCGCGCTCGATCCCCTGGTTCGTGAAATAGGGCGATCGCACGATCCCGCCGATCACCCAGAGGATGAAACCGGCAATGAAGATCGCGCCGAAGATCGTAACGCGCGAAATCGTGTTTGCGCTGCGATGAAAAATCTGAGCCATTACGATTCGAGTGACTTCACAACGCGACCGGACAGCGATTGCCGCCGCGGGACGACGCGGGACGGCGCGGGGATCATACCCAAATTCACGTCACACGCAAGAGTGACCGATTCAGCGTATCGAGGTGACGCGCGACACGCCGCCGGACACGACCAGCGCCATGATGCTGGCGCTGTCAGCCTCCACCCGCCGCACGCGGTCCCGGGGAACGATCACCAGCGTCCCGGCCATGCTGTAGGAAAACGGCAGGTACACGGCGACGTCGCCCGGCAGGGAGAGAAACCCGAGGTCCTCCTGCGTCACGAATCCGAGGGTGCGGACGTCGGAAGCGGCCGTCAGTGAGACAACCACCGGCTTGTCGAACCGCTTCTTGTCGCCGACGAAAGCCTCCAGCAGGTCCTTGATCGACGCGTAGATGATCCGGACCAGCGGCGCACGCTTGAACACCCCTTCGGTCAGGCGCAAAACGTTGCGTCCGACGATATTGCTGGCCAGGGCGCCGATCAGAATCGTCGCGGTGACCAGGATCAGCAGGCCCAGGCCGGGCGTCGGCATGACCAGAAGACGGTCGAGCCGGATAAATGCCTCGTACAGAACATAGATCGTGACGGCGATCGGGACGACGATGATGAGTCCGCGCAGGAAGTTCTTCAGCAGCCAGTTCATGGGTAAGAGCCTGCGCCTCCTTTCACCTTGCGGCAAGTCTCGAGCACCGAGCATCGAGCACCGTATAATCCGCCTCCTCCGGACAATCCGATGCTGACCGCGACGACTCCTGCCGATCGCACGGCGCGTGCCCTCTTCGCGCTGCTCGATCTCTCGAAAGCGCTCGGATCGCAGATCGATCTCGACGCACTGCTCCGCGTCACGATCGAGAAAGCGTCCGCCGTCGTCGACGCGGAGCGCACCAGCATCTTCATATTCGATCCGGATCGACAGGTTTTGCGCACCGGTCACGCGCAAGGCCTCAGCGCCGGCGCGATCGAAGTGCCGCTCGGCGTGGGAATCGCCGGCGATGTCGCGCGCACGCTGGCTGTCGCGAACGTTGCCAACGCGTACGAGGATCAGCGATTCAATTCCGACTTCGACCGCCGCACCGGGTTCGTCACGCGCTCCGTCCTGGCCGCCCCCATCCTGGCCTCCTCCGGCCAGCTCCTCGGCGTCGTGCAAAGCCTCAACAAGACCACCGCGCCGCGCTTCGACGAGAGCGACGAGTCGCTCATGCTCGCGATCGCGTCGCATATCTCCACGGCGATGGAACGCGCACGGCTCACACAGTCGAACGTGGAGAGCGAGCGCCTCTCCGAAGCGCTCAAGCTGGCCAGCGACATCCAGATGCGCATGCTGCCCGGCTCGACGATCGCGCACGACAACGCGCCGTTCGATCTCTACGCGTCGATCCGTCCGGCGAAGATGGTCGGCGGCGACCTCTACGACTTCGAGCTCTCGAACAATCGACTCTACTTCTGCATCGGCGACGTCTCCGGCAAAGGCATCGGCTCCGCGCTCATCATGGCGTTGACCAAGACGCTCTTCCGCGCGAACGTGCCGTATTGCGACGACGCGGCGCGGCTGACAGAGGCGGTCAACGTGCGACTGTGCGAAGAGACCGGTCCGACGATGTTCGTGACCGCGTTCTGCGGCTTCCTCGACCTCGACGACGGCACGCTCCGCTTCTGCAACGCCGGCCACGACCGCCCATTCATCCTCCGCGCCGACGGCTCTGTCGACCTCCTCCACTCCCGTCCCGGCCTCGCCCTCGGCGTCATGCCGAAGTTCACGTACCCGCTGCAACAGATGACGCTGGGCCAGGGAGATGCGCTGTTCCTTTATACGGATGGGGTGACGGAGGCGACTGATGCGGCCGAGGAGTTGTTCTCGGTGGAGCGCGTGCGCGAGACGCTGCTGCGGTGCTCACGCGAAGATGCCGCAACGGTGATCGCGAACGTCACCGCTGCCGTCGACCGCTTCGTTCGCAACGCGCCGCAGGCCGACGACATCACGATGATGTGCCTGCGCTACGGCGCGCCGGCGTTCTCGCGCGCATTTCCTCGACGCGTCGAAGCTCTCGCTGACGTGACGGCGCTCGTCGAACAGTTCTTCCAGCAGCACCCGCCTGACGCGAAAACGCGCTACGCCGTCGACCTGGCGATCGAGGAAGTCTTCACAAACATGGTCAAGTACAACGCCAGCGGCCGCACCGAGGTCCGCGTCAGCCTTTCGGTGCGCGATGACGACGTCGTGGTCACGCTCACCGACTTCGACGCGGTGCGATTCGATCCCATCGCTGAAGGGCCCGACGTCGACATCAACCGCCCCCTTGCCGACCGCAAGGAAGGCGGCCTCGGCATCCACCTCGTCAAGCAGATGATGGACTCCATCGAGTACAGTCACCAGAACCGCACAGGAACGATCACGCTGCGCAAGCGGCTGCACTAGTCATGCTCGAGATCAAAGTCGAGGACCAGGCGATCTCTCTCTCCGGCCGCTTCGATGCGGCCGAGGCGGAGAGGGCGCGCAAGGTATTTCTGGGGTTGAAGGATGCCACCGTCGTCGACTTGGCCCGGCTCGACTACATCTCCAGCGCCGGTCTCGGCGTCCTGCTCGCCGCGCAGAAGCATCTCTCCGAGCGAGGCAAATCGTTGCGACTCATCAACGTCAGCGGCCATATCCGCGACGTCCTGCACTTCTCCGGATTCGACCAGATTTTCGACATCGCGTAGTCGCTGTCCAACTTTTCGCCTCGAGGGTTGTAGTTCATGAATGAGGACGAACTGGATCGGATGTGCATTGAGCGCTGCCTCGCCGGCGAGACTGACGCGTTCGAGGGAATCCTCGATCGCTACGAACGGCCGGTCTACAACGCCATCGTTCGCATGGGCGTGAACGCGGAAGACGCGCGCGACCTCTGCCAGCAGGTGTTCGTCAAGGCGTTTCAGCACCTCGACAGCTACGACCCGGCGCGAAAGTTTTTCAGTTGGCTGTATCGCGTCGCGATCAACGAGACGATCAACGCCCACAAGGCCGAGCGCAAGTGGGAGCCGCTCAGCGACACGATGCGCGCGACGGACGCCTCGCCTGAAGAAGACATGCAGGCCACCGAGCAGGAGAAGGAACTCCAGGAGGCGCTCATCAAGCTGGAGACGAAGTACCGCCTCGCAATCATCGTCCGCCACTTCCTGCAGCTCTCCTACGACGAAGCTTCTGAGGTGCTCGCCGTGCCCGTAAAGACGGTGAAGTCGCGCCTGTTCACCGCGCGGCAGTTGCTGCGCGAGATTCTGGAGGATGGCCACCATGCTCGCTGATGAAGAGCTCGACCGGCGACTGGATGCAATGCCGGTGGCAGAACCGCCGCGCGGACTGCACGGGGAGATCATGGACGCTGTCGCAGGCCTCGGGCCTCGGGCCTCGGGCCTCGGTTCGAGAGAACCGGCCCTTGGGCGGTGGAATCCGAGGACCGAGGACCGAGGACCGAGGACGCGGCGAAGCCGCTGGTTGGCGGTCGCCTACGCTGCCGCGGCCATGCTCGTGCTCGTCGTGCTCGTCATGTATCCCCGACACGACCGCGTCGACGTCGAGGGGACGATGGCGCCGCGCTGGCCGGTCGTCGAGCGCTACTCGAACGATCAGGCCACGCTCACTGTGACGCGGCGCGGCGAGTTTTACGCACTCGAGGCCGTTATCCATGGTGCGCGTCCCCTGACGACGGCGATCACCTGGGACGAGAAATCGCTCGCTGCCACTGGCGTTTCGCTCGGTTTCGACGCATCCTTTGGGAAAGACCAGGTGAGATTCACGCTCCGCGACCCGTCGCAACGGGCCGGGGTGATCGTCCGTCGTGTCAAAGGTGCGACGACTGCGGATGTCCGTGTCTCAATCGCTGATCACGAAGTGTTGCGGGCGGCCGTGCCGCTCGACTGAACTGAACGAACCAACTTTTCCGGGCGTGCTTTGTAGTTCATGAGCGAAGGAAGGTTTCTATGAGCGCTGATAAAAGAAAACAAATCCTCATCGGTTTCGCAGGTCTGGCCGTGGTCCTTGTCGTCGTGATCGCCCTCGTATCGCCGAAGTTCAAGAGCGAAGACGCGATGGGCGCGATCGGCGCGGTGCAGAAGCATCACGCGCCTCAGATCGCGCAGAAAGACGTGATCCTCGGCGACGAACAGCTCAAACAGCAGCAGCAGGTTCTCTACGGTGACTTCCTCGCGGACGCTTCCGCGCTGCAGAACATCAGCGAGAACATCTCCACTGCGGCGCGATCGGAGTCGGCGAGCCGGCTGTCGGCGCGCGCGCAGGAACTGCAGTCGCGATACTTCGCAGCAGCGAAGGCGCAGGTATTGGGTATGACAAAGCTGCCCTTTGACCCGTGCTGCGGAGCGAAAGCTCTCGAATCGCTCGAAGCCGACGTGAACGCGGCCGCAAGTCGGGCCAATCTGAGCAGCGTGGAAATGGAAGCGCTCAACTCTCGTCTCGAGTCGATGGCCGCGGCGTTTGAGAAGAATCTTGGTAGCCGCAACCTCGCCTCAATCGATGCCGACGTGGCCGGTCTCGGCGCCCGGCTGGAGAGCGCGAAGAACCTCGACGGCGCACGCTCGACGCTCGCCGCTGCCGCTCACGCTCTCGACGCACGTTCCAACGCCGCCTCGATGATCCGCGCGCGCGCCGACTACCTCGGCGCCACCGCGAAAGAAGCGCGCATCATCCTGCAGAGTGAAGACGCACTTTCAGCGGGTTCACGCGCCGAGTCGATGCTGCGCGATGAAGCGCAGTCGCTCTCGCAGCGCGCCGTGCTCAACATGAAGGACAACCTGTCGTCCGCGACTGCTGACGTCGACTCGTTCGCGCACATGCGCGCCTCGCTCGACTCGGTGTCGAAATCGGTCGACAGCCGCGCGAACCTGTACAGCCGCGCATCGCTGGCGAGCTTCCGCCAGGACGCGGCGTCGTTCGCCCGTGCAGTCGAAGCGCGCAGCGCCGAAGCGGCGTCGCGCGCCAGCGTTGAGATGCGTGGACAACTCGCCAGCATCAGCAGCTACCTCGGCAGCGTCAGCAAACTCGATTCACGCAACGCGGCGAGCCGCGCCAGCGTGGCCGAGTGCACCGCACAGCTCAGCAGCATCAACATGGCCGCGCGCAGCAACGCGCTGTACGCGTCGGTCCTGGCGAACAGCCAGGAGCTGGCGGCGTACTCGCAGAAGTCGCGCACGCAGTAAGTTCCCGTGCAGGAGTGCGGCGGCTTGCTGCCGCACTCCTCTGTGCTATAACCGCTCTGTCTCCAAAAACAAGATGCGGTTGCTCCGATCTGGCGCCCTCGCTGTCACAGTCGCATTCGCCGCCCTCTCCAGCGCGGGCGCGCAGCAGCTATTCACGCGCCAGACGAAGTTCCTGAACCTCGTCTACTACGACAAGGCGCACGAGTACCTCACGTATCACCTCGAACGCTCGTTCGAGAACTCGCTGGCGTTCCATCGCAAGCTCTTCGACTACACACCGTCGGAGCCGATCGTCATCCTGATGCAGGACTTCGGCGACTACGGCCATGGCGGCACGTCGACGGTTCCGTGGAACTACATCAGCATCGGCATCGAGCCGTTCGACTATGTCTACGACACAATGCCGTCGAACGAGCGGATGAACTGGCTGATGCATCACGAGCTGGTGCACGTCGTGGCAACCGATAAAGCGGCAGGTGCGGACCTGCGCTTCCGCAAACTCTTCCACGGCAAGGTCGCACCGATCAGCGCGAACCCGCTGTCGATGGTTTACAGCTACATGACCAGTCCGCGCTGGTACTCGCCGCGCTGGTATCACGAAGGGATTGCCGTCTTCCTCGAGACCTGGATGGCAGGCGGTGTTGGGCGCGTCCTGGGCGGCTATGATGAGATGGCGTTCCGCACGATGGTGCTCGAGAATGATCGCTTCTACGACGTGGTCGGACTGGAATCGGAAGGGACCACGATCGATTTCCAGGTCGGACAGAATTCGTATCTCTACGGCACGCGCTTCGTCACCTTTCTCGCGGAGGAGCACGGGCCGGAGAAGGTGATCGAGTGGTTCAATCGCACACCGGACAGCAAGCGTTACTTCAAGTCGCAGTTTCAACACGTGTTCGGCGTGCCGCTCGAGCATGAGTGGCGGCGCTGGATCACGTGGGAGCACGACTGGCAGCGGAAGAATCTCGAGCGCATCCGCAAATACGACGTGACGAAGGAGCGCGCGATCACGAATGAAACGCTCGGCTCGGTGTCGCGCACGTTCTACGATCGCCAGCACAACCTCCTGTACGCGGCGATCAACCGGCCGGCGCACGTCGCGCAGATCGTATCGATCGATGTGAAAAGTGGCGCGATCACGCCGCTCGCCGAAGTGCAATCGCCGGCGCTCTACTTCGTAACGTCACTCGCCTACGACGCAAAGGGTCGCAAAATTTTCTATACGACCGACAACACGTACGGCTGGCGCGATCTCAACGAGCTCGATCTGAGCAGCGGCCGCCATCGAGAGCTCCTGAAGAACGTGCGCACGGGCGACCTGGCAGTCAATCCTGTCGATCAGTCGCTGTGGGGCATCCAGCATCACAACGGCTTCTCGTCGCTGGTACGGTTCCCGAAGCCATACACGTCATGGCAGACGGTGATGACGCTCGACTACGGCCGCGATATCTTCGACATGGACGTCTCGCCGGACGGCAAAACGATCAGCGCATCACTCATAGAAGCTTCCGGCGACCAGCAGCTCGTCGCCCTCGACATCGAGAAGCTGCTCAAAGGCCACTCGACGTTCCAGCCGCTGCACACGTTCGAGAACAACTCGCCGGAGAACTTCACGTTCTCGCCCGACAGCCGTTACCTCTACGGCACGTCGTATTTCAGCGGTGTGTCAAATGTGTTCCGCTACGACCTGCAGGAGCACAAGCTCGACGCGCTGACGAACGTCGAGACAGGACTCTTTCGACCGATCCCGATCTCGTCGACACAGATGATCGCGTACAAGTACACGTCCAGGGGATTCACGCCGGTCGTCCTCCCCATCCAGCCCCGCGACGACATCAACGCCATCGACTACCTCGGCCAGCAGGTGGTGGAGCGGTTTCCCGTTGTGAAGAGCTGGAACGCGGGATCGCCGGCGCGCGTCAATGTCGACGAGGTGACGACATACGCGGGACCATACAAGCCGATTGCGCAGACGCGGCTCGGATCGGTCTATCCGGTGATCGAAGGCTACAAGAGCACGGTCGCCGCGGGATTGCGGCTGAACTTCTCTGATCCGCTCGGGCTGAACCAGGTCGATCTCACCGCCGCCGTGTCGAATGCGCGCAAGAACGAGGAGCGTCTGCATCTGAAGCTCGGCTTCGATCACACGCCGTGGCGCTTACGCGTCAATTACAACGCGACCGATTTTTACGATCTTTTCGGTCCCACGAAAGTGAGCCGCAAAGGCTATTCGGCCGCGGGTGCCTATCACCAGTTCCTCATCTACGAACGGCCGAAGACGCTCGAGTACACATTGAGCGCGGCGCATTACGGTGGGCTGGAAACGCTGCCGGAGTATCAGAACATCGCCGCGCCGTTCCGCAGCTATCAAACCGCGAAGGCGCAGCTCGACTTCAAGGACCTGCGGCGCACGATCGGCGCCGTCGATGTCGAGCGCGGTCAGCGATGGAGCCTTGCTTCCGTTGCCAGCGTGGCCAGCTCCGACTTTTTTCCCAAGATCTACGGCGACTACGAGCGTGGTTTCCTGCTGCCGATCGAACACTCCTCGCTCTGGCTGCGGGGCGCAGGGGGAAAGTCGTGGGGAGATCGCAACAACGCGTTCGCGAACTTCTACTTCGGCGCGTTCGGCAACAACTGGGTGGACTGGCAGGAAGTGCGGCGCTATCGAGAGATCGACAGCTTCCCTGGTCTTGAATTGAACGAAATCGGCGGGAACGACTTCGCGAAAGGCACCGTCGAGTGGACCCTGCCTGCCGTCAAGTTTGCACGACTCGGAGTGCCGTCGTTCTACACGAACTGGACACGGCTGGCGTTGTTCTCGTCGATGCTCGTCACCGACGTGACGCGCGACCGCAACACGATCCACGACGTCGGTGCGCAGGCGGACCTGTCGCTCGTCATGTTCTCGAACCTCGAGTCGACATTCTCGCTCGGCTACGCGGTCGCATTCGACCACGGCAATCGTTCGTCCGAGGTGATGGTGTCGCTCAAACTTCTGAGATGACGATGGTGCGGGTGGCGTTCGCGTTCGTTCCGGTCTCGCTGTTTCTCTGGAGCCTGCTGTACCTCGACAGCTACAAGCTCGTGAATGCGCGGCGGCTGTTGATCGTGATCGGCAGCGGAGCGATCGCGGCGTTCGCGAGTTATCTCATCAATCAGCGCATCCTGGACGGTTTGCTCGTCGATCGCGGTATGCTCACCCACTTCGCCGCGCCGGCAGTCGAGGAAGCGCTGAAGGTGTTCCCGATTTTGTTTCTGCTGCGCACGCGGCGCGTCGGCTTCGTCATCGACGCCGCGATCTGCGGATTCGCGACCGGTACGGGCTTCGCGCTCATCGAGAACCTGTACTACATGGCCGTGCTGCCGCGGCGCGACGTCGCGTTCTGGATCGTGCGGGGATTCGGCACCGCGGTCATGCACGGCGGCACGACGGCGATGGCGGCGATGATCACGCAGGCGATTTTTCAGCGTCGGGAATCGGAGAGGCTCGTCTACGCGTTGCCCGGCGTCGCCGCGGCGTTCCTCACACACGCCGTGTACAACCAGTTCATCCTTTCGCCGCTGGCGTCGGCGCTCGTCGTCACGGTCACGTTGCCGCCTCTGCTCGTGCTCGTCTTCGCGCAGACCGAGCGGTACGTGCAAACGTGGCTCGGCAGTGGATTCGACGTGGACAGCGAACTGTTGCAAGCCATTCGATCGGACGACTTCATCTCGACGCGCGCGGGACGTTACCTGCAATCATTGCGCGAACATTTCGACGGCGGCGTCGTCGCCGACATGCTCTGCTACCTGCGACTCAACGCCGAGCTGTCGTTGCGCGCGAAGGGTGTGCTCATGCTCCGCGAGAACGGGCTGCCCGTCACGAAAGACGCGGAGACCGGCGAGAAACTTACGGAGCTGAAGTACCTGCACTCCGCGATCGGCCGCACCGGCCAGCTCGCACTCACGCCGATCCTGCATCGTTCATCGCACGAGCTGTGGCAGTTGCAGTTGCTCGATGGCTGACGAGGCTGCGCCTCAGACCCGTGCATCCCCGTACTTACGATCCCCTCGGACTTCCGCTACGCGGCCCTCCACTTCGCCTTCGGCTTATACGAGCTACCTTGTCGCGACAACGACCGCGCATACGGATCTCCCCGTTCCGCACTTCCCCTTCAACGCGTGTTGCGCCCCCTGCCCCGGAATCCCATGCTCCTGCATCTCCGGACTTCGGAACACGGAATGTTGCCTTCGCCGCGACATGAGCGGCTCGGCTCTCTCGTAACTCTTCCGAGGCTGCAAGCTTCACTTCATCTTGCGGCCCACGTTGTTGCTCCCTCCATCGAGGCTTTCGACGTCCAGCTTCGAGCACCCGTCACGGTTTGCGTTGTGGACCTGCTACCGGGCGCTCCGGCGCTTTCCGGGACGGGACTCTCACCCGTTGGTGACGTGGAGCCCGACCCCTTGCTCCTGAACAGGTTCAGTTGCTCGTTGTCTTCACGGCGCGCCGTTGGATGAGTGTAGCGATCTCCGCGGCCGCCGCGCGGAAACGCTCTTCCCAGTCGCCGCTGATCACCGTCCAGCGCGCGCCGAACTCGTCGAGCGCGGCACGAAAGGAATCGAAAAGCTCCTCGCGCGCGTCGCCGCCGCGGTCGCGCGCCGCGTCCGCCACCCACGGCACATCCGTGTCCATCAGGAGATAGAGATCGGCGCGCCGCGCGCGCGCTTCGTCGATGATCCATGGAGGGCAGTCGCCGTAGTAGTGACGCGAGTACACGACCGTGCTGATGAGGTCGGTATCGAGGATCAACCAGGCCTCGGGCCCCGGGCCTCGGGCCTCGGATTCCACGTGCCCTCGGGCGATGGCCTCGACGTCGTCATACGAAAGCCGGTTGTTTCTCGCTTCCGCGTATTCGCGCGCGTACTCGGGGATCCACGGCTTTCCGAAATGTCGGGACAACCGTTCGGCCAGCCGGCTCTTCCCCGTCGACTCCGGGCCGATCAGGCAGATGCGAGTGATTTGCGCCAATCGAAAAGACCCTTCATGCAGAGAACGCAGAAAAACGCATACAACAGGGCGCTCGGCACTCGGCCGTTCATGAAGAACAATGGCACGTAGATGATGTCGACGGCGAGCCAGATCAGCCAGTTCTCGAGCAGCTTCTCGTTGAGCATCCACTGCCCGACGATGCTGAACCCGGTCGTGACCGCGTCGGAGAGCGGCGACTCCCCATTGATGACGAGCGACAGCCAGTACAGGAGCGCGGTGAGCGCGATGCCCACGAGCACCACTCCGATCCACTGCCGCTTCGTGGTGCGGCGCACGTGAAGCTCGCTCCGGTTCGCGCCGCCGTGCAGCCACTCGTACCAGCCGTGAACCGAGAGCGCGAAGTAGACCACCTGCAGACCGGCATTCAGATAGAAACGCGATTGAAAGAAGACCACGCCATAAAGGAGCACGCTGACGATTCCCGTCGGCCACGTCCACATGTTCTCCTTCACGGCCAGCCAGACGTTGACGAGCGTGAAGATGATGGCGGTGATTTCGAGCGGCGAGAAATTCACTTCGTGACCCAGACCGGCGAAGACCAGGCCTGATTGCCGTCGGCCTGCGTGACACGGACGTAGTAGCTGCTCTCTCCCGCGGGCACGTTGATGTCGCGCGCGGTGAACGAGAGCTTCGTCGTGTCGGTGCTGGCGAGCCTGGCGCCGCCCTGCGGATCGGCGGGATCGTAGAGCATGTACACGCCGTCCGCTCCGCCCGGATTCTGCTCCAGACGGATCGCCGCCCACGAGTCGACGAGGTTGCGCACGATCTCCACGTGGTCGATGGCCGCGGTCCCTTCGACGCGCACTTGCATCTCCAGAGTTCCCGGATGTGTGATGCGCGAGCCCATGGGCGCGCCGGCGACCGTGAACTCGAGCACGATGCGCGGTCCTGTGGTGGCGTAGTTACGGCGACTGCGGATGGCATCGAAGATCGACTGGCGATCGAGCCGCTCCGCGAGCACTGCGGTGATGCCACCCTCGCCCGGCGTGGTGTGATGCGTATCGCTGGCCGCCATCACGCCGACGTGGTGTCCGCGACGCAGCGCATCCTGAAACTGATGGCCGGGAACCTGCCTCCGTCCCTCCTGCGGATTGCCGTAGTACTCGTTGCGCCCGTGCCAGGAGCTGATCTCGAAATTCGGCTCGAGCGCCTCGTCGTACGGCGCATCGGGATTCCAGCGTCCCCACGTGGCATGTCCGGTGTGATGCGGTGACATCACCGCGTCGTGACCGCGCACGTGTGCGTACAACTTGTCGATGGAATCGCCTTCAGGATGCGCGGAGCTGAGCGGCATGACCGGCTTGCCGCGGAACACGATCACCCGGTGACCGAAGGCCGGGCCGGCGGTCCACTCCCATCCCGACAGGCTCACGAACCGTCCCTGCTCCGTGAGACTCTCGGCCGTCAACTGCACCTCTGCGAATTCCGTGGTCTGGAGCTTGCCCATTTCGGCGTGATCACTGACGACACCGAAGTCGAGCCCCTCGCGATCGCGCTCGAGCTCCAGAAGCTGATCGGGCCAGCCCGTCTTGGCGTCGCTCAGCACCGAATGGCTGTGCGGATCGCCGAAGTAGATATGGTACCTGCCATCGGTCGTGGTGGCGGTGCGCGGCGGCGGGCCGGGCGTCATCGGCTCGTTCACGTCCGCTTCGCGAAATAATTCCGCGGGCGCCGGGGCGAGCGGTGCGCTCGACCACGAATCGGGTTCGATCAGCCGCGCGCTGAGAATCACGTTGTGGACACCGAGGGTGTTGTAGGAGTCGACATCGCCGCCGGAGAACTTCGCCTCCTGGCCGGGGCCCGGCAGCGCCTGCCCCTCCCACGCCATCTGCAGCGACCCGTCGGGCGCGATCGCGACCGACGGGAACTCGTCGCGGCCGGGCGAGAAATCGGTCAGATGCAACTCGGGCGAGACGCGGCCGTGATCGAACACCCTGGCCCACAGATCGAAGTTGTGGGCGCCGGTGGCGTCCGTGCGCCAGAGGATCCACACGCGGTCGCCGGCGTCGACGAACACGTTCGGGTAGTTCTGCGTCTGCCGCCAGTGCCAGTACGGTTCGACCGCGTCGCGCGGAGTCTTGTTGACCGCGCCGGAGCTCACCTGCCCAGGAAGCGTCTCGGTGCCGGCTTCAGCCGGTACGCCCGGCGGCGCAAAAAACTGTCCCTGGCGATACACGCGCACGAACGCATCGCCGCCATGCCGGTCGGTGCGATACGGCGCGCCCTTGTGGCCGCGCATCCCGTTCCAGGCGATCCACACCGCGCTCTCTTTCGTGCAGACGACCGACGGCGTGTCATCGATCGTTCCGTCGCGCGTAACTTGAATCGGCGCGCCGGAAGTCGAAGCGTCGGCGAGGAAGATGTCGTAGTTGCCGCTGCGCGTCGAGTCCCAGGCCAGCCACACCTTCCCGTCCGGCGATGCAGCGAGGGAAGGCCGCCGATCGCTGCCCTTGCTGGTGATGCCAGTCGTGCGGCGGCCGTCCGTCACCACGATGGAGAATCCGCCGGGCTTCGTCACCTCGTAAGCGATCCAGACGCGCCCCCCGGCGTCGACGACCGCCGCCGGATGCAGTGCGTTCTCGCCGGGAGCGCTGACACGCGTTTCCGGCCGCCACGTTCCCCGAAGGCGTCGCCGCTGAAAAACGCTCCAGTGATCCGCGCGCCGGCCGTGCCAGATGACGCGCAATGCTCCGTTCCGCTCGACGACGAGCCGCGGGCTGCCCTCGACGCCTTCGCCGCCGTCCAGCGTCTCCTCCGCCGACCACTTCCCATTCGCTTTCGAGCGAACCTTGATGGTCGTTCGATCGTCATGCATCGACGCGTACGCCACCCACATCGTGCCGCTCCGGTCGAACGCGACCGAAACGTACTTGTCGAAATGATCGTCGGCGGTGGTGACCGTCTCGATGTTCGTCAGCCTTGCGGTGAGCGCCAGTGCGAGCAGAAGCATTCGCGGAGTCTACAGTTTCAAATCGAGCATCACGACGAAGTTTCGGGTAGCCTGGGGAAAGAAGTACGACGTTCCGCTCATCGATTCGGCGCCGCCGGGCTGGCGCGTGAGATAGACGTAGCTGTAGCCGTTGGCGAAGACGCGCCGGTTGTCGAGGAAGTTGTTCACCTGCAGCGACAGCCGCGTGGCGCGACCGAGAGCCACCGACGCGCTGCCATCGAGCGTGAAGAAGCGCGGCGTGACGAAATCGGGATTGTCGGTATTGTCGAGAAACGACCGCCCCACGTATCGGGCCACGAGGCCGGAGCTGAAACGTGGCGATGGCGTGTACTCGACCGCTTCGCTGGCGATCACCGACGGCGTCAGCACCGGCTCGACGTTGTAATACGTGACCGGCTTGCTGTCGACGTAGTTCCCCGCGCTGTCGTAGACGTCGTAGAACTGCGTCCAGGTGCCGATGCGATTGCGGCTCAGGCTGGCGATCGTGCGCAGGTGCAGCATCGGCGTGGCGTCGAACGCAGCGTCGACCTCGATGCCCCGGCGGTAGCTGCGATCGACGTTGCGGCGAAGCAGCAGGCCGATGTCGGACAGCTCTCCGGTCGAGGCGATCTCGTCGTGGAACTCCATCGCATAGACATCGGCCTTCACCGTCAGACGGGAGGCGCGATAGTCGATGCCGCCCTCGAAGTCGGCCAGCCGTTCGGGCTTCACCGCGTGCAGATCGTGCGCGAATGAGGCGTTGTCTTCGCCCTGGAACATGTCGTTGCGCGTCGGCTCTCGGGTGGAGAGGCCGGCCGAGGCGTAGAGGCTCGTGCGCGCCGACAAATCGCGCCGTGCTCCGATCTTCGGGTTGAAGAACGTCCAATGGATCGGGGCGATGCCTACGTCGCCGTGATAGCTGAAATCGCTGTAGCGAAGCTGAGCATCGCCGTAGAGGTGCCAGGCTTCGGGATCGATCGACGCCTTCGCAAATGCGTTCGCCTCGTCCTTCGTCCCGTAGTTGAAGTAGTCGCGCGGACCTGCGACGAGATCGCGGGTATGCTCGCGGCGAAACCGGTTGACGTGCACGCCGAAGTTCGTCGTGAGCGCTCCCCGAGTCTGGCTGTACGTCAGCATCGACCCAACGAGCATGCCGTCGAGCCCGTACTGGCGAAGATCGGCGCGCGACGCGCTGTCGTCGTAGAGCCGGTACCAGCCGTAGCCGCGCTGGTAATACGCGGACGCGGTGAACGAGGCACCGCCCGGCAGCGACCTGAGGTACTGCAGATTGGCCAGGTCGTAGCCGAAGCTGTCCCGCTCCTCGGGCCGCAGCGGATTGGCACGGAGATCGGCGGCCAGAGTCTCCGCGTCGGCCGCGTAGAACGACAAGTGCTGCCGCTCATGACCGCTGAAACCGGTGATGCGAAGCTGCGACGACTGGTATTGCTTCGCCGCGCTTACGAAGATGTTGCGCTGGGCCGTTCCCGAATTCTCGCGAAAGCCGTCCGTCTCGTTCGCGGAGATGCGCGTGTACATCGCAAACCCGCCCGGCAGCGTGCCGGTCTGATACCCGACGGTCGCGAAACGAGCGCCGAACGATCCTCCGGCGATACGCGCCGACGTGGTTGACTCAGGCGAGAGATCGATGCTTTTCAGGTTCACGGAACCGCCGAACGACGGCGTGCCCACGGTCGACGTGCCGACGCCACGCTGGACCTGGATGCTCTGCAACGAATGTGCGAGGTCGGGAAAATCGACGAAGTACGTCCCCATGTCCTCCGAATCCGCGAGCGGGACACCGTCGAGCGTGAAGTTGATCCGCGTCGGACTGACGCCGCGCAGCGAGATGTAGGAGTACCCGGCGTCGCCGGCGCCCGACTCCGCCCAGGCGTTCACCGACGGTGTCTCGCGCAGAAGGAGCGGCACGTCCTGCTGGTGATAGTCCTTCTCGATCTCTTCGCGATCGAGGTCGCTCTTCGTGACCGGAGTGACCGCCTCGGCGCGGATGCCTGAGACGACGATCGAATCCTCGATCTTCAGCACGAGCGTGAGCTCGACGCCGGTCCCGGTGCTCACCCTCCGCGTCAGGGTCGCGAAACCGGAACGGCTGACCGTCACGTCGTACGTGCCTTCCGGCGCATCGGCTCCGAATGCACCATCGGCATTCGTGCGCACCGTTTCGAGTCCGGCGATCGCCACAGAGGCACCGGCGATCGGCTGCAACGCCGCGTCACGAACGACGCCGCGAAGCGTCGCCGCACACACGGACGACGCCACAAACATCATCAAGATGAAAAAAGAAGTTCGTTTCATCGCCTTTTCCTACGCCGGTCTTAACCGGGTCAGGTTCGAAGGGTTTGATCTCAGGCCGCGAAGGCCACCCCCAGGCTCCTGGTACACGAGGATCTTACATCAGGCCTCGGGCCTCGGTGCTGAGTGCTGAGTGCTGGGTGCTGGGTGACCGGTGCTGGGTGATGGGTGCTCGGTGCTCGGTGCTCGGTGCTGGGCCGGAACGGGTAACTGGTAACTGCTAACTGGTTACGGCTACCGGCTATCCGACGACCCAGCACCCAGCAACCCAGCACCCAGCGACCCAGCGACCCAGCACCGACTCCTAGTGCAGCTTCAGCGTCACGCTCGATCCCAGCGCGACGCCGTCCTGGACGGCGTCGGGATCGCCTGGATCCTTCGTCATGGCGTTGCCGTCGGAGTCGAGTCGTGCTTCGAGGCGCACGCGCGGAGGGAGCGGCTGCCCCATCATCGAGTCGGCTGATCCCAGATCGAATGTCATAGGAAATGTGACGCCGACCAGACGCTTCACGGCGGAGGGCGGACCGGCCGTGACGCCCTCCGGACGCGCGAACACGAACAGAACCGCGTTGGGTCCGACCCTCACTTTCGCGCCTGGGTCGACATCGAGCGTGACGTGAATCGGCTGCTCGACCGGAGCCTCGGCCGTACCGATCTGCGGATGATCCACCGGAAGCGTGCCGCCGCCCGACCGGCGCGCCGCGGCCTGCTGCTTCATCTGTGCGTAGACCTGATCGAGACGCGCCTTCTCTTCGGGATGATGCCGCTGCGCCTCGGCGATTGCCGCGTCCGCTTCTTTCGTCTTTCCTTCCGACGTCTTCGCCCAGGCCAGTGCCACCCAGGCATCAAGGAGCGACGGATCGACCTTGGTGGCGCGTTCCAGCATCTTGTCCGCGTCGGCGCTCTGCCCCATGGCCATCCTGACCAGCGCCTGATAGGTCAGCGCGTGCGGCTCGTTCGGCGCTTTCTTGAGAATGAGCTGCGTCTGATCGAAGACGGCCATGAGGTTGTCGCGTTCGAGGTAGGCCTTGGCCAGATCGAGGCGCATGTTGAGATCGTCGGGCGATTTCTGAACCGCCGCTTCGAGCTGCTGCAGGCCGGGGTCAGGTGGCGCCTGAGCGGGTGTGACTGTGGTGGTCTCGCTGCCGGTGAGCGGCGCGTTCGGCTGGCGCGTACTGGCCTGCTGCATGACCATGTAGCCGAGGACGGCCAGGAGGAGAACCGATCCGGCTCCCCAGCCGAAGCCGATGAGGGTGGCCCGGCGCAGCGGATCGGACGCCGGGGCGGCAACGGGCGCCGGTGGGCGCGAAGCCTTTCTCCGCTCGTCGATCTGCCGGAGCACCTGCGCGGTTTCGAGCTCCAGCCGCGTGCGTTCGTCCGCGTTCATGGGGTCGAGACCGCGCAGTTGCTCGACGAGCGCGTCGCGCTTCGCCTCCAGGTCGCGCAGGTCGAGGTCGCCGGCGGGGACCGCTGCGGCCGCGGCGGGACGCCGCCGCACGAAGAACACGAACATGAGTCCCAGGATGATTCCGGCAGCGAGGATCGCGGAGGCGCTCACCCAGTCGGTCACTTCTTCCCTCCGCGGGTCAGATCACGGACGCGCGCGAGGTACGGGTCATCATCCGTCCGCTCCGCCGCCGGGTTGCCCGGTCGTTCGAGTTTTTTCATTTTGCTGATGGCCAGGACCGCGCCGATGGCCAGCACGAGGACCGGCAACACCCAAACCAGCGAGGTCACTCCCCGGCACTTCGGCTTGAGGAGAACGAACTGGCCGTACGAGCGTTCGAAGTAGTCGAGGATCTGCTCTTCCGTGAATCCGCGAGCGAGCAGATCGTGCACCTGATGCTTCATGTTGACAGCCATCTCCGATGGAGAATCGGCGATGGACATCCCCTGGCAAACAGGACAGCGCAGGAGCGCGGCCACTTCGACGGTTCTCGCCTCGAGCGCGGCACCGCTGAGCGGCGTCCCCTGCGGAGCGCCAACGAACGTCGCCGCGTCCGGGGCCGTCTGAAGCAAAAGGGCCACGAGCAGAAACGCCATCACTGCCTGATCGCCTTCTGCAGATTCTCGTCGAGGAGCTCGGTCGTCAGCGGTCCGACGAACTTCGCCTGGATCGTGCCGCTGCTGTCGAGAAAGAACGTCTCCGGCACGCCACCCACGCCATAGGCGATGGCGGTTTTGCCGGCATCGTCGACGACCGTCGGATAGGCGTGGCCGCGCTCGTTGAGGAAGCCCTGGATCTTCTCCTCGCTGTCCTGGAACACGACGCCGAGAAACTGCACGCGGGGCTGAAGGGCTCGGGCGTTCGCCACGAGCGTGGGATGCTCCTCGTAACACGGCACGCACCAGGTCGCCCAGAAATTGAGGACGACCGGACGGCCGCGGAGCTGTTCGAGGTTGATCGTCTTGCCGGTGCCGACTTCGCGCAAAGCGAACGTCGGCGCGGGCCGGCCGATCAGCGGCGAGTCGATGGCCTGCGGATCCTTGCCCAGACCGGCGAAGAGAATCGCCACCACGGCCGCGGCGATGAAGAGACCGACGAAGAGGACGGTGCGGTTCACGCTTCGCCACCCAGGGTCGGGCCGACGGCCAGGTCGGAAGCAGCCGGCTCCGCGCCGGTCCGGAGCTCGCCGACCCGTTGTGGGATGAGCGCCATCAGGCCACCCAGGCCCATCACGATGACGGCGATCCAGATCCAACCGACGAACGGCGTGATGATCGCGTTGACCGCCACACTCTGCGCCGCCGGATCGATGTTCATGACCGAGAGATAGAAATCGCCGCCGATGGTGCTGTAGACATCGGGCGTCCCGATGGGCTCGCGCATCATCAGGTATTGATTCATACGCGGCTCGAGCGTGGTCTTCTGCACACCGTTCTTCGCTACGGCGAACCGCGCGAGCGTCGAGGTCCGGTTCGGCTCCTGCCGCTCTTCGACGCCGAGGAGCGTGATGCTGTAAGCGCCGACGTTAGCGACGCCGCCCTTCGTCAGATGAACTTCCTGCGTGTAGCGCATGGTGCTGCTGATTCCGATGGTCACGAAGACGACGATGACCGCGGCATGCACGATGTAGCCCGCGAACCGCCGGCGCGCGCGGCGCAGTTGCATGATCGGTGACCGCAGGTGCGAGATCGTGACCTGCAGGGCATAGCCGCCGAACGCGAGCGTGATCAGCGTCCAGGGATTGCGTGCACCGAACGCGAAGCCCAGCAGGAACAACACCGCCGCACCGGCGATCGGCGGCAGAAGAGCGCGCTTGATCTGACTCGCCGAGGCCCGGCCCCACGGGAGCGCCGGACCGACGCCGAGCAGGAACAGCAGCAGCGCTCCGATGGGAACGACCATGCTGTCGAAATACGGACGGCCCACGCTCATCTGCCGTCCCTTGACCGCTTCGACGATGAGGGGGAACACCGTCCCGATCAGAATCGTGAACGTCAGGACGACGAACAGGAGATTGTTGAAGAGAAACATCCCCTCGCGGCTCACCGCGCTGTCGAAGTTGCCTTCCGCTTCCAGCCGGTCGATGCGCAGTGCCAGCAGCGCCACGGAGAAGACGATGGCCGCGGCGAGAAAGACGAGGATCGTCGGCCCGATGGCGCTCTGCGTGAACGAGTGCACGGAGTTGAAGACGCCCGAGCGCGTCATGAACGTGCCCAGGATCGTCAGAAGAAAGGTCGACTGGATGAGTGTGATCGTCCAGCCCTTGAGCACGCCCCGGCGCTCCAGAACGACGATCGAATGCAGCGCCGCCGTCGCCGTCAGCCACGGCAGCAGCGATGCGTTCTCCACCGGATCCCACGCCCAGTAACCGCCCCACCCGAGGACCTCATAGGCCCACCAGCCGCCGAGCATGATGGCGATCGTCAGGAACACCCACGGCAGCAGCAACGCCGCGCGCAGCGGCTTGACGAACGAGTGCCCGAGCCTGCCCCGGATCAGCGCCGCGCACGCCAGCCCGAACGGAATGGTCATCCCCACGTAGCCGAGATAGAGAAAAGGAGGGTGCACGACCATGAGGATGTGGTTTTGCAGCAGCGCATTCGGTCCGGGACCATCCGCAACCGGCGCGACGGAAAGGAACGGATTCGCCGGTGCGGCGATCAGGAAACTGAAGAACGCGGCGCACGAGAGCCACACGCCGATCGCGTCGGGCATGTATTCCCGATGAGTGTTGCGGGTGAGGAACGTCGCCACCGCGATGTAGATGCCGAGGATGCAGCCCCAGAACAGGATCGACCCTTCCAGCGAGGACCAGAGGCTGGCCACCGTGACCCAGACCGGCGTAGAACGCGATCCGACGTGTGCCACGTAGCTCACGGAGAAATCGTGTGTGAGCAGCGCGTACTCCATCACCCCGGTCGCCGCGAGCATCAGCACCGTGTACGCGTACGCAAAACGCTGCGCCAGACGCAGACCGCCGGGCGAATGCGACCGGCCGGCGTAGAAGCCGATGACGGCACCGCCGGTCGAGACGAGCACTGAAGCGAGAATGAGGAAACGGCCCAGGGTAGCGGTCATGTCAGTCTTTGAGCCCCTCGGTCGACTTCATCATCCGCTCCAGCTCCTTGCGATCGACGGGATGACCCTTCTTCGGAGCGCGATATTCATTGTTGTGCGAGACCATGAGGCGGTCGCTCTTGAAGTAGCCGCCCGGCACCATCGTGCCTTCGACGACGACGCCGACGTTTTCGCGGAACATCTGCGGCGGCGCGCCCGATGATTTCACATGCACGATATCGCTCGAATCCTTGACGTCGAACTCCAGATGCGATCCCTGCTCCGTGTGAACCGATCCCGGCACGACCATTCCGCCCAGGCGGATCGTCGCGCCGTAAGCCTTGTTCCCGGCGCTGTGCAGATCCTTCGGCGTCCAGTAGTAGATGATGTTCTTGTTGATGCCGCTCGTGGCGATGACCGCAAACGCGATGCCGGCCACCAGCAGCGCGCCGATCATGAAGAAGCGCGTCCGCCGGCGCATCGACTCCGTGGCCACAGGAACATTCGCGGTCACGATTCGGACCTCGGATTCCGTGTGGAAGAGAGACGGGCGAACAGGGTAATCGCGTAGACGACGAAAATCGTCGCCGTGACCGAGTACGCGGCCACCACGTAGTTCCAACCGCCTGTGATGACTCCTCTCATGCCATTTCCCCCGCTTCCGATAACGGCGGCGCGGTCACCTCGGCGGCCAGCCGCCGCGACGCCAGCCGCGCCCGCAGCATGATGAATCCCGTCATGAGGAAAAGAATTGCAAACGCGTTCACCCGCAACGGAATGTAGAAATCCGGCGAAACCGTGTTCGGCGACGACTGCTGCTGATGCAGCGAGTTCCACCATTTTACGGAGAAATAGACGATCGGCAGATCGACCGAGGCGATGATCGTCGCCACCGATGACCAGATCGCCCGCCGCGCCGGATCCTCGACGAACGTGCGCAGCGCGATGATCCCGAGCGAAGCCATGAGCAGGACGGCCACCGATGTAAGGCGGGGATCCCAGTCCCACCACACGCCCCAGGTCGGCTTCGCCCAGATCGATCCCTGGCAGCAGAGCAGGAACGCCAGCAGGCTGCCCACTTCCAGACCTGCTTCCAGCCGCGAGTCCCACTTGTAGTTGCTGGTAAAGAGGAACGCGATCGCGCTGACGAACGCGAAGATCACCGCCAGCATCCAGTTCCAGGCCGTGGGCACGTGCACGTACATGATCCGCTGCACGTCGCCCATGTACTGCTCTTTCGGCGCGAAGAAGAGACCCCACCACGATCCGAACAGAAGAAGCGCCGCGCCCAGCGCCAGCAGCACATAGGGTGTGCGCGGAAAACGTTGATTGTCCGTGACAGTCTGCATTAGTCCTCGAGAACGCGGGGGTACAGGAGGCCGCACAGCGACCAGTAGATGGCGTCAAACGCCGCGAGTAATGATATCCACGAACGGAGCGTCTGCATCGGATCTCCGAGAATCACGAGAGATGTCGCCTTGACCGAGGCCAAGAGAGCCGGCACGATCAGAGGGAACAACAGCAACGGGAGCAGAGTCTGTTTCGCCCTCACCTGAGACGTCATGGCAGCGTACAGCGTTCCCGGTGCGGCCAGACCGGCCGATCCCAGCGCGATGATCGCGAGCAGACTCAGCAGCCGCGTCGTTCCCGCATCATAGAGGATGACCATGACCGGCACGAGCGCCGAGCCGAGCAGCGTGAGTTGGATCCAGTTCGCCAGCGTCTTGCCGTAGTACAACGCGCGCGGGTCGGCCGGCAGGATCAGCAGTCCTTCCAGCGCGCGATTCTCCATCTCGGCGTGAAAGCTTTCGGCCAGCGTCAACGTCGACGAGAGCAACAGTCCCAGCCAGAGGAACCCCGCCGAAAACTGCCGGAGCACCTCGGAGTTCGGACCGACACCGAAGCTGAAAAGCAGGAGCGCGGTGGCCCCGAAGATGAACACGCTGAAAAACTGCGCGCGCGAGCGCCACTGCAGCAGCAACTCCTTGCGGAGAGCGGCGATCATTTCTGGACGCGCCCCGCGGCGAGAATGAGTTGCTGGTCGGCGAGGGAAGCCCCCCGCTCGATCTGATGGGTGGCCATGAGCACGGTGACCTGCTTCGAGCGGAGCTCGCGCACGACGTCGTCGACGAGGGCGAACCCCTCCGGATCGAGCTGTCCGTAGGGCTCGTCGAGCAGAACGACGCTCGGATTCTGCAGAAAGACACGTGCGAACGAGAGGCGTTTGCGCATCCCCGCGGAAAACGTCGATACCACGTCGTCTGCTCTCGATGAGAGCGCCACTCGATCGAGCAGGCTCATCACGATGTCGCGTTTGATGCCGAGGTGATCGGCGGCGACGTGGAGGTTCTCCCGCGCTGTCAGCGACTCGTACAGATACGTGTAGTGACTGAGGAGCGCGATCTCTCTCCGGACATCGGCCCGCTGCGTGACCACATCAAAGCCGGCCACCCGCGCCACGCCGTGATCGGGACGGAGCACCGACGCCAGTACGCGAAACAGCGTCGACTTGCCGGACCCGTTGTGGCCGGCAACCATCAGCACGGTGCCCCGCGGCACTACGAGCGAGACGTCGGCAAGCGCCCAGCGCCGCCCGAAACGGCGGGCGAGGTGGTCTGCCTGGATGGCGGGTTCGGACATGTTCGGTGGATGATAACGGTCGAGCGCCGATATCATCGCCTCCTCATGCGCAAAGCGCTGCTCCTTCTGGCATTCCCAATCGCCTGCACGGTGGTCCCCCCGCCGGCGCCGGCTCCCCCTCCGCCGCAGTCTCACGGTTTCACGATCGAGGAGGAAGCCTCCATTCTTCGCCTCGAGGATCGCCGTGAATACGATCCGGCCGTGGCGGCGGAGTGGTCGCACAATCCGAATGCCCTGCACCGCACGCGCATGGCCCTGGCCCTCGGACGCATCGGACCGCTGACGTTCGTCGACGCCAACGGCAACGGCGAGCGCGATCCCGGCGAGCGGCAGGCGGGAGTGGCGGAGTTGATCGCTCTGGCCACGGACACCGACGCCAGCGTTCGCACGACCGTCGCGTTCGCCCTCGGCGAGATCGGCGACCCGAGCGCGATCGATACTCTCTTCATGCTCGCCAACGACGGGAACGCCACGGTTGCGGCCGAGGCGGCCGAGGCCCTGTCGAAACTGGCAAAGAAACTTCCGATCGCGCGCTATGCCGCGCTCACGACCTCGGGCGACGACGGCACTCGGGCCCGGGCCATTCGATTTCTGTTTCGATTCGACTCCGATGAGGCCAGCGCTGCCGCGGCCGCGCAACTGACGTCCGACTCTCCGGTCCTCCGCCAGGAAGCCGCGTACGCTCTGGCGCGCCGTGCATACGCGCCGGCCCGCGAGACGCTCGAGCTTCTTCTGAGCGACGCCAGCACGCTGACCCGCGCCTATGCCGTCGCCGCCCTCGGCCGCATCGGCGCAAAAGAGTCGATGTCCGCGCTCGTTCGCGCGCTGGGAGATGCGCATCCATGGGTGCGCACGAACGCCGTGATCGCGGCCGGCCGCGTCGCCGCAAAGGATCGCACCGTGCTGAGCGCGAACGAGATTCCGCGCATGCTCGCGCTGACCGAGGACGCCGACCAGGGCACGCGCGCGGCCACGATCGACACGCTCGGGTACTACGCGACCATGAACGACACCGCGCGCAGGCGGCTGCTGGAAATCGCGGCGAACGGATCGCTGTGGGAGCGCGAGCTTGCCGCAGGTGCAATCGCCAGGCATTTCGGCGACTCCGACCTCTCGCTCATCCCCACCGACCTCACGCCCTGGGCGAAGGTGCGCGTTCTCGAAGCGAGCGCGCAATTGAAAAAGAACGGCCCGGCGCTGCGCAAGCGATTCGGCGACGACAAGGATGTGCTCGTGCGCGAGAACGCCATCGGAAACGTGCCGGACGACGATGTCGACGCGGAGATGGAGATCATCGGCCCCGCGCTCGACGACCCCGATCCGATCGTGCGCGGGAACGCCATCGATCGCTATGCGCTGTCGAAGAGGGAATTGCCGTCGCTCGAGCTGCGCACGCTCATCGCCGAGGAACAGCGTGGCCGCGCCGACCGTGAGGATGACGCGCGGATCGCGGCGATCCGGGCCCTATCCGAGATCGATTATCCGGAGCGGGAAGCGTTTCTGCGGTCGCTGCTCGCAGACAAAGACTTCGCCGTCCGCCGCATGGCCGCGGACCTCATCGAGGAGAAGCTCAAGAAGCACCGTCCTCAGTACACGCCGCTGCCCGTCGAGCGAACCTTCGACGACTACATGGCCATCGTGGCCTGGGCGCGGCAGCCGCACACGGCCACGATCCACATGACGCGCGGAGCGATCGACATCGCGCTGCTGCCGCAGGATGCGCCGATCACCTGCTGGAATTTCGCGCAGCTCGCGAAGAAGAAGTACTTCGACGACACGACGTTCATGCGCGTGGTGCCGAACTTCGTGATCCAGGGCGGTGACCCGCGCAACGACCAGAACGGCGGACCCGGCTACTTCATCCGCGACGAGATCAATCTGCAGAAATACACCCGCGGCGCGGTGGGGATGGCCCTTTCCGGTCCCGACACGGGCGGCTCGCAGTTCTTCATCACCCACTCACCGCAGCCGCATCTCGACGGCGGCTACACGATCTTCGGACGCGTCTCTTCCGGCATGGACTCGGTCGTCGATCAGACCGAGCGCGGCGACCGGGTCGAGACGATCGCCATCGATGAGCATCCCCCCTCGTGATGGCGCAACAGATCGGACGGGTCCTGCAGTACGTCGCCCTCCTCCTGCTTCCGTTCGGCCTCGGCGCCGGAATGCTCGGGAACAACATCGACCTCGAGCTGAAGATGCTGTGGATCGGCGGGGCACTCTTCGTGATCGGATGGCTGCTGGGGAGGAAAAGAGATTAGAGATTCCCGTATCCTCATGTCCATGATCGAACAGATGACCACTACCGCATTCACCATCGACGGATACCGGATCGAGCAGTCACTGGGCGTGGTCCGCGGCATCACCGTCCGCTCGCGCTCGATTCTCGGCACGCTCGGCGCGAGCCTGCAGACGCTGGTCGGCGGCAACATCACGCTGCTGACGGAGCTTTGCGAGAAGACGCGCTCCGAAGCGTTCAAGCTGATGCTGCAGCACGCCACGGCCATGGGAGCGAACGGCGTGGTGGGCATCCGCTACGACGCCACCGAGGTCATGCAGGGTGTGACCGAGGTGCTGTGTTACGGGACAGCGGTGAAGGCCGCAAAAGTCGCTTCCTGAACGAGATCACGACACCGCCTTTTTCATGAACGACCGCAGGCCCAGCCAGAGGAACACAGCGGTCGTGACGATGAGGGCCACGATGACGACGGGAACCGGCATGTGCGGCACGCCGGGGGTGACGGCCGCGCGCATCCCTTCCGAGGCGTACACGAGCGGATTGAAGAGCACGAGGTATTTCAGGACCGGCACGGCATCGAGCCCGCGCCACGGGTAGTAGATGCAGCCGAACATCATCATCGGCGCGATGATGATGCTGAACATCAGGCCGATCTGCTGCGCCGGCAGCCCGGTTCCGAGCAACAAACCGAGCGCCGAAAACGCCGCACCGCCGAGAAGCGTGATGAGGATCAGGAGCGGGATGTCGTGGAACGACAGCCCGGGAATGGGGCCGATGATCAGCCGCGCGCAGGGGAGCACGAAGGCCGCGGCGATGAATCCCTGGATGATTCCGGAGACGATCTTCTCCACGGCCACGAGCGGGATCGGAATCGGCGCCAGCAGACGATCTTCGATCTCCCTGGTGTAACCGAAGTCGGTGATCATCGGCAGTGAGACCGACTGCACCGCGGAGAGCGTGAGGCTGAGCGCGATGAGACCCGGGACCATCATCGTGGTGAAGCCCCTGGGGATGATGCCCATCATCGGCAACAGATACCCGAACACTACGCAGAACAGGATCGGCTGCACTGTCGTGCGCACGAGAAAGGAGACGATCTCGCGGCGCACGACCGTGATATCACGCAGGAGAATCGCGCCGAACCCACGCAGCGGCGAGACCGTGGCCATGGCTTCTGTCATGTCAGCTTCCTTCCCGTCAATGAGATGAACAGGGTCTCCAGGCTGGGGCGCGAGAGATGGATGTCGTTGACCCTGCGGCCGCCCGATTCGGCCAACGCCAGAATGGCCGGCACGGCCTCGCCCACACGAGCCGTGAACACCCGAAGCATCGGCCCGCGTGCCTCGGCGCGCGTCACGCCGGGCGCGCTTTGGGCAGCGGCCATCAGCGGATCGGCCTCACCGTCGAGCGTCACGTCGACGATCGTGTCTCCCGGAGCACGCTCCTTCAGCTTCGCGGGCGAATCGAGGGCCAGCAGCTTTCCGTGGTCGATGATGGCGATGCGGTCGCAAAGCTGATCCGCCTCTTCCATGTAATGCGTGGTCATGACGATGGTGCGGCCCTGCCCGTGCACTTCCCGGAGCAGATCCCAGAACGCCAGGCGCGCCTGAGGATCAAGGCCCACGGTCGGCTCGTCCAGGAACAACACGCGCGGCTCGTGAATGAGTGCGCGCGCAATCATGAGGCGCTGCTGCTGGCCCCCGGACAGCGCATCGACCTTTCCGTCTTTTTTGTCGGCGATGCCGAAGCGTTCCAGCAGCTCGTCCGCGCGTTTTGCGGCGACGGCTCTGGGCACTCCGAAGTACGTCGCGTGAAACACGAGGTTCTCGGCGACGCGCAGGCCCCGGTCGGGATTGGGACGCTGCGGCACGACGCCGATGCGCCGCCGCGCGTCCGCCGACCGGGTGGCGACGTTGGCGCCGGCCACCATCGCCTCCCCGGAAGTGGCGCGGATGCGCGTGGTGAGGATGCCGATGGTGGTGGTCTTGCCGGCGCCGTTCGGTCCGAGCAGCCCGAAGAACTCGCCCTCGGGCACCGTCAGATCGAGAGCATCGAGCGCCACGACCTTGTCACCGTACACTTTGCGCAATGCCCGCGTTTCAATGGCCGCGCTCATCTGTGAATCGCCGTTCGCATTTTTGCGAATTTACATTCGCTGCTGTGTCAAGCTGGCGGGGGATGAAACCGCCGCCGCTCACGGTCGTCCTGAACGACCGCTCGAAGCCCGACAACTCCGTCAAAGCGATTTTCGCACCATGCGGGCAGGAAAACCCTCTGGGGGCGAGGAGGGGCCGCCATTGCGGCACTGACTGAGATCATGCTCGCGCAACGCAACATCGACGCCCCCCTCTGATGCGCTATACCGTCGTCCTCACCGCCGCGTTTCCGCTCGTGGCTCGCGAGATCCTGGCGGGTGAATTCGACGTGATCGAGCACCCCACCGAGCACAACCGGTCGGAAGAGGACATGATCACCATCCTCTCCGACGCCGATGCCGCCATCACTCTGCTCTCTGATCCACTGACGCGCCGGGTGCTCGCGTCCAATCACAATCTCCGGATCGTCGCGAACTTCGCGGTCGGCTACAACAACGTCGACGTCGATGCCGCGCGGGAGCTCGGCATCACGGTCACGAACACGCCCGGCGTGCTGACCGAGGCCACGGCCGATCTGACGATCGCACTGATGCTGGCCGTGACACGGCGCATCGTCGAGGGAGACCGCGAGATCCGCGCCACGGCCCGCTGCGAATGGGAGCCGCTCAAGCTGCTCGGCACCTCGCTGCAGGGAAAACGCCTGGGGATCATCGGCATGGGGCGGATCGGCACGGCCGTGGCGCGGCGGGCGACGGCGTTCGGCATGGATGTCATCCACGCTTCGCGCGAGCGCGGCACGCCTCTTGGCGAGTTACTGGAGACGAGCGATGTGGTGTCGCTGCACACGCCGCTCACCGCCGCCACCCGGCACATCATCAACCGCGAAGCGCTGGCCCGGATGAAACCCGGCGCAACCCTCGTCAACACCTCTCGCGGCCCGCTCATCGATGAAGAAGCACTGTGCGACGCGCTCGAGTCCGGTCACCTGCGCGGCGCGGCCCTGGACGTGTACGAGCACGAGCCCACCGTCAACCCCAGGCTTCTGCCGATGAACAACGTGGTCATCCTGCCGCACATCGGATCGGCGACGGAAGAAGCGCGCTCGGCCATGGCCAGGCTGGCGGCCACGGACGTCTATCGATTTCTCAAGGGTCAGAAGCCGCTGCACTGCGTCATCTGAGGTCATCCTGATGGGCCCGCCCGCCCGGCAGAGTGACACGCTCATTGCAATCTTCCAGTACGGAGGAAACTGCAATGACAAACGATCTCAACGGCCGCCGCATCGCCATTCTTGCCACCGACGGGTTCGAGCAAGTCGAGCTCACCAGTCCGCGCGAAGCGCTGGAGAAAGCAGGCGCCCGATGCGTCGTCATCTCGCCGAAGAGCGGAGTGATGGTGATGCGCTGCGCATCGACAAGAAAGCTCAGCAGTTCGTAAAGGAGATCGATCGCGCCGGCAAGCCGGTCATGGTGATCTGCCACGGCGGCTGGCTGCTCGGCTCTTCAGGCCTCGTCAAGGGACGCGCCGAGAGTCGGAAGAGCAGAGACCGGTTGCCCACTGACCGAATTCCTCGCCGCCTTTGCGGCATCGCGCATGGGCAGGGAGCTTGCTCTTTCTTATTGTGAGAAGGAACGGGCGTGGGCAAGGGGGTCAAAGAATCGGATGGCGCGGGAGAAACGGATTCTCGTAGTCGAGGACGATGACGCGATTCGCACGCTCATGTTCACGGTACTGCGCCGTCACGGATTCAAGGTCGACGCGTCCCCGAATGGTGCGCACGCGATCGACCGCTTTTCGCGCTGCGTCTACTCGCTGGTCCTGCTGGACCTGATGATGCCGGTGATGACCGGCTACGATTTTCTTGCCGAGCTCGAAAAGCGCGAGATCGCCCACAGGCCACTCGTCTTCGTGCTGACCGCCGGGGGATCGACCAACAGCCTTCCCGCGGACGTGGTCACCGGGAGCTTCCGCAAGCCCTTCGACCTCGACCTGCTCGTGGACACGATTTCGGCGTGCCTGTCGACGCTGGAGGAGCCGCTGCAACCGGACAGTTGTCCCGTTGCGGAGAGCGAGCGGATCAACGGCCGGCGCCGACCCGAAGATCCGAAGTGATGGCATGCCTTTTGACATTTCACGGAATCAGGAAAGGGAATTTCGACAGCGATGAAAGAAAAACCCCGAGTGCTCATCATTGAAGATCACGACGTTCTGCGTGCGATGCTGTTCGCCATCCTGCGGCACCAGCCGCTGGCGGTCGATACAGCTGAGTCGGGCGATGTGGCCCTCGAAAAGGTGGAGAGTTGCGACTACGCGCTCATCCTCATCGACATGAACCTGGCTAACGACAGCGCGGGCACGTTTCTCAGCCGGTTCCGTGAATTGCGGCCGGAGGCGACGACGTTCATCATCGCGGTGCGCGATCCCAAAAGAGAGCTAGCCCTGGACTGGTCTCTCGTTTCGGCAGTCCTCAACAAGCCTCTGGAGATCGACACGCTGGCCACGGTGGTGAGGGAGTGCGCGATCGTCGTACCGCCACCCGAGGATCCACTCGACTGTCCTCCATCCGAGAGCGAAGTGCGCACGAGCTTTGACCGGACCTCTCCGATCACCAACTGAATCGTCCCGGATGGTCGAATTCCTCGACTGGGGCCGCGAATCGTCGTACGACACCGGCGGAGCGGAAGGTAGGGGCCTGGACGAGATTGGAGATTGCGCGGCCGATCGTGAATCTCTAATCTCCAGTCTCCGCAATGGACGACCGCCGCAAAGGCATCCTGTATATCGTCGCCGCCGCGATTCTCTGGTCCAGCGGCGGCATCGGCATCAAGGCGCTGGCGGATACACCGCTCAAAGTCTCGTTCTACCGCTCGTTGTTTGCCGCGATCGCGCTCCTCGTCCTTTTCGGACGGCAGGTCTGGGGACGGCGTCAGTGGAAATCGACCGGCGTTTTCGCCATGGCCATCGTCAGCTACGGTGCCTGCCTGACGACGTTCGTCGTGGCCACGAAGTGGACGACAGCGGCGAATGCGATCTTCCTCCAGTACGCCGGCGTGGTGTGGGTGCTCATCTTTTCACCGCTGGTCACGCGGGAGCAGATGCGTCTGCGGGACGCGATCGCCATCGCGGTGGCCATGACGGGGATGGCGCTGTTCTTCGTGGGCCGCTTCGAGTCGCGCGGCATGGCCGGCAACGTGATGGCGCTGATCTCGAGCGTGTTCTTCGCCGCGCTCATCCTGGCGCTGCGACGTGAGAATCACGCGGCACAGTCGGCCATCACATGGGGCAACATCGCGGTCGCCGTGGCGCTCGTGCCGTTCATCCGCCACGATCTCACCCTCACCCGGAAATCCCTCGGCATCCTTCTCTTTCTAGGTCTGTTTCAGATCGCGCTTCCCTACGTTCTGTTCGTGCGTGGACTGAAATACGTGACGGCGACACAGGCCTCGCTCACCGGCATGCTCGAGCCCATCGCCAATCCGGTCTGGGTCTTCCTCTTCCTCGGCGAGCGCCCCTCGGCGTTCGCAATCGGTGGCGCGGCGGTCGTGCTCTCCGCCATCGCCTGGCATACGCTTACAGGCAGCGCCACGGCGGATCTGCCGGCCGTGGACTAGCACTTGCAGCGGAGACCGACGATGGCAGCGACGTTCGAGCTGATCGAACCGGCGACCGGACAGCGTCTGGCGTCCATTCCGGAAGCGACCCGCGACGGTGTCGATCGCGCCGTCCGCGCTGCCGACGCGGCCTACCGCAAAGGCGAGTGGCGCCGGATGCACCCGCGAGAACGGGGCCGGATCATGTTGCGCGTGGCGGCGCTCATTCGCGAGCACGCGGACGAACTGGCCCGCGCCGAGTCGCGCAATGTCGGAAAACCGATCCGCGATTCACGCGACGAAGTGGGACTGGCCGCCGATTGCTTCGAGTACTACGGCGGCACCACCAACAAGGTCGGCGGCCAGACCATCCCCGCCAATCCCAACGGCATCCTGATGACGTTCCGCGAGCCGGTCGGCGTATGCGGGATCATCGTCCCGTGGAACTTTCCCATCGCCATCACGTCATGGAAAGTCTCCCCCGCCCTGGCCATGGGAAACACGGTGGTGCTCAAACCGGCCGAGCAGACGCCGCTCACGGCCCTGCGGCTGGAAGAACTGATGCGCGTGGCCGGCGTCCCCGAGGGAGTGTTCCAGGTGGTGACCGGAAGGGGCGAAACCGCCGGCGATGCGCTGGTGCGCCATCCGCTCGTGCGCAAGATCGCGTTCACCGGATCGACCGAGGTCGGCGCGAACGTGATGCGCATTGCCGCCGACGATATCAAGCGCGTCAGCCTGGAGCTCGGCGGCAAGTCAGCGAACATCATCTTCGACGACTGCAACTTCGATCGCGCCGTCGCCTCGGCCACCTCCAGCGCCCTCGGCAATGCGGGCCAGGACTGTTGCGCGCGCAGCCGCGTGCTCGTGCAGCAGTCTCTCTACGACAGGTTCCAGAAAGCCATCGTGGCCGCCTTCGAGAACGTGAAGGTGGGAGATCCACTGCTGGATGATACGGAGATGGGTCCGCTCGTGACCGACGGACACCGCAAACGCGTGATGAGCTACATCGAAAGCGGAAAAGCGGAAGGAGCGACGCTGGCCAGCGGTGGAGCGGCCTCTGGCGGCCCGGGCTGGTTTCTGGAGCCGACGGTCTTTCTCGACGCCAGGCCCGATATGAAGATCATGCGCGAGGAGATCTTCGGTCCCGTCCTGGCGGTGATGCCGTTCAAGGACGAGAACGAGGCCGTGGTCCTGGCCAACGACAGCATGTACGGTCTCTCCGGATCGATCTGGACGAAAGACATCTCCCGCGCCCTGCGCGTCGCGCGAGCCGTCGAAACCGGGAATCTCTCGATCAACACCGGCAGCAGCGTCCATCTCGAAGCTCCCTTCGGCGGCGTGAAGCACAGCGGCATCGGCCGGGAACTCGGTCTGGTGGCGCTCGACCATTACACGGAGTGGAAGACGGTGTATATCGACGTGACATGATCGGGTTTCCGGGGCAACCCGGCAACCCGAAAAATTCGAAATGCAAGGCCGAATCGATCTCGAAACGCTGCAGCGAATGGTCGTCGACGGCGACGTGGAGACGGTCATCGCCGTTCTGCCCGACATGTACGGGCGCCTCGTCGGCAAGCGGTTCAACGCGCGCTACTTCCTCGAAGAAGTGGCCCAGCACGGGATGCACGCCTGCGATTACCTGCTGGCGTGCGACATGGACATGGAGCCGGTGCCCGGCTATGCATTCACGAGCTGGGCGAAAGGCTACGGCGACTTCCGTCCTGTTCCCGACTTCGACACGATGCGCGTAGCGTCGTGGCTGGAGAAGAGTGCGCTCGTGATCTGCGACGTCATGCACGACTCGAAGGACGAGCGCGTGGGGGTGGCGCCGCGAAGCATTCTGAGACGGCAGGTGGAACGCGCGGCCAAAGCGGGCTACACCGCCATGGGCGCGTCGGAGCTCGAGCTGTACGTATTCAAGGACTCGTACGAAACCGCGGCGGAGAAGGGCTTCATCCGGATCGAGCCGATCGGCCGCGTCATCGAGGACTATCACATCCTTCAGAGCACGAAAGAGGAGTTCCTCATCGGCGCGATCCGCTCGCATCTCGAGCGCTCCGGTGTTCCTGTCGAATCGTCGAAGGGAGAATGGGGACCGGGCCAGCAGGAGATCGGACTCCGTTACGCGGAGCTCGTGGAGATGGCCGATCGCCATGCCATCTACAAGCACGCTGCCAAGGAAATCGCCTGGAAGGCTGGACGCGCCGTCACGTTCATGGCCAAGTGGGATGAGCGCTACGCCGGCTCGAGCTGCCACATCCACATGAGTCTCTGGGACGCGAAGGGCCGGAAGCCCCTCTTCCACGGCAAGGACCGGCTCGGACCCATCCAGTGCTCTCCGGTCTTCCGCCATTTCCTCGGCGGCTGGATGGCCCACATCCGCGATGTGTTTGCGTTTTACGCGCCGTATCCGGCCTCGTACAAACGATACGTGGCCGGTTCGTTTGCGCCGACGGGAATCGCCTGGAGCTACGACAACCGTACGGCCGGCTTCCGCATCGTCGGACAGGGGCCGTCGCTGCGCATCGAATGCCGCGCCGCCGGTGCGGACGCGAACCCCTATCTCGCGTTTGCAGTCACCCTCGCGGCCGGTCTCGACGGCATCGAAAACAAGATCGAGCCGCCGCCGGCGTTCGAAGGCGACGTGTACGGCGCGATGGACCTGCCGCACATGCCGCATTCGCTCAACGAATCGATCGAGGCGCTCCAGCGCAGCGCGTGGGCGCGTGAAACGCTCGGCGACGAGGTCGTCGAGCATTACCTGCATTTCTTCAGGACCGAACAACGAAAGTTCGATTCGGTCGTGACCGACTGGGAACGAAGGCGTTACTTCGAACAAGCATGAGACTGGCAAATAAAGTCGCGTTGATCACGGGCGGAGCATCCGGCATCGGCAAGGTTTCCTGCCTCACCTTTGCGCGCGAGGGCGCCAAAGTCGTGGTCGTCGACCTGAAGGCGGAAGCGGCCCAGGTGACTGTCGATGAGATCAAAAAGGCAGGCGGCGACGCGAAGGCGTTCGCGGCCGACGTATCGAAGGCCAAAGACGCTGAAGCGATGGTGAAATTCGCCGAAGACAGCTACGGCAAGCTGAACGTCGCGTTCAACAATGCCGGCATCTTTCTCCCCGACGATGACTCCGTGACGAACACGAGTGAAGAGGTCTGGGACAAGACCATCAACGTCAATCTCAAAGGTATTTTCCTCGGCTGCAAATACGAGATCCCGGCGCTGCTGCGCGCGGGCGGCGGATCGATCATCAATACCGCGTCATTCGTGGCCATCGTCGGCGCAGCCGCGCCGCAGATCGCCTACACCGCAAGCAAAGGCGGCGTGCTCTCGATGACGCGGGAGATCGCCGTCGAATTCGCCAGAAAAAACATCCGCGCCAACGCGCTTTGTCCAGGCCCGGTGGAGACGCCGCTGCTCAACGAACTGCTGGCCGATCCGGCCCGCCGGAATCGGCGCCTCGTCCACATTCCGCCGGGCCGCTTCGCGCGGGCCGAGGAGATGGCGAACGCGGCGCTGTTCCTGGCCAGCGACGAGTCGTCGTTCGTCAATGCGGCGACCTTTCTCGTCGATGGCGGCATCACCGCCGCGTACATCACGCCGGAGTGAGGCGGGGCATCCTCGGGCGGGGTAAAATGCGCGGCGTGACGCCCGATCCCGAAGGCACGCTCGACCGGCTGAAGCCGGTCGCTACACGGCTCCCGGTCGCCACACGTCTCATCATCCGCGCCCGCCGCCCTCCCCTCGACCTCGATGCCGAGGTCTTTCGCTATCGTGTGACAGCGGACGCGATCATCGCCATCAACGAGTCGCGGCGCCCGACCGAACCTCGATACTGCCGTTCGTTGTGTAGAGCCCGAGCTCGGCACCGCCGCCGTTCATCGTCCCATGCAGTTCACGCCGGCTGAAGCTCTTCGTCGTCACCGGAAGATCCGTCCGGATCGACCCGTTCGTCGTCTCCGCCTGAAGGTCGGCCGCGAATGACGGCGGAACGGTGAGCGTGATGCTGCCGTTCGTGGTCTCGAACTTCATCGGCTTTCCACTGGCCACCTCAAGCAGCTCCGCCCGGATCGCTCCGTTGGTCGTGGTGGCGGTCATCGTTCCCGAGCAACGCAGCGCCTCGATCCGTCCGTTCGTCGTCCCCAGTTCGCTGCTTCCGCTGACGTCGGACACGGTGATGCCGCCGTTGGTGTTCTCGACCTTGAGATCGGTGGCGCGCGGCACGGTCACGTCGTAGTCCACCGCCGCGTTGCCATCATTGCCGAACAGCATGTCGAAGAACCCTGAGTCGCTCTTGCGGGGCATGTGCGTGACGATCGAGAGGCCGTCGCCGCTCTCGCGAACTTCCACCGAGAGCTTGTCGAGCATTTCCCGCGTCTCAGCCTTGCGGACGGCATGGATGCGCACGCGCGGCTGATCCCAGGAGCTCACCGTGATCCGTCCGTTGACGTTGTCGATGGAGACGGAACTGCCCACGCGGACGTCGACGGTGCGGTCGAAGGACTCCTGCAGCCGGCTCGCCGATGCCGTACCGGCGAACACAACTGTAAGAATGAGTGAAAGAATGGCTCTGCGCATGACGACCTCCACGAAGTCACTACGGAGCCCGGCCGGTTGGGTTGCATCCGCCATCGTACTGGGGGCCGTTCTTGTAACAACTCTCGTCCGCCTCAACGGTCCCTCGCCCGGCTCCCAGGCGAAGGCTGCGTTCGCCACGTTGCAATCGCTGCTCGCGGAGAACCGTCCTCATCCCGTCGAGTCGCCCGCCAACCAGATCGTCCGCGACCGCATCATGGCGCGCTTCCGGGCCCTCGGCTACTCGCCCACGATCCAGCGAGGCCGCGCCTGCAGCCGGAAGTCGGGGCGCTGCGCAAACGTCGAGAACATCGTCGTCCTGCCCGCCGCGCCGGGGCAGATGATCCTGGGCGTTGCGCATTACGACTCCGTGCCGCGGGGAGCGGGGGCGTCCGACGACGGCGCGGGTGTGGTCACGATGCTCGAGTGCGCACGGCTGCTTCGCGGCGGAAAGTTCAGGAACCCGATCGGCTTCCTGATCACCGACGGGGAAGAGGCGGGACTGCTCGGCGCCGAGGCTTTCGTCGCCGACCCGGTTCTCTCAGGCAACGTGCGGGCGGTCGTCAACGTGGAGAACCGCGGCACCTCCGGGCCCAGCTACCTGTTCGAAACGAGCACGAACAATGGCGACCTCGTCCCGCTGTTCAACGCCTTGCCCCGTCCGATCTCCAGCTCCGTTTTTTACACCGTATACACGTTGCTGCCGAACGATACGGATGTCAGCGTATTCAAACGCGCAGGAAAGATCTGTGTGAACTTCGCGGCCATCGGCGGAGTCGAGCACTACCACACCAGCTCCGACGATCTCGCACACGTCGAGCTGCGCACTCTGCAGCATCACATCGACAACGCCGCGGGCATGCTCCGCGCGCTGGCCCAGGCCGATCTCGACCACATGCGTACCGGCAACGACGTGTTCTTCGACGTCTTCGGCTTCTTCGTCGTCTACTGGCCGTTCGGCTGGACGATCTGGATCGCCCTGGCCAGCCTGGCCGTTCTCGTGACCAGGATGCGTGGCATCCCCAGGCGTGCGATTGCGATCGGCGCTTTCCTGTTTGTCGGAGCGATCGGTCTCGCCGCGGCGATTGGCATCGTGGCGATGAGGCTGACGCCGCACCGGCTCGCTCATCCGGAGCCTCTCGTCGCCGCGATGTGGATCGCCGGCATCGCCTGTACGTTCTTCCTCACGCGTGGCCGGCCGTGGCAGGGGGTGGCCCTGATCTGGAACGTGATCGCGATCGCGCTGGCTCTCACTCTGCCGGGACTGAGCTTCCTGTTTCTCGTGCCGGCGATCGTGCTCAACCTGCCGGCCCGCGGGATCGTGGCCGCGGCCGTGGCGGCGACACTGCTCTTCCCGCTCGCGCTCGTGCTCTACACAGCGCTCGGCGGCGTGGCGCTGCCGATCGTGGCCGTGCTTCTGGCATTCGTGGCGTCAACAGCGACGCCGTAAATGGAAAAGCCCGCCGGGTGGCGGGCCTTTTCGTTACTTGCTCTTCTTCTTGGAGGAGGTCTTCTTCTTGGGTTTACCCGAATCCTCGTCCTTGGTTTTCTTCTTCGGTTTTGCCGTCGCCTGCTTCTTCGGAGCGGCCTTCTTCTTCGGCTTCGCCTCGGCGGCCGGAGCTTCGGCGGCTTCCGCGGCGGGCTCCTCTTTCTTCTTCGCGGCCTTCTTCGGAGCTGCGGCTGCCGTTGCGGCCGGCGTGGCCTTCTGCGCTTCAGGCAGCGTGTAGCCGACGAACTCGAGGATGGCCATTTCGGCGGCGTCTCCGCGGCGCGAGCCGAGCTTGATGATGCGCGTGTAGCCACCCGGGCGATCGGTGAACCGCGGTCCGAGCGTGTCGAACAGCTTCCCGATCAGACGGTCCTCGGCGATCATCCGCGCGGCCTGCCGGCGGGAGTGAACGCTGTCGTTCTTGCCGAGGGTGACGAGTTTCTCGATGAGCGGCCGGAGCTCTTTCGCTTTCGGCAGCGTGGTCACGATGCGCTCGTTCTCGATGAGTGAGGCAAGCTGGTTGCGGAACATGGCCATGCGATGCGATGTCGTACGCCCCAGTTTGCGATTAACCATTCCATGACGCATTCGTCGTTACTCCCGCACCTCGGCGCCGCTGCGCGGCACGCGAGACATTCCGAACGACAGACCGAGCGAGGCCAGGACGTCCTTGATCTCGTCGAGCGACTTCCGGCCGAAGTTCTTCGTTGACAGCATCTCACGCTCGGTGCGCTGCACGAGATCACCGAGGGTACGGATGTTGGCGTTCTTGAGGCAGTTGGCGGAGCGGACCGAGAGGTCGAGCTCCTCGATGGGCTTGGCCAGCATCTCCGCGAGACGGGGATCGACTTCCGGCGCCGCCGTCTCTTCGACGGTCTCGCCGCGGCTCTCGAAGGCGCTGAAGATGCGCAGGTGATCGCCGAGCAGCTCGGCGGCCAGGCTGATCGCTTCCTGCGGAGAGACCGCACCGTTGGTCCACACCTCGAGGATCAGACGGTCGTAGTCGGTCATCTGGCCGACGCGCGCCCCTTCCACGTGATAGTTCACGCGGCGGACGGGCGAATGGATCGAGTCGATGGGGATGTAGCCGAGCGGAAGATCGGAGTCGGCGTTGCGGTCGGCCACCTGATAACCGCGGCCCCGCTTCAGGCGCGCTTCCAGCTTCAGCGAGCCTTCCTTCGACAGCGTAGCGATGTGCGCGGAGGGATCGAGGATCTCGATGTCCGCGTCTTCCTCGAAATCGGCGGCGGTAACGACACCGGGGCCTTTCTTCTCGAGGTAGAGAGTCTTGGGACCCTCGCCGTGCAGCTTGAAGGCCACCTGCTTGAGATTGAGAACGACGTCGGTCATGTCTTCGACCACGCCGGTGAGCGACGAGAACTCGTGAAGAACGCCCTCGACCCGCACCGCGGTCACGGCCGCACCCTCGATCGAGGAAAGCAGGACGCGGCGCAGAGCGTTGCCGATCGTCGTACCGAAGCCGCGCTCGAACGGCTGCGCGATGAATCGTCCGTAGTTCGGCGTGAGGGTTTCGGGATCGTAATCGAGTTTCTTCGGCTTCTGAAAATCTGACCACAACATGTGAGCGGCCTCCTCAAAGACGCATGGCCAGCTCTGTAACCGGCCGGAGCCGACGGGAGAGTCGGACCTGCGTCAAAAAATGGTTTACTTCGAGTAGAGTTCGACGATGAGCTGTTCCTGGATCGGGAGACGGATGTCTTCGCGCTTCGGGAGATCCTGAACGGTTCCGCGGAACTGTTCAGCGTTGAGCTCGAGCCATGACGGAACGCCGCGGCCCGCTGCTGTTTCGACGGACTGGCGGATTTGTTCGTTCTTGCGGCTCTTTTCGCGAACCTGGACGACATCCCCTTTCTTCGCCTGATAGGAGGGGATGTTGATCTTCTTGCCGTTCACTTCGATGTGCCCGTGACGGACGAGCTGCCGGGCCTGGGCGCGCGACGCCGCGAACCCGAGCGAGTACACCACGTTGTCGAGCCGAAGCTCGAGCTGGCGCAGCAGGTTGTCGCCGGTGACGCCGCTCTTCTTGGCCGCTCGCTGGAAATAGAGGCGGAACTGGCTCTCCAGAAGCCCGTAGATGCGCTTGACCTTCTGCTTCTCGCGAAGCTGAAGACCATAGCCGAGGACTTTGGAGCGGCGACGGCCGTGCTGGCCGGGCGCGTAGTTGCGGCGCTCGATGGCGCACTTGTCCTTGAAACACCGATCGCCCTTCAAAAAGAGCTTCATACCCTCACGCCGGCAAAGCCGGCAGACGGGGTCAGAATAACGAGCCACTATGCCTCCTGAACTGTTCGGACCCGCATCGTGATTGAGGCGTTCCGCATACGCCGGCTGCTGCTCGGCGTAACTCGACTACGTGGAAACGGTCAGACCCGGCGCCGCTTCGGCGGCCGGCAACCGTTGTGGGGAATCGGGGTCACATCCTTGATCGACTTGATATCCAGCCCTGAAGCGGCCAGAGCGCGGATGGCTGATTCACGTCCCGCGCCGGGACCCTTCACCTTGACGTCGACGCTGCGCACACCGTGCTCCTGGGCCAGCTGGGCGGCGTTCTGTGCCGCCACCTGCGCCGCGAACGGAGTGCCCTTGCGCGATCCCTTGAAACCGATGCGGCCGGCGCTCGACCAGGCCAGGATGTTCCCGACCGGATCGGCGATGGCCACGATGGTGTTGTTGAACGTGGCCGCGATCGAGGCGATGCCGTGAGGAATGCTCTTGCGCTCCTTCTTCTTCGTGCCGGCCCGGCGCTGTCCCTGTTTCGGTGCTCTTGCAGTTGCCATTGCGTGTTATCCCTTATTTCTTCGTTGCTTTTTTCTTGCCGGCAACAGCGCCCTTGCGCGGTCCCTTGCGGGTGCGGGCGTTGGTGTGCGTGCGCTGACCGCGCACAGGGAGACCGCGTCGATGGCGCATGCCGCGGTAACAGTTGATCTCCATCAGCCGCTTGATGTCGAGGCCGACATCCTTGCGGAGGTCGCCCTCCACCTTGCCCTCATCCGTGATCACCTGACGGATCTTGCGCACGTCGTCCTCGGTCAGATCCTTGACCCGGACGTCGCGGTTGACCTGCGCCTTCTCGAGGATGTCGTTCGAGCGCGAGCGGCCGATGCCGAAGATGTAGGTGAGGCCGATTTCGACTCTCTTGTTCAGTGGGAGATCGACGCCTGCGATACGTGCCATTCTTTCTTATCCCTGTCGTTGTTTATGTTTCGGATTTTCGCAAATGATGCGGATCACGCCCTGACGGCGCACGATCTTGCATTTGGTGCAGATTTTCTTGACTGACGATCGGACTTTCATTTCATTTGTACCTATAGATGATTCTGCCGCGCGTGAGGTCGTACGGCGACAACTCCACGAGGACTTTGTCACCCGGAAGAATTCGAATGAAGTGTTTGCGCATCTTGCCGGAGATGTGAGCGAGCACCTTGTGTTTGTTCTCCAGCTCGACCTGAAACATCGCGTTCGGCAATGTCTCGAGCACCGTCGCCGTCACTTCGATCGCTTCTTCCTTCGACATAGTTCCTTTCTGTCCATGGGGCCGGGTTCGACCCCATTCGTTACCTTCCCAATACCATCGGACCCTTCGCCGTGATGGCCACGGAGTGCTCGAAATGCGCCGCCAGCGTGCCGTCCAGCGTCCGCGCCGTCCAGCCGTCGCTGTCCGTCCTGACGTCCTGCATCATCCCGCCACCCGTGGCGCGGCTCAGGCGCGACGCCAGCTTCGAACCGATCTCGCAAAGCATCGGCTCGATCGCCAGGACCATGCCCTCGCGCAACTCCAGTCCCCTGCCCCGCTTGCCGTAGTTGTAAACCTGAGGCTCCTCGTGCATCCGGCGGCCGATGCCATGACCGACAAAGTTGCGGATGACGTGAAATCCTCGCGATTCGGCATGTTCCTGACAGGCCTCACCGATGTCGCCCAGGTGCCTCCCCGGCCGCATCTCCTCGATGGCCAGATCGAGACATTCCTTCGTCGTAAGCATCAGCTCGGCGGCTCGCTCGGCCACCTTCCCCACCGGAATGGTGATGGCGCCGTCGCCCACGAACCCCTCGAAGATCGCTCCGAAATCGAGGCCGAGGATGTCGCCCTCCTGGAGCTTCCCGCGATTGGGGATACCGTGCACGATGACGTCGTTAACTGACGCACAGACGACCGCCGGATAGGGCGGAAGGCTCATCGGTGCGTAGCCCTTGAAAGGCGACTTGGCACCGCGTTTCCCGAGCTCCTCTTCCGCGACAGCATTGAGCTGTGCGGTCGTGGCACCCGGTTTCACCATCCCGCGCATGATCTCCAGGATTTCCAGAACGATTCTGTTCGCGCGATCCATGATCTGGATCTCCTCGCGCGTTTTCAGAATGGGTCCCTTCATCCGGTCAAGCATGCTCACCTACGACAATGACTGTTCAATTCGTTCAAAGACCTGATCGACGGGACCAACCCCGTCGACTTCCTTCAACCACTTCTTCGACTTGTAGTAATCGGCGACCGGAGCCGTCTGCCTGTGAAACGACTCCAGGCGATTCCGGACCGCACCCTCGGTGTCGTCCGGCCTGGCCACCAGTTCCCCGCCGTCGCGATCGCAGACTCCAGCCACCTTGGGCGGCTGGTTCTCTAAATGGTAAATCGCCCCACATTGCGCACACGTGCGGCGCAGGGCAATCCGCTTGACGATGGCTTCGTCGGGGACCAGTAGCCGCAAAACCCGGAGCGGCTCCGATCCATTCCCTGAGACCAGCGCGTCCAGTTTCTCGGCCTGGACCAGGGTCCGCGGGAACCCGTCCAGGATGAACCCTTTCTTCGCATCCGGCCTGGCCAGACGCTCGCGGATCATCCCGATCATGATGTCGTCCGAGACGAGCGCGCCCGATTTCATGATTGCATCGGCCTGCTGCCCCAGCGGCGAGCCGTCGGCCACCGCCTCCCGCAACATGTCCCCGGTGGAGATATGGGGGATCCCGAAGCGGCCGGCCAGCCGCTTCGCCTGCGTCCCTTTTCCGCTCCCCGGCGGTCCGATGAAGATCAAGTTCATTCGTTCTGTCCGAGGCCTCGGGCCTCGGATCCCGCCCGCCTGGGTGGGTGTGTCCGAGGCCCGAGGCCTGAAGCCCGCGGCCTGTTTCATCCCCTGCGTCCTCTCACCCGGCCGCGCTTCATGAATCCGTCGTAGTTGCGCATGACCAGCTGGGATTCGATCTGCTGAATCGTGTCCATGGCCACACCCACGACGATCAGAAGCGACGTTCCGCCAAAGTAGAAGTTGATGCCCATGCCTTCCGTCAACCACACGGGCAGGAAGCGGTCGAGTGCAGCACCGGCCCCGAATGGCAGCTGCGCCACGTGAATACCGGAGATGAGGAACTCCGGCAGCACGCACACGGCGGCGAGATACACCGAACCGACGAACGTGATGCGCGTGAGCACGCGGTCGATGTAGTCGGAGGTCTTCTTGCCCGGACGGATGCCCGGGATGAAGCCGCCGTATTTGCGCATGTTGTCGGCCGTATCGACCGGGTTGAAGACGATCGAGGTGTAGAAGTATCCGAAGAAGATGATGCCGATGACCTCGAGCAGGTAGTACAGCGGCTCGCCGCTGCGCAGCTGCGCGGCGATGGCCTGCGACCACGGCGCCTTGATCATCGAGGCCATCGTCGTGGGAATGACGAGAATCGACGACGCGAAGATGACCGGGATGACGCCGGCGGTGTTCACGCGCAACGGCAGGTAGGTGTTTGCTCCGCCGTAGACCTTGCGGCCCACGACGCGCTTCGCGTACTGCACGGGGATCCGCCGCTGCGCCCGTTCCATGAACACGACGAACGCCACGACGATCGTCATGAAGACCACCAGGAACAGCATGGCGAACAGATTGTGCTGTCCGGTGCGGATGTCGTCGATGGTCGTGATCACCGCATGGGGCAGGTTGACGACGATGCCGGCGAAGATGATGAGGGAGATGCCGTTGCCGATTCCCCGCTCCGAGATCTGCTCGCCCAGCCACATGATGAACGAGGTGCCCGTCGTCAGCGTGAGCACGGTCATGATCGGGAAGCCCAGTCCCCACATCGCGTCCTGAACCTGGGGAGGAACCAGCGGCGCGCCACCCGGTGAAGACTGCGCCTTCAGCCAGAACGCCACACCGAGCGACTGGATGACCGACAGCATGATCGTCCCGTAACGCGTGTACTGATTGATCTTGCGGCGCCCCATCTCTCCTTCCTTGGAGAGTTTCTCGAGGTACGGCCAGACCACGGTGAGGAGCTGCAGGATGATCGACGCCGAGATGTACGGCATGATGCCGAGCGCGAAGACCGACAGACGGCGCAGCGCGCCGCCGGAGAAGAGGTCGAGGAAACCGAATACGCCGCCCGACATGGCCTTGAAGAATTCGGCCAGCGCCACTGGGTCGACGCCTGGCGTGGGGATGTGAGATCCCAGCCGGTACACGCCCAGCAGCAGAAACGTGAAAATGATCCGCCGGCGCAGATCGGGGATCGCGAAGATGTTCCGGAACGTCTCTGCGAATTTCACTTTACGCGATCTCCGTGCACGTACCGCCCGCGGCCTCGATCTGCTTGCGCGCGGATTCCGAGAACTTCACCGCCTGGACGGTGAGTTTCTTCGTCAGCTTGCCGTCGCCGAGGATCTTCACGCCGTCGTTCTGGCCCTTGACCAGGCCGACCTCACGCAGCGCCGCCTCGTCGATCGTGGCGCCGTTGTCGAAGCGCTCGAGGTCCGAGACGTTCACGACGGCGTGATTCTTCTTGAAGATGTTCGTGAAGCCACGCTTCGGCAGGCGGCGGTGCAGCGGCATCTGGCCGCCTTCGAAGCCGAGCATGCGGCTGAAGCCCGAACGCGACTTCTGTCCCTTCTCGCCACGACCGGCGGTCTTGCCCTGGCCCGATCCCGGACCGCGGCCGACGCGCTTCTTCGCGTGTTTGCTGCCTTTTTTTGGTTTGAGGTTGTTGAGATCCATTTGTCTGCCTCTTCGGTCCTGTTACTCGACCACTTCCACCAGATGCGGGATCTTGGCGATCATCCCGCGCAATTCCTTCGAATCGACGCGCTCGGCCACGCGATGCATCTTTCCGAGACCGAGAGCCTTGAGCGTCTCGCGCATTTCCCGCGGGCAGCCGATGCCGCTGCGGATCTGTTTGACCCGCACCGTACTACCCGCCTTCTTCTCCGACTTCTTCGGGCTCATGCTTCACCTTCCGGAGCGGCGTTTCCGTTGTCGCCGCCGCGCAGGCGCGAATACTGATCGGCGTTGCGAAGCTGCTTGAGCGCCTCGAACGTGGCCTTGACGACGTTGTGAGGATTGGCCGTCCCCAGCGACTTCGTCAGGATGTTCTGGATGCCCGCGGACTCGAGAATGGCCCGGACCGGACCGCCGGCGATGACGCCCGTTCCGTCCGAGGCCGGCTTGAGCAGAACCTTGCCCGCGCCGTAGTGCCCCAGCGTCGCGTGCGGAATGGTCGTGCCGGTCATGGAAATGGAGATCATGTTCTTCTTGGCGATCTCGATCCCCTTCTTGATGGCGGCCGGAACTTCCTTGGCCTTGCCCGATCCGAAACCGACGCGGCCCTTCCCGTCGCCGACGACCACCAGCGCACTGAAGCTGAAGTTCTTGCCGCCTTTGACGACCTTGGTGACGCGGTTGATGTGGACGACCTTGTCGATCATCCCGCTTTCGGATCGCTCGTTGTCGCGGCGATCGTTACGCGGCCCGCCCTGTCCTCGCTGCATTGGACGCTGCATTCGCTCTCCTAGAATTCCAGACCGTTTTCACGCGCCGCATCCGCGAGCGCCTTGATGTTTCCGTGATAGAGGTAGCCGCCGCGATCGAACACCACGCGGTTGATCCCCTTGTCCTTCGCCTTCTTGGCGATCAGCGCGCCGACCGCTTTCGCCGCCGCCGCATTCGCACCTTTGGTTCCCGAGTCCTTGTCCTTGCTCGACGCCGACACCAGCGTCTTGCCTGAGGCGTCGTCGATCACCTGCGCGTAGATGTACTTGAGGCTGCGGAACACCGCCAGACGCGGACGTTCGGGCGTGCCCGCCACCTTGCCGCGGATGCGCGCCTTGATGCGGCCCCTTGCTTCGACTCTCTGTTTCGCTTTATCCATCGCTCTCTGCTTCCCTCGTCATCCTGGAGCCGCGAAGACGGCGAAGGATCTGGGAGGTGGCGCTTTCCACCGCCCAGATCCTTCGGCCGTCTACGCGGCCTCAGGATGACGCGTTCGCCTTACTTACCGGCTGCCTTGCCCGCCTTGCGGCGGATCACTTCGTCCGAATACTTGATGCCCTTGCCTTTGTAGGGATCCGGCTCGCGCAGCGACCGAATCTCGGCCGCGGTCTGGCCGACCTGCTGCTTGTCAATGCCCGTCACGGTGATGTGGCCGGTCTTGCCATCCACGGCCACGTCGATCCCCTTCGGGATCGGAAACCGCACCGGATGCGAGTAGCCGAGCTGGAACACCACTTCCTTCCCCTTCACCTCGGCGCGATACCCGACGCCGACGATGTCGAGCTCTTTCTTGAAGCCTTCGGTCACGCCCTTGACGTTGTTCGCCACCAGAGCCCGCACCAGACCATGGAAGGCCTTGGACTTCCCTTCCTCGTTGCTGCGCGCGAAGGCCACGACGTTGCCCTCGACCTTCACGCTGATGCCCTCGATCAGGTTCGTGGTGAGCGAGCCCTTCGGCCCCTTCACCGTGACGACCCTGCCGTCACGGCTGACCTCGACCCCCTTGGGGAGCGTGATCTCTTTCTTTCCGATACGCGACATGAGTTCTCCTTACCAGACCTGGCAGAGCACTTCGCCGCCGATCCCGTTTTTCACGGCCTCGGCTCCCGCCATCACGCCCTTCGACGTGGAGACGATAGCCAGCCCCAGTCCGCCCAGCACCCGCGGAATGTCCTGCTTGTTCCGATAGACGCGGCGGCCCGGCCGGGAGATGCGTTCGATCCCGTGGATGACCGGCTCCCCGTTGTGCGAGTACTTGAGGTAGACGCGAAGCAGCGGCTGGACCTTGTCCTCGACCAGCTTGTAGTTGCTGATGAAGCCTTCGCTCTTGAGAATGCGCGCGATCTCCACTTTGAGCTTCGAGCTGGGAAGCTCTACGCGATCGTGGCGCGATTGGATCCCGTTTCGGATCCGGGTCAACATATCCGCAATCGGATCTGTCATCGACATAGTTCAGGTCCTTTTACCAACTGGCTTTGGTTACGCCGGGGATATATCCACCGAGCGAAAGCTGACGGAAGCAGATGCGGCAGAGCTGAAACTTGCGCAGAAATCCCCGCGGGCGGCCGCACACCTTGCAGCGGTTGCGCTTGCGTGTCGAAAACTTCGGCTTCCGTTCAGCCTTGACGATCATCGAGATCTTTGCCATGGATTCTTCCTTACTTGTTGAACGGCATGCCCATCTCGCGCAAAAGGAAGCGAGCCTGCTCGTCATTCTTCGCCGTGGTGACGATGGTGATGTTCATCCCCTTGGCCTTGTCGACCTTGGACACGTCGATCTCCGGAAAGATGAGATGGTCCCGGATGCCCATGGTGTAGTTGCCGCGGCCGTCGAAGCTCTTGGCAGCCACGCCGCGGAAGTCGCGCACGCGCGGCAGGGCGATGTTGATGAGGCGGTCCAGGAACTCGTACATCTTCTCGCCGCGCAGCGTCACCATCGTGCCGATGGACTGTCCCTCGCGCAGCTTGAAGCTGGCGATCGACTTCTTGGCCTTGGTGATCACCGGCTTCTGCCCGGTGATCTGCGAGAGCTCGTCGACGGCGCTGTCGAGGAGCTTGGCGTTCTGGATCGCTTCGCCGACGCCCATGTTCAGCACGACCTTCTCGATCTTGGGAACGGCCATGGCGTTCTTGATCTTGAATTCGTCCTGGACTTTTTTCCGGACTTCGGAGTTGTAGAGGTCTTTCAGTCTTGCAGCCATGATTACGATCCCAGATCCGAGTTGCACTTGCGGCAGTAGCGCTCGGAACCTTCCTCGGTGTGGTGAGAGCCGAGGCGAGTGGCTACGCCGCAGCTCGGGCAGACCACCTGGAGCTTGTCGAGGCGCATCGCCGCCTCTCGTTCCAGGATTCCGCCCTGTACGTTCTGTTGCGGATTCGGGCGCGTGTGCCGCTTGATGAAGTTCACGCGCTCCACCACCGCCGTTCCTTTGGCCGGGCTGACGCGCAGCACTTTGCCCTTCTTGCCGCGGTCCTTCCCGCTGAGCACGACCACGGTATCGCCCTTCTTCACGTGCGATTTACCGTGAGGCTCCGGTTTGAATTTCCCTGCTTTTCCGTACATTCCCATTGCTTAGATGACCTCGGGCGCGAGCGAAATGATCTTCATGAACTTCCGCTCGCGCAGTTCGCGGGCCACGGGACCGAAGACGCGCGTCCCGACCGGCTCGCGCTGATCGTTGATGAGAACGGCCGCGTTGTCGTCGAACTTCACGTAGGAGCCGTCCTTGCGGCGGACTTCCTTGACCGTGCGCACGATGACGGCCTTCACGACCGCACCTTTCTTCACGGTGCCGTCCGGAGCCGCTTCCTTGACGGACGCGGTGATGACGTCGCCGAGGCTGGCGTACTGGCCGGCGGTCGAGCCGCCGAGCATCTTGATCGCGGCGATCTTCTTCGCGCCGGTGTTATCGGCAACAGTGAGGACTGTGCGCATCTGAATCATGGCTATCTCGCTCTCTCCAGGACTTCCTTGACGTTCCAGCGCTTCCGCTTCGACAGCGGACGCGTTTCTTCGATGACGACGCGGTCGCCGACGTTCAGCGGATCGTTGGCGTGCGCCAGGAACTTGCTCGTCCGCTTGATGTACTTCTGATACATCTTGTGCATGAAGACGTTCTCGACGGCCACGACGACGGTCTTCTGCATCTTGTTGGACACGACGACGCCGACCTTGGTCCGCTCGATCCCGCTCTTCTTCGTTTCTGTGGTCTCTGCCATTGCCTTCTCCAAGCTACGCGCGCGAACGCTCGCCCAAAAGTGTCTTGATCCGCGCGATCTCGCGCTTGACTTCCCGGATCTTCATGGGATTCTCGATCCGGCCCGTGGCGAGCTGGAAGCGGAGCTTGAACAACTGCTCGGAGAGCTCCTTCTCTCGGCCGTGCAGCTCGTCGACCGACTTGTCCCGCATCTCGCTGACCTTCATACCTCGGTGCCCTCCATCATCTGGCGGCTGACGAACCGCGTCTTGATCGGAAGCTTCTGGGCCGCCAGCCGGAATGCCTCTTCGGCGGTCTTGCGGTCCACACCTTCGATCTCATAGAGGATCCGGGCCGGCTTGACCACGCACACCCACTCTTCCGGTGCGCCCTTGCCCTTGCCCATACGTGTTTCCAACGGCTTCTTCGTCACCGGCTTATCGGGAAAGATGCGGATCCAGATCTTGCCGCCGCGCTTCACGTGGCGGGTCATGGCGATACGTGCCGCTTCGATCTGGCGCGCCGTCACCCAGCCCGCTTCCAGAGCCTGCAGCCCGAAATCGCCGAACGAGATCTTCTGACCACGAGTGGCCAGACCGCGACGGCGGCCGCGCTGCTGCTTTCTGAACTTGACTTTTTTCGGCATCATCATGATGTCGGTTCTCCGTTTTGCTGTGCCGCCGGCGGGCTAAAAGTCCGCCGCGACACTCTTTACTGCGGTCTCCTGCGCGACTTTGCCTTGGCCATCTCGCCTTTGAAAATCCACACCTTCACGCCGATGATCCCGTAGGTGGTGTGGGCGAGGGCCAGACCGTAATCGACGTCGGCCTTCAGCGTATGCAGCGGAAGACGGCCGTCCTGATACCACTCGCTGCGGGCGATCTCGGCGCCGTTCAGACGCCCGCCCACGCGGACCTTGATTCCCTTCGCTCCGAACCGGAACGCCGACTCCATGGCCTTCTTCATGGCCCTGCGGAAAGCGATGCGGCGCTCGAGCTGTGTGGCGATGTTCTCGGCTACGAGCTGGGCGTCGAGCTCCGGACGCTGGATCTCCTGGATGTTGATGTAGACCTCGCCGTTGACGAGCTTCTGCAGCTCGTCGCGGAGCTTGTCGACCTCAGCGCCCTTCCGTCCGATGATGATGCCCGGGCGGGACGTGTAGATGTTGATGCGCATCTTGTTGGCCGTGCGCTCGATGTCGATCTCCGAGACTCCGGCGTGCGACAGACGCTTCTTCAGGTCCTCGCGCAGCTTCAGATCGCGATGGAGCGTCTCGGCGTAGGTCTTTCCCGCGAACCAGCGGGAATGCCATGTCTTGTTGAATCCAAGCCGAAATCCGTACGGGTTTACTTTCTGACCCAAGATAGCCTCCGTTACTTCCGTGCGCGGGCGCGGGGCTGCTTCTTCGTCCCGCCGGTCCGCTCGTTCACTGCTTTGACTTCATCCGAAACGTGAACGGTCACGTGTGCCTTGCGCTTCTGGATGCGGTATGCCCGTCCCATCGGCGCCGGCTGCACGCGCTTCTCGCGCGGACCTTCATTGACGTAAATCCTGGAGACCACGAGATCGTCGACATCCGCGCCGGTCTCCTTGTTCTCCGCGTTCGCCACTGCCGAGCGAAGGAGCTTTTCCAGATCCTTCGCGCACGACTTGCGCGTGAAGCGCAGGATGTTCAGCGCTTCATCGACTTTCTTCCCGCGCACGAGGTCGGCCACGAGGCGCACCTTCTGCGGCGAGGCTTTCAGGTACCTGAGAGTTGCAGTCGCTTCCATGTCGTCCCTTATTTCGCGGCCGGCGCGGCCGGAGCCGCTCCGCCCGGTGCCTTGGCCGGCGACGCGGTCTTCTCCGCCGCCTTCTTGCCGCTGTGACCCTTGAATGTGCGCGTGAGCGAGAACTCACCGAGCTTGTGGCCGACCATGTTCTCGGACACGTACACCGGCACGAACTTGCGCCCGTTGTGCACGGCGATGGTGTGGCCGACCATGTCCGGCGTGACGGTGGACCGGCGCGACCAGGTCTTGATGACTTTCTTCTCGCGCTCGCGATTCATCGTCTCGACTTTCTTGCCGAGATGGTCGTCCACGAACGCGCCCTTCTTCAGTGATCTGGCCATTGCTTACTTTCTCCGCTTGACGATGAACTTCGTCGTCCGCTTGTTGCGACGTGTCTTGTAGCCCTTCGTGGGCTGCCCCCACGGGCTGACCGGATGGCGGCCGCCCGAGGTCTTGCCTTCACCGCCGCCGAGAGGATGATCGACGGGGTTCATCGAGACGCCGCGGTTGTGCGGAGTCTTGCCGAGCCAGCGCGTGCGGCCGGCCTTGCCGATGGAGATGTTCTCGTGCTCGATGTTGCCCACCTGGCCGATCGTGGCATAGCAGCGCAGGTGCACCTTGCGCATCTCGCCCGAGGGCAGGCGCAGTGTTGCCCAGTCGCCTTCACGAGCCATGAGCTGCGCGGAGGCTCCGGCCGAGCGCACCATCTGGCCCCCTTTCCCTTCCTTCAGTTCGACGTTGTGAACCGTCGTGCCGAGGGGGATGGCCGAGAGCGGAAGAGCGTTGCCGACCAGGATGTCGGCGCCGGGGCCGGACATGATGGTCTGGCCGACCGTCAGGCCGTCCGGTGCCAGGATGTAGCGCTTCTCGCCGTCGGCGTATGCGAGCAGGGCGATCCTTGCCGTGCGGTTCGGGTCGTACTCGATGGCCTGAACCTTCGCCGGGATGTCGTGCTTCTGCCGCTTGAAGTCGATCTCGCGGTACTTCTGCTTATGGCCGCCGCCGATGAAGCGCGAGGTCACACGGCCGATGGAGTTGCGGCCGCCCGTCTTCGGCTTGCCCTTCGTCAGCGACTTCTCCGGTTTGCTCTTGGTGATCTCGCTGAACGAAGAAGTCGTTCTCTCGCGGAGGCCGGGCGATGTCGGTTTGTATGATTTCGTTGCCATGGTGATCAGACTCCTTCGATGAAGTCGGGAGCCTTCTCTCCTTCTTTGAGTCGCACGTAAGCTTTGGCCCAGTCGCGGCGCTTGCCGGCCCACCGGCCCATACGCTTCACTTTTCCCTGGATGTTGGCGATGCGGACCTCAGCCACCTTGACTTTGAAGAGCTCCTCGACGGCGCGCTTCACTTCGATCTTGTTGGCGGTGGGATCGACTTCGAAAGCGATCACGTTGGATCCGCTCTCGCGCTGCATGGTCGACTTCTCGGTGACCAGCGGTCGACGGATGATCTCGTTCGCGTTCATGACTGCAGCACCTCCGTGAGGCGGTCGAGAGCGGCTTGAGAAAGAACGATGTAGCGGCAGTTGACGACGTCGTAGACGTTGACGGCGCCGGCATCGACGAACAGCAGCTTGGGGTTGTTGCGTGCCGCCAGAACCGCGTTGGTGTTCTCCAGCGAGTCGACGAGCAGCGCTTTTCCTTCCACGCCGATGTTGGCGATGCGCTCGGCGAAGGCCTTCGTCTTGGACTCTCCGACCGAGAGGTCGTTCACCAGCACGAGCTTCCCTTCCTTCACGCGCTGCGAGAGCGCGGACTTGAGGGCATTCTTCTTCTCTTTGGTGTTCATCTTGTACGAGTAATCGCGAGGCTGCGGTCCGAACACCGTGCCGCCGTGACGATGAATCGGCGGGCGGTTGCCGCCCTGGCGCGCGCGCCCGGTGCCCTTCTGGCGGAACGGCTTCTTCCCCGAGCCGGACACTTCGTCGCGGGTCTTGGTCTTGTGTGTGCCCTGACGCAGCGAGGCCAGATAGTTGCGCACCGCCTCGTGGATGAGATGCTCCTTGTACGGATAGGCGAAGATCTCTTCCGGCAGGTCGACGGAGCCGACCTTCTTGTTGTTCCAGTCCTTGATATCGATGGTGGGCATGGCTACTCGGCTCCCTTCTTCCCGTTCTTCGAGAAGCGGACGAACACGAGCCCGTTCTTGCCGCCGGGCACCGCGCCCCGGACGTAGAGCAGGTTGTTCTCGGCATCGACCTTGGCCACGCGAAGGTTCTTCACCGTCACCTGATCGCCGCCCATCCGGCCGCCCATGCGCATGCCTTTCATGACACGCGACGGGAACGCCGATGCGCCGATCGAGCCTGGCGCGCGGTGGAACATCGAGCCGTGCGTGGCCCGCCCACCTCTGAAGTGATGGCGCTTGACGACACCCTGGAAGCCTTTGCCCTTGGACTGTCCGACCACGTCGATGGCGTCGCCGGGCTTGAACATGTCGACCTGGACGCGGTCGCCGACGTTGGCCTCGCCGTTGTACGTGACTTCGGCCAGCGTCCGCACCGGCTGGATGCCGGCCTTCTCGAAGTGTCCGCGCTGCGCACTGGTGATGCGGCGGTTCGATACCTTCTCGACAAGACCGATCTGCACGGCGTCATAGCCGTCCTTCTCGGTCGTCTTCTTCTGGACCACGAGGCACGGTCCGGCCTGAATGACCGTTACCGGGATGAGCAAGCCATCCTCGGCGAATACCTGGGTCATTCCGACCTTCTTGCCAATGATTCCTTCGATTGCCATTTCGTTCCACCTTGGCTTCTTGTCATTCCGAACCTCAGCGTGAGGAATCCGGGCGTGTGGCGCTGGCCGGCCACCCAGATCCCTCGCTGACGCTCGGGATGACGCTTCGCATCACTTCCCGAACGCCTTGATCTCGACGTCCACACCCGCGGGCAGCTCGAGCTTCATGAGCGCGTCGACGGTCTGCGTCGTCGGCTCGAGAATGTCCAGCAGCCGCTTGTGCGTCCGCATCTCGAACTGCTCACGCGACTTCTTGTCGACGTGAGGACTGCGCAGCACCGTGTACCGCGAAATCTGTGTGGGCAGAGGGATCGGTCCCGCCACCCTGGCCCCCGTGCGCTTGGCCGTGTCGACGATCTCACTCGTCGACTGGTCGAGCACGCGGTAGTCGTAAGCCTTGAGACGGATGCGGATCTTTTCGTTCATCGTCATTTGTCTATGCCTTTAAAGAACAGTGGAGGACAGGCTCCTGGCCCGTCCTCGCTCGTGTCACTTACTCGATGACCTCGGTAACCGTGCCGGCGCCGACCGTGCGGCCGCCCTCACGGATGGCGAAGCGCAGTCCCTTTTCCATGGCGATCGGCGCGATCAGGTTGATCGTCAGCGATGTGTTGTCGCCCGGCATCACCATCTCCGCTCCCTCGGCCAGCGTCGCGGTGCCCGTGACGTCGGTGGTGCGGAAGTAGAACTGCGGACGGTAGCCGTTGAAGAACGGCGTGTGACGGCCGCCCTCTTCCTTCGTCAGGATGTAGACCTCGGCCTTGAACTTCGTGTGCGGCGTGATCGAGCCCGGCTTGGCGCAAACCTGGCCGCGCTCCACGTCCTTGCGCTCGACACCGCGGAGCAGGAGGCCGACGTTGTCACCCGCCTGACCCTGATCGAGCAGCTTGCGGAACATCTCCACGCCCGTGACCACCTTCTTCTGCGTGGGACGGAGTCCGACGATCTCGATTTCCTCACCGACCTTGACGATCCCGCGCTCGATCCGGCCGGTGACGACCGTGCCGCGGCCGGAGATCGAGAAGATGTCCTCGACCGGCATCAGGAACGGCTTGTCGATGGCGCGCTCGGGCATGGGAATGTAGTTGTCCACCGTGTCCATGAGCTCGATGACCTTCTTGCCCCATTCGCTGTTGTGGTCGCCCGACTCCAGCGCCTTGAGCGCGGAGAGACGGGTGATGGGGATCTCGTCGCCGGGGAACTCGTAGCTCGACAGCAGCTCGCGAACCTCGAGCTCGACGAGGTCGAGGAGCTCCGGATCGTCGACCATGTCGACCTTGTTGAGGGCCACCACGATGTACGGGACGCCGACCTGACGGGCCAGCAGGATGTGCTCGCGGGTCTGGGGCATCGGACCGTCAGCCGCGGAGACGACGAGAATCGCGCCGTCCATCTGCGCGGCGCCGGTAATCATGTTCTTGACGTAGTCGGCGTGACCCGGGCAGTCGACGTGCGCGTAGTGACGCTTGTCGGTCGAATACTCGACGTGAGCGGTGGCGATGGTGATGCCGCGCTCGCGCTCTTCCGGAGCCTTGTCGATCTGATCGAAGGCCACGAACGAAGCCGTGCCCTTCGAAGCGAGCACCTTGGTGATGGCAGCGGTGAGTGTGGTCTTGCCGTGGTCGACGTGACCGATCGTGCCGACGTTGACATGCGGTTTACTGCGGTCGAATTTCTCTTTGGCCATGTTGGATCTACCTCCCTGTCAGATTCTCTGAGTTGTGCCTGCGTTCTTGGCGATCACTTCTTCTGCAACGTTCTTGGGTGCCGGCTCGTACGCGAGGAACTGCATCGTGTAGACGGCGCGGCCCTGCGACATGGAGCGAACCGTCGTCGCATAGCCGAACATCTCCGATAGAGGGACGTGGGCGCGGATCACTTTCGCGCCGGCCCGTTCATCCATCTGCTGAATCTTTCCGCGACGGCGCGAAAGATCGCCCATCACGTCGCCCGCGTACTCCTCGGGCGTTACCACTTCGACGTCCATCATCGGCTCGAGAAGAATCGGTGCAGCCTTCTTCGCGCCTTCCTGGAAGGCCATGGAGCCGGCGATCTTGAACGCCATTTCCGAGGAGTCGACATCATGGTAGGAGCCGTCATACAGGATGGCCCGCACACCGGTCATCGGATAGCCGGCCACAATGCCGCGCTCCAGCGCTTCCCTCACGCCCTGCTCGGTGGGCTTGATGAACTCGCGCGGCACCGAGCCACCGGTGACCTCGTTCACGAACTCGAAGGCCGTGCCGTCGGTGAGCGGCTCGAAGCGCATCTTCACGTGGCCGTACTGGCCCTTGCCACCGGACTGGCGGACGAACTTGCCCTCGGCCTCCGACTTGCGCGTGATGGCCTCGCGATAGGCGACCTGCGGCTTGCCGACGTTCGCGGCCACACCGAACTCGCGCACCATGCGGTCGACGATGATCTCCAGGTGCAGCTCGCCCATGCCCCGGATGATGACCTGGTTCGTCTCCGTGTCCGTATGCACCTTGAACGTCGGGTCTTCCTGCATGAGCTTCGCGAGCGCGACGCCCATCTTTTCCTGGTCGGACTTCGTCTTCGGCTCGATGGCCACCGCGATCACCGGATCGGGGAACGTCATCGTTTCCAGCGCAATCGGCTTCTTGGGATCGCAGATGGTATCGCCCGTGGTCACGTTCCTGAGACCGACGGCCGCGCCGATGTCGCCCGCCCACACTTCCTTGATCTCTTCACGCTTGTTGGCGTGCATCTGCAGAAGGCGGCCGATGCGCTCGGTGTTGCCCTTGGTGGTGTTGAGCACCGCGCTGCCCGTGCTGATGTGGCCGGAGTAGACGCGGAAAAATGCCAGCTGGCCGACGAACGGGTCGGTCATGATCTTGAACACGAGCGCGGAGAACGGCTCGTCGTCCGAAGCCTTGCGCTCGATGAATGATTCGTCGTCGGGATTGATCCCCTTGACCGGCGGAATGTCCTCGGGGCTGGGGAGGTAGTCCACGACCGCGTCCAGCAGCGGCTGCACACCTTTGTTCTTGAATGCCGATCCGCAGATGACCGGGGTGATCTTCTGCTGGATGGTGGCGGCGCGCAAAGCGGCCTTGAGCTCGGTGATCTCGAGCTGCTCGCCGGCCAGGTACTTCTCCAGCAGCGTGTCGTTCTGTTCGGCGATCGACTCCACCAACTTCTCGCGGTAGTGCTCCGCTTCCGCGCGGAGCTCTTCCGGAATCTCGGCGATCTCGTACTGCGCGCCGAGGCTCTCGTCCTTGAAGATCAGGGCCTTCATCTGCACGAGGTCGATGACTCCCCTGAATTTGTCTTCGCTGCCGATGGGGAGCTGTAGAGGAACGGCGTTCTTGCCGAGCTTCTTGCGGATCTGACTGACGACGGAACCGAAGTTCGCGCCGATGCGGTCCATCTTGTTGATGAAGGCCAGGCGGGGAACTCCGTACTTGTCGGCCTGGCGCCACACGGTCTCCGACTGCGGTTCGACGCCGCCGACGGCGCAGAATACGCCGACCGCGCCGTCCAGAACGCGCAGGCTCCGCTCCACTTCGACCGTGAAGTCGACGTGACCGGGTGTATCGATGATGTTGACGCGGCAATCGCCCCAGAACGCCGTCGTGGCGGCCGAGGTGATGGTGATTCCACGCTCCTGCTCCTGGACCATCCAGTCCATGATCGCGGTCCCCTCGTGCACCTCGCCGATCTTGTGAGTGCGGCCGGTGTAATAGAGGATTCGCTCAGTGGTCGTGGTCTTACCGGCATCGATGTGGGCCATGATGCCGATATTGCGCGTCTTCTCTAGGGGTAACTGTCTGGGCATGACGTTTTTCTTCTTCTCGACTGACAACGTGGGAGGACGGGCCTGTCCCGCCTGTCCGCACAAACTTCGGACGACAGGCGCGATCGCCTGTCCTCCAAAAATCAATTCGTTATGTCGTTTCCCGTTGCTCGGTCCGGAACCGCAGAACGACGCCGCTTCTGTGTTATCCGGTCGAGACGGAGCTTCGGAAAAACTGGTGAACTGCGCTTACGGGTTTCCTGGTACTGCCTGCTGCAACTGCAGCAACTACCAACGATAGTGGGCGAAGGCCTTGTTGGCCTCGGCCATCTTGTGAACGTCTTCGCGCTTCTTGATGGCGTTGCCGCGGTTGTTGGCGGCGTCCATGATCTCTCCAGCAAGCTTGTCGACCATCGTCTTCTCGCCGCGGGACTGGGCGTAGCTGATCAGCCAGCGGATGGCCAGAGCCGTACGACGGGCCGGCCGCACCTCGATGGGAACCTGATAGTTCGAACCACCGACACGGCGGCTCTTCACTTCCAGCGCCGGCTTGACGTTGTCGACGGCTTTCTTGAAGAGCTTGATCGGATCGTCCTTGGCGCGATCTTCGACGCGCTTGAGCGCACCGTAGAAAACGCGCTCGGCGACTGACTTCCTTCCTTGGCTCATCAGCGAGTTGATGAACTTCGTCACCAGCTGGCTGTTGTAGACCGGATCGGGAAGGATTTCTCTTTTGGGAACTTCGCGGCGGCGTGGCATCTGGTGTTAACCCTTCTTCGGACGCTTCGCCCCATATTTGGAGCGGCCCTGCATGCGCTTGGCGACGCCGACGGTGTCGAGCGTGCCGCGGATGACGTGATATCGAACGCCCGGCAGATCCTTCACACGGCCTCCGCGAATGAGCACGATGGAGTGCTCCTGGAGGTTGTGGCCGACGCCGGGGATGTAGGTCGTGACTTCGACTCCATTCGTGAGGCGAACGCGAGCGACCTTGCGGAGCGCCGAATTCGGCTTCTTCGGAGTGGATGTGTAGACGCGCGTGCAGACGCCGCGCTTCTGCGGGCTCGACTGCAGCGCCGGACTCTTGGTCTTGTACCGGACCTTGTCACGGCCTGCGGCGACGAGTTGGTTGATCGTTGGCATTCCTTACCTATCCTCTTGAGACACCTGGAGCGAAGAAAGACTTCCCGGACGGGAAAACCCGCGCACTCTAAGCGCGGATCTGAGCTTTGTCAAGCCCGGAACGAGTGGAACGGCTCATCGGAACTGCTTATTCCGCTGACAAATGGCTCACGGGAACGCGGGCCGGTAGAGCCAGAACTGCTCCGCCTTCACGGCATAGACAAACCTCTGACTCCTGAACACGAGGACAAACCCTTTCCGTTCCTCCTCAGGCAACTCCGAGGCGAGCAGGAGCAGCCACCGCCGCCGATGGTCGAACTGCTGTCGAGCCCGCTCGATCGTCATATGCGGATAGATGCTCTGCTCGCGCTCGCGGGCGGCTCCGAGCGCATTCCATCTGGTGTACGAGCCGAATTGCCGGCTGGCCGCATACCAGAATTGCCGCCCCGGCAGGTAGACCAGGATCGACTCGCAGGCGTTGGGCTGCTGCGCCACGATCACCGTCTCCCGCGGAACGTGGGCGGCGATGTAGCCGGCGATCTCCTGGCTGCCCGAGTGAGCCCACCTCGTTTCCGCGATGGCCTCCGGTACGGAGATGGAGATCCCCCATAGCAGACTGATCGCCAGCGCCCATTCCAGGACGTGGAAAGCTCGCCTGCGCCACCCCTCGACCGCCACACCTGCCATCCAGATCGCGCAAACAAGCAGCATGAGGATCAATCCGGTATGCCGCAACCCACCAAGCCAGATGTAAACGAACAGCAGAAGAACGGCTACGTTCGTGAGAGCCAGGAAGAGAACAGCGATTGTCCGGTCGCCGATGGCGAGAACCCCGACCAGCAGAATGATGAGCCCGCCGACAAACGAGAACCTGGGATCGATCCGCGGAAAGAACGCACTTCCCACGGCCCAGGGCACCGTACCCGGATCCACGTAGCGATGAACGACGGGCCACCCTCCCGGCAGGCGCAACTGGGAAACAGCCAATAGACCGCCGAAGAGCATGATCGCGATCGCCCCGGCAATCCGCGGCCGGAACAGCCGGCGGCCGGCCACAGCTTCTCCGAGGAACAGCAGACCGATCACCGCTCCGATCAGGATTCCGTGGACGGTGGTATTGGCCATCAGCGCCGTGAGAATGGCAACTCTCAACGGTTTTTCCGCACGCTCCCGCCAGGTAGCCGCAATTCCGAACAAAAGCGCCACAAGCAACGCGTACGGGCGCGCCTGGACCGCATATTCGATCAGGGCGTAATAAGAGAAGAGGAACAGAATCTTGACCACCGGGTGAAAGGGCGCGTCAGCGACGAACAGGGTCATCGCGCACCACACCAGGAGCAGATTGAGTATTTGCTGCGCGAGGTACGGGAGGCCGGCGCTCACCAGCGGTGACAGCAGGAGATACCAAAGCGCGGGCGTTCCTGCATAGGCGGTCTCGGACCACATGACCCGCACGCCGCCATCGCGCATCAGGAGCCACGGATCCGTCTCGTCACTCCATGCCTCGTGGTGCAGCGTCAACCACAAGGTGACGGCAAAGTAGAGGACGAGCGCGACTCCGAGCCACCACGGCCTGCGATTTGCCGTCGCTTCCATGAATCGCCGTCCATCATCGCCGAATTCAAGGCGGATGGATACACTACGCCCCGGCATGCGCGAGCAATGGAACCCGTTCCGGCTCACAGCCAGCGAACGCTTTCCGGCTTCGCTTGCCGCCGTGCTGGTCCTGGTTTTTGCGGCGGGAACGCTCTTTGTCGGACTACATCACGAGCCGTGGCGCGACGAAGCCGACCCGTGGCTGGTTGCCCGCGACCTTCCCCTCGCCGGGATGGTACCGGACTGGACCGCACGCGTCGGTAGCCCCGCTCTGTGGCATCTGGTCCTGAAAACGGTCGTCCATTCCGGCCTCCCGTACGCCGCCGAGACGACCGTGAACCTCCTCTTCGCCTGGGCCGCCGCCGCTGTATTCGTTTTTTCGGCTCCGCTCAGCCGGCTCACGAAAGTGCTTTTCCTCGCCTCGTACTACATGGCCTACGAATACGCGGTGATCGCCCGCAGCTACGCGCTGGCTGTCCTCCTGATCTTCGCAGCGGCGGCGCTGTTCCGATCGCGCGAAACGCGCCCGCTCCGGTTCGCCATCGTCGTTGCCCTGCTGTTCAACGTGAACGTCCATGCCGCGATCTTCGCCGGCTTGTTCCTGGTCCTCAGCGTGGTGCCGCCGCCGCGGGAGAAGTTGAACCGCGCAGCCATCGCGATCATGATCGGGGGCGCCCTCCTGGCGTGGTGGCAATTGCAGCCTCGCGGCGGCGAAGCGAATCCACTGGCCATGCGGGGCCCCCGGACGGGTGCGCTCCTGGCTCTCCGCGATGTGTTCGTTCCTGCATCGACCTCAGAGTGGACCGCGGTGCTCAGCGCGGCGATCCTCCTCTTGATGTTCTTCGCGCTCCGTCGATCGCCGCGAGCGATGGTTCTGCTGGCGGGCGCCGGCATCGCCCTTCTGGGCCTGTACACGTTCGTCTGGTACGGCGGGCTGCGTGCGTCGGGCATGATTCTCATCGCCGTCATCACCTCGATCTGGATCGCGTCGGATGTACCGGCTTCCGCCATCGCCAGCAGGGCGGCCGCCTTCTCACTCAACGCCAGTCTGCTCGTCTCCGCGTTCTTCGCGTTCAACATGGCGCGCGCCGATGTGCGCTATGCATTCTCCGGCGCGAAGGAGATGGCCACCTTCATCGACCATCGATTCGACGACGACGCCATCGCCGCGCACGGCTTCTATCAGGCCGAAGCGCTGCTGCCGTATCTCCCCGGAAGAACGTTCTGGTACGCCGGGCTGGGCGAGGACGGCACCTATCTCCAGTGGAACACGGCCATGCGGAAGGGCGCGGAGATGAGTTACGACGAGGCGGTGATGCGAACAGAGGAGCACTTCGCTCGATCGAAGCGGCCCTGGCTTCTCCTGCTCAATCGGAAGATGCCGCAACCGGAGTTGCGCGGCTTCCGGCTGATCCACGCGACGTCGGTCGTCGTTTTTCGCAACCTCGATGAGCGCTACTGGCTCTACGAGCCGGATCGTCAGGCGAGCCGGCTGGCCGTGGTCCCGGTTTCCACATCCGGGCAGTAGTCGCAGAGCTCTCTAACCTGTTGAAATGGCTCGGCTGTCGAGGTGGGCCGGGATGGCTGGCTCGAGAAGCCGCTGCGTCTGAACACAAATTTGCGCGGCGACGGGAGGGCTTCATTCGCACGGTCTCTCCGGACTTCCCCACCTTGGAACCGCGCAAACCTGACTTCTTTCAGTCGCGCTCAGTCCGCTCTAACTTAGACAGTAACACTTCCGTAACCACTTCATGCTTTTCTCCCCTACCTCCTGCTATCATTCTTTCTGGCCTACACGCTATACAAATGTTGCGACTGACGAAGTCACGACTCCTAATGGGCTTGCCGCCACTGGTCTGCTTGACGCTCGGAGCCGGGCAGGCAGTACCCGGCGCCGTCAGGGTCATCGCTCTCAGTGACGCGGGACGCATCACCTATCGAATGATCGCATGCAACCCGGTTGGCTCGACGCAGCCTGATTGCCATCAGAGGGAGCAGGCAAGCCTCGACATCAGAATTCGGAGACAGTGGATTCATGCCGCGGCGACGAGGTACGGCGCAACTTTGACGCCGGACGAGAAGCGTGGCGTCGAACAAAAGACAAGAGCTCACGAGGCGCACATCGAGGCTGCGGCAGAGCATTTTCGAATGCTTGCGGAGGCTGCGCTGCGGGTGCGGCGGGGCGAAGAGCGTGCCCGCGTCGAAGAGGAGCTGGCGAAGCAGGGTATCGCGGCGGTCGATCTCGATTGGCAGCTTGTCCACCTACCCACCATAGCGGACGCGGAAAGGACAGCGGCCAAGGACTTTGTGGCCGAGGGGAGACAAGCGTCTCGCGACTACTACGCGCAGCCCTTCGTGTTGAAACACATTGCGGACATTGTCGACAAGCGCGCCCGGCATGCGCACATCTCTTTTGAAGCCGCGGAAGAACAGTTTTGGACCGACTTAATAAGCTCGACACATACGCACATCATCGATCGGGCATTCACGATGCCGGATCGGAAAGGGATCCTGGTGAATCGATGAGGAACAACCATCTGATCACGGTCACAGGTTTGCTGATGTTCGTCGCATCGCTCCTGCCCGGTGCTTCCGTCGTGTCCGTCGTGACGACGTCTTCGTCCGGCGTAACGGTCGCCGCGGCAGGCTCCGCGACCGAGCAGCTTGCCCAGGCTTCACGCTTGTGGCAGGAGATGGGGCAAACGCCGGCGCCGAAGAAGTTTCAACTCTTTGCCGAAGCCTGGGCGAATCTCACCCTCGTGCGAAAGGTTCTCGCCGCCAGGGCCACCAGCCTGTCACCCGACGATACGACTCTGGTCAATGACGCGATCAAGCACGTCCAGCGCATCCGTGATCGCGAGAACTCGTCACGTGGTCATTGAGTGGGACGGACGGGTCGGGTACAACGTTAGAACTCCACCATCGTCCCGCCGCCGTTGCGCGTCAGCTTCTCGAAAACGAACGCCGCCGCCGCCAGATCCTCGATGGCCAGGCCGAGGGATTTAAACATCGTGATCTCGTCGGGAAACGTGCGGCCTCTCGCCGTGCCGATCAGCACACTGCCGATTTCCGCGCGGATGTGTCCCTGCCCGATCGCGCCTTCGCGCAGTGCGATCAGATAGTCGCCCGACTCGGTGACGGTCGATTCGCGGCGGTCGACGAACAGCGATGATGCGGCCATCGTCGCGGAGTCGGCCTCGCGCGCCGCGGCGATGCTCGATCCGACGAGGTTGATGTGCGCGCCGGCGCCGATCCATTCGCGGCGGAGCACCGGCTCTTTCGAGCTCGTGGCGGTGACGATGATGTCCGCGTCGCGAACCGCTTCCTCCACCGAGCCCGCGACCTCCACGCCAAGCGCTTCCGCATGAGACCTCGTGCGGCTGAAGACGCGCGTGCGCTCGATCTTCCGCACCAGCGGAATCGCTTCGAGGTGGCTCCGCGCCTGCACGCCCGCGCCGATGATGGCCAGCGACTTTGCGTCCTCGCGCGCCAGGAGCTTCGTCGCCACCGCGGAGACGGCGGCGGTGCGGATCGCCGTGATCGCCGACGCGTTCATCACGGCGAGCAACTGGCCCGTCTCGCCGCTGTGCAGAAGCACGGCGCCGAGGTGCGTGTCCAGTCCCCGGGCGGGATTGCCGGGAAACACGCACACCTCTTTCAAGCCGTAATAGGAGGCAGCGGGACTCGAGCCTCGGGCCACGGACTCGCCGCCCGGACCATATGCCGGCATGAGACCGAGGATGCCGGGTGCGTCGGGAGCGCGGAGAAGAGTGCGCAGCGGTTGCTGCACCTCGCCTCGCGCCAGCGAAGCCAGCGCCTCCTCCATCACGCCGATGCACTCCCGCATCGTGAGCTGTGACTCGACCTCGGACTGGTTGACGATCAGGACGCGCATGCCGGTCTCTATGAGTCGCGATGCACTGAACCGGGCGTGAACGCCGGCAGGCAGACCGCGATGTACTCCGCACCGCCGGCGGCGGGCGTGGAGTATTGCACCCACTCGCCACCCGGGGCGATCACGGCCTGGCCGGCGTGAACGTCGATCGCTCCGTCACGCGTTGTGACGCGCAGCGTTCCCTGCAGCACGATCGTGTACTCGTCGAACTCCGGCCTCTGCCCCGGCTCGACCCATCCGGCCGGACTCTTCATCCGGGCGATGCTCACATCTTCGGTCCGCGAGTTGACGTGGCCGATGAACTCTTCGATGACTTTCGGCTTGTTGCCTGCCGCCTGAACGATCGTCGGCTTCGGAATGTGAGTGGCACTCATCGATCAACTCTTCCTTCTCTCCTCGATTTGTGTGTCCAGCCACCGCCGGATGACATCGAGAACGTACACCCGTTCCTCCGCGGTCAGCGCGTGACCTTTCGGAATCTCGTGGATTTTCTCCAGACATCCGATGACGCGAGACGGTGAAAGACGCGTTCGAGATCGATCATCTGGCATCAATTTTGAGGCGGTACGCGGCCATGAACCTCATCCTCGCAGGTATCGCGCTCGCGGCCACGACGGCGCTCGTGCCGATGAACGATCTCGACCATGGTGCTTATCTCTGGGGTTACTACGGGGGACTGTGGGACGTCGTCAATACCGGCGACGAGACCATCCCTCCCGATCACGCCATCGGCGGAGCGCGCCGCGCGGCGCTGATCCGGCCGCTCGATGCCGACGGCAACCCCGATCCGAACGGCAAAATCGTCTTCATGGGCGCCGGCTACGGCAATACCCAGCGGACGTTCGATGCCTTCAGCGCGATGGCAGCGAGCGATCCGCGCGTCAACCACGACTCACTCGTGCTGGTGAACGCTGCCGCCGACAATCTCGACGCCGTGCAGTGGGAGTTTTATCAGACGCCCATCTATGCCCAGATTCCCGACACCGTCCTGGCGCCGGCGGGCGTGACCGCCGCGCAGGTCCAGGCAGTCTGGCTGCAGGAGATCAATCAGAAGCCGGCCGTGCCGCTGCCCGTTCAGTACGCGGACTCGTATCTGCTCAAGGCCTCGATCGCGCAGACGCTGCGCACGCTCAAGCAGAAGTTCCCGAACCTCCAGGTCGCCTATCTCTCTGACCCCGAGTACGGCGGTTACGGTACCGGCAACTTCCTCGGCGAGCCGTTCGCCTACGAAGACGGCTACGCCGTCCGCTGGGTGATCCTCGGACAGATCCTCTACATGCGTCAGGGCGAGATCTGGGACCCGCGCATCGCCGACATGGACTACGACAAGGGTGTCGCGCCATGGGCGACATGGGGACCGTACATGTGGGCAAACGGCGACACGCCCCGCTCCGATGGGCTCACATGGCTGCGCAGCGACTATCTCGCCGACGGCAACACCCTCTCCGAATCCGGCGTGGCGAAGTCCGGGCAGCTTCTGATGAACTTCATGCTCAACGAACCGACAGCGGCGAGGTGGTTCACCAGCGAGCCCCACATTCCGACCACGCGGCGCCGTTCCGCATCGCACTGAGGATTGCGCCGTGTAGCAGCCGGCTTCAGCCGGCTGAGCGATCCCCCGCGCTAGACTGCGCGGCGAATGTTGAGACCGGCATTGGTGGGAGCGGCGGCCGCGGTGTTGATCGCGCCGCTCCTGCCGCTCCTCAAGCCGCTGTTTCCCGTACCGGGACACGGAATCGGGCTCGTCACCTTCACCCAATATCCGAAGGGCTGGGACTACGCGGTCATCACCATTCTCTTCGCGGTCGCGGCCGGCGCCACCTGGCTTACGGCGAGGCTGACAAACGCGTCCCTTGAACCGAGGCCCGAGGCCCGAGGCCCGAGGCCTCCGTGGGTGATCGGGCTGCTGATGGTCGTCGTCACGCTGGCCATTCTCCCGGCGCGAGATCAGCCCTACGAATTCGCGGACCCGTACCACGAGGGTGAAAATCTCTCGCCGGCATCCGTGATGATGGCCGGCGGCCATCCATATGGGGACGTCTGGTTGATGCACGGAGTCGGAGCGGACGGGGGGGCCGATCTTCTCGTCATCGGCGATCCACCGTCGATCGTGCGCACGCGTCGCTTCCGTGCGGTCCTCAGCGCGGCCACGGTGTCGCTGCTCGTTCCGATCGCCGCGGAAGTCTCTTTGACCTGGATCGGCGTGATCGGCGGAGTGATCGCATCGCTTTGCGCGATCGCGGCCGGCCAGCTTCCGGCCACGCCGCATTTTCGATTTCTGCCGTTGTTGCTCGCGGTTTGGCTTGCCCTGATCGGCATTCGCACCGGCAGACGCGGCCTCGTCGTCGCCGCGTGTGCCATCGCTTCGGCAGGCTTGTTGTGGAGTCTGGACATCGGCCTCTTCGCCATCGGCGGGCTTGCTCTGTGGCTGATCGTCCTTCGCCCGTTCGACCGGAAGACGCTCGCGCTGGCCGCGCTGGCCGCGATCGTCACCGCGCCGCTCCTGTTGCTGGCCATGCACGGCGACATCAGCCGCTTCTTCCGCGATTCCTTCCTGCGGCTGCCGGAATGCTTCGATGCCATCTACTCGCTGCCGGCGCCACCGCTGAGACTGGAATGGGCATCGGTGCGTTATTACGTTCCACCGATCGTGTACGGAGTGCTGGCCGGTGCCGCGCTTTTTCTCAACCGCGCCGGCGACCGCCGCCGCGCAAACGCAATGCTGCTGCTGGCCCTCACCGCCTTCTTCGAAATGCGCAGCGCGGCCGGACGCTCTTCCTGGGGTCACACGCGGTTCTCGGTCCCTCTCCTCGGCATCATCGTGGTAGCGTTCGCGATCGAGCCGCTGATGAAGTCGAGGGGACGGCTGAGATTCGGCCTTGCGTTGGGACTGGTCCTGGCCGTCCTGGCGATCCCCTATTTCGAAGTGCCTGCGAATGCGAAAGCGCTCGCCGGTTACTGGTCGACGTATCGCGCACGGCTGCATCCCCAACCTGGCACCGTGCCGTTTCCGCTGCCGCGCGCGCACGATCTCTTCACATATCGGAAGGAAGCGAGCGACGTCGGCGCGCTCTACCAGTTGTCGCAATCCTTGCCGCCGGGACCGATGTTCGACTACTCGGGCGAGAAGTACCTCTATTACCTGCTGGTGCGTCCGGCATCGACACGCGTGCAGGACATCCCCTACCTCTCCGATCCCGCGCTGGGCCGCGAGGCCATGAAGCAGCTCGAACGCCGCCCGCCGGTGTTCGTCGTCATCGGAGGACATCCGTCGCTGGCGATGATCGACGGCATCTCGAACGCCCGGCGGACACCGGAGATCGCTGCCTGGATCGACCGCAACTATCCGCGCCGCGTGGAAGTGGGACGCTACACGATCGGGTTACCATCTCAGGATGAGCTTCAGCAGAACCTATCTCGATGAAACGCAGGAGGTCGTGCGCCGCATCGACGCCGACGCGATCGATCGAATGGCAGAAGGACTGGCCCGCGTCCGGGAGAGCGGAGGCCGCCTCTTCATCCTCGGCGTCGGCGGCTCGGCCGGACACGCCAGCCACGCCGTGAATGACTTCCGCAAGATCTGCGGATTCGAAGCGTACACGCCGACGGACAACGTCTCCGAGCTCACCGCGCGCATCAACGACGAGGGATGGGAAGGCTGCTTCGCCGAGTGGCTGAAGGGATCGCGGCTGCGCGGAGGCGACGCGCTGCTCATCTTTTCGGTGGGCGGCGGCAACGCCGAGAAGAACATCTCCGTCAATCTCGTGCGGGCCATCGAGGAGGCTCGCGGCGTTGGCGCGCGCGTGTTCGGCATCGTGGGCAAGGACGGCGGCTACACGAAGAAGACCGCGGATGAATGCGTGCTGATTCCGGTCGTGTCGAACGACCGCATCACTCCACACACGGAAGGATTCTGCGCCGTGGTGTGGCACCTCCTCGTCAGTCACCCCGCTCTCAAGGTGACCCAGACGAAGTGGGAGTCAGTGCGCTGAGCATGAGCCGGAAGTCGGGGATGTGCGTCACGCGCGGCGCTTCGGAGTCGAGCGTCACACCCGGCGGCGGCTGACGGAACCACAACGACTCCGTGCCAGGGATCAGAAACACGCCGACGCGCTCCGGCGTCATCGAGACCAGCGTCACCACGTCGTGCTTGTGAAGAGGGAGCACGCCACGGAGCGGTGCGGCGGGCTTGTTGTTGACGTACCAGAGCACGTTCGGGATCGCGCTCGGTGCTCCCAGGCGAACTTCCGTGCGATCGGAGATCCGGTACGCGAGCGGATGGTGGAACCAGGGATGGGCCACCAGACCCGGTGAGGCGTAGACGCGGTAGTCGCCATCGGCCGGGGCCGCCCACACCAGCGGCTTGTCGCTGGCGCTGGTAATGCCGCTGAGTCCGGGCAGCCAGAGGTTGCGCCACAGCGGCAGGTAATGCCGCACCACCACCGCGCCGAGCTCCGGATTCTGCGCCAGCCACACCGCGCAGTTGCGGTCGGTGATCACGGCCGCGGGCGGGTCGGCGATCCACTCGGAGACGCGATACGGCGGCGCGTCGCCGTGCGGGACGAGCTGGCGGATCAGGTCTGGCAGGAACCAGAACTGGTAGGCCGGCTTCCGCCGCAGCGCCCATCCCACGCCATCAAATACCCTGGACCGCGGCGGCGTGCGCGCGTTCACCTCGCGCATGATCAGATCCTGATACGCGAAGTCGCTTTCCTTTCCGCGGAAAAATACGATCAGAAAACTGAGCACGAGCGTGACCACCGTGAAGGCCGGCGCGTACCGCCTGAGGCGCGCGGCACCCTCGACCTCCGCGGCCACGAACGGCAACATCATCATCACCACGATCTCCAGGTGGTAGTGGTAGACGAACTTCATCTTGGCGATGAACAGCATGTTCGCCACCTGTAGTACCGCCAGGAAGAACATCCGGTCGGGCCGCCTCACCCGGCCGAGCGCGCGAACGATCCCGATGAGGCCGAGAACGATGAATGTGGCGCCGGCGAGGTCGATGCCGCTCCATTCGAACGGATCGCCCCCGCCGTAGATGCGGACGCCGAACGGGATCAGCATCCTGTGCACGAATGCCCAGGGAATCCTCTGCGCGTATCGATCCCCGAGATAGTTGTCGACCCAGACGTGCCGGTAGAGCGGCAGGAGAGCGCCGCGCATCGCGAAGTATCCGATTCCGAGTGCGAGTGTGACGAGCACGCCGGCGATCACCCAGAGCACCCTGCGGTTGAAGCGCCAGCGCTGTTCGCCGCGATCGATGAACGCGTCGAGCAGCACGGTCAGCGCGAGGAGTGGGCCCAGGCGCAGATTCGCGAATCCGGCCAGGCAGAGAAAGACGCCGGCGCCGAATGACCGGCGCCACGATCCCTGGCCATCGCGGCTCAGGATGACCAGCGCGGCCAGAACCATCGTGCAACCGAGCACGTCGACGCGGTACTCGACCGCGGCGAGCATCAGCAATGAGCTGCAGCACGCCAGCGCCATGGCCGTCCATCGCCCGATCGCGTCGATACCGCAGCGCTTCATCCACAGATTAGCGAGCCAGAACGTGACGATCCACAGCGGCACCTGCACGAGGCGCATCCAGACGATGGCCGCGGCGCCGGGCGTCGTGGTCATCGCCGAGAAGGGAGCGAAGAGGTACCACTGCAACGGAGTGTGGTGCTCGAAGAAGTCGCGGTAGGGAACGAGTCCCTGGCGGACCCAGTCCGTGGCCCGGAAGAACTCCACCTCGTCCCAGTTCAGCGGATGCATGCCCAGGATCGGCATCAGCCGGATGGCCGCGGCAAGAGAGGTGACGGCGACGAGGAGACGTCTCACTTCAGCGGCCCGTTTCGAAACTGTTCGACGACGTCCCGGATGGTCCGGCGCACGGCCTCGGCGCTTCCGAGCCTGGGCCGCCAACCGAGCGCGGTCATACGCCGGGTGTCGAGCTTGACCTGGGCAACGTCGCCTTTCCAACCCCTGGGGCCGCCGGTGTACTTCACGTCGATCGACGATCGCGCGATGCCCATGCCCTCGATCGTCCACTCGGCGATCTCGGTGACCGACGTCTGATCGCCGACGGCGAGGTTGTAATAGTTCACCGATTCCCTGGCCTGGCGATAGCCGAACTCCATCCCCTCGATGCAGTCGTCGACATAGACGTAAGGCTTCGACTGCGTGCCGTCGCCGAGGACGGTGAGCTGGCGCGGATTCTCCCGCAGGCGCAGGACAAAATCGTGAATGACTCCGTGCGTCGGATTCGGTCCGACGATGTTGCCGAACCGGAAGATCCAGCAGCGCATGTCGTAGTTGTGCACGAACGCGGTGATGAGACCCTCGCAGGCAACCTTGCTGGCCGCGTAGAGCGAGATCGGCAGGATCGGGCCGTAGTCCTCCGGCGTGGGCATGACCGTGGGCTCGCCGTAGACCGCGCCGCTCGACGAGAACACGATCTCCTTCGCACCCGTGCGGCGCATGGCCTCGAGCACGTTGTATGTGGCCAGGGTGCCGCCCTTCAGATCGAAGTCGGTGTATTTCGTTCCGTAGCTGATGTCGCTGTTCGCGGCGAGATGCCAGATGAGATCCGGCTTCGACGACTCGAACAGACGCACCACGCGCTCCAGATCCAGAAGATCGAACTCGTGAAAGTGAAACCGCTCGTGCTTCACCAGATACGCGCGCTTTCCCAGAAAGAAGTTGTCGATGCCGAAGACTTCGTCTCCGCGCGCCAGCAGCCGCGGAATGAGGTTCGAGGCGATGAAACCGGCACACCCGGTGACGAGGATCTTCAACGCTCCGCCTCCAGATCCGCCCTGGTCTTCGCGAGCTCTTCGGGCGTGCCGATGTCGTAGAACTCGTGGTTGACGATCTCGGCCTCCAGCTCGCGGCGCATGGCCAGCTTCGAATACACCTCCTGCTCGAACGAACACGCCCCCTCGGCCGGCAGCAGGTCGATCACCTCGTGTCGCATCAACGAGAATCCCGCATCGACGTACGGCAGATCCCTGAGGTTCTTGTCGAAATGCGTGACGACGCCGTTCGAGGCGTCGGTGTTTCCCTCGCGAATGCGGGGATAGATGGCCAGGCAGTTGTCGGGATGCTCGTCCACGAAACGATCGTAGTCGAAGCGGCGCAGAACATCGCCGTACGCGAGGAGAAAACGGGCGCCGAGGAGATGGCCGGCTTCGCGGATGGCCCCGCCGGTTCCGAGCAGATCCTTCTCCCGGCTGTATTCGATGCGGACGTCGAACCCGTCGCCGTGACGAAAGTGCGCTTCGATCACGTCGGCGTGATGACCGACCAGCAGCACGAACTCGCGCAGCCCGCGCGACGCGAACGAGTCGATGATGAGCTCGAGATAGGGCCGGCCCGCCACCATGATCATCGCCTTCGGCAACCCCCGGGCCAGGGCGCCCAGTCGCGTGCCCAGTCCGCCGGCCAGGATGACGACTTTCGTGCCGCTGGTCATTCTGAGCCGCGAGGACGAACATGCCTCGCCTTCCACAGCCTCCTGAACGTCCAGAGCGTACTCTGCCATCGATTCAACGTGGTCGTTCCCACGCGTTCACGATAATCGATTGCGATTTCTTCAACTTTAAATCCAATACGATAAGGGATCACGATCATGTCGACGGGCAGAGCCGGACCGCGCGCGTTCCACGACACCCGTTCGATCATCGACTTGCGATACGCGCGCATGCCGCTGTGGACGTCGGTCGTTTTCAGCCCATGCAGCACGCGGGCACTGAGTGCGAACACGCGGTTAGCCAGGAAGTTCGACAGCGGCATGGCCGGAGGACGCCGCCGCACGCGCGTCGTGTTCACGAGATCAGCACCGGCCTCGATCCGACGCACGAGCTCGGGGATCACCTCGACGGGATAGGTGTCGTCGCAGTCCAGCGTGATCACGATGTCGCCGCTCCCCTCGCGCACGGCCCGGTCCATGGCCGGGCCGTAGCCCTGTGGCGGAAGCTGCCGGATGACCCGGCAGCCGAGGCTTTCGGCAATCGCCGCGGTGCGGTCGGTGCTGGAGTCGACGACCAGGATCTCCGCCTCGGGGACGACGCCGCGGATGTCGCCGACCACTTTCGCGATCGCCCCCTCCTCGTTCATCGTGATCATCGAGACCGTCAGCTTCATCGGAGAGTGTTTGCGAGCGTCAGCGCGCGCTCCACGCAGACGTCGGAGTTGATGTAGTCGAACTGCGCGAAACGGCCCAGCAGATGCAGGCCCGCTTTCTCCACGCTCTCGCGAAGTGCGGTCACGTTCTTCCGGTACTCCAGGTCGTACACCGGATAGCCGTAGGTGAACCGGATGACGCGTTTGTACGTGACCTTCTTCGGGTCGATGAGCCCCATCCCGGCGAGATCGGCGATGACACGCTCCGTGACGGCCTCATCGCTCATCTCCCACACCCCGTCGCCGGCGTTCGCGGTGATCTCCGCCATCGCCGACGATTGTCCCTTCGGCACCGTCTGCTCGCTGAAGTTCTTCGGAAAGGAGACGCGGTGAAACGGGATCTCCGGATCGGGCACGTACACCGCCGTGTACGTGTAACCGCGATCTTCCGAGAATCCCAGAAGCACGTTGATGAGCGAGTTGTAGCGGAGCCGCGCCAGAGCCTCACGGGCTTCCCGCGGCGCTTCCGGCCATACCTGCATCAACTCGTGAATCGGAATCGTGGATACGAGCTCGTGATACAGCCGTTCCTCGCCGCCGGCCGTGCGCACGTGCCAGTGCTCGTCGAGGAATTCGATCTCCGTCACCGGCCACGAGGTGACGATCGATCCCTTCACGCTCTTCGCGAACGCGTGGACCACCGACTCGTAGCCGCCCTCGATCGGATAAAAGAAGTTCAACTGGTGCAGATAGCCTTCGGTGGGGATGCCGATGGCCGACTTCACGACGTCCTCCATCGGCGGCTTGGGGATGCGCGACACGAACTCCAGCCCGATTTTCGACGGATCGTAGTTCCAGATCTTGCGGTTGTACGGGATGAAGTACTTCTCGGAGATACCCGCGCCGAACGTCTTGTACGACCAGTCGGCCAGCGACACGGGCGTGTCGTTGGCGCGAGGGTTGTCGATGTAGCCCATGAGACAGGCGAACGTGTCATCCTTCGGCAGCGCGGCCAGGTCGTTCTCGAACGGATACTTCACCATCCGCCCCTTGAAGTAGATCTTGTTGTCACGGCGGCGCTGATGGACGTTTTCGCCGAGCGCGCTCACCATCAGATCCAGCACGTCCTTGTTCCTGCTGAACATGATGTGCGGCCCGGCGGCGTCGAACGTGAAGCCCTGGTCGATGACGCTACCGCAGAGCCCGCCGATGCGCGCGCGCTTCTCCAGCACATCGACGTCTTCGTCGAGTTGAGCGGCCAGAGCGATTCCGGAGATGCCGCCGCCGAGGATGCCGACGCGGCGGTGAAGTTGCGTGCTCATGTCATTCCGAGCCGCCAGGGGCTCGAAACGACACCTTAAACCGTCTCACGCGCCACCGCCAGCGAGCGCTGTACGGACAGAAATCCCAACCCGATGTGCGCGACGACCTTGGTCCCTTCCGGCTCGATCGTGTAGTGCATGCGCGGCATCCCGCGTTCGGCCATGTAGCGCTCCAGCGCGGCATGGTGCTGCGGACAGTAAAGCATCAGGAATCCGCCGCCGCCGGCGCCGATGATCTTGCCGCCCAGGACGCCGAAGCGTCGGCGCACTTCGTCGTAGATCTCGTCGACGATGGAGAGCGAGATTTTCGACGACAGCTTCTTCTTGTTCTGCCAATGTTCGTCGAGAAGCCGGCCCCAGAGGTCGTAATTGCCCGCTTCGATCGCTTCGAGAATCCGGTAACCGAGGTCCTTGATGCGATCGAGGCTGTCGGAGACACGGGCGTGGTCGGCCGTGTCCTTCTCCTGCATGGCCTTGTTCTGGTCGGACAGCACCTCACGCGCGTCGCGCTGGGCGCCCGTGTAATAGATGTGCGTGTGCGCGACGAACTCGGCGATGTCGCTGCTCGAAGGCCGGAGCTGCCGGACCGCCACTTTCCCGTCGCGGGCGATGTCGAGGATCGTCAAGCCGCCGAACGCGGCCATGTACTGATCCTGCTTGCCGATTCCTTCCTTGAGGATGTCGAGCTCGATGTGACAGGCTTCTTCGGCCAGGTTCTGCAGCGAGATGTAGTCGCGGCGATCGTGGTGCAGCGCGCTCAGCAGACCGACCAGGTAGCAGCTCGACGATCCCAGTCCCGTTCCCGCGGGCAGATCGGCCAGCGAGCTGACCTCGAAGTTGTTCTCCACGCCGTTGATCTTGAGCGCCTCGCGCGCCAGCTCGTGCCGCAGTTGCGAGACATGCTCCACGACTTCGCTCTGTGTGTAATGCAGGATCACCTTGTTACCGACGATGGGGCGGTTGACGATGACGTACATGTACTTGTCGAGCCCCATCGCGAAGATGAAGCCGCCGTTTTTCGAGTAGTAGGAGGGGAGGTCCGTCCCGCCGCCACCGAGGGTCACGCGGAACGGTGTCCGCGTAACGATCACAGCTTGAATCCTGCCGCGGACGCGTCGTTGTAGAACATCTTCACCGTGTCGAGCGAGAGCTCTTCGAGCGGTTTGCCCACCATGGCCAGCTTCTTCAGAATGTCGCTCGTCACCGTAATGATGTGGCAACCGCATTCCTCGGCGTGAAAGATGTTGAGCAGCTCCCGGGGGCTCGCCCACAGCAGCATGGCCTTCGGCCGGGCCCGCACGATCGCCGCGCACTCTTTCATCAGCGGCACGGGATCGCGGCCCGTGTCGGCGATGCGGCCGGCGAAGACGGAGACGATCGCCGGTGTGGAGGCGTTCAACGCCTCGACGGTCTCACGGACCTGCTGCACGGTGAGGATGGCCGTGATGTTCAGCTTGACGCCGGCGTCGGACAACCTCTTGATCAGCGGGATGGACGACTCGCTTTTCGTATTCGTGATCGGGATCTTGACGAAGACGGCGTCGCCCCACGTGCAGATCAGGCGGGCCTGGCGCTCCATCTCCGCAAAATCGTCGGCGAACACTTCGAATGAGATGGGCATGCCCGACACGGCCTTCAGCGCTTCCCTGGCGAAGGCCTCGTAATCGGAGACGCCGGACTTCTTCATGAGCGTGGGATTGGTGGTGAATCCCTTGACGACGCCGCTCTCGCGTGCGGCGGTCATGTCGCGCACATCGGCTCCGTCGGCGTAGAGGTCGATCTTCAGTTTTGGCGTCATCAGTCGAGCTTTCGGACCAGCTCGGCCAGATCCGCGCAGATGAGATCGGGCTTCGTCCCGCCACGCTTGTCAGCCGAGTGCTCGTATTTTAACAGTGCCGTCCGGCAACCGGCATTGATCCCGGTCACAACGTCGGTGTCCTGGTCGCCCACCATCCAGGAGCGGGAGAGATCGATGTTGAACGTCTTTGCTGCCTCACGAATGAAAAACGGGCTGGGCTTGCGGCATTCGCAGACCCCGAATCTCTCGATCTTCGACTCCGGATGATGGAAGCAGACGCAGTCCTTGGTGATGACGACGCCAGCACGATGCAGCTCTTCGAGGACACGCGCGTGAACCTGTTCGAGGTCCTCGAGCGGGCACTTCCCCTTCGCGTAGCTGGGCTGATTGGTGATGAGGAACAGCAGCCAGCCCGCACCTTGCGCCTGTCGCAGCGGCTCGAACGAGCCCTCGCACATGCGCAGATCGCTGACGTGACGCGGCGATTCCCATTCCCCATGCGACGGATAGAACACGAGCTCGTCGACCACGCCGTCGCGGTCGAGAAAAAGCGCGCGATTCATGGCCGAGTCTGCAATTCCGCGTCGCGGATGGCGAGGTGCCTCACGAGCTTCGTCAACTGCTCTTCGACGCGCCGGAAGCGAAGGTAGGTGATGAAGAAGGCCGCGAAGCTGAAGATCACCGACAGGTAAAGCACGAGATCCGCGCCTCGACCGATGCCGAGGAAGTGAGCGGCACGGACGAGGATGTCGGGATCGGCGATGGTGATGGCCGCCGCGGCCCACAACACGATCCAGGCGATAGCGAAGCGGCTGCCGAAGCGGCGGCGGGCCACTTGAACCGCGGTCAGCACGACCACGATCGTCAGCAGCGGCAGAACCACGATTTGAAATGTCGTCATCGGAAGATCCTCTTCATCAGATAGTCGAAGGCGATGCGGAACGCCGCCAGGCTCGATTGCCCCTTCTGCAGCGAATACTGCGAGTAATGGATCACCACCGGCACCTCGGTCACGCGCAGATGAAGGTGGTGAAACTGATCGACGATCTCGCTGGCGTGGGCCATGCCGTCGATCGTCAGATGAATCTGTTCCGCCGCGCCGCGCCGCATCGCCCGCAACCCGTTGTGCGCGTCGGTCAAGGCCAGGCCGGACGTCATGCGCATGAATAACGTGGCCGCGCGCAGCATCATGCGCCGCAGGACCGGGACGTTCGACCGCAGCTCCAGAAAGCGGGAGCCGATGGCCACGTCGGCCTTCTCCTTCTCCAGCGCCGCCACCAGACGGTCGATGTCTTCGACGCGATGCTGGCCGTCGGCGTCAAACGTGACGATGACGTCGGCGCCATGACGCAGGCCGAAGTCGATGCCCGTCTGCAGCGCCGCTCCCTGGCCGCGATTGAGCACGTGCCGCAGCACGGTGGCGCCGGCACGCCTGGCTTCCGACGATGTCGAGTCGGGCGAGCCGTCGTCGACGACGACGACGTTCGCATAGCGCGTCCGCAGCTCGCGGACCACGTCGTACACCGCCCCGGCCTCGTTGAAGGCCGGCACGACGATGTAGACCCCACCCCGCGATTCCATCAGCGAATGCGTTGGAAGACCGCCTGATTCCACACCGGATTGTAGAACACCAGCCGGAAGCGGCCGTCCCGGCGCAGGTAGCGCAGTACACGGGTGTCCTCCTCGGTGGGCTGGCCTCGAACGAGGAATGTGCGCGCCTGACTCAGATCGCGGAACTGCGGATGCTCCCACAGGATCTTCCACCCTCGGTCGATCACTACCCAGTCGGCGTCCTCACGGATCAGCGGCGGCCCGTCACCGTGAGGGATGAAATCGACGGGGCGCGCCAGCTCGACGCCGAACGCCGGATGGATCCACGTGCCGAATGCGGCGTCGAGCGCGATGCGGTCGTGCTGGCCGGCCATCCGATCGGCCACTTCCGCGGCTCGATAAGGATCGAACGGAACCTGACGCGTCTGCGGATGCTTCATCACGAACTTCACATAGGCCCACGGCGCAAACGCATCGTTGCGGGCCACGTCGAGCGAGTACGCGATCAGGACGATGACCGCGATCGCCGACAGGATCGTGCCGGCGCGCTGCGCGAGCGGTGCAATCGTCCATCCGAAGACGATCGGCACGATGAACAGTGCGTAGCGCGGGAGCGAGATCGAGAACATTCCGTGCGGCTGGAAGTTCACAGGCAGCATGACCGCGAACGCTATGCCCGCGGCGGCAGTGACAGCGAACATCTCCGCGTTCGCGCGGCGTCTCAGAAAAACAACCGCGAAGGGAAGCGCGATCGCGCATAGCGCAAACGGAATCCCGAGGTGCGAGAAGAACAGCTCGTACCTCCGCCAGAACCACGGGTGCGAGGCCCACGGCACGTACAGCTCGTTCGATTTCGCAGCGAAAGGGGCAGCCAGGAGCACGTACGGACCCTGCCACAGATTCGACCAGTCTCCGTACGCGATGACCGTCTCGTGCTTCATGCCGGAGTCGACACCGAGCACGGCGTGCTCGTTGATGAAATTCGAGACGTAGACCGCACCTCCGAGGAGCAGGAATGCGAATGCGCCGGCGACGGAGGTCTTGATCAGAAAGGCAGCGTCGACCCGCGACCGGCGGGCCGCCACCTCCGCCGCCGCGACACAAATCGCCAGCGCGATCCCGACCGCCGCCGCCTGCGGCTTCGTTCCCACCGCCGCCGCCAGCGCGATGACTGCCAGCACGAGCGCGCGCCGGTCGGCCACGCCGACGAATCGGCCAGCCGCCACGAGCGCCGCCACGATGAAGAACGCCGTCATCAGATCGTTCTTGTGCGCGCCGCTGTGAAGGAGCGCCACCGGCAAACCGGCCGCGAAAACTGCCACGATCGTCGCCTTTGATTTCCACCAGCGCTCGGCAACGGCCGCCGTCCCGAATACGAACAGCACATAGAACAGCGTCGAGATCCACTCGGTGATCGTGTCGCGATGCTGGAGAACGATGTTCTCGGCCAGCAGCATCTCGTAGTTCGCCGGAATGTTGCGGATGCGCGCGTCGAGAAATGACAGCCACCGGTACCCGCCGGCCCGCGCGAACAGCACCGCCTTCGGCAGGTGATAGGCGAGCGCGTCGTGGCTCACGGGCGGCAGCAGCCAGCCCCTCCAGAGAATGAAGATGACCCAGGCCGCGACGAAGATCAGGAGCGCTTTTTCCTTTGCCGCGAACGGAGAGGACCCAGTGCGACGCGTGATAGCCCACCAGATGGCCAGACCGAGGGCCACACACGTCCGGGCGATCAGGACCGGCTCGTACATCCAGTGCAGCAGGGCGATCGCCCACAACGACGCCAGCCAGGCGCAGACGCCGATCGTCGCAGCGTAGGTCGCGAGTTCGTAGAACGGGGGGCGGTCGTCCTCCCACAGCCTCAGCGCAACTTCGCGTCCGAGGAAGAGAAACGCGAGCGCGGTGAGGACGATCAGCACGCGGAATCAGGATAACCGAGGTCGGTGCCGCTGGAGACGCTGCTGTCCGGCCGCACCACCTGAGCCGGCCCTGCGCGGGCTCCCACCTATAATGACCATCGCGTGAAGGCTTTCGTCACCGGGGGCGCCGGTTTTGTCGGCAGCAGTCTGACGGATCGCCTCGTCGCCGAAGGGCACGACGTCGTCGTGTTCGATAACTTCTCCACCGGGCACGATCGTTTTCTCGAGAGCGCTCTCGAGAGCGGCCGCGTCGCCGTGGTCCGCGGCGACGTCCTCGACGCGGACGCCCTGAGCCGGGCCATGCGTGGCTGCGACTTCATCTGCCATATCGCCGCGAACGCGGACGTCCGTTTCGGCACACTGCACCCGCGGCGGGATCTCGAACAGAACACCCTGGCCACGTTCAACGTGCTCGAGGCCATGCGCGCCCACGGCATCAAGCGAATGATCTTCTCCTCGACAGGCTCGATCTACGGAGAGCCACGGGTCTTCCCCACGCCAGAGGACGCGCCCTTCCCGGTGCAGACCTCGCTCTATGGCGCGTCCAAGCTGGCCTGCGAAGGGATGATCAGCGCGTATTGCGAAGGCTATGGCATGCAAGCCTCGATCTTCCGCTTCGTCTCGATCCTCGGCGAACGATACACGCACGGTCATGTGTTCGATTTCGTGAAGAGCCTGCGAGCCGATCCGACGAAATTGCGCGTGCTCGGCAACGGCAGGCAGCGCAAGTCCTACCTGCACGTGCGCGACTGCGTCGAGGCGATGTGGCTGGCCTTCCAGCAGGCTACCGATCGCGTGAGCATCATCAATGTGGGACACGACACCTACTGCGAAGTCACCGACTCGGTGCGCTGGATCACGGAACGCCTCGGCGTATCTCCCGAGGTCGAGCTGAGCGGCGGCGAGCGCGGCTGGATCGGTGACAGCCCGTTCATCTTCCTCGACTGCAGCCGGTTGCGCGCGCTGGGATGGCGTCCCACGCTGACCATCCGCGAGGGCATCGTCCGCACCGTCGATTACCTGCAGGAGCATCCATGGCTCCTCGAGGCCCGTCCGTGAGGCTCTGCGTGTTCGGCCTCTGGCACCTGGGAACGGTGACGGCAGCCTGTATGGCGTCGCTTGGACACGAAGTGGTGGGACTGGACGGGGATCCGGCCGCGATCGAGCGCCTCGGCCGTGGCGAGCCGCCGCTGCATGAGCCCGGGCTCGCGGAACTGGTGCGCGCCGGCCTGGAAAGGGGAACGCTGCGCTTCACCACCGATGCGCACGACGCGGTGAAGAACGCCCGCGCCCTGTGGGTCACCTACGACACGCCGGTCGACGATGATGATCGCGCCGACACCGGCTTCGTCATCGAGCGCGTCGAGTCGCTGTTCGACATTCTCGACCGGGGGACGCTGATCCTCGTCTCATCGCAACTGCCGGTGGGATCGGTACGGCGCCTGGAGTCCATGGCCCGGGGGCGCTTCCCGTTCGCGAGCTCGCCGGAGAATCTGCGGCTCGGGAAGGCCATCGACACGTTTCTGCGGCCCGATCGAATTGTTGTGGGGACGCGGTCGGACGACGAGCGCGCAGTGGTGGACGAGCTGCTGGCTCCGCTGCACGCGCGCATCGAATGGATGTCGGTCGAATCGGCGGAGATGACCAAACATGCGCTCAACGCCTTTCTGGCGACATCGGTGGCCTTCGTCAACGAGATCGCCACCGTTTGCGAAGCCGTGGGCGCGAACGCGCAGGATGTAGCGCGGGGACTGAAGACTGACGCTCGCATCGGACCGCGCGCCTATCTCGCTCCCGGTGGCGCGTTCGCCGGCGGGACCTTGGCGCGCGACATCGAGTACCTGAAGTCCCGCGGCGACTTGCCGCTGATCGCCGCCGTGAAAACGAGCAACGATCGCCACAAGGAGTGGGTCAGGCGCAAACTGGAATCGGTGCTCGGGGATCTGCAGGGAAGGACGATCGCGGTCTGGGGCCTGACTTATAAGCCGGGCACGGACACGCTGCGACGCTCGTCGTCGGTGGAGTTGTGCCGGTGGCTTTCCGAGCACGGTGCAACGGTGCGTGCACACGATCCGATGGTTCGCTCCCTGCCAGCGGAGCTGGCCGGCGTGGAGCTCTGTGCGACCGCGGACGACGCGCTTCGGGACGCCGATGTTCTCGTCGTGGCCACCGAATGGCCGGACTATCGGACCGTGAAGATCGGCGCCGGCACGCCGGTCATCGACGCGAACCGCTTTCTCGGCGCCCGCGAGGGGCTGCGCATTTACTCGGTCGGGGTACCGTCATGAAACTCGAAGGCCGGTGCGCCATCATCACCGGGGCGAATCAGGGTCTCGGCCTCGAGATTGCCCGCTCGTTTCTTCGCGAGGGAGCGAGCATCCTGATCTGCGCCCGGGAACGGGCCCGGCTCGAGAACGCCCGCGATCATCTTCTCGGGTTTGCCAAAGAGGGACAGCAGGTCCTCGCCGAAGTGGCGAACGTCGCTCACGAGCAGGACGTCGAGCGCATCGTCAACCGCGCCGTCGAGGAGCTCGGCAACATCCAGATTCTCGTCAACAACGCCGGCATCTACGGTCCGAAGGGAACGATCGACGAGGTGGACTGGAAGGACTGGGTCCGCACCATCGAGGTCAATCTGCTCGGCTCGGTGCTGATGTGCCGCTACCTGATTCCGCACATGAAGGAGCGCGGCTACGGAAAGATCGTGCAGCTATCGGGAGGCGGAGCCACCAACCCGTTGCCGCGCATCAGCGCGTACGCCACGTCGAAGGCAGCGATCATCCGCTTCGCCGAGACGCTCAGCGAAGAGATGCGCGAGTTCCGCATCGATGTGAACGCGGTGGCGCCCGGCGCCTTGAACACGCGCCTGCTGGACGAAGTGATCGAAGCGGGACCCGGCAAAGTCGGCAGCAAGTTCTACGAGCGCGCCGTCAAACAGAAGCAAGAGGGCGGCGCGCCGCTCGATCGCGGTGCCGATCTCTGCGTCTTTCTGGCATCCGCGGCGAGCGACGGGATCTCCGGCAAGCTCCTCAGCGCCATTTGGGATCCATGGGAAGGCCTCGAACGGCACGTGCTTGATCTGGCCGGCGACGTCTACACGCTGCGGCGCATCGTGCCCAAAGACCGCGGTTTCGACTGGGGCGATCGATGAAACCGCTGGGCGTGGCCATCATCGGATGCGGCCTGATCGGACGGAAGCGCGCCGCCGCCATCGAGCGCATGGCACCGCCCGCCGCGCTGGTGGCCTGCGCGGACATCCAGATCGATCGCGCACGGGAACTGGCTCTGCCAGCTTCGGCCCACTGGAGCGCCGACTGGCGTGAGGTCGTGAAACGCAATGACGTCGACGTGGTGATCGTGTCGACCATCAACAGCCTTCTGGCGGAGATCTCGGTGGCGGCGCTGGAGGCTGGCAAACACGTTCTCGTCGAGAAACCGGCGGCGCGGAACCTCCGCGAGCTCGATACCGTGATCGCCGCAGAGGAGCGGAGCGGCAGGCTCGTTCATGTCGGCTTCAACCATCGCTACCACCCGGCTCTGCTCAAGGCCAGAGAGCTGCAGGAAGAGGGGGCGCTCGGCGAGATGATGTTCGTGCGCGGCCGCTACGGTCACGGCGGCCGCCTCGGCTACGACAAGGAGTGGCGCGCGGACCCGAAGCGTGCCGGGGGCGGAGAGCTCATCGACCAGGGCGTCCATCTCATCGATCTGGCGCGCCAGTTCCTCGGTGATTTTCAGACTGCCGACGGCTTCGCCACGACGTACTTCTGGGACATGCCTGTCGACGACAACGCCTTTCTGCTGCTGCGCACGAGCGACGGGAAAACGGCTTCCCTGCATGTGAGCTGCACCGAATGGAAGAATCTCTTCTCGCTCGAGATCTACGGTCATGCCGCCAAGCTTCATGTCGAGGGACTCGGCGGGAGCTACGGCGTGGAGCGGCTCTCGTATTACCGGATGCTGCCCGAAATGGGACCTCCGGAGACCACGGTCTGGGAGTTCCCCGGCCTTGACGAATCCTGGCGCATGGAGACCGCCGAATTCCTCGACGATATCCGCGCCGGACGCCGGCCAACGGCCACGCTCGAGGACGCCCACGTGGTACTGCGCGTGGTCGCCGATGTCTACCAGCGCTCCGGCTATGCATTCGACTGAACGTCCACCTCTCACCGTCTTCACGCCGTTTTATCGGACGAACGCCCGCTACTTCGACGAGACCATCGCCAGCGTCCTGTCGCAGTCGTTTCAGGACTTCGAATATCTGATGATCAACGACGGCCCGGAGGAGGACGCCAGGCGTATCGAGAAGACGTTTGGCGATCCGCGCATCCGGATCGTCACCACCACCACACCCCTCGGACTGAGCGGCTCCCGCAACGCCGGACTGCACGAGGCTCGCGGCGATCTCATCGCCTTCATCGACTCAGATGACTTCTGCGAGCCGGGACGCCTGCAGAAGCAGATCGACTTCCTGCGCGCCAACCCCGATCACGTCCTCGTCGGTTCGGCCCTGCGGTTCATCGACGAAGAGTCGCGGACCATCGGCAGCCGCCGCTATCCGCAGGAGGACCGCGACATCAAGCGCCGCATCGTGGCCATGAACTGCGTGGCCCAGCCGTCGGTCATGGCCAGGCGTCAGGCCCTCATCGACGCCGGCGGCTACACTCCTGATTTCCCGGCGGCGGAGGATTACGCGCTCTGGCTGCGGCTGGCACGGTTCGGGAAGTTTCACAACTTCTCAGAGGCGCTCGTCGCCTACCGCATCCATCTGCAGTCGGGAAAGCACCGGCTGCTGCGGCCCGCACTGCGCGACAGCACGAGGCTCAAGATCCACGCCATCCGCCATCTCGGTTTCAGGCCAACGCCGCGCTCTCTGGCCAGCATTGCCGCACATGGGATATTGCTGGCGATGCCGTCGAGCGTTGTCTACTGGCTGTTCAAGCGGCTGTTCGTGCGTTGATCACTTCTGCGCGAACGCCGTAATGAACGCGCTGTGTCGGGGATCGGCCTTCCCGAGAATCGCTGGCAGAGGAAAGTAACCCGCGCCGGCGACTTCGACCGATCGAAATCCATGCGCCTCGAACATCTCGATGAGACCGCGGTAGTTGAAGATGGTCTTGTGAGTCCACGTGCCTGTATACGGAGTGCCGCCGCGCTGAATCGCAAACGGATTGCCCAGGCCGGCCTTCAATGACGAGACGTTGGTCAGCGAGAAGATCTGCCAGCCCATGGCCGCCGCAAAGACGTTGTGCCAGCTGCTCCCGTTTTCGGTGCTGATCACGGCGTAGCCACCCGGCTTCAGCAGCCGGTAGACCTCGGAGACAAACAAGTCGACGTTCGGCACGTGCTCGATGACCTGGTTCGCGTGGACGAGATCGAACGCCTCCGACGGCAGCTCCGGCATCGGCCGGCTGAGATCGAGAGCCTTCACGGACACCCCGTTCTGCGCCGCCTTCCGGGCCGCCTCCTCCACGATCTCGACTCCATGCATCTCGCCGGCCCCCACCGCGTCGGCCAGCCTGCGCGTCCAGAGACCGTCGTCACATCCGAGGTCCAGGAGCGAGACGCGGCCGCCGTCACGGCGGGCCCGCCGGGCCAGACCGATGATGTTGCGCCGGTTCAGCTGGTTTGCGTTTTCGTAGACGCGTGTGAAGAAAGTCTTGAGCATGTCGCGAAAAGGACGATGACCAGAAATAGCACGAGCGTCTGCGGCACGTACAGTGCCACGATCACATCCGACCAGGTGCGGTGATGGAGAACGAGCGCGATGACCTGCGCGACGGCACCGAGCGCGTAGACCGAGAGGAATCGAAAGTCAGCCACGCTGATGAGCGCCTGGGACAGCATCAGCGCCGTATAAGTGATGACGGTGACTCCGCCGAGCCGGGCCACGAGCGGCCCGGCCGCCGAGTACGCCGAACCGTATAACAGCGTCATGATCCGCTCCGGCCAGACGATGAAAATCGCCAGAGGAATGACGCTGAGCGCGAAGTAGACCGCGCAGAGCTGCAACGTCAATCCTCGGATGGGCCGGCCGGAGTCATGCGCGCCGGTCAGCAGCGGTCCGGCCAGCACGTAGAGGGGAACAAAGAGCACGCCAAAGCCGCGCATCACCGCGCTGGCGGCCCCGTAGATTCCGGCGTCGCTGGCGATGAACCACCGCTTCACCGCCAGCACGTGCGCGTTCTGAAAAATGGCCACCGACAACATGAGCACGACCATCGGCATCATCAGCCGTCCGACGGAGGCCCAGTCGACCGGCGCCGGCGGTATGTTCCGCCACTCCCGCGCGAAGCCCATGGCGATCACGATTTCCGCAATGAGGAGCGCCGCGGCGTAGCTCACGAGTGCCGACGAGGCACTGCGGACATAGAGAAACAGAAGGACCGCCCCGGCCGTGCGGATGACCGACTCGAGAACCGTGTTGAAGTTGTATGTATGAAAGCGCATCAGGCCGTGAAGGACGCCTCGGTCGACACCGATCAGCGCCACAAGCAGTGAGGACGCGAACGCGAGGAGCAGCGTGGAGGTGGCGCGAAAGTGAAGGAGTCGGGCCAGCGAGGTCGAGAAGATGAGCAGAATCGCGGCGAAGCCCAGGATCACCCATCCCATTCTCACAAGCGAGGCGCGCCTCAGGGCGGCGACGGCCGGGAGCTCGCCGCGGACCACGTGGCGCGCCACCAGTCGGGCGATGGTCGGCGTCACCGGGCTCAGAGCCATCGAGAACAGGTAGATCACCGACAGTCCGGCCGCGAAGTCGGCATATTCGGCTGGCCCAAGCACTCTGCCGGTGTAAACGATGTAGGCGATCGTGAGAACCGCGCTGATCCCCGCGGCCACGATGAGCTCGCCCACCCGCTTCACGTCGAGCTTCACTGGAGGATCCTCAACAGTTCGATGCGATGAGGTCGAGCACCGAAGGCTCTGGCCTGGGACGTCAGTTCACGAAGTCGGGAGGCACAGGGGCCGGTGCCGATACGCCGAAGCGACTGCAGGGTAAAGAGGAGGACGATGATGGCGGAGGCGAAGAGCCAGCGGCTACGCAACGGCTGATTGTCGCAAAAGAGGGAGAAAAAGCGAAAGGCCGCTGAGGTTGTCAGCGGCCTTTCAGAGAATTTATCCCGGCGGCGTCCTACTTTCCCACCCAGTCGCCCGGGCAGTATCATCGGCGATGCAGAGCTTAACTGCCGTGTTCGGAATGGGAACGGGTGTGACCTCTGCTCTAAGACCACCGGAAACTTGTGATCATGAAAAATTGAATACGGGTTGTGTACTTACAGCGAGTGCAATGGCTGCAGACAACATCAAATCAAGGCAAATATGGTCAAGTCAAACGGCCGATTAGTACTGGTCAGCTGAAGATCTTTCGACCCTTACACTTCCAGCCTATCAACGTGGTCATCTACCACGGGCCTTCAGGGAGAACTCATCTTGTGGTTGGCTTCTCGCTTATATGCTTTCAGCGATTATCCTTTCCCGACCTAGCTACCGAGCGGTGCCGCTGGCGCGACAACTCGTACACTAGAGGTCAGTGCTTCCCGGTCCTCTCGTACTAAGGAAACCTCCACTCAATTCTCCTCCGCCCACAACAGATAGGGACCGAACTGTCTCGCGACGTTCTAAACCCA
>JBBRTB010000003.1:0-257477 GCA_038244815.1 Thermoanaerobaculia bacterium
CTCCGAACCAGCATCGATTCCTGCTGCGTCCGGGTTGACCACCACCAAATCACCGATAATCTTTCTCTGGGACCGGAGGATCCGAACTCGCTTTGGCATCAAACACCCCGCAAAATGAATTTTTTGCGGACCCGCAGCGGAAGACCAGGGCTTGGAACACTCTTCTAAACGGGATCGCGAACACGCTTTTACGTGCCGCGTCACCAATGCGACTTCGATCTTCCGGGACCACGCTCGGAATCGGGCTCAGTACTGCGCACCATTGCGTCAACGGCCTCGTCTGCGGAACCGCGCTCCGCAGGATATCCGTTCATCCCCTCGACAACGCGCTTGCGCGTTACACCGCTCGGAATGACCTCGTTACCGGCAACCCGGCAACCCGAACTCACCTGTTCAGCACGTTCTCGACCGGACGCCGCGGCATGTGCTTCCCGGCCGCGGGGCCGTATCCGACGCGGATGATGAGTTGTGCGGGGATGTGCGATCCGACGAGCGTGTTGATGCGGTCGCGCAGCGCGTCGACTTCCACAGGCGTATTCAGGAACGAGTACTCCAGTCCCATCGCCGTGATGGCCAGCAGCATGTGTTCGAGTGCCTCCCCGGCGCGCAGCAGCAAGATCCGGTCGTCGGGCGCGGTCAGCACGACGAGGGCGGATGCGCTCGCGGCCAGATCCTGATCGTGCCGGCTGCGCAACGCTGAGAATTGTTCGTGGCGTACGAACCACGCTGCCGCCGAGGGGAACAGCTCCGGCCATCCGAGCCCATCGCTGCAGATGCCGTCGGTGGCTCCTCTGTTGGAGCGGATCCACTCCGCGCTCTCCTCGCGATAGGCTGCCCGTTTGAGCTGAATCTCGTCGGCGCAGCGCACGAGCTCGGCGAGCTCGGTTCTTTCATAGGGCAGGACGGCCCGGAAGTTGTCCGGATATTCGTCGATGACGTCGCAGAGACGCGACACCAGCTCCGGTGCGATCGGCCTGGCGTCGAAGGGACGTCGATTGGTGCGGCGCCCATTGATGGACGGAAACAGGGTCACCAGCCGGTCGTCGCGGACGCATGTTTCGCGCAGGGCGATGATCGCTACCGCGGCCGACTCTTCGGGCCGCCGCTTGTACAACACGGTCGACTCGAACCCGAAGCGCGCGGCGGCGATGCGAAAGTTCATGATTGCGGCGCCGACACTGAGCAGCAGCTCCCGATCGTTCGGGTCCACGGCCGGAAGACGCCGCGAGTAATCCACGAAGACTTCGACTTCGTTCGTTCCAATGCGGAACGACCACGGCTGGGCGTTGTTCACCGACGGAGCCAGCACCGCGTAGCGCAGCAGGAACGTCATCTGCTCCGAGAACGATTCGAGCTCGTAGAAGTCCGCGGGATCGATGGACCACGGAGTGGTGCGCGGATCAAAAGAGTCACTCATGATGTCATCTCCGCGCTCGCCGAGAACGACGGCGCGGGGAGCGCCTCCCCCGGCTCGTAAGAACACAGCGGATCCGAGGCGAAGGCGTCGCCCGTGATGGCGAAGGCGCGCGCACGAGACCCGCCGCAGACGTGACGGAACTCGCAATGGCCACAACGCCCCTTGAGATTGCGGGAGTCGCGCAGCGCGGTGAAGAGATCGCTTCCCCGATAGATCATGCTCAGCGAGCGATAGCGCAAGTTGCCCGCCGACAGCGGCAGGAACTCGCTGGCCCGCACATCGCCGGCGTGCGAGATGAACACGGAGCTGCTGGCCCCGGGCACTGCGCTGTCGAGAACATCCGTATCGCCGGTACCGTCGAGCTCATCGAGCCGGCTCCTCAGTTTGCGCTGCAGCAGGAAGCGCCGGTAATGCGGCGCCTCCACGACGCGAACCGCATACGGCGCATCCTCGGCGATCCGGCGGATCACATCAAACTCGGCCTCGACCTGATCGGCGGTCAGCGCTTCGATAACTCGCGAGTCGCCCACCGGTACGAGAAAATAGAGGTTCCAGCGCGAGATGCCCATGTTCTCGAGCCGTCCGGCGATGACCGGAAGATCGCTCACGTTGATCCGCGTGACGAGCGTGTTGACCTCGATCGCGATCCCCGCCACACGCACATCTTCCGCGGCGTTCAACGTGTTCAGGAACGATCGCGGCACACAGTGAAGGCGCTCGTGAATGGCCGCGGTCGATCCGTCGATACTCACGATGAGGCGCGACAAGCCGGTTCGCTGCAGACGCTCGATGGCCGGTCCGGTCAGAAGCTTTGTGGGACTGACGACGAGGCCGGGACGCAGACCTCGCCGCCGCGCATAATCGACGATCTGGTACACATCTTCGCGCTCGAGCGGATCACCGCCTGTGATCAGGAACTCCCGCGGCGCCAGCTCCACGATCTGATCGATAGTTTTGTACGACTCATACGTCGACAGTTCGTTGCGGCCGGAGTACGGATCGGAGGGAAACGGGCAGCCGCGGCAGGCCAGATCGCAGTTGCGCGTCAATTCCCACGTGACGATCGGGTGCGGCTCGCAATTCATGGGGATGATTTCTCCGGTATCGATCAGAGCACGCCCGGCTTATCCGACCCGATGACTGCACGCACACCGGCGTGTGACCGGGAGCACAACGACGAGCTAAGCCGGCTCCAGCTCGAGCTCTGCCGCGGTTTCGAACTCGGCGACGATATCTCCGACCACCGGATCCTCACCCGCCTCGGCGAAAATCGCCTCGTACTGCATCAGCGTGTCGTTGACCTGATCCGGCGGGATGATCCGCACCGCAAATCCGGCGTGATCGAGAACGTAATCGCCGGGCGCGACGTGCTGCTCCAGCGTATCGAGGCGCACCGGCTTCTCGACACCCCAGAAATCGACGACAGCGACATCCTCGATGACCGCAACAATCCTTCCGGGAATCCCGAGACACATGACCGACACCTCCGTCCCCCTGATTCTGTCCCTCCACCCGGACCCGGCAGGCGACGCAGGACATGCCTCCCGGTGTCGGCCGTCACACGAGCGGAGGATGTTCAATACCGCCCGCGGGGACCCGCCACCTGTAAGTTGCCTGACAGGACCCGCATATGAACAAACCCTCAGCGATCATCAGGGCAGCATTCATGAGGAGAGAACCGATGCATCCCGATCCGATCATGGTCAGTCTCAAGTACGACGTCGTCATCGAGCCTTTCGACGGCGGGACGGCGGTCGAATCGGGGCGGTTCGCGCTGCGCCAGCGCTTCGAGCACAACCTCGCCACCACTCCGAAGCTCGCCGGAGGCGACATCGACGCGCAGTGGGAAATGGCCGAGTCGACCGGTGACGAGACGGCAGGCGGAAGCATGCCCACGCCGGACCAGAACATCACCGAGGAGTTCGGCGAGGCCATCGGGATCACATACGAGCCCGGCGAAGAGCTGCGGAGCGGTGAAAAGGAGCGCTCGCGGGACCGGCGGCGCTGGGAGCTCGACCCGGCTTCGTCCGACGATTACCGCGAACGCGTGCGCGAACGAGCCGGTCTGGCCACCGAACGCCGGTAACTCACGCCGCCGGACGGCGTTTCCAGGCGATGTATGGCGCGGCCAGCCAGCGAAGCGCGCGGTTCTGCACGCCGTACAGGGCGCTGGCGAGATTCGGCTCCACGAGCGCCGCGCATTCTTCCGGCTGCACCACCAGCGATACCTCGATGGGCAGGATGCCCACGGGCATGCGCGCACGGCGGCAGGCCTCGTGGAGATAGGCGAACACATCGCGCATCGCGCCCGGGTCAGGGGGTGGCACGTTCTCCATGGCGCTGCCGGCCGTGGGACGGAAGATGCACACGGTTGGAAACGCGCCGGCGTCCACGATGCGGTCGATGCCGCGCATGGTCGCTTCCACCGGCTCCACGCCGGCGATGATCTCGCCGGACACACGTCCCTTGCCGAGCTTCGACGCGGTGTACTCCATGGCCTCGAAAAATGCGTGCTGCCCAACGGTCCGGGCCTTGCCGGGACAGAGCCGCTCGAATACCTCCGGCGTCTCGAATTCGTAGCAGAACGAGAAATGGTCCGTTCCGGACTCGATCAGCGAGTCGTACTCGTAGAAGTTCGATCGCGGAACGGGAACGGCCTGCACGCCGATGAAGCCGCCCACCTCGCGGCGGATGGCCCGCACGAACGTCTCGCATTGACGGAGGCCGTGGATGACTTCGCGGTCGGCACGGTCCTCGTAGTGATAGCCGGTGTTGAGGTGCGTGAACACGCTGCCCGACTCGTCGCGCGCGGCTCGGGCCACTTCCACGACGTCCGCCACGCTCTTGCGTGACTCCTCCACACTCCCGACGTTCTTTCCCGTCGTACAGAACTTACACGCCACTTCCGGAGTCCAGCTCCAGTACAGGCATCGATTGGAGACGTAAACGCCGAGGTAGTTGCCCTGCAGGACGCCGATGCGGCTCATGAGCGTACCGCTCGACGTCGACCGTGAATACCAGTCTGGCTCGGGCGGCACCTCAACCGGATACTCGTCGCCGCTTTCGGTGTTGATCAACGCGTAACGACGCTCGATTTTCACCAGCAGGTACTGCGACTTCTGCACGAACGCCTCGGTCACGGGCACGTTGACCCAGATGGGCTTCGGCTTGTTCGGGAGCACGAGCTCGAGTCCCGAGCCCAGTCCGGCGCGCGTGCGGCTGATGCGCCGCCCTTCATCGCCGACGCGGCATGACTGGTCGATGCGCATCCCGCGGCAGAACAGTTCAATTTCGAGCTCGACTGGTTTCAACATAGCGCGCGGGGAATCCGCGACCGCCAGCTTCACGGGGATTGCCATCCGCACCGGTGACAACAATCACATGACCGCATGACGTCCGTCATACACCGCGGTTCGGGTCTGCCCTACCGTTGCGGCATGGCTGCCTGTCACTCGACCGCGGAGAAACTCGCTGACCCAATTGAGACTGCGTCGCAGTCAGACGGCGCCGGCCGCGCCCGGAAACTCATCCTCGTCGGCAACGCCAACGTCGGCAAATCGCTCCTCTTCACCCGGCTCACCCGTCGCTACGTCACGGTCGCGAACTATCCCGGCACCACGGTCGAGATCACCACAGCCACCGCGGACATCGACGGTCAGGAGCGCAGGGTCATCGACACTCCCGGCACCGGAGACCTCACTCCCCACTCCGACGAAGAGCGCGTGACCCGCGACGTGCTGCTCTCCAACCGCGACGCCGACATCGTCCTGGTCGGAGACCTCGGCAACGTACGGCGCACTCTCCTTCTGGCTCTTCAGCTGATCGAGCACGAGCTGCCGTTCACGCTCTGCCTCAACATGGCCGACGAAGCGAAGGACCCCTCCGGCGGCCTGGCAGCGCTCTCCGAGCGGCTGGGCGTCGACGTGGTCATCATTTCCGCGCTGCGCGGATGGAACCTCGGCAAGCTGCAGCGCAGCGCCGTGGCACCGCGCCTCGGCCGCGTGACCGTCGATTATGGCGACGAGATCGAGAGCCTGCTTGCCGCGGCGAAAGAGAGGGGGGCATCCCGAGGGGAAACACTCTCCCGCCTCGAGGCGGATACGGCGTTTGCGTACGGCATCGCCCGTTCGCGCCATGCGCTCATCGAGCGTCTGCTCGACGGCTCGGCGTGCGACGACGAGCGCCGCGGCGTACGCTCGACGCTCGGCCAGGTGACCATGCATCACATCTGGGGCTGGCCGATCGTGGCGCTCGTGCTCTACATCGGCTGGCTGTTCGTCGGAAAACTCGGTGCCGGTACGTTCGTCGATTTCGTGCAGACCCGGCTTTTCGAGCGCGGGATCAACGTCTGGTCAATCCGCCTCGCCGATGCGCTCCTGCCGTTTCCCCACGTCCACGCCATCCATGCCGGCGTGATCACCGCGGCATACACGGTTCAGGCGGCCGCACAGGGCCCGTCGTTCGCTCGCGTCGCCCATGACCTGCTGGTCGGCCCATTCGGCGTGATCACCATGGCGCTGACGTACGCGATCGCGATCGTTCTGCCCGTGGTCATGACGTTTTTCTTCTTTTTCGGATTGCTCGAGGACTCCGGCTACCTGCCGCGCCTGGCCGTCATGCTCCACCGCACGTTCCGCCGTCTCGGACTGAACGGCAAAGCCGTCCTGCCCATGGTGCTCGGACTGGGATGCGACACGATGGCCACGCTCACCACGCGCATCCTGGAGACGAAGAAGGAGCGCGTCATCGTGACGCTGCTGCTGGCGCTGAGCATCCCCTGCTCGGCGCAGCTCGCGGTGATCATCGCCATGCTCGCGCCGCTCGGCGGGCCGGCCGCGGCGATCTGGTTGTCGGTCATGATCGGGACGGTCTTTCTCGTCGGGTACCTCGCCGCGAAGATCGTGCCCGGCGACGCCGGCGATTTCATTCTGGAGATCCCGCCGATCCGCACGCCCAAGATCTCCAACATCCTCATCAAAGTCGCGGCACGGACCGAGTGGTACCTCAAGGAAGCGGTTCCGTTGTTCATCGCCGGAACCGTTCTGCTCTACGTGCTCGATGCCACGCATCTGCTCAAAGCCATTCAACGCGCACTAGCGCCCCTGATCGTGGGCGGCCTGGGCCTGCCGGCGGAAGCGGCCAATGCGTTCGTGATCGGATTCCTGCGCCGCGACTACGGTGCGGCGGGGCTATTCACGATGCAGCGCGCCGGACACCTGACGGCGACTCAGACCGTCGTGGCTCTGACGGTGATCACGCTGTTCATTCCGTGCATCGCCAACTTCTTCGTCATGTTGAAGGAGCGGGGCACGCGCACGGCGTTCGCGCTGGCGGCGTTCATCATCGTCTATTCGTTTGGCTTCGGCATGCTCATGCATGCCTTCTTTCAACTGACCGGCCTGAGCCTCGGATCATGAGCGAGCCCGCCCGGTACGAGTGTCCGCTCTGCGGCGTCGACTTCGAAGGGGCGACGTGCCACGGATCGTGTCCGTTCGCGCGCGGCTGCTCGATGGTCCGATGCCCCGCCTGCGGATTCGAGTTCGTGACCGAGGGGATCGTGGCGCGCTGGATCCGCACGATTGCAGCATGGAAGGATCGCCATGACATTTCCACTCACTGAAGCGACTCCCGGCCACGTGGTCCGCGTGACCGCTCTGACGTCCGGGTCCGCCTCGCGACTCAGCCGCCTGGCCGCTTACGGACTCGTACCCGGAACGTTGATCACGGTCGTGGCGGTGAAACCGGCCATCGTTCTGAGGTGCGGCAACACGTCGATCGCTCTCGATGAAACGATCGCCCGGGAGGTAACCGTCATTCCGAGCGCCGCGCAGACCACCGCCCAGATTCCTCGCGCTCTACACCGCTCGGAATGACTCGCCCCCGTCATTCCGAGCCGCGGAGACGGCGAGGAATCTGGGAGGGGGCACACCGCCGACCCAGAACTTCGCGCTCACGATTCCGGCCCGGTCATCTTCTTTCGCAGCGCGTATCCGACGATTTGCGCGCGATCGTGAAGGCGGAGCTTGTCGAGGATGTTGCGGATGTGAAACTTGATGGTGTTCTCGCTGAGGTTGAGTCGTCTGGCCAGCTTCCGATTCGAGGTGATGCCCTCGACCATCAACTCCAGCACCTCGTGCTCGCGTGGCGTCAACGATTCTTCCGGCTGCACTTCCTTCGGCCTGGCGAATTCCATGAGGACCTTGCGCGCCAGTGCCGGGGTGAGCGCCGGCTCGCCGCGGCTGGCGCGCTCCAGCAGCGCGAAGAAATCATCGGCTTCCAGATTCTTGAGCAGATAGCCGCCGGCGCCGGCCTTCAGCGACTCGAACAGGCTGTTCTCGTCCTCCGAGGCGGTGAGCACGACCACTTTGACGTCGGGCAGTTCCGCAGTGAGCTGGCGCGTCGCCGAGATGCCGTCGAGCTCGGGCATGGAGACGTCCATCAGCACGAGATCGGGCTGCGTCCGATGGGCGAGCTCGACGGCCTCGCGTCCGTTGCTGGCCTCCGCGACGACCTCGTGGCCTTGCGCGAGCAGCAGGCTGCGCAGCCCGTCGCGGAACAACGCGTGGTCGTCGGCGATCAGGATCTTCACGGCGTCCCGAGTATAGCGGCCCACCCATCCGGGCGGGGTGATCCTCGACGATCCCTGTCATCCTCATGTCCGTGGCGATTGATACACAATACGAAGCGCTTCCCCGAGTTCTCGTCATGACACTCCGACAGCTCAAGGTCATCGCCACGGTCGTGCCCGTTCTCGCACTCCTCGCGCTGGAAACGGTGCGTTCCGCGATCCTCGGCAGGATGCCGGTGGGCTACCACCTGGCGCTGGACGCGGTGGCACTCTCGGGCATCGTCGTCTTCTCCATGCTCATCTTCCGCTTCGTCGACCGGATGCAGGCTCAGTTGCGCCATCAGAACGAGGAGTTGCTGGCACTGCACAAAGCAGGTCTGGCCGTTGCCGCGGAGCTTTCGCTCGACGCCGTGCTCAAGACCATGGTCGACGAAGCACGCGATCTTGCCGGCGCCAGGTACGGAGCTGTGTCCGTCATCGATCGCGACGGTGCCATCCGTCAGTTCGTGACCTCCGGCATTTCTCCGGAGGAGCGCGAGGCAATCGGCCCGCCGCCGGTGGGCCACGGGGTGCTCGGCGTGGTGTTGCGCGAAGGCGCCCACCTGAGGCTGGCGGACGTGAGCCGGCATCCGCGCGCGCAGGGCTTCCCCCCGAATCATCCAATAATGCGCTCCCTGCTGGCCGTGCCCATCGAATGCAGCAGCCCGTTCCGGGGCAACCTGTATCTCAGCGAAAAGAATGACGGCTCGCTGTTCACCGAGCGCGACGAGGAGACGCTGGAGCGTTTTGCGGTGCAGGCGGGAATCGCCATCGACAACGCACACTTGCACGCGCAGGCAGCCGATCTCGCCGTTGCCCAGGAACGGCTGCGCATCTCGCATGAGATGCACGACGGCCTGGCCCAGGTCCTCGGCTACGTGAACACGAAGGTGCAGGCCGCCGACGCCTATCTCAAGCGCGGCCGGAACGAAGAAGCCAGCGGACAACTGCGCGAGCTGGCCGCTTCCGCGCGCGAGGCGTACACGGATGTGCGGGAGGGCATCGTCGGTCTGCGCACGCTGCCCGACAGCGACGAGGGCGTGGCCGAAGCGCTCCGCAACTATCTCGAACAGTGGAAAGCGCAGACCGGAATCTCCACGGAGCTCATCGTCTCAGGCGACGTGCGCGTGCGCCCCTCGGTCGAGCTGCAACTGGTGCGCATCGTCCAGGAAGCGCTCACCAACGTGCGCAAGCACGCCAAGGCATCACGCGCGACGGTGTCGCTCGAACGCAGGGGACAGACGATCGTCGCCACCGTGGCCGACGATGGAGTCGGTTTCGATCCGACCATGAAGACGCGCGCGGAGTTTCCCCGGTTCGGTCTGACCACGATGCAAGAGCGCGCCGCCAGCGTCGGTGGCAGCATCACCGTCGAGAGCACGCGCGGCCGCGGCACCGTCGTCCGATTCGAGCTGCTGCTCGACGAAACGTAGACCACCCGTCAGCCGCGGTTCGTCAGCAGTGATCGCCGCCACAGACGTGATTCGTATACGCCAGCGGCACCGGCGTGACACGCGTCTTCTCTTCCGTCTCGATCGCCCGCGGAAAGAGGATGTTGTTCTCGAGATGGATGTGCTGGTGGAGGTCGGTCTCGAGCGACGCCAGCTGCGAGAACAGCGCGCTGTAGCTCGCGCAAGCCGTGGCAGGAAGCTCATAAGCGGCGGTGACGACGCGCAACTCGCGCATGATCTCGGCGACGGCATCGTGCTCGAGCATCATGTTGCGAATGGGATTGCGGGCAGTGCCGAAGAACGGAATGGGCGGCTCGACATGGGCCTGGGATGCTTCGTCGACAGCGTTGATGTACGGAAAGAGCACCTGCTCCTCTTTCATCATGTGCGGCAAGAGATCGGCGGTGAGTTGCTCGACGAGCTTCGCGACGACTTCGAGCTCGACGTGACCGCCGCCGTGACGGTTGCGTACTTTCTCCGCGAGGGGTCCGAGCGCGGAAAGGGTGTTGCGCGTATATCCGTGATGCGCGTCGACGATGAATCGCGACAGCGCCGTCAGCGATGCCTGGTTCCAATCGACGGCCGGACTCGCTTCGACGCGCGCGGTCATCGCAAAGAGCTCGTCAGGGGTGATCCCGGCGGGACGGCAGGCCTCGGCGATCGTCTGACGTCCCTTGCAGCAGTAGTCGATTCCGAGCTGCTCGAGCGTGGCGATCGATCCGGGCCTCGAGATCGCGAACTCGGCAATGGTTTGCATTTCGTCCTGCATGGTTGTCCTCCACGGTCCACTCTAGGCACTGGGCGGACCGGGGAGCATGACATCCGTCATGCGTGCAGGCAGGTTTCAGTCGTGGGCGGTCACATCACGCAGCGCGACGAGCGAAGGGATCCCGAATCCGTTCTTTTCCGTCCGGACGAGATCGTCTTTCTGCCAGCGGCTCATCAGTCGAATGGCGGTCTCGAGCGTAGTTCCCAGAAGGTCGGCCAGCTCCTGACGGGATAGCGGAAGCGGGATGAAGACACCTTCTCCGTCGCGCTGGCCGAGCCGGTCTGCCAGCGTCAGAAACATGCGCGCCGCCTTTTCCTCCGCCGAGCCCGTCATGTCGGCGAGGCGCTTGTTGAGCATCATCAGGCGAAGGGTGAGTCCGGCCAGCAGCGTGCGCGTCATGTCCGGCCGCTGCGCGAGAATCTGGAAAAACTCGCGCTCCGGAATGGAGAGAAGGCTCGACGGCTCGAGCGTGATGGCCGTCGCGGGAAACGCGCCGCGCTCGAACGCCGCAACGGCACCGACAGGCTCGCCCGGGCCCAGGATCTCGATGATCACGTCGCGCGCGCCGGCCGCTTTCACAATTTTCACGCGGCCCAGGTAGACGAAGTAGATGCGGTCCGCGGGCTCGCCCTCGCGGAAGATCACGTCGCCTTTCTCGTGACCGCGCATGCGGCACAGCGGCTCGAGCGCCGCGCGATCGGCCGCGCTCAGTTTCGCGAGCAGGGGGATCGCGTTGAAGGGAATGGCCGGAGTGATGGGCACGACAATCGATTATTGCACCGGCCGGCGCACGAGCGTTCGCATCAACCCGATGAACGTCACGAGCCACGCCGCAAGCGCGATGAACACGAAGACGCGCGGGATCGTCATCAGGAAACCCGAGCCCGTCGCGTTGGCAAGCCTGAAGGTGCACACCGTGTACATGCCCAGAGGAAACACCGCGCCCCAGTACAGCGGGTGATAGGTCAGCGGGAATCGCTTGTACGCGTGACGCCAGAAGCCGAGGATCACGAGCATAGGGATCCACCAGGTGGCGGTGGCCCAGAACAGCAGCGTGAATCCGACCAGAAACGAATCGAGCTTCGCGAGCAGCGCCGACCGGTTGCTCGCGTCGATCAGCAGCGTGCCGGCGAGCGTGGAGATGGCCATCGCTCCCATGTTGATCCAGTACGGCGGCATGAGGTCGGACGGCGAGAACTTGAAGAACGTGTACCGATAGAAGATGAGCGAGATGAGCCAGATGTAAAGCATCCCGCCGGCGAGCCAGAAAATGAGGCTGACGAACAGCAGAACGTCCGGCCACTGGAGCTTCGGCGCGATCAGCGACGCCAGCGTCGACACCGACTCCGTGGCTACGACGGCCACGAGCCAGCCGCCGCTGATTCCCTGATCGAGCGGGGGCTTCACTTCCTTGACCGTCAGGGCGGTGAAGACCCCGTAGATGAGAACGAGCCAGAGTGCCAGCGTGAGCCACCACAGCGCCATTGCGATCCGATCGCGCTGAACGACGATGATCAGCTGGGATCCCAAGACGCTCGTGGCCGCAACCGTCGTGAAAAAGCCGACCCCTCGCTGATGATCGATGAGGTCCGCGAAGACATCGCGCGGAAATCGCGCGATGCGAACGAGCGTCAGTCCCCACAACACGACATACGCCACGACGTTGACTGCCAGCAGCACGAGCGCGACCTCGTGCATCCCCATGAGGTTCGCCGCGATCGAGACAATGCCCGTGGCCATGACCAGCGCGAAGTACGCCGGATGAAGCGTGCGGATTCCGTCCCCGCCCGAGCTCATGACCGTTCCATCTGGTAGAGGTACCAGAGGAGCCCGCTGTTGAGGCCCAGGCAGACGAAGCTCGCAATCGCGGCCGGGATGATCACGGTGTCTTCACCGGCGAGAAACGCGTTCATCGTCGCGGTGAGAAGCCAGAGCTGCAGAACGACCATGACCAGGACGATGCAGAGGATGCCGTAGATGATCGTCAGCTTCTGCTGCCTCGAGAATCTGCGGCGCGTCATGCCCGCACCTCGACACCCGTCGCATACAACGCGCCGTCACGAACCTCCAGCGTGATCCGCGGCAGCGGCCTCTGGGGAGGCCCGGCGGTCGGCACGCCGGTCGCGAGATCGAAGAATCCATGGTGACAGGGGCAGAACAGGCAGTTCTTTTCCGGCTGCGGGGTCACGGCGCAGCTGAGGTGCGTGCACTTCTGGCTGTAGGCGACAAAGCGATCCGCGCCGGTGCGGACGAGCAGACAGTCGTCGTGCGCCGCGGGATAGGCAAACGTCATCGAGCCGCCGACCGGAATCGCGCCGAGCTTCGCGATCATGCGGATGGGAGGCCGCCCGCGCCGCTTGCGCGCGAAGTTCTGCACGACGATCCAGGCCTGCCCGACCGCGAACGCGAGACTGGTGAGCACCAGGAACTTCGTGAAGTCCCGGCGCGCCACCAGGTCGTCCTGCGGCCAGTCGATGGGGAAATCGTTCCGCCACTGCGGCTGGTCGTGATACGCGCGTCCGTCGGGCGGCACGGAGAGCTGTTCGGGATCGGTCTGGCTCATCTCGTTCACATGTCGTCGAAAACGTTGTCGAGCATGCCCGCCGGATTCACCGGGCCCTCATCCATCGCCGAGACCACGTCGATGTTCGCCGCGGGCGAATCCACCGGCACCATCATGTTGACCTTCGTGGTGATCGTCTGCCGTCCGAATTGGAACGAGTTGACCGGCTTCGATCGCGGGCGCTCGCGCTCGATCTGCTCGCGCGTTCCGTAATACAACGCGCCGCTCGGACACACCGACGCGCACATCGGCTTCAGGCCGACCGAGGTGCGGTCGTAGCACATGTCGCACTTCATCATGAGCGAGAACTCGGTCTTCATCTTGGGCACGCCGAACGGACAGGCCAGCACGCAATTGTTGCAGGCGATGCAGCGCGGCTTGCGCGCGGTCTGCACGACGCCGTCGCCGGTTCGCTTGATGGCATCGGCGGGACAGACCTCCGCGCACGTTGGCGAGTCGCAGTGCATGCAGATCACCGGAACGGTCTGCACCGAGATCGGCCGATCGATGTACTGCAAATGAATCATCGAGTGCCCCCGATGCGTATCGCATTCGCTGCACGCTGCCACGCAGGACTGGCAGCCGATGCAGCGGTTGGGATCGACGAAGAACTCGAGGTTGTTCAGGAACGGCATCAGTCGGCCTTCTCTGCCCTGGACATCCGCACCGCACACACTTTGAATTCCGGGATCTTCGAGACCGGATCCTGCGCCGAGATCGTCAACTGATTCGCGGACTTGCGGCCCGGCCAGTGGTACGGGATGAAGATCGTGTCGGGGCGGATCGTCGTCACGACCTGCGCGCGCAACGTGACATTGCCCCGGCGCGACTCGACCGTGACCCAGTCGCGGTCGGCGATGCCGTATTTCGCGGCCAGCTTCGGATGCATCTCGACGAGCGGCTCCGGATACTGATCGACGAGAGGTCCGATGCGCCGCGTCTGCGTCCCGGAGAGGAACTGGCTGACCACGCGCCCGGTCGTCAGGATGATCGGGTACTGCGCATCGACGTCTTCAGCGGGCGGCCGGTACGCGGCGACGTTGAATCGCGCCTTGCCATCGGGAAAGTAGAACGGTCCCGCGCCTTTCGCGACGACGTTCCACGATCCCGGCTCGAACAGGCGCGGCACACCGGGGTCGTCCTCCGAGCGGCACGGCCAGAAGACGCCGTTGTTCGCTTCGATCTTCTCGTACGTGATACCGAAGTAATCGGCGACGCCGCCTTTCGACGCCACGCGCAGCTCGTCGAAGATCTGGCGCGGGCTCTCGAACGTCATCCCATGTGTGCGGCCCAGGGCAGCGGCAATGTCCTGGATGACGCGCCAGTCCTGTTTCGCATCACCGGGGGGATCGACGGCCTTGTTGATCTTGATGACGCGCCCTTCGACCTGCGCCACCACCCCTTCGTCCTCTTCGTGCAGTGAGCCCGGCAGGACGATGTCGGCGTGCTGCGCGGTCTCGCTGAGAAAGAAGTCGATGACCGTGAAGAACTCCAGCTTGTCGAGCGCGCCAGTGACGAACGCGTTGTCAGGCAGCGATACTTTCGGGTTGAAGCAGATGTTGAGCAGGCCCTTGATCTCGCCCGCGTCGATCTTGCGCATCATCTCGTAGCAGTCGACGCCCGCCTGGGGGATGGAATCGACCGGCACGTCCCAAACGCCGGCGATGTATTGGCGATGCTCGGGATTGCCGATGTCCCGCCATCCCGGCAGCTGCTCGGCTTTCTGCCCGTGCTCGCGGCCGCCCTGTCCATTGCCCTGTCCGACGACCGTGCCGTATGCGCAGTACTCTCGGCCGATGCGACCCGACGCGAGCACGATGTTGATCGCGCTGAGACAGTTCTCGACACCGTGCGAGTGATGCTCGATCCCGCGCGCGTGCATGAGGAAGCTCGTCTTCGCCTGGCCCCACAGCTCGGCCGCCTCACGGATCGATTTCTCGGCGACGCCGGTCACTTCCGCGGTGTGCTGCGGCGTCCACTGCTTCACATGCTCCACGACCTTGTCGAATCCGACCGTGTTCTTCTCGATGAACTGGTGATCGATCCAGTCGTTCTCGATCATCAGATGGAGAATCCCGTTGAACAGCGCGACGTCGCGTCCCGGTTTGACAGGCAGGAAGATGTCGGCCGTGCGCGCGATCGGCGTGATGCGCGGATCGATCACGATCACCTTGCCGCCGTTCTCGCGCGCCTGCCACACGTAGTTCGTCGTGATCGGCGAGCACTCCGCGGTATTCGACCCGGCGATGAGCACGACCTCGGCTTTGAGGATGTCGTCCCACGGACTGGCGCTGCGGTCGATGCCAAAGGCCTTCTTGTTCGCCGCGCCCGCGCTCACCATGCACAGCCGGCCGTTGTAGTCGATGTACTTCGTCTTGAGCGTCACGCGGGCGAACTTGCCCATGAGGTACGCCTTCTCGGTGGTGAGGCTGGCGCCGCTCAACACGCCGAACGCGTCGGGGCCGTACTTCGATTGAATGCGCTCGATCTCCGACGCCACGCGTTTGATCGCCGCGTCATAGTCGATCGCACGGAATCCCGACTCCGAATTCGGATCGCGCTCCAGCGCAGTGAGAAGCCGGTCCGGATGCGAGCCCTGCAGGTAACGCTTCACACCCTTCGGGCAGAGCATCCCCTTGTTGAACGGAAAGTCGTACCACGGCTCGAATCCGATGACCGTGTTGTCTTTGACCTTGAGCTGAATGCCGCACTGTTGTCCGCAGAAGCAGCAGTGCGTGTTCACGACCTTGTCGGGAGTGACGCCGGTGTCGAGACGCAGCCCTTCCATCCTGTTGAGATGCGGACCGTAAGCGTCGATGAGGGTTTCCTGCGATTGGGGGAGTGTCGCCATTTACGCAGTCCTCGGGCCGATCTCGGGCCTCGGTTGGTCCAAATGCGGGGGCGATCCGAGGCCCGAGGCCTGAGGCCCGAGGCCTGCGTCGCGGTGCCACAGCTCGCCCTGTGCGAGCGCGAGCATCGTCCGACGGCACGACGGACAGATGCGCTGGTAGTGATCGAGATCGGGGCGGTTCGTCTCGTAGCGGTATCCGAGCTGGTGTTCGACGTCGATCAAGTCGTCGATCTGGATCTGGGGCGCGTATTCGAGCGCGCAGCGCCGGCATTTCGCCATGCCCTCGAGCGCGCCGACATCCTTGTAGAAGCTGACGCCGAGCTGCGCGGGCCGCTGAAAGATGTGGAAGAACTTTCCGAACGGAAGCCAGAGCAGCGTGAAGATCACGGTGACCGCATGCATGAGAGCCAGAAACTCGTAGCCGTAGCCCTTCATCCACGTGTAGCTCGCCGTGAGCAGCAATCCGGAGACGCTGATCGCGAACAGGAGGACCAGCGGCAGGATGTCTTCGCCGAACCGCTGCACGGACGCGGCGCCGTGATCGCGCATGCGCCGGCGCATCGCCAGCATCACCCCTGCGATTACGAGGAACGCCGACCACACCAGGCCGTGAAAGATGAGGAAGGCGATCGTGGAGTGAATCGGGAACGAGTTCGTCGCGAACCCGAAGACGTAGGTCCGGTACATCGTGAGATCGCCGGGAACGGTCTCGAAGTGGATCCACCCGAAGACGAGCGGGAACGTGATCGCGAACGCCAGGATGCAGCCCCACATGATGAGCGCATGGGCCAGACCGCGTTTCTTGTCGCGCCGGAAGATGAAACCGTTGAAAGCGAAATCGCCGGCGACCCGCTTGACCCAGTTGACGATGTTGCGCGCCAGGTACCTGGGATTGAAGAACAGCTGCCAGCCGCGCACCCAGTACTTGCGCGTCGGTGGCCGCTGCAGCCACATCGAATAGCGATAGGTGATCGCGAACGTCGCGAAGAGTACGGCGAATGTGTAGCCGACCAGAGCGGCATCGAAGTGCTGCAGTGTCCGCGAGCCGGCGACGATCAGAACCGCGAGCACCGCCGTGAACGCCAGGCCCCAGAACAAAGCGACAATGCGCTCTCTGCCAATGCGACCAAAGTTCACGGCCTGCAACTTATCACTGCCCCGGGCCGGAGCAATGACATTCGTCATGATGCCACCCGGCCGTTATGACCCGACGTCGTAGTAGAACTTCCGGAGCACGTTCGCGGCGAGCTGCAGGCGGAAGTCGCGAGAGCCGCGCACATCGCTGATGGGAGTGATCTCCTCCTTTGCGATGGCACCGGCGCCTTCGAGCACGTCCAGCGAGAGTGTCTTGCCCGTCAGAAACGACTCGGTCTTCGGCAGGCGCAGGATCACCGGCCCCACTCCGCCGTAGGCGATGCGTATCGATTCGATGCGCTCGCCATTGCGGCGCATGAGCATGGCCGCCGTGAACGACGAGATGTCGAGATGCGAGCGCTTCGAAACCTTGTACAGCCGCAGCGTATCGTTGCGCGATGGCAGAGGAATGACGATGGCCGTGATGATCTCGTCCGCGGCGAGGTCGAGCTTCTTGTAGCCGCGGTAGAACGATGCGATGGGAACCGTGCGCGTGCCGCCGCGGCCGGTCAGCTCGAGCCGGGCCTCGGTCACATAGAGAAACGGCAGCGTGTCCGCGATCGGCGAAGCGTTGGCGATGTTTCCTGCCAGCGTGCCGGCGTTCTTGATCTGTGGGGAGCCGAAGCGATCGAGGATACGCGCCAGCTCCGGCACCTTGTCCTGGACAAACGATTCGATCTGCGCGAGCGTCACGCGGCCACCGACTCGAAGCTTTCCCTCTTCCACGCGCAGCTCTCCCAGCCCCTCGATCCCGTCGAGACTCAGCAGGGCGTCCGATGAGAAGCCACGCTTGTTGCACCACACGCCGAAGTCCGTCGCCCCCTGCACGATCACGCAGCGCGGATTCGATGCCTTGAACTCGATGGCCTCGGCAAGCGCGACGGGCTTGAAGAAACCGCCCGCGCGGAGCGGCTCCCGTCCGATCGAAGAAAACTCACGGAGCATCTCCGCGGACGGATAGAGCTGCTCGCACGTGGGCTGCCCCTCGACCTCCAGCCCCGCTTTGATGATCGGCTCGTACCCTGTGCATCGGCAGAGATTCCCGGTGAGCGCCTGGCGAAAATCCCGTGGCTCGAGGCCCGTGGCCCGAGGCCTCTCATAGACCGCGGCCATGGCCATGATGAATCCCGGCGTGCAATACCCGCACTGCGCGCCGTGACAACGCACCATCGCGTCCTGCACCGGCGTGAGCTTTCCGTCGCGCGCCAGACCCTCCACCGTGACGACGCTCGCGCAATCGAGCTGAAAGAGAAACGTGATGCACGAGTTGATGGGCAGGTATTGCAGCGCACCGTTCTGGCGTCTGCCGATGAGGACCGTGCACGCGCCGCAGTCGCCCTCCTCGCAGACGATCTTCGTTCCAGTGGCACGCACGTCGTACCGCAGATAGCGCGACAGCGTCTGCATCGCCGCGTCGCCGCCCACGGTCTGCCGCTTTCCGTTGAGATAGAACGTGATGGTCTCTCGCATCAGTGCCGCGATTGTATGACCGCCAGAACGCAAACCACGAACGCCCCGCCGAGGGGGACCGTCATGGCCACGCGCATGCTCGCGCTGTGCGAGAGGTGTCCCATCAGCCAGGGGAACAGCATTCCGCCGCACAGCCCGATGGCGAACAGCAAACCGAAAATCGTTCCGGCCAGACGCTGGTAGCGATCGGCGGCGATTGCCAGCGTCGTCGGATAGATCGTCGCATACGAGGCCCCGAGAATCACCGCGCCCGCGCCCAGCATTCCAACCGATCCCGCCGCCAGCAGGATCGCTGAGCCGGCCACGGAGCCGAGCGCGCCGGCCAGGACGAGCCGCGGCTTCGGCATGAACCCGAGCAGTTTCGCGCCGCTCATCCGCCCCAGGATCAACGCCGCCCAATATCCCGCCAGGATCCACGTGGCCATCCGCGGCGACAGGCCGGCCGAACCGGCGTACTCCGACGTCCAGCCGCCGATCCCCGCTTCGTTGCCCGACTCGCAGAACAGCAGCAGACCGAGCAGCAGCACGCCGGGATACCGCACCGCCCTCAGTGATGCCAGGAGCGAGAATCCGACCGCCTTTCCGGGAGGGGGGAATCGAAGAAAGACGTAGCCCGTCGCGCAGATCGCCGCCAGCGCGGCGGACATCCGAAGCATCTGCGGAATCGGGAAGAGAGCGGCCATCGTCGCCGCGAGCAGCGGAAGCAGGATGGCGCCGAATCCATAGAAGGTGGCCACGACGTTCAGCATCCCGCCGCGGCTCTCCGGGTAGAGATCGGCCACGAGCGCATTCGCGGACGTGTTCAGCCCGCCGCCTCCGAAACCGAGAAGGAAGGTCGTCGCCATCGCCGCGTTAAAGGAATGCGCCGCCGCCAGAGCAGCAAAGGCGATGGCGACGAGCGCGGACGACGCCGCCAGAACGACCTTGTTGCCGAAGCTGTCGATCACCGGACCGACCACGATCGTCGACAGGAATACGCCGAAGAAGAGGGACAGAAAGACATCGCCCTCCTGCACGAGCGTGACGCCGAGACGCGCGCGCATTTCCGGCAATCCGAAAAGGACTCCGAGGACCGCGAGCACGATGCCGAAGAGGAACATGGCCGCGCAGGCGCTGAAGAAGAGAGGGCGCCGTGGATCGGTCATCACACCCGATCCTACAGTCACGGCGGCAGCCGGCTTCGCGTCTTCTTTACGCTCCGATGATGCCGGCCATGTTGACGAGGAGAATCCGCCACCAGGTGAATTCGGACATCTTGCGGATCCACATGAACGGCCGCTCCCGGATCGTGCTGAGATCGAGGACCAGTCCCAGCAGCAGGAAGGCGATGGAGAACAGCAGTCCCTTCCCCATTGTGATCCAAGCAACCCGCTATCTCTCCACACGCTCCGCGCGATGTCGAATCGCCCGGAGCCACATCCGGCGGAGAAACCCGCTGCCGGCGCGGATCACGAACCAATACAGCGCGAAGGTGTACTTGGCGCGCCGGTCCGTAACGACCACACGCGTCTCCGTCGAGAGGATGCAGGCGCCTCCCTGGTCCGGCGTGACGAGGAAGTTCATCGCCGCGAAGACGTGGCGGGCCACGTCCATGCCGACGACAACCTCGACGGGCCAATCATCGGCGAGATAGCGAAACCCGGTGCGCGTGGCGACGTCGAGGATCGGGACATCCGGCGCCGGGTTGAGAATGCTTTCCGGTCCCCGGCGAAAACCACGTCGCAATCCCACCACGGCCCGGAACATCAGGATGTCCTCGGCTCGCACGGCGCGGATGGCTTCGAAGATCTTGTCCGGCGATGCGGCGACCCGCGTCTGGTGAAGCTCGCGGAACTGCCAGCGGGGCACGAACGCGTCGAGGTGCGTCACGTGACCATCGTCCGGCGCGTTCCCTGGCGCTTCCATCGTTCGCTGCGCAGGATTTCGTCGACCGCAGCGAAGGCGTGCTCGATCTCCTCGTCAGTCGTATAAAAGTGTGGCGACAATCGTATACCCGATTGTGGGCGATAATCACACATGATATCTTCAGCGTTCAACTCGAGCGCAACCTCCCGCGCATGCGGAACGACCACAGAGACCGTTCCCCCGCGGCGCGCGGCCTGGCGAGGCGTCCGGAGCGCGAATCCGCGCGCCTCGGCCAGCGCGATAATCCGGTCGGTCTGCCGCAGCGACTTCTCCCGGATCGCCCTCATGTCGTCGCCACCCGCCTCGGCCACGATCTTCGGACCCTCCCGCGCGGCATAGAGAGCGGGCACCGGCGGAGTGCCCACAGCGAATCGCAGCGCGTCGTCGCGGAACCGCATCGGAGGAGGCTGGAATTCGAATGGATCGGCGTGAGCCATCCATCCTGTGAAGCTCGGCTCGAGCCGCGATCGCAGATCGGGATCGACATAGAGAAACGCTCCGCCCGGTCCTCCGCACAGCCACTTCAGCACGCCGCCGACGGCGATCGGCACTCCCCACTCTTTCACGCGAACCGGAACGATTCCCGCCGACTGGAAAACGTCCAGGACCAGCGTGGCCCCGACGTCGCGGCAGCGCCGTGCGATCGGCTCGACGTCGATCATGAACGACGACTCGAACAGGACGTGCGAGAGCGCAACGAGCTGCGTCCGCTCGTCGATGGTCTCCAGCAGACGCTCGAGAGCGAACCCCATCCCGCCGGCGTCGTGCGGCACGGTCACCACCTCGGCTCCCAGCCGCTGCGCCAGACGGTCATAGATGTAGCGGACGGAAGGGAACTCGCCGTCGACCATGACGATGCCATTGCGCGGCGCGTCGTACTGGAACGACGACAACACCACCGCCTCGGCCGTGGTGACGTTCGGCAGCATCACCACCGATCCTTTCGGCGCGCCGATGAGCGGCGCCATGAGGTCGCCGACCTCGATCGACATCATCCACCACTGGTCGCCCCAGGCCCGCACTCCCCGCGTCGCCCAGGTCTCCGCGTATTCGGCGAGCGCTTCGCGCGCGGCTTCGGGCATCGCTCCCAGCGAGTGCGAGACGAGGTATGTCGCCTTCTCGAGAATGGGAAAGCGGCCGCGATAGCGGAGCAGCGCATCCGTGCTAACGTCAACCATGCGTAAACGTTTTCTTTCCAGGTAATTCTATGTGGACTGAGGAGAAACCGATGAGAATGCCTTTGCGCGTGTCGCTCTGCTTTGCGTTGCTGCTCGCCGTCGTTCCGCTGTGGGCTCAGGAAGAAGACGCCGAAGGCTGCAAGGACTCCGTGTTCATCACGCGGATGCCTGGCAGCACCATCCATTCCTGCGATTCGAAAGAGTTCGACCAGTTCAAATTTCCCCTCGGCGCCGACGCCGATGGACAGGCCAAGGAGAAAGCCGTCGAGGGCGAGTATCACTCCTGGGACTACGGCACGCGCGAAGGGGTGAGCGAGCTGCAGGTCTTCCGCAACTTCGAGAACGCGCTGAAGAAAGCCGGGTTCACCATCGACTGGGAAAACTCTCCGGGAGAGATCACCGCCCACAAGGGAAGCACCTGGTACTACCTCGACAACAAGGGATCGTTCTACTCCCAGACCATCGTCACCGAGAAGGCCATGGAGCAGGAGGTCACCGCTTCCGACCTCTCCGACGAGATCAAGAAGAGCGGTCACGTGGCCGTCTACGGAATCCATTTCGACACGGGAAAAGCCACCATCCAGGCGGACTCCGAAGCGGTGCTGCAGCAGATCGTACAACTGCTCAATGACGATCCAGCGTTGAAGCTCCGCGTCGAAGGGCACACGGACAATCAGGGCGCCGCGGCTGCGAATCAGACGCTGTCCGAAAAACGCGCGCAACCCGTCGTGGCGTGGCTCACCGCACACGGCGTGGCCGCGTCGAGACTCGTGGCAAAGGGCTATGGCGCCACGAAGCCCGTCGCTTCGAATACGACCGAGGACGGGCGCGCGAAAAACCGGCGCGTGGAACTGGCAAAGCAGTGAAACAGGCTAGCGGCCGGCCCTAACGTTCAGAAGCCGGCCGCGACCCCTCGATCGAACGACTTCTGCTGCATGCCGCGGAAGGCGATGCAGGTGTCGATCGACTCGAGGGCGCGGCTCTGGACACGTTGCCCGTTTGGCCTCGGATGTTGCGCCAGGAAGGTCTCGATATCCTTCCTCGACTGCGGATCACAGAATGCGGACGCGGATCCGACGATCCGGCCCAGCGTGGCCGGCGATCGCTTCTCGATGTCCGACCAGCGACTCTTGACCTCGGCCCACGCCGCGGGACGCGTCACCGGGTCGGGCATCATGGCCGAGGCGACCAGCGGCAGATCCTGCGTCCGCACCTGATCGCTGTAGGTGAAGGCCAGCGCGCGGGCGGTCAGTTTCGGGTCGCGAAACAGCGGGACGAGACCGCGATAGCGATTGGCGATCTCCGGCGTCGGCGCTTTGGCGAGCTGCTCGAGCACCTGATTGAAGAACGCTTCGTCGCCGTAGACCGCGGACAGACGCAGCGCGCGATCGGCGATGAGCGCGTCCACCGACGACGGATTCTTCATGTACTCGGTGGCGACGGTGCGCGCGCCGGCGACGACCTCGCGGTCACCGGAGTAGCCGAGCGCCCAGAGCACGTACGCCCGTGCGATGCGCTCTTCGGAAGTCTCGGCGACCGGCGCCGACCAGGTGAAGGGAGCGTACCCGTGCAGAACCGCGCGCACGAACTGCTGCCACGCGACGCGATTCCCCTCGTTGACCAGGCGCTGGTCGAGATACACGAGGTTGTCGGCGATGGCGGTGACAAGCGGCCGTTCTCCGGGCAGACGCGGCATCGCCTTCAGGAGATCGAGATAGTCACCGATGGTGCGATGGTTGAATCGCGACAGCAGCCACTCGTTGCCGTTGTAGGAGATGCGCTCCTTGGTGGTGAGATCAGCAAGGTGCGCCAGAAGCGTTTTTCGTTCGTCAGCCGAGTAATCGACGAGGAAGTACCCTGCGCCGTTGTGGCTGAGGAACAGCGGGTCGCTGCAATTGCCGGCGCCTGTGATGGTCTGCTCCGCCTGGTCGACGACCCGGCAGGTGCCGTCACGCGTGCAGAGGGGGATCATCCACGTCGTGGCCGGCGCGGTGGCGCCTTCGGGCAGCATCCGTGACTGCGCCACCGTGATCCGTCGGAGCTTCTCGTCGCAGGAATCGCTCACGTGCAGCAACGGCGCGCCGGTCAGATCGATGAAAGACTGGAGCACTCCGTCGGTGGGCTGATTCGAGGCCGCCTTCATCGTCGACCAGAAATCCTCGGCTGCGGCGTTGCCCCACGAATACTTCCTGAGATAGATGCGGATGGCGTCGCGGAACTGATCGGCGCCGATCCAGTCTTCGACCATGCGCAGCACGGCCGCGGTCTTGTCGTATGTGATGGCGGCGTCGAATCCCGCCCCCGCCACCGAGACCGTGGCAGGCAGCCGGATCGGCCGCGTGGAGAGTTGCGAGTCGACGGCCAGCGCGAAATCCGTCCGCGCCGGTTTGTCGAGATCCGAGCGCCACTGCGGCTTCCAAACTTCCACCGGCTTCTGCGACATGAACGTGGCGAATCCCTCGTTGAGCCAGATGTCGTTCCACCACTTCATCGTGACGAGATCGCCGAACCATTGATGGGCGATCTCGTGCGCGACGACTTCAGCCACGCGCTTCTCGGCCAGCACCGAAGAGTTCTTCTCGTCGACGAAGAGATCGGTCTCGCGGAACGTGATGGCCCCGGCGTTCTCCATGGCCCCGGCGGCGAAGTCGGGAAGCCCGATCAGATCGAGCTTTCCGAATGGATAGTCGATGCCGTAGTAGTCGTTGAAGAAGCGGATGGACGCCTGTGCCGCGGTGAGCGCGAAATGTCCGAGCGGCTCCAGCCCCGGCGTCGCGCAGACGCGGATGGGAGTGCCGCCTTCCTCTCCGCCGATGCACCGAAAATCGCCGTCGAGCATGGCCACGAGGTACGTCGACATCTTCTTCGTCGTCGCGAACGTGATGGCATGCTTGCCGCCCGCTGCGGGCTTGTCCGCGACGATGGCGCCATTCGAGATGGCCGTGTCGCCCTTGTCGACGACCATCGTGATGTCGAAGGTGGCCTTCATGGCCGGCTCGTCGAAGCAGGGAAAGGCGCGCCGGGCGCTCGTGGCCTCGAACTGCGTCACCGCGTACTTCCGCCTGGCCGTCCTGCTGAGATAAAGACCGCGAAGCTGGGGCAGGAGCTTGCCGTCGAAGGCGATGTGAATGGCGATCGGTCCCGGCGCGAGCGTCTGTGCGACCTTCAACGTCACCATCTCATTCGCGGCATCGGACGTCACCGTGGCGGCCAGATGCCGGCCGGCGCTGTCGATGGTGACCTCTTCCAGGACGAGGTCGACCGCGTGCAGGGTGACGGAGTCGACCGGCTCCTTCACCTGCGCATCGATGGTCTCGTTGCCGGTGAACGTCTCGCCGGCGAGATCCGGCGCGATGGTGAGGGTGTAGTGATCGGGAAAGACCGTATCCGGAAGCCGCGTGGCCGCAAGGGCCGGAACGGCGATCAGGAGGCCGGCGAAGACGCTGAAGATTCGTGACATGACGGCGGAATCGTATCGCTTGTTCGTACGCCGGGCCGGCTCTCAGGCGGACGTGAGCTTCCGCATCTGCCACAGCAGGTGACTGAGATGGTCGCGCCGCGACTCGCCCGTCGTCACGATGAGCAGCTTGGTGATCTTGAGCTCGAGCGGATCGGTGTAGAGCAGGATCAGCATCTCCCGGATGAAGCTCGTCGACAGCGTGATGTCGTTGTCCGTGCCCACACCCAGCCGCAGTCCTTTCTTCTCCCACCAGGAGAAGGGGTGATCGCTGTAGTCGGCCAGCTCGCCGGTCAGCTTCTTGTTCGATGAGGGCAGCGACACGAGCGTCAGCCGTTTGTCGATCATGCGGTTGAGCACGTCATGCTGATACGTCTCGATCTCGCGGGCGTGATGAAACTTCGTCTTGGTCGCCTTCGTCGACTCGGCCTCACTAAGCGTTTCGCCGCGCAGCAGCTTCTCCCGGATCTCCTCGCGGCCGGTGAAGTCCATGTCCATGATCTCGGCGTGATCGCGCGTTCCGGGGCGCAGCGGTTCTTGGCGCCTGTTCGCGCGCAGCACGCGCTGCAGGATGCTGTGGAAGTAGAAATTCGGGTTGATGCCCAGGGAAAGGCCGTGCTCGACGGCGTCGACGTGCCAGATGTTCATGGCGTTGTCGACGGCCTGCACACCGTGCCGCAGCGTGTCCCACGTCTCGCCGTGATGGCTGCGCGTGCGGAAACCGTAAGCCTGCAGCTTGCGCATGCCCACGCGCATCTCCTGAAAGTGCACCTTGCGATAGAAGCCGCGCTCGTTGCCGACCGTGTCCACTTCCGTGACGACGTCGCTGAGCTCGGGATGCTTCTTCAGCAGCTCGATGATCTGCCGGACCTGATCGTCGAAGCTGGCCCGCTTCGACGGATAGCGCGCCGCGTCGTAGAAGCCCGGCTCCTTCCGGAAGCTCGGCGACAGCACGAATCGAAACGACGGCACCTCGCTCTGGAACGAGCGGAACCCCTCGTACAAACCGAGCAACACATCCTCGGCCGTCAACCGCGCGATTCCCGGGATCTGCTCCGCAGGATCCGTGGTCTCGCGGAACAGCGTGAACTTCAGGCGCAGCGATCCGACGTTCGACGACCGGTACAAACGCTCAGCCATGTGATACGCGGCGTCACGATGCGCGGCGCGGCTCGTCAGGATCAGTTTCGGCAGGTAGAGAATCTTCAGATACCGATCGAAGCGATCGTCGTCGCCGAGCCGGATCAGGCGATCGACATCGGCGGCGTCGCGGATCGAAACATCCGCGCCGTAGACCTGTTTGATCTTCTCCACGTAGGCCGGGTCCTCGAGCAGAGGCGCGAGCCGTGGATAGACGAAGTTGGCGTCGAGCGATCCGGTCAGATGAATGTGCTCGTCGTGAAACGGAATCGGGAAGCGGCGAAAGAACTCGGCTAGCGCGTGCGAGACCGGATGCGCGAACAGCGTCTCGATCGGCGCGGCCTTCAGCCGGAATCTGCCGAGGAGATCGTGGAACTCGCGGATCGAATCGGCGAGCTCGCCGTCGTGCTCGAGTTGCGGCGATTGCCGCGCCAGCGCCAGCGTGTCCTCGAGCGCCAGGCCGCTCGTCTCGCTGATGAGCTGGGTGAAGAATCGCGTCAGCCGGGAAACGACAGCCGGTTTCATCCGGCGCATCGTACCGGGTATTCGGGAGCGGTTAGCGGTTACCGGTATCATCTCCTCATGAACAGAGCACGGGTGCACGGAGGATAGCGACGCTACCGTCAGGACCCGGAAAATCGCGACACGGCGGAGCGGATCGCGTCTCTACCAAAACAAGACTCGCCGGCGAGCTGGCCATCCTCGGGCGGGTCCTGGCGCTGACGCGTGAGCGGGCCGGACTGAAGCAGTCGGACGTCGCCGCCCGGCTCGGGCTGCCCGCCTCTTACCTCTCGAAGATCGAGAACGGCACACGCCGCCTCGACGTCATCGAGCTCCTGAAGATCGCCGAAGCGATGGACGTGGATCCCGCCGAGATCATTCGTGAACTGGGAACAGCGCTTCGTTGACGGGTTGCCGGGTTGCTGGGCGTAGCGGGTAACGGGCAATGTAGCTGCCGGCTTCAGCCGGCATCCCCGCCGGGTAGCGGGCGACCCAGCGACCCAGCAACGGAATCCCCCCCTACAAGACATCTGTTCTCATTTACATGGCTACGCCTATGGTCCGCCGGCATTTCGGGATCGCCATGTTGCTGGCGATTCTCCTGGCATGTGCAGGTGTGACGACGCTCGTCGTAGCCACGGACACGACCGACGCCGCGGCGATCCTCGGAGCGGTCGGGCTCGTTTGTCTGTCCATTGCCGTCTACGTCGTGACCGCGCTGCCCACGCCTCCTTCGACCGGCGATGTGTTCGAGAACGTGGCCTGGGGCAAGCTCTTTGTGGCAGCGACGTACCTGGCGCTGGCCATTGCGTTGTTCGCGGCGATGACGCTCGCGCCCGGCTACGCGCGGATGCTGCACTTCATCCGATCGATCGTGTGATACACATTCGCGCCGGAGGTTGCGCGAATGCCTCGCATTGCACGAACGATTGTCGTCCTGTGGTCGCTCTCTACCCTCTCCCTCTACGCACAGGATGCGTCGCTGCTCAAAGGTCTGCAGTGGCGCGAAGTCGGTCCTTATCGCGGCGGCCGCGCTGATGCGGTGGCCGGCATCGCCGATCAACCGGATGTCTACTACTTCGGCTCGTGCGGCGGAGGCGTGTGGAAGACGACCGACGGCGGCCAGTCCTGGACGCCGGTCTCCGACAGTTTCTTCGGTGGCTCGATCGGTGCGGTGGCCGTGGCGCCCTCGGATCCCAGCGTCGTGTACGCCGGGACAGGCGAAGAGACGATCCGCGGCAACGTCTCTCCCGGCGGGGGCATGTGGAAATCGACCGATGCCGGCAAGACGTGGACGCACATCGGCCTCGACGACTCGCGGCACATCGCCCGCATCCGCGTCCATCCGGCGAACGCCGACCTCGTGTACGTGGCCGCGCTCGGCCACGCCTTCGGTCCGAATGACATGCGGGGCGTGTATCGCTCGAGAGATGGCGGAAAGACGTGGGAGCGCATCCTCTTTGCAGGCCCGGACGCCGGCGCCGTCGACCTGGCCATGGATCCATCGAACCCGCGCATCCTCTACGCATCGACGTGGCGCTTCCGCCGCGGCCCGTCCTTCTTCGAGAGCGGCGGCGAAGGATCCGCGCTCTGGAAGTCGACCGACGGAGGCGACTCCTGGAAGGAAGTGTCGCGCAACAAGGGCATGCCCACGGGAACGCTCGGCATCATCGGAGTGAGCGTCTCTCCGTCGAATCCGCAAAACGTCTGGGCCATCATCGAAGCGAAAGAGGGCGGCGTGTTTCGCTCGCTCGACGGCGGCGACACATGGACGAAGACGAGCGACTCGGCCGACCTTCGCCAGCGCGCCTGGTATTACTCGCGGATCTTCGCGGACACGAAGGATGAGGACACCGCCTACGTCGTCAACGTGCGCTTCCATAAGACGAAGGATGGCGGCAAGACCTGGACGACGATCGCCACGCCGCACGGCGACAATCACGACCTCTGGATCGCCCCGAACGATCCCCAGCGCATGATCGAAGCGAATGACGGCGGCGCGAACATCACCACAGACGGCGGCGAGAACTGGACGAAAGAGGACAATCAGCCCACCGCGCAGTTCTACCGCCTCTCCGTCGACACCGACTTCCCCTACCGCATCCTCGGACCCCAGCAGGACAACAGCGCCGTGCGCATCAGTCACCGCAGCAGCGGTTCCGGGATCGGGCCGCGCGACTGGGAGCCGACCGCCGGCGGCGAGAGCGGCTACATCGTGGCCGATCCGTCGAACCCCGACATCGTCTACGGCGGCTCGTACGGCGGCCTGCTCACCGTGGTCAACCATCGCACCGGCGAGCAGCGCGACATCAACCCCTGGCCCGACAATCCCATGGGCGCTGGCGACGCCGATCTCAAGCAGCGCTTCCAGTGGAACTTCCCCATCTTCTTCTCGCCGAACGATCCGAAGAAGCTCTACGCGGCATCGCAGGTTCTGCTGCAGACGACGAACGGCGGCGCGAGCTGGACGGCCATCAGTCCCGACCTCACGCGCAACGACAAATCGAAAATGGGCTCGAGCGGCGGCCCGATCACCCAGGACAACACCAGCGTCGAGTACTACGGAACGATCTTCGCGGGCGCCGAGTCCCCCGTCGAGCCGGGTGTGCTGTGGGTGGGATCGGACGACGGACTGGTGCACGTGTCGCGCGACGGCGGCGGGCACTGGAACGACGTCACGCCGAAGAGCCTCCCCCAATGGGTGATGATCAACGAGATCGAGGCCAGTCCCACCGACAAGGGCGCCGCCTATCTCGCCGCCACGCTGTACAAGGCGGACGACTTCCACCCGTACCTCTACAAGACAAAAGACTACGGACAAACTTGGACGAAAATCGTAGACGGTATTCCACCAACTGAATTCACACGAGTCGTTCGTGCTGATTCGAAACGCCCCGGCCTGCTCTTCGCAGGCACCGAGCGCGGCGTCTACACCTCCTTCGACGACGGCGCGCACTGGCAGTCGCTCCAGCTCAAGCTGCCCGTCGTGCCCATCCGCGACATGCTCGTCCATCAGGACGCGCTCATCCTGGCCACGCACGGCCGCGGATTCTGGATGCTCGACGACATCGGTCCGCTGCGCCAGCTCACCGCCGACGCCGCCACGAAGCCGGTGGTCCTCTTCCGTCCCGCACTCACCTGGCGCATGGAAGGCGGCGGGCGGAGAGGTGGGCGGCGCGGTCCGAGCGATGAGGGAATGAATCCGCCGAACGGCGCCATCGTCGACTTCCTCCTCCACGATCAGAAGCCCGGCACGAAAGTGTCTCTCTCCTTCCTCGGATCCGACGGCAAGGTGATCCGCGAGCTCAAAGGCGAAGTCGAAGCCGAGCCGGTGAAGCCGCGCGAGCTCAAGGCCGGCCAGAGCGCACCACCACCCGCACCGGCCGCAAAGACCGAGGCCGTCAAATCCGAAGGCGGAACCGCCGAGGAGAATCCGGCAGCGGAGGCTGCCAAGAGTGATGAAGAGGACAAGAACAAGGACAAGCTGGCCGGAATCACCAACGGCCACAACCGCGTGTCGTGGGACCTCCGCTATCCCGACGCCAAAAAGTTCCACGGCATGATCCTCTGGGCCGGTGGCACGACCGGGCCGAAGGTTCCGCCGGGAACGTACACGGTGAAGCTCACCGCCGGCGATCAGTCGGCGTCGGCGCCGATCGAAGTGCAGCAGGACCCGCGTTCCTCGGCGTCCGCTGCCGATCTCCAGGCGCAGTTCGCATTTCTCAAGTCGGCCTACGACAAGCTGTCCGAGATCAACACGCAGATCACGCGCATCCGCGAAGTGCGCAAGCCGCTCACCGCTTTCGAGAAGAGCGACAACAAGCCCGTGGCCGCGGCGGCGAAAGACCTCGACCAGAAGATGACCGCCGTGGAAGAGGCGCTGTACCAGACGAAGAACAAGAGTTCGCAGGACCCGCTCAACTACCCGATCCGCCTCAACGACAAACTCGCCGGCGTGGCCGACTCCGCGGCCACCGGATCGTGGGCGCCGACCGCACAGCAGATGGCCGTGCGCGACGAGCTCGTTCCCCAGATCGACGCGCAACTGGCCACGCTGAAGACGATCTGGGACACGGACCTGCCCGCATTCAACAAACTGGTCAGCGAGGCGAACCTGCCAGCGGTGAAATAGGAGACTCGTGACTGGGGCTCAATCTTCGATGAAGCGGACGAGTCTCTCGCCCTCTTCGTCGAGTTGCATCCTCGCGCTCCTGCTCAGTTTTCCGAACGGGTTGAGCTTCAGCTTCCCTTTCTCGATCCGCCAGGTGCCGGCCACGAATCCATCGACCAGGAAACACGGCGGCACGCCGAGATTCTTCGTGAGCATGTGTTTGCGGTCAGTGTCGGCGATGACGCGCGAGCGGTCGGAGAACGCGAGCGTCAGGTTGTCGTAGTCGGGCAGGAACCGCACCGGCGCCTCGACGTCCTCGTCAGGCCGCGGCGCGTTCGGCAGATCGAAGAGCTCCTTCCCTTTTTCATCACGAAACGTGACCAGTTTCGGCCGCAGCGCCTCGAACACGGGGCGCAGGTTCCGCAACACGGACCAGATCTGCATGTCGGCGACCGACGCCGGACCGAACGCGCCGAGATAGCGCAGCACGAGCTCCTCGATGCGCTTCTCCCGATCGACCGGTTCGGCGACCTTGAACTGCGAGGCGGCCGGATATCCCCAGCGCGAATCCGAGGGATGGATGGTCATTGGCAGGTGCAGGCGCACCGCGTACGCGGTGGCGCGCGCGTCCGCTTCGGAATCCTGTTCCAGAATGAACTTGCGGTACTCGTCGAACGTGCGCGGCTCGGCGAAAAACGAGCGGCCCGATACAAGCAGGGCCTCCTCGTCGAAGCCGTCGCCGTTGCGCAGCACCGGCATTCCGCCCGACAGCGCCGGCTGGATCGTGGAACGGAACGCGACGTAGTCGGCGCGCGTGACGAGATGAATCGTGGCGCGGATCCATGTCGCGCGCACCACGTCACGACGGGCGATGAGCCGGATCAGATCTTCGCGCCGGAAATCCTCCAGACGCGTCCACAATCCGATGAACGGCGGCCGCGCCAGTTGCGCCTGCAGGCCGGCCAGTTTCCCGACCGCGGCGAGCGGGCCGGTCTTCTTCCGTTCGAGCAACATCTGGCGCGCCAGCGTGGCGCGGTTCAGGGCTCTGCGCGTGAGTGTCTTCACGTTTTGGGGCATTATCCCTGCACAGGCCGGCTGCCGTGGCAAACATCGCGCTTGACGAGACCGAGCTCGAGGAAGGACGCGAGGAAGGCCGTCCGCTGATCCTGCACGTCCTCCGTTACGTCCCGATGATCGTCATCCTCGGCCTGCTCGTTCATTTTCTCCTGCCGAGGATCGCCACGATCGAGGCGTCTCTGCAGACGATGAAGACGCTGGCTCCATGGGCGATCGCCATGGCCATCGGCTGGGAAATACTCAGCTATCTCGCAAACGGTCTGTTGCTGCAATCGGTTCTGAATCTTGCCGGCGAGTCGCTGCCGATGCGGCGCACGTTCGCGATCGAGATCGGCGCGGCTACGGTGTCGCTCGTGGCCGCCGGAGCACTCGGCTTCGGTGCGGCCATCTACAAGTGGACGCGTGCGCGCGGCGTGTCGCGCGAAGCGGCCATGCTGGCCAGCTGGCTGCCCTCGGTGTTCGATGCCACGGCGCTGGTGGTCTTCGCGCTGATCGGCGCGGTCAACCTCGTATTCTTCAACCGCCTGTCGCGGACGACGCTCGTGGCGCTGTCGATCGTGATGTCGGCCCTGCTCGCGGCGATCGCGGCCATCATCGTCCTGCTGGCGAACAGGGAGCTGATGAACCGGATCACGTCGCGGCTGGCGCGGATGATCAAGCGCGTCAATCGGCGCTTCGACGACGCGACGCTCATCGAAGCCGTGGAGCGTGCCGAGCAAACGTGGCAGACCATGCGCACGGGCGGCTGGATCCAGCCGGCGCTCTGCTCGGCGATGGTGCTGACGTTCGACCTGCTCTGTCTCCGCTACTCGTTTCTGGCCGCCGGCCAGACTCCGAAGCTCTCCCTTCTCCTGGCCGGCTACGGCGTACCCATCCTCCTCGGCCGCGCCAGCTTTCTCCCCGGCGGGATCGCCGTGATCGAGGTGGCCATGGCCGCGCTGTTCGGTGGCCTCGGCGTGCCGACGAACGTAGCCGTGGTGGCCGTGCTCACGTACCGCATGATCTCGTTCTGGCTGCCCACCGCGATCGGGATCCCGATCGCGATCACGTTGCAGTCGAGGAAGCACGGGAGCCGGACGTAGGTCGGGGCTCGGGTCACAAGGCCCCGAATCACGACCCGTAATACGATTCCCGCCGCATGAAGACGAAAATCGCGATCCTGCTCTTCGCGTTCACCCTCCCTCTCTCCGCCGCGTACGACCAGAAGACGTTCTCCGGGCTGGAGCTCCGAGGCATCGGACCGGCCATGACGTCGGGACGCATCATCGATCTGGCCGTCGATCCGCACGACGCGCGCACGTGGTTCGTGGCCACGGCGGGGGGCGGCGTCTGGAAAACGACGAACGCCGGCACGACGTTCACGCCCCTGTTCGACGACGAGAATTCGTTCTCGATCGGCTGCGTGACGGTCGATCCGAACAATTCGCTGGTGGTGTGGGTGGGCAGCGGTGAGAACAACAGCCAGCGATCGGTCTCGGTGGGCGACGGGGTCTACAAGTCTCTCGACGGCGGAAAGAGCTGGAAGAACATGGGGCTGGCGAAGTCCGAACACATCGGGAAGATCGTCGTCGATCCTCGCGACTCCAACGTCGTGTTCGTGGCCGCGCAAGGTCCGTTGTGGGCGCCGGGCGGCGACCGCGGTCTCTACAAGACGACGGACGGCGGCAAGAGCTGGAAGCCCGTGCTGAGCGTGAGCGAGAACACGGGCGTCACTGACGTCGTGCTCGACCCGTCAAACCGCGACACGATGTACGCGGCGTCGTATCAGCGCCGCCGGCACGTCTTCACGCTCATCGACGGCGGACCGGAATCGGCGATCTACAAGTCGACCGACGCCGGCGCGACGTGGACGAAGCTCGACGACAAGAACGGGTTGCCCAAGGAGCAGATGGGCCGCATCGGCCTGGCCGTGGCCCGGAACAATCCGCACATCGTCTACGCCACGATCGAGTCGACGCGCAAAGCCGCCGGCTTCTTCCGATCCAAAGACGGCGGAGCGAACTTCGAGAAGATGAACGATTACGTGGCCCAGGGCCAGTACTACGGCGAGGTCTTCGTCGATCCGAACGACGACGACCGCATCTACGCCGCCGACGTCTGGGTGAAGGTGAGCGACGACGGCGGCAAGACCTGGACAAAGATCAACGAGACCAACAAGCATCCCGACAACCACGTCGTCTGGATCGATCCGTCGAGCAGCGATCATCTGATCATCGGCTGCGACGGCGGCCTGTACGAGTCGTTCGACCGCGCCGCCAGCTGGAACTTCAAAGCCAACCTTCCGGTGACGCAGTTCTATCGCGTCAGCGCGGACGACGCGCTGCCGTTCTACAACGTCTATGGCGGAACGCAGGACAACTTCAGCCTGGGCGGCCCGGCCCGCACTCCCAGCGCGAACGGCATCCCGAATTCCGACTGGTATGTGACCCAGGGCGGGGACGGATTCCGCTCCATTCCCGATCCCAAAGACTCGAACACGATCTACTCAGAAGCGCAGAACGGAGTGCTGGTGCGCTTCGATAAGCGCACGGGCGAGACCCTGGACATCCAGCCGCAGGCCACCGGCACCATGGATCCGCTGCGCTACAACTGGGACTCGCCGATCATCGTCAGCCCGCACGACAGCAATCGCATCTATTACGGCGCGCAGTATCTGTTCCGCAGCGACGACCGCGGCAACACCTGGAAGCCGGTCAGCGGCGACCTCACGCGCCATCTCAACCGCAACACGCTGCCGGTGATGGGCCGGGTGTGGGGCATCGACGCGGTGGCGAAAAACGCTTCGACCTCGTGGTACGGCAACATCGTCTCGCTGGCCGAGTCGCCGATGAAAGAAGGCCTGCTCTACGCCGGCACCGACGACGGCCTCGTGCAGGTGACCGAGGACGGCGGCACGAACTGGAAGATGATCGACAAGTTCCCCGGCGTTCCCGACATGAGCTATGTCTCGGCGCTGGAGCCTTCCTGGACCGACGCGAACACGGTCTACGCGGCGTTCGACAATCACAAGGTCGGCGACTTCAGGCCCTACATCCTCAAGAGCACGGACCGCGGAAAAAGCTGGACCTCCATCAGCAGCGATCTTCCCCAGCGCGGCAGCGCCTATTCGATCGTCGAGGATCCGAAGGATCCGAAGCTGCTCTTCGCCGGAACGGAATACGGCCTGTGGTTCTCGCAGAACGGCGGCACGAACTGGATTCAGCTCAAAGGAAATCTGCCGACCATCGCCGTGCGCGATCTCTGGATCCAGAAACGGCGCGACGACCTGGTCGTGGCCACGTTCGGGCGCGGGATCTACATCCTCGATGACTATGCGCCGCTGCGGACCATGAGCCCGGCCACTGCCAACAGCGAGGCCACGCTCTTCCCGGCACACGACACCGAGCTCTACGTCGAGCGCGCGGCGCTGGGACTGCCCGGCAAGTCCTTCCAGGGCGATTCGCACTTCGAAGCGCCGAACCCGCCCGTGGGCGCGGTCTTCACGTACTACCTCAAGGACGAGTTGCGCACACTTCAGAAACAACGTTGGGAGACGGAGTCGAAGTACATCGGCAACGAGCCCGCCAAAGCGCCGCCCTATCCGACAGCCGAGCAGTTGCGAGCGGAAGAACGCGAGCTCGAGCCCACGGTGGTGCTGGTCGTGTCCGACGAAGACGGCAACGTCGTCCGCCGCGTTCCCGGCTCGGTGAAGGCGGGATTCCACCGCGTGGCCTGGGATCTTCGCTACCCCCCGCCATCGCCGATCGAGCTCAAGGAACCGGAGCCCGACGTGTTTTCACCGCCGCCTCCCGGCCCGCTGGCGGCGCCAGGCAAGTACACGGCGCGACTGGTGAAGCGCGCCATCGGCGTCGAAAGCGCCATCGGCGACGCGCAGACATTCAACGTCGTCCCGCTGTATCTCAACGTGATGAAGGAGAGCGACCGCGCCGCGGTGCTCGACTTCCAGAAGCGCGCGTCGAAGCTGCAGCGCGCGGTCATGGGCGCCGAGAAAGTCACCGCCGAGGCACTGACGCGCGTGCAGCTCGTCCGCCGCGCGCTCGATCAGATCGCCGGCACCGATCCGAAGCTCGTCGCAAACGTGAACGCGGTCGACACCGCTTTGCACGAGATCGGCGATCAGATCAAAGGCGATCCGGTCCTGCGCAAACACAACGAGCCGTCCCCGCCGTCGCTTCTGGACCGCGTCAACGTCGCCGTGGGTGGTTTGACCACCACCTCTGCGCCGACCACGACCCACCGCGAAACGCTCGCGCTCGCTGAAACGGAGACGAGAGCGTTGCTCGACAAGCTGCGCAAAACCATGGCCGATCTCGCCGCTATCGAGAGTCAAATGAATACTTTAGGTGCGCCATGGACACCAGGCAGGGTCCCGGACTTGAAGTAGGCCTCGGGCCTCGGGCCTCAGGCCTCGGACCCTGCCCGTTTTTTTCCGAGGCCCGAGGCCCGAGGCCCGAGGCCTGAACTAAACTCCGCGCGTGGTCTTCGAGAAAACCCCGGGCGAGGTGCAGGAGCTCCTTCCGGTTCCGATCAAGGAACTAGGGCTGAAGCTCGAGGGCTCGCAGATCGAGCGCTACGTCGAGCAGCTCTTTCGCGAGCTCGAAGCGAAAGGACTCAAACACTTCCGCCCGGCCTTCTACCTCACCAGCGAGTGGGGCTGCCCGTCCGAAGAACCGGTTATCGGCGTTCCCTTCTACCTGGCCGACCCGCGCCTGGGCGCCATCGAGAGCCTGGTCAACGACATCGAGAACGAGCGCGAGATCATGATGTACATGCGCCACGAGGCCGGCCACGCCTTCAACTACGCGTACGAGCTTTACAACACCGACGAGTGGCGCGAGGTGTTCGGCCCGTTCCGCCGTCCCTATCGCGATCACTACAGCTTCGTGCCGTTCTCGCGCAACTTCGTGCGTCACATCGCCGGATGGTACGCGCAGAAACATCCGGACGAGGACTTCGCGGAGACGTTCGCGGTGTGGCTGACGCCGCGCTCGAAGTGGCGGGAGAGCTACAAAGACTGGCCGGCCATGAAAAAGCTGCGTTACGTCGATCGCATCTGCCACGAGGTCGGCGACAAGCCGCCGCTGCGTCCTCTCGGTGAAACCGACTTCACGGTGGCAGACATGGAGGAGACGATCGAGGAGTTCTATCGCGAACACTCGCGCGACGAGACCCGCGCCATCGCCGATCTCGCGCTCGATGTCGACCTCGACGACATCTTCCCGCGACCGGAAGACGTGCCTCCTGAAAACCTCCGAAAAGCGGGAGAATTGATCACGGAGTTCCGCCGCGAGATCGTCGACAAGATCAGTTACTGGACAGGCGTGCGACGATCATTGGTGAAAACTCTGGTGGAAGCGATCGTGAAACAGGTGGATGAACGGGGTCTCGTCGCCGATTCGACCAGAAGCCGGGAACAGATCGTCGAGCTGACGGTCTACATTACGACGCTGGCGATGAACTTCTTCACCGCCCGGCGTCTGAGGAGAAAAGCGACGCAACCATGAAGATCGGCGTTCTCTACGAACAGCGCCCGGACACCGAAGAGTACCCCGGTGAAAACGCGGATATCGCTTCGGGGCGGCGGCGCAAACGGCCCAAGCTCGACCGCGAACAGGTTTTCGAAGCTCTGGAGAAACTCGAGTACGAGGTGAAGTACATCGAGCTCGACGGCCGCGACGCCTCACTGTTCGCCGTGGCCAAAAGCGACTGCGATCTGATCTTCAACCTGGTCGACTCCTATGGCGGCGACGACGGCAAGGATCTGCACATCCCCGCCTTCCTGGAGCTGATCGGAGCGAAGTACACGGGATCCGGTCCGCACGGCCTGCTGCTGGCGCAGGACAAGTCGCTGGCCAAAAAGGTCATCGGCTTTCACGAGCTGCAGACGCCCTTCTCGATGGTGGTCCATCGCGGCCGCGTCGACTATGCACACGACATCAAGTTCCCGCTGATCGTGAAACCCGTCTCCGAGGATGGATCGATCGGCATCACTCAGGACTCGGTAGTCGAATCGATCAAGGAGATGATGGAGCGCATCCACGATCTGCAGGAGCAGTTTCAGGACGTGCCGGTCCTGGTCGAGGAGTACATCGAAGGCCGCGAGATCTACGCCGCCATCCTGGGCAACGAGGCGCCGGAGGCTCTGCCGCTCGTCGAGCTCGACCTCTCCAAGCTGCCCGCGGACACGCCGAAGATCGCCGGGCGTGAAGTGAAGTTCGACCGTGACAGCGAAGCCTATCGACTGACGAAATCGGCCATCGCCGAAGATCTGGACGAAGAGACGACCAAACGGCTGCAGGACGCCGCCAAGACGACGTACCGCGCGCTCAAGCTCCGCGACTACGGACGCATCGACATGCGCCTGTCCAAAGACGGGACCATCTACGTGATCGAGGCCAACCCCAACCCCTGGCTCTCTCGCGGCGCCGAATTCGCCATGGCCGCGCGCGGAAGCGGCCGCACCTACAACGACACCATCAAGGCCATCGTGGAACTGGCAGCGGCCAGATAGCGGCCCAGTCGCCCTGGCCACTGACCCGCTCGGGCCTCGGATACAATCCGGCTCATGCCCGTCATCTCCTGTCCTGACTGCGGCAAGGATGTGTCGACGCTCGCTCCGGTCTGCCCGCATTGCGGGCGCCCGTCGCCAGCGGGAACGACACCGATCACCACGGTGCCGCATCAGGCGGCTGAAGAGACACTGTGGCACGGAACGCCGTCGGCGCTGAGGCTCCTCGGCCGGATCATCGGCATGGTGTTGATCCTGGTCGTCATCCCGGCCGCCTTCTATTTTCTGAGCGCGAACAGTGCCAACGCCGCCCAGATCAGAAAAGTGGGATGGGTGATCACGGGTATTCTCCTGCTCGTCGAAGTCGTCCGGTTCTTCGTCTCACTCGTCCGGCTCCGCAGCACTTTGTTCACGGTCACGAATCAGCGCGTGATGATCGAGACGGGGCTGCTGACCAAAAGCCTGAGCGAGATCGACCTGCGCACCGTCGACGACACCCAGTTCTTTCAGGGCCTGTTCAACCGGATGCTGGGCATCGGCGACGTGACCATCATCTCCTCCGACAAGTCCACACCCGTGTACGTCATGCGAGGCGTGCGCGATCCGCGGGCGCTGCGCGAGATGATCCGCACGAATTCCTACCAGGTCAGCCAGCGGCAGATCTTCACCAGAACCACCTGAGGAGGTCCGCGATGTTCCTGCTGTTGTCTCTCCTCTTCGCGCAGACGGCGCCGGCGGCGCCGCATCCAGGCAAAGCCGTGGGTACGATCGAGGTTCCTGCCGGCTCCGATCCCGCGCTCACCATCCCCGTGGTCACGTTCACCGGCGCCAGGCCCGGCCCCACGCTCGCCCTGGTCTCGGGTGCGCACGGAACAGAATACGCGTCGATCATCGCGCTCGAACGCGTGATCGCCACACTCGATCCGGCGCAGCTCTCGGGAACGGTCATCGTCGTGCCGCTCATCAACACCAACTCGTTCGAGAAGAAAGTGCCGCACGTGAATCCCGTCGACAACAAGAGCATGAACCGGTTCTATCCGGGACGGCCCGACGGAACGCAGAGCGAGCGTGCGGCGTACATAATCACCAGGGAAGTCGTCGACAAGTGCGACTACCTCATCGACCTGCACGGCGGCGATCTCGACGAGAGTCTCACGCCGTACAGCTACTGGCCCCTGAGCGGAAATCCCCGGCAGGATGCCATCACGCGCGAGATGGTCCTGGCGTTCGGGATCAACCAGATCATCATCGCCTCCGACCGTCCCAAGGATGCGACCGCGTCGCGATATCTCGACAACACGGCCAATACGCGCGGCAAGCCGGCCATCGCCGTCGAAGCGGGTTACGCCGGCACGACCGAGACCGACGACGTCGAGCTGCTCGCCAACGGATGCCTGAACGTCATGCGCTATCTGAAGATGCTGCCGGGAAGCGTGACCCCGGTCGAGAATCCGGTCTGGTTCGAGCGCGTCGAATACGTCACCAGTACCGCGAACGGGATTTTCTATCCGCTCGTGAAGCGCGGCCACTATGTCGCGCAGGGCCAGAAGCTCGGCTACGTGACGGATTACACAGGGCGCATGCTGTTCGAGTCGCGCGCTCCCGTGGCCGGCGTCATCACGTACGTCAACGCCCTCCCCTCGATGGCCGCCGGCGGCACCATCGCCGGCATCGGCGTCATCGCGACGCACGCGCCATGAGGAAGCTGCCCGCGGTGTTCGCGGCCGCCGCGATCGCGGTGGCATGCAAGGGTCAGATCCCTGCGACGCAGACCCTGCGCATCGAACTGCCGTCCGGTTTTCGACCTACGGCGATCACTTCCGCGGATTTCAACGGCGACAAGCACGCCGACGTTGCCATCACCGGCGAGTCCGAGCGCCTTCTCATCCTCCTCGGCGACGGTCGCGGCGGTTTGAAGATTCAGCCTGAGAGTGCCCGGGCCGGAAAACATCCGAGCGCGCTGGCCGCCTCAGATCTGAACGGCGACCACAGGATCGATCTCGTGGTCGCCAACCACGACAGCGATCACCTGACCGTTCTCATCGGCGATGGCGCGGGCCGATTTACTTCACGGGAAGTTCCGGTGCATTCCAACCCTCATCCCCACATGGTTGCCGCCGCGGACGTCGATGGCGATGGACAGGTCGATCTCATCACTGACAGCTGGATGGAAAACCGGCTGACCGTCGTCTCGTCCGATGGTCACGGTGGATGGCGAAGTCCGGGCAGTCCCATCGACATCGGTCGGAAGCCGTATTGGACACTTACGGCTACGGATCTCGACGGTGACGGTCACGTGGACCTGGTGACGCCGAACAACGGTTCCGGGACCGTTTCGATCCTCCTCGGGGATGGTCACGGCCATTTCCAGCATGCCTCGCAGTCTCCGATCGCCGCCGGCCCGCAGCCATTCTCCGCGTGTGTCGCGGATGTGAACGGTGACGGCAGGCCGGATATCGTCGTCGCGAACTATTCGGGCCACCTCACCGATACCGCTCACGACGGGATCACCTGGATCCGCAACGATGGCGCGCGGCATTTCACTGCGTTCGCCGTGCCGGTGGCCGGGGGACGCGGATCGGCGCGAATCGCTGCGGGCGATTTCAATGGCGACGGGTTCATCGACGTGGCCGTATCCAATCAGGCCGCTTCGAACGTGACGATCGCCTACGGCTCACGTGCCGGACTTCGGAAAGGGGTGACGGTTCCGACCATGCGTTCGCCCCATGCCATCGCGCTGGCACGCCTCGATCAAAGCAGCAGCGACTCGCTGCTCGTGGTGACCGAGGACCGTGATGAACTGTTGGTGATCACTGCACGTGGACGGCCCTGAACGTCTTCCACTGCTGCACGGCCGCGTCGGCCAGCGGCTGGATTCGTGCAAAGCCCTGGCGCGCATCCGCTGAAGGGGGCGCATCCGCGCCGTCCACCGCATCGGCGAGACCCGACAGCGCCGCGTCGAGGTAACGAAGGCTCGACGTCGTCCGCGGCGAGAGGTACCACTGCTCCTCCGGCGTCAGCTCGGTCATCTCCCGCACACGCGTCTTCAGGGCCTCGTCGGACGACGTCTTCACGAGGTCTTCCGCCTCCTTGAGCGCGGCGTGCACCACGGCCCGCGTCGCTTCGATCCGGCGCGCCAGCGCGAACTGTTCCGCATATTCGGACGCGGTCATGTGGATGCGCGGATCGGGCGCGACCGCCAGCGGCTGGGTCAGCCGCTGACCGTTCATCGTGAGGACGACCTTGTAGTCACCCGGCGGCGCCCAGACCCCATCGGCAAATGTGCCCCGGTACGCGCTGTCGAGCGCAGCCGGCAGCGGATACCGCAGCGGCCAGACGAATCGATGCATGCCCGGCGTCGTCGCCAGCGTCGAGGGCGTGGCGAACCATTCCGGCGCGGTGCGCAGCTTGGCCGGATCGGGAGCCGGCACCTTGTCCTCGCTGCTATAGCGGCGAACGAGCTGGTCGCTGCCGTCGAAGATCTCCAGCGTGACCGGCCCGGCCGAAGGGGGCGCCACATAGTCGATGTAGGCGCCCATCGGCGGATTCGCCGCCATGGGCTCGTCCTTCGGCATCGGGGAGCCGGTGAATCCCGCGAAGCGCTCGCGGTAGGCAACGGCGGGCGGATAGAGAAACGGGGTGGCGCCGGCGACGACGCGCAGCGGCGCGACGTCATCCATGATCCAGAAGGCGCGGCCGTGCGTGGCGATGACGAGATCGTTGCCGTGCACGTCGATGTCGCGGATCGACGTGACCGGCAGATTCATCTGCAGCGGCTGCCAGTGATCGCCGTCGTCGAATGAAACGTACGCGCCGCGCTCCGTCCCCGCGTAGAGCAGTCCCCGGCGTACGGGATCTTCGCGAACGACGTTCACCGTCGCCGGCAGGCCCTCCGCGGCGGGCTGCCAGGTCTTCCCGCCATCGTGCGTGCGGTAGACGTAGGCGCGAGAGTCGTCGAGGCGGTGACGGTCCACCGCGGCGTACGCGGTCTCCGCGTCGAAGTGTGACGCGTCGATCGTGCCCACTTTCGACCACGGCGTCAGCGCCGCGGGAGTGATGTTCGTCCAGTGCGCACCTTCATCGCGCGTGCGCCAGATCTGTCCGTCGTCGGTGCCCGCCCAGAGATCGTGATCGGCCAGGCGCGACGGTGCGATCGCGTAGATCACGCCGAAACGCGTGCCCGGTCCCGCTTTCAGCACCGCAGTCACGGGATCGAGATTCGGCGGCGTTCCCGGATTCTCGCGCGTGAGATCGGGACTCATCACCGTCCAATGGTTCCCGCCGTCTTCGGTGCGGAACATCCGCTGATTCGCGAAGTAGAGAACGCGCGGGTCGCGGACCGAAAACAGCAGCGGCAACGTCCAGGTGCGCCGGTCGTTTTCCAGATAGGCCAGGTTCGGATCGACTTGCCGCGTCTGATGGGTGCGCGTGTCCAGCCGCTCCACGCGGCCGCCGTAGAGCACCTCGGGGTCGTTCGGATCGGGCGCGATGTTGTCGGCTTCCCCGCCCGCCGTGATCTCGCGAAACTGCTCGAGCGTGATTCCGTCGTACGTATTCGTGCGGCTCGGAATTCCGGCGGCGCCGGAGTCCTGCTGCGCTCCGTACACCCAGTACGGAAAACGGTTGTCCGTGATGACGTGGTAGAACTGACCGGTGGGCTGGTTGAACCAGGAGCTCCACGTAAGGCCGCCGTTGGTCGACACGACCGTCCCCTGATCGACGCCGAGGACGCGGCGCTCGGGGTGATCGGGATCGATCCAGAGAATGTGGTAGTCGTCGCCGCCCGGCGCGCCTTTCACCGGCGCAAACGTCTTCCCGGCATCGGTGGACTGATACAGATTGACGTTGATCGAGTAGACGATGTCGGCGTTCTTCGGCTCCACGGTGACACCGCCGAAGTACCAGCCGCGCGACCACACTCGGAGATCACTGCTCTCGAGCGTCCACGTCGCACCGCCGTCATCCGACCGGTACATCCCGCCCTCGGTGGCATCGACGATCGCGTACACGCGTTGCGGGCGCGACGGCGCGACGGCGATGCCGATGCGACCCGGGTTCTCGGGCAGACCGGAGCCACGAAGCTCGGTCCAGTGATCGCCGCCATCGGTCGACTTGAACAAGCCGCTGCCGGGTCCGTTCGAAGGCGGATAGATACTCCACGGCGTCCGCCGCGTCTGCCACAGCGCCGCGTAGATCACACTGGGATTGCCGGGCTCGAACGCGAGATCGACCGCGCCGGTGTCGCTGTCCCACTGCAGGCCTCGGGCCTCGGGCCTCGGGCCTCGGGGCGCCGCCCTTCCCAGAACCTTCTGCCAGGTTTTGCCGCCATCAGTTGTACGAAAGACGCCGCGCTCCGCGTTCGGTCCGTAGGGATGTCCGAGCGCGGCGACGTACGCGACGTCGGGGTTGTCGGGACGGATGAGGATGCGGGCGATCTGCTGCGAGTCGGTCAATCCGATCGGCGCCCACGTCTTCCCGGCGTCGATCGACTTGTACATCCCGCTGCCCTGGGCGATGTCGGAGCGCATATCCGCCTCGCCGGTGCCCACGTAAATCACGCTGGGGTTCGAGCGCGAGACGGCCAGCGCGCCGATCGATCCCACCGGCTGCGCGTCAAAAATCGGCGCCCAGGTCCGGCCGGCATCGCGCGTTTCCCATACGCCGCCGTTCACGCTGCCGAAGTAGAAATGTTCCGGTTCTCCGGCTACGCCGCTGACCGCGAGCACGCGTCCAGCCCGAAACGGACCGATGAGCCGCCAGTGCAGGTCCTGAAAGAGGGCCGGGTCGACGCCACCCATGGCCATCGTTGTGAAGAGCGCGGAGAAGACAAGCAACCGTTTCATCGTGCTGGAAAATATCATTTCCCGCGCTTCTCCCGATCAAAGACCAGGAGCCGTAGATCGTACAATTGCACCATGCGTCTGACCGTGGCCCTTGTTCTCAGCGCGTGCTGCCTGTCCACCGCATCAGCCCAGACACCTTCGTTCCAGTGGCATCTCTATCTCGCCGCCCGCGAGATCCGCGTCAAGGCGGAGCCGTCGTGGACGGAGGGCGGCTTCGGACGCTTCGACGTCGGGGCGAACAGCCCGGACTCGACGCGCACGCTCAACGACGAGATGGGGCAGCTCGGATTCGACTGGACACCGGCGCGCTGGCTCCTGCTGCATGCCGACGGCGTGGCGCGGCGAGAGCCGGCGGGCACGGTGGGCAAGCGCGCCGGCCTCGTTCAGGCCTATGCCGATCTCTACACCGAGCACCTGCGACTGCGCGCCGGTACGTTCTGGCTTCCCACCTCGCGCGAGAACGTCGATCCGCTCTGGAACTCCCGCTACACGATCACCTACTCGGCGTTGAACACGTGGATCGCCCAGGAGGTTCGTCCCGTCGGCGCGGATCTGCAGTTTTCGCCGAATTTCTACTTCGCGATCGGCGCGACCGCGTTCCGCGGCAATGACACGATGGGCACCGAGCTGGCCGCGCGAGGCTGGACGCTCGGCAACCGCCTCAGCGTGTACAACGAGAACATCGCCATCCCTCCGCCGGATGACGTCACGCGGCCCATCGGCGCCGACATCGATCACAAGTTCGGATTCGCCGAGCGCATTCGCGTGCAGCTTCCCGAGCGGGCCCTGCTCCAGATCACGCACATCGACAATCGCGCCACGCTCGTTCCGGGAGAAGCACCGGACTATCCGTGGCAGACGCGGTTCAACATCGTCGGCGCCGAGATCGGATCGACGTCGCCGACGACGGCCGCCGCCGAATGGGCGAAAGGGCGGACGACGCTGGCGTTCCCCGGCGGCACGTACACGATGGACTTCGATACGTCCTACCTGCTCGTCTCGCGCAAGTACGGCAAGGACCGCTACACGACACGCATCGAGCGCTTCTCCACGCGCAGTCACAAGCCGTCGCCCGACGACATGAGCCGCGAAAACGGCAAGGCCCTGACGTTCGCGTGGCTGCGTGACCTGAGCGAGCATGTGCGCGGCGGCTTCGAGTACGTCAAGGTGGACGGCGATCGTCCCGGTGCGGCTCTGGGCGGAGCCGATCCGCGCACCGGCGGCTCCACGATCACGCTCGAGCTGCGGCTCGCCTATTGATGCGCGACCTCGACATCGGTCACGGCATCGTCGTTCCCGGGCCACTGCTTCGCGCCACGACCTCGCGCAGCGGCGGTCCGGGCGGCCAGAACGTCAACAAGCTCGAAACGAAGGTCACCATCGAGGCAGACGTCGACTCCCTTCCGCTCTCCGACGAGCAGAAGCAGCTCATCCGTTCCCGTCTCATGGGTCGCATCACCCGTGCCGGCGTCCTGCGTGTCACGTCGCAAGCCGAGCGGACTCAGCTCGCCAATCGCGATCGGGCATTATCCCGGATGGAAGAGCTTCTCCGGGAGGCGCTGGAAGTGCGGGCCGTGCGCCGGAAGAGCCGGACGCCGAAAGCGCAGAAGCGGCGGCGCCTCGAGGCAAAGAAGCGCCGCGCCGAGACCAAAAGGCTGCGCTCGAGCATCGATTGAAGTGCCTTCGAAATGTGCGCCTCGTCCGCTTCGTTGCAGGTGATCTATGCGACGTATAGCGATACTCCTGACGCTTGCACTCTGTGCATGTTCCACGACCCCGGCAACCCGGCAACCCGATAACCCGGCAACCGCCGTCCCCTCCGCACCGAACCCATTTCTCACCGAGAGCACGCTCCCGTTTCACGCTCCCCCCTTCGATCGCATTAAGGACAGCGACTATCAGCCCGCCATCGAGCAGGGCATGAAGGAGCAGATCGCCGAGATCGAGACGGTGGCGAACAACCCCGAGGCGCCGGCGTTCGACAACACCATCGTGCCGATGGAGCGTTCGGGCCAGTTGCTCACGCGGGTCTCCAAGGTCTTCTTCAACCTCACCGGGTCGAACACGAACGAGGTGATGCAGAAGATCGAGGCGGAGGAGGCGCCGAAGCTGGCCTCGCATCAGGACGCCATTTACCTCAATCCGAAGCTCTTCGCGCGCGTGAAGTCGCTCTACGACCGCCGCGACTCGCTGGGCCTCGACGCCCAGTCGAAGTATCTCGTGGAGCGCTACTACAAGAACTTCGTCCGCGCCGGCGCACAGCTCTCCGACGCCGACAAGACCACGCTGCGCGCACTGAACCAGGAAGAGTCGACGCTCATGACCCAGTATCGTGAGAAGGTCCTGGCCGGCACAAAAGAGTCGGCGCTGGTCATCGACAACAAGGCCGAACTGGCCGGCCTCACTGATGCCGACATCGCCGCTGCCGCGCAGCGCGCCAAGGATCGCGGCCGCACGAACAAGTGGGTGATCGCGCTGCAGAACACGACGCAGCAGCCGCCGCTCACCAACCTCGACAGCGCCATCGTCCGCCGCCGTCTTCTCGCCGCATCGGAAGCGCGCGGCAATCACGGTGGCCCGAACGACACGAAAGCTGTCGTGGCCCGGCTGGCCCAGCTTCGCGCCCAGAAAGCGCGCATCCTCGGATACCCGACCTACGCCGCGTACTCGCTCGACGATCAGATGGCCAAAACACCCGAGGCGGCCATCAAGCTCATGACCGATCTCGTCCCGGGATCGACCGGCAGCGCTATGGCCGATGCCGCACGCATGGAGAAGCTCGCCGGCGGTCCGATCACCGCGGCCGACTGGCAGTATTACGCCGAACGCCTGCGCAAAGCCGAGTTCGATCTCGACGAGTCGCAGGTCCGCCCCTACTTCGAGCTCGATCGCGTCCTGCGCGACGGCGTGTTCTACGCCGCGAACCAGCTCTACGGCATCACGTTCAAAGAGCGCAAGGACATCCCCGTCTATCAGCCTGACGTCCGGGTGTTCGAAGTGTTCGACGCCGACGGCAAGTCTCTGGCGCTGTTCTACGCCGACTACTTCGCGCGCCCGAACAAGAGCGGCGGGGCCTGGGAAGACACGTTCGTCGACCAGAGCGGTCTCATGGGAACGAAGCCCGTCGTCTTCAACGTGACCAACGTCGAGAAACCGGCGGTGGGACTGCCGGCGCTGCTGACGTTCACCGAAGTGACCACGATGTTCCACGAGTTCGGTCACGCCCTGCACACCATGTTCTCCGACGTGAAATACCCGACGCTGGCAGGCACGAACGTCCCGCGCGACTTCGTCGAGTTCCCCTCGCAGTTCAACGAGCACTGGGCGCTCGACCCGCAGGTGTTCGCAAATTACGCGAAGCACTACCAGACCGGCCAGCCCATGCCGCAGGCGCTCGTCGAGAAGATCAAGAAGTCGCAGAAGTTCAATCAGGGCTACGCGCTGACGGAGTATCTGGCCGCGGCGCTGCTCGACATGTCCTGGCACACCCTGACCGCCGACATGCCGCTGCAGGACGTCAACACGTTCGAGCCGGCGTCGCTCAACCGCTTCAACATCAATCTTCCGCTCGTTCCTCCGCGTTACCACACCACTTACTTCTCGCACATCTGGGGCGGCGGCTACGCGGCCGGTTACTACGCGTATCTGTGGAGCGAGGTCATCGATGACGACGCCTTCTACTGGTTCAAGGAGCACGGCGGCCTGACCCGCGCCAACGGCCAGCGCCTCCGCGACATGATCCTCTCCCGCGGCGGGACCGAGGACATGGCCACGATGTATCGCGATTTCCGCGGCCGCGATCCGATCGTCGAGCCGCTGCTCATCGAGCGTGGGCTGAAATCTCCGACGGAGCCGACATCGCAGAAATAGCCGATCCGAACGCGCCGGCGATCAACTCGTACGATCGCCGGCGTGCTTCGTGGCTGTAGGTGATCGTCACGACCATCACCTCTTCCGCGCCGTACTCCCCGGCCACCGTCTCGATTCCGGCCCGCACCGTCGCCGCTGAGCCGATGATGGCGCGCCGGCCCGCGGGGATCACATCGTGCGCCAGTCCCCGCTCGTCGAAGGTGCGCAAGGCCTTCTCCACCGGCGGCACCTGAACGAGCTGCCCCTCTCGCATGAGCATGAAGGCCATGCGCGAGCTCGCCGACAGCCGCCACGCCTCTTCGTCCGTGTCTGCGCAGACGACCGTCACCGCCACGATCACGCGCGGCTTCGGTGAGTACCCATCCTTCGCGAAATCCTGGCGATACTGGCGGCAGATCGACGCGCCCATCGGGCTGATGAAATCGGCGAACGCATACGGCAGTCCGGTCTCCGCCGCCCAGATTCCGCTCTGCGGCGATGAGCCGAGAAGCCACAACTCCGGCTTCCCCGGGCGGCCGGGCAGCAGCGACAGGCGCGCGAATGGATGATCGCCCGGCATGGAGTCGGTGATGTAGGCGAGCAGCTCCGCGAGCTGCGCCGGAAAGTCGTCCGGAGCGGCCTGACGGCGGTCGCGTTGCAGCGCGAACGTCGTCACCGGATCCGTTCCCGCCGCGCGCCCCAGGCCGAGGTCGATGCGCTTCGGGAAGAGCCCGGCCAGCATGCTGAAGGCCTCGGCCACCTTGACGGGACTGTAGTGCGGGAGCATGACGCCGCCGCTGCCGGTGCGGATGGTGGTCGTGGCCGAGGCGATCGCGGCGATCAGCACCTCCGGCGCGGCGCAGGCGAGCATCGGCGTGCCGTGATGTTCGGCCACCCAGTAGCGGTGGTATCCGAGCGATTCGGTGAAGCGGGCCAGGTCGACCGAGTTCAGCAGCGCGTCCGCGCCGCTCATCCCTTCGGAGATCGGCGATTGATCGAGAACGCTGATGCGCATTTACACTCTCCCTCGCATGAGCCGTACCCAGGCGCTTCTTCTCATCTCCCTGGCCATCCTTTTCGCCATGTCGCTCTGGTTCGGCGTCTCGGCGGTCGGACCGCAGATCGCGAAGGAGTGGCACCTCGATACGAGCTCGACGGCGTGGCTGACCCTGGCTGTGCAGATCGGGTTCGTCGCCGGCACGCTCGTCAGCGCGACCATGAATCTCGCCGACCTCATCCGGCCGCGTCTGTTGATCGCAATCTGCGCCATGGCCGGCGCAATCGCAAACGGCGTGCTCGCGCTGGCCGTGCACGGAGTGACCGCCGCCATCGTCCTGCGATTCCTGACGGGCGCATGTCTGGCCGGCGTGTATCCGCCGGGGATGAAGCTCATCGCCACCTGGTTTCGCGAAGGCCGCGGGGTGGCCCTGGGCGTACTGATCGGTGCTCTCACTCTCGGCAAGGGCACACCGTATCTCATCAACGCGGTCGGATCATCGAACTGGCGCGTCAATGTCGGCGTTGCTTCCGTGCTGGCTGCGATCGGGGCGCTGGTCATCGCGCTGGTGCACGAAGGACCTTACGGATTGCCGACGCAGCGCTTCGACATCACCCAGGCGGGCCGGGCCTTCGCGAATCGCGGCGTGCGGCTCGCGAATTTCGGTTACTTCGGACACATGTGGGAGCTGTACGCGATGTGGACGTGGACGCCGGTGATGATCCGCGCCAGCCTCGCTGTCAGCGGTGACCCGCCGGTGTACGCCGAATTCGCATCGTTCCTCGTCATCGGCAGCGGAGCCATCGGATGCGTGGTGGCGGGACGCGTCGCCGATCGCATCGGACGGCCGGTCGTGGCCGGCACGGCCATGGCCATCAGCGGGGCCTGCTGCATCGCCGTCGGATTCCTTTACGGCCGCTCACCGGTACTGCTCCTGATGCTGGCGGCCGTCTGGGGCGCTACCGTGGTTGCCGACTCCGCGCAATTTTCCGCGTCGGTGACCGAGCTCGGCGATCCGCGTTACATCGGGACCGCGCTCACGATTCAGACGTGCGTCGGCTTCCTGATCACGACGATCTCGATCTGGCTGATCCCGATTCTCGTGGCGCGCCTCACTTGGCACTACGCCTTCGCCGTGCTCGCCATCGGACCGATCCTGGGCATCATGGCCATGATGCGGTTGCAGAGAGTGGTTGGGGCGAGATCGAAGACCGGAGACATCTCTATTCCTTCCCTTCCTGGCTCACCTTGAACGCCGAGCGGCTCAACACCCCCGCTTTCAGAAGAATCGCGCGCAGCTTCGTGATGGCGTCGGCGCTGTTCTCGACCTCGACCGTGATGGTCATGAAGCCCGATTCCGTTCCGGAGCTGACCAGGCGACCGAGATGAGCCGCTTCGATCTTGTCCTCGATCGACTTCTGCAATGCGAGATCGTCGGCCGCGGGCTGCTCGCCGTTCATCCTGATCGAAAGCTCAATGCGCGGCTTCGTCCGCGCCTCCGAGGCCACGGTCTTGATGAGATCGATGGTGCCTTCGCGCTTCGAGCACGCGCCGAGGAGCAGGAGCACCAGCATGGGCGCTACGGCCCACCGACCAGCGACCAGCGACCCGCGACCCGCTTCATCCGGCATACGCTTCATCCTGCTCGATCCTCGACAATACCCAACTGAATTGTCCGGCCGTCAGCTTCCCGCCGCAGAACTGGCAGATGCCGCTGGAGCCGACGACGACCGTGGCGCCGCAGTTGGGGCAGGAGACGGTCTTCGACGGGTCGGCTTCCGTCGCCCGCGTGCGGATGAACGTCCAGTACTCGCTCCAGCGCCGCAACTGATCGCGCGAGCCGGCCACGACCTTGCCGCTCTCGTCGGCCGTGTAATCGCGGCCGCTGGCGAACATGCGCACGGTGATGGCGTCGTAAAACGGATCGGTGCCCACTTTCACCGGCTCGATCCGGTCGATGGTGTACGCGTCGACGGCGTTGCGCAAATGCTGCTCGATGTAGGCATCGATCCAGTAGCGGTGCATCTGGAACAGCGGCTCCGTCTCCAGCGGCCGCACGCGCTCCCAGTCCCGTGCGGTCCAGGCGTTCTGCAGCGTGGTGGCTGTATCGCGCACCCGCTGCTCGAGCGCCGGCCAGGCGAAGTCGTGATGCGCAGTCTGAAAGTCCGTCATGCGCTGGCGGAAGTTCGGCTGCAGGACCGTGGGAAGATCCGTTCCCTGCTCCGGGACGTTCGACGTGAGCAGCGGCCCGCGCGGCGACTGGCTCAGCACGGTCACGTTGCGCACGTACCAGTTGAAGGCGCCGCTGGTGATCCTGACGCCGCAGTATTCGCAGGAGCCGTCGGCGCGCGTGCTGAGGGCCGCGCCGCAGCGCGGGCAGTGTTCCGCCTTCGCCTTCTCCGGCGGGGGCGAGAGGATCTCGCGCTGCCGCTCGAACGTCCAGCGCTCGACGAGATACCAGCTCGATTGCGAGGTGGCGGTCACTTCGGTCAGGTTCGTTTCGTATTCGACGCTGACGGTCACGGTCGTGTCGAGGCGCGCTCCCTCGACTTTGAACGAGCCCACGACCACGCCCCGCACTTGGTGCAGGCCGGCGGGATTGCGCGCCTTCAACGCCTGGCGTGCCTCGGCGCTGACATACGGCGAGTAGCGATCGACATCGCCCGCGCCGCGCGCCTGCTGCACGCGGCCGTAGAGCGAGTAGCAGAAGTCGCTGAAGACGATCTCCGAGAAATTCGGATCGAAACGCCGCAGCCCGTCGAGCCGGTCCGTGAGCGGCTGCAAGCCGGCGCTCTGCGTCGAGGCGTGCAACAGGATCGCCGTGCCCGACGCCCCGCTGGCGCTGCGCCAGCGGACGATCACGATCACGATCACGATGTCGACCGGGATTCCGATCAACGGGTGCGCGAACGTGAGCCAGAACAGGAGGCGGATGACCTCGAAGACCAGTCCCGCCCCTCCGCCGCCGCCCGAGCTCCCCCCTCCGCCACCGGAATACGACTGGCCGCCGCCGACGCGCGCGAACGCGGTCCCGCAGACGATCAGCAGGAGAATGACGAAGACAATCGTTGCGCGCCGTCGCATCACTCGATCACAAATCGAATCTCATTCGGGAGTTCGTCGCGGTCGTCCGCACCGACCGGCGCGTAGCGGAGCAGCAGCAGCTCGAGCGCGCGCAGCGTCTCCACGAGCGTGGCCTGTGTGGCGCGGCGCGAGCGCGTCGCTTCCAGCAGCCGGTTCCATTCGAGCGACGGCACGGCATCGAGCACGCCGCGGTCCGCGACCAGTTCGATGCGGCGCTCCAGCAGCGACAGGTAGACGAGCATTCCCGTCGAAGCCTTCGTCTTGGCCACGCCCCGGTCGATGAACGTCGCCGCCGCGTTCGTGTGCACTTTGCGCTCGCGATCGTGCCGGGTCGTCATGAGACGGCGGATGGCGTGACTGGGCCGGGAGATCAGCAGTCCGATCCCGTAGGCGATGGCCACATCGACGACCACCCAGCCGGGGGCGAATACCCATGGCGCGAAGAGCATCACCAGGAGAATCGCCAGCGCGAACAGCGCCGCGAACCGCCCGTCGGCGTGGGCGTAGGAGCCGGAGCGGTCCCGTACTTCCACCACCAGCTCAGCGCACGAACACGCCTCCACCGACTTCACGGCCTCGGCGACCGCCCGGGCCACGGCAGGATCGACCTGTTTCGGCACCCGCTCAGTATTATCGAAGCGATGCGGGTCACAAAGTCATTCACGAGCGACGAGCCATACTGGCTGCACGCATGAAACGGATCGTGATCCTGGGCGGCTCCGGATTCTTCGGACGGATCATCGTCGACCGGCTGACCGCGGCCGGGATGCAGCCGGTCGCGGCGTCACGTTCGTGGGGTGAGCTGCGCATCGACGCCAACGACCCGGAGAGTCTGCGCGCCAGCCTCAGGACGCGCGATCTGGTGATCGATGCCGCCGGCCCGTTCCAGACACGGACGCCCGCACTGATCCAGGCGGCCCGGACGATCGGATTCGACGTCATCGATCTGTCGGACAGTCCGGAGTACTCCGGAATGATCTACGACCAGGAGGCGCCGATCAGCGCGTCGGGCATCCGCGTGCTCACCGCGTGCAGCTCACTGTCGACCGTCAGCGCGCTGATGCTCAAGGCCAGCAACAGCGAGCAGCCGCGACGACTCAGCGTGTACCTTTTGCCGGCGGCCCGTCACACCGCTAACCCGGGCGCCATCGCGTCGTTCCTGGCCGGTGCTGAAGGCACCACGCGCACGCTGCACTTTCCGAAGCCGCTGGGCAACCGGACCGGCGTGGTCGTGAGGAGTGTCGACTCGGTGACGCTGCCACGGCTCTTCCCTTCGCTACAGTCGACCGAATTCGTGGTCGACGCGGGACTGCCAGGCAGCTCGGTCCTTCTGCGATCGAAATGGATTCGAGGACAGCTCGAGCGCCATCAGTCGGGGATGATGAAGATCGCCCGGCGAATCGGACCGTCTCGCGGGGTACTGGCGTTCGACATCGCTTCTGCGCTGCGCAGACGCCAGAGCATCTTCATCGGCGAGAACACCTATATGCTGGCGGTGATCCCGGCGATCGAAGCGGCGACCGCAATCGCGGCCGGCCGCTTCCCCCATCGCGGTCTGGTCCCGCCCACCGATCACGCCGGCTTGACCGAGTTTCTCGCCGCCGTCGAGCGTGAGGGGATTCAGAACATCACGGTGTGATCGCGAACGTCAGTGGTGGCCGCCGTGGCCGCCGCCGTGACCCCCGCCGTGACCGCCGTGGAATCCGCCATGGAACCCGCCGCCGAACCCGATGCCGAATCCGAAGTAGGGAGCGGCGCCGTACCAGTAAGGGCTGTAGTAGCTCCCGTAATAGAACGGGTCGTAGTAAGGCGCGTAGAGCGGCCGCACGTAAACCGTTCGCGTATCGCGGGTGGTCTGCGAGCGATCGTTGCTGCGCTCATCCTTCATGCGCGTCGCGGACTCGTCGATGACGAACTTCAGGACGGCCGGGGAAACGTTGGCGTCGTTCATGGCGATCACGTCGTCGCCGTTCACCTCGAACGGTTGCGGACTGTTCTTCACGAAGTCGATGATGGTGTCGTCCGCGACCCCCGCCTTCGACATACGGATCACGTCGTCGACCACCATCACCGTTCGCACGGCGAAAGCGGGTACGGCCACGGCCAACAGCAACAGCACAACTGTCAGAGTGACTCGATTCAAAGCGTATCTCCTTTCATCAATGATGATCGCGCCACGGGCCCGGTTCATTCCACCAGGCCCAGCGGTGGCGCGTCGGGAATGCTGACGTTCGCACCTTCCCGGCGCCAGATCATCGCGCTGATCCACCAATGCCCGTCGCGCCGGAACAACTGGATGCTGTTGACGCCGCGGTTGAGCGTCTCGCCGCCGCGCGACCGGCGGGTCTCATAGGCGCTGAGCACGTGAGCCATGTCGCCGAAGAGATCCGTCCGGCGCCAGATCTCTCCTTCCCAGAAGCTCGGCATCTCCCCGGAGTCGATCATGGCGTCGAAGTTCTGCTGGTACTGCTTCTGATCGCCAAATTCGAACACGCCGCCGTCGTTGATGCGCACCATGCGCGCGCCGGGCACGAAGATGGCCTGGCAGCGGCTCCAGTCCGGCCGTGTGTCTTTTTCGAAACAAACCGAGGCGTACATCTCTCGAATGACGGAATCGAGATCGTTCACGCCGGAATCATGTCACTACTTGATCCCGCTCGAGATGATGAAGACGCGGCCGGAGTGATTGCCGTGAATCCCGCTCCAGGCGGAGGTCACGAGCAGATCGACGGTGCCGTCGCCATCGACGTCGCCGATTCCGACGGAGTCGAAGCCGAGGGTGTCGCCGTTGATGCGGGACGTGAACGTCTTCAGCAGCTTTCCGCTCTTCCCTGAATACAGATAGATGCGGCCCCCGGACGGCGCGGCGCCCGCGTACTGCCACGCCCCGATGGCCAGGTCGGCGCGGCCGTCGTGATCGACATCGCCGGCTTCAGAGGGACTGGTGCCGAAGCCCTCGCCCGCGGTCTCGCCGGTCAACGTCAACAGACGCTTGCCCGTCGCGCCGGAGTGAACGTAGATCCGGCCGGTGCTGCGCCCTTTCGCGGCATTCGACCAGTCGGACGCGTAGATGTCGGGCACCTTGTCGCCGTCGACGTCACCGACGACCGACACGAACATCATGCCCAGGGCGTTGCCGGTTTCGTCGGACTCGATGTTGAACTTCGGCTTGCCGGACAGCGAGTCGTATACGTAGGTGCGGCCGGTGTGACGCGGTCCCGCGCCCGGCGCACCAACAACGAGAAACAGCCGCTTCCTGTTTGCCCAGCCGGCCACCGTGCTGCCGAACTTGTCGCCCGCGCGTTCGCCGGTGAGCGTCAGCAGCAGATGCCCATCCTTGCCCGAATAGACGTAGGCGCGACCGGCATCCGCGCCTCCGCCGTCATTGTTCGGCGCGCCGACGATGAGGTCGGCGTAACCGTCGTGATTCACGTCGCCAGCGCCCGACGAATGCTGGCCGAAGTTGTCGTCGCTTTTCTCTCCCGAGAACGTCTGCAGCACGTGCCCGTCCTGGCCCGAGAAGATGTAGGCCTTGCCTCCGGCGGGGCCGGATGCGACGACATCGGGCACGCCGTCGCCATTCGTGTCGCCGGCCGCCTCCACTCCCGTCCCGAGGTGCTCGCCGGCGTGGCCGTTCGCGGACCAGAGCATCTTGCCTGTTCGCGACGAATACACATAGATCTTCCCGGCGTTTTCGCCGCCGGCCTTGTTCGTCGGCGCGGAGGTGACGAAGTCGGCGACGTGATCGCCGTCGATATCGCCGATGTTGCGCGCGATCCAGCCGAACTGATCGCCCGTCGCTTCGCCATCAAACTCATGAATGATCTTCACGTTCTCGACGAAGGGATGCTCGAAATCCGCCGGCTTGGGCAACAGTTGGGCCGTGCGCGGATCCGACATCAGGCTGGCCAGATCGGCGTCGGTCTGGATCTGGGTCATATCGAGCTGGCCGGTTGCCTTGGTCTTGCCGAGCCACGTGAATGCAGCGTCCTTGTCGCCTTTCAGCGCATAGACGACGGCGGTGTTGTAGAGCGCCGGCGGTGAGTCCGGCTCGACCTGGAGCGACTTCGCCAGCGCCGCCAGGGCTTTGTCATAGTCCTTCGTGCGGATATACGCCGCCCCGAGAACGCGAAGGGCGCGCGGATCCTTCGGCTCGCGGGCGGTGAACTCTTCGAGTACTTTCACGGCACCCGGCGCATCGCCGGAGCGGAGCAAACCGAACGCCTTCTGCACCTCGGGCGCGGGCTGCTGGGCGGCGAGGCCGCCGGCCAGCACGACGACGAAGAGAATCGCGACGAGACGTCTGTTCATGCTCCCGGTTCTAGCCGGGGGCACGAGCGGGCGCTATCACGTTCTTGCGCTAGAGGAGCTCCTGCAGCGTGGCGTAACCGCTTCGACTCACAGGCAGGCGCGTTCCGTCACGAAGAACGGCAACGCGGCTGTCTTTGGCGTACAGCTCGATCTTCCCGATCCGCTCAATGTTCAAGAGATACGAGCGATGAATGCGAACGAAGCGGTCAGGATCGAGCTCGGCGGCGAGATCGCCGATGGCCTGCTGCTTGCGCAGCTTCACGCCGGCAGTGACGATGAGGATGGCGTCGTCCGCGGCTTCGATGTAGTCGATGCGACTCACCGGCACGACCTGAATCGTTCCGTCTTCGCCGCGGACGATGACGCGTTGGAGCGGCTTCGGCCGCAACGCCGCGCCGAGCCCGGCCGCGGCCTCCCGGCCTGGACGGCGCAGCCTGTCCCTGACTCTGTCCATCACCACGCGAAACCGTTCCTGCGAAAACGGCTTGAGCAGATAGTCGAGCGCGTGGACCTCGAACGCGCGCAGGGCGTACTCGTCGTGCGCGGTGGCAAACACGATGACCGGCGAGCGATCGAGCAGGGAGAGCACTTCGAATCCGTCGAGCTTGGGCATCTGAATGTCCAGCAGGAGGAGATCGGGATCATGCTCGCTCACCGCCTTGACGGCCTCGAACCCGTTCGCGCATTCGCCGACGATCTCGACGTCTTCATGCTCGGAGAGGAACTCGCGCAGGATCTCGCGCGCGGGCAGCTCATCGTCGACGACGATCGTGCGGATCATCGCGGCAGCTCGATCTCCACGTGAAAGCGCCCGGAATCCTCCGCCGCGCTCATGCGCGCCCGTCCATCCGAGACAGCGCTCAACCGCCCTGCCGCGTTCTGCAATCCGATTCCTTCGCCGCGTGAGTCCACGCGATCGGGATCGGCCGGGTTGTCGATGCTGATGCGCAGGGAGCCGTCGTGCAGACTGGCGGTGATATCGATCGTCCCTCCTTCCACGACCGAGGCGATCCCGTGGCGCACGGCGTTCTCGACGAGCGGCTGCAGAAGCAGCGGTGGAACCTGACACTGCGAGGCCGCGTCATCCACGACGATGTGCGTGGTCAGCCGGTCGCCGAACCTGACCTTCTCGATGGCCAGATAGCGCGTCACGAGGTCGATCTCCTCGCCGAGGGTGATGCGATCGAGCGAGCCGACGCGAAGCATCAGCCGGAAAAACTCGGCCAGCCGCTGGGCCATCTCCCGCGCATCGGCCGGACGCGATCCGCATAGCGAGGCCACCGCGTTCAGGCTGTTGAACAGAAAGTGCGGGTCGACCTGGGCCTTGAACGCGCGCAGTTCCGCTTCCCGCGCCAGAACGCGATAGCGCAGCACGGCCGCTTCGGCATCGCGCGACGCCTCGAGCTCGAGCACGAGATAGTGCACCACGACGGTGGCGGCGTAGAGAAGCGCCCCGAGAAGAAACAACGGCGTGAGGTCCGGGGGAGCCAACGACGAGGTCTTCCACGCCAGAACCCAGGCGCCGCTGGCCGCGGCAGCGGAGCCGGCGTGCGTGGCAACGATGCGCGGGGCGCTCGTGCCGCGAAGAGGCATGGCCTTGCAGAGATAGCGCGCCGCCAGCCCGATGAATCCGAGGAGCAGCGACGGCGGAAGTGCCGCCAGCACCAGCGAGCCGGGCGGTGTGCCGGGCTTCCACAACAGGGACACGGAGCTGATCAGCGCGGCCACCGTCACCGCGGCAACTGCGTACAACTCCACGAGACCTCGCCTCACGCGATCACCTCCTTCGGATTCTTCACATCGATACCGCCCATGATGACGCTGCCTCGAATCACCACGCGCGGCGCGTTCGGGTCGGTCGTGCGCATGGTGTTGTTCACGACCGCGCCGAGGACCATGGCCATGCGCGTCTCCACGGCCCAACCGCGCGGGACCTTCACTTCCAGTCCTCCCCAGAAGACGAGCGCGTCGATGAGGACCTGGCGCGCCGGCGCGACCGCCGTCAGATCGATCTCGCATCCGCCCATCACCGCGACGACGTCGCCGCGCGGCACCTCGCCCGCCGGGGACGATCCGACCACACGCTGGTTTCCGCCCATCACCGCCACCGTGCGGAACGTGACCGGGCTTCCTGCCGGAGGACGCAGCGCCTGCATCACCAGCGTGAGACCGGCCACGCTGATGAGCAGCGGCCAGACCGCCAGCAGCTGTGAGAGCCGCAGGTTGGGTAGAAAAGGCATGTGCGGCAGAAAGGCCACGCCGAGAACAGTGAGAACGATCGCGGACGTCCAGCGCTTGTCTACGAGATTCGCCAGCGCGTAGCCGAAGAGCACGACCGGCCACCAGGCGAGATAGTCGCGGGCATTCAGGCGATCCAGATGATCGAGCCAGAGGATGATGCCGGCCGCGAGGACGGCCACTCCGGTGACGATGCGCGAGAGCGGCCTCTCGCTCGCTCTCCGCCGGAGCTCGCGCCCCAGGTGTTCCTTTCTGACGTCACGCTCCATGGTGGTCCTCCGGTTCAGTCGGCTCGCGGCGCCTGGCGGAATCGATCATCGCGCGCAGGATCATCCCGGCACCGTACGCAATCAGAAGCAACGGCCACGAGGAGCCGAACGTCAGGCCGAAGAGACGCAGCACCGACACCTGCAGCCACGACCCGATCACGATGAACCACAGCCCGTTCCAGGTACGGCCTCGAAGCAGGTGCCTCACGCCGAACGCCACGACGATGAGCGGCCAGTAGTGGTGAGCGATGAATCCGAAATTGGCGACGTCGAGCCGATCCAGAAGAAACAGGATGCCCACGGCGATGAGAATGAGCCCGGTGAACAGAGCGCCCGGGTCGACGCGCTTTCGCGTGATCTCGTTCATGCCATCCTCGCCGCGACGTCTTTCACATCGACGCCGCCCATCATCACGAATCCCCGGAGAATCAACTGCCGCCCGGTCCGCTTCGATCGCGTCTTGATGTCGAAGCCGCCCATGAACGGCACCGCGTCGCCGACGACGTCCCAGCCGTCCGGCACGCGAATGGAGATGCCGCCCATCATCGCGAACAACTCGATCACCGCGGGACCATGCGCGATATCGGCGGCCGTGAGATCGAGCTTGACGCCGCCCATGAACACGGCCATCCGCCCACCAGTGAAATCGCGGCTGTCGACGGTGATCCTGCGCTGCGACAGCACGGCGATCCAGGTGTTCCCCGGCTGTGCCGGCCTGACGCCGAACGCCTGCACCACGATCACGATGCCGGCGACGACCAGCAGCAGCGGCCAGAGGTCGAAGATCGAGAAGCGCATCCATCTCGCCGACCAGATGAGCAGCAGCGAGCCGGCCACGATGCAAGCCAGGGCAAAGGCGCGTGCCGCAACGTCCCCGATTTTCAGCAGACCGATGACGATGAGCACGACCGGCCAGTAACGAAGGTATCGATCGCCATCGATGATGTCGAGATTGCCCAGCGTCATCACCACGCCGAGCGCGGCGAAGAAGATGCCCAGGACGAGCTTGATGCCCGGCATCGGAGCGGGATGGGTGAGTCGTTCTTCCATGCCGCGAAGATACGGCCACCATCAGGATTCGTCTCCGCGCCACCGGCGAACGGCGGTGTCAGGGCGGTGAGCGGAGAGCATTCGCCCAAAATCGGCCGTTAAGACCTTTGACGTATTTTGGACGGAAAGAACACGCTTTTTCGAACGAGCTCTCCATATGATCGAGACTCCAGGAGACCACGATGCCCATTCAAGGAAGTCTGGCGGCCATGCCCATCCCGGAGATCCTGATGTGGATCAGCCAGTCTCAGAAAACTGGAACCCTCGAGATCCGTACCTCGCGGTCGACCGAGAAGATGGCTTTTGACCACGGTGCCTTGATCTTCTCGTCCTCGTCGAATCCGGAGGCCACCCTGGGCCGCATCCTGATGCGAAGCGGAATCGTGACTGAGGAGGGGCACAAGCGCGCCCGTCAGTTGCGCAAGACGAAATCGATCGCCGTGGCCAAGGCGCTGCTGGAGCTGGAGATCGTGACCGAGCCGCAACTGCTTCGCTTTCTGCGCAAGAAAGCGGAGAAGGAGATCTTCGACCTCTTCGACTCGCCGGACGGTGAATTCACCTTCACCGAGAGCGCTTTGCCGCAGCTCGATCTTCTGCCGCTGCGCGTCGATATCTCCAAGATGCTTTTGCGCGTGACGCAGGACAAGGACGAGAAGGGCGAGTACGACTTCGACTCCACCGGCATCCGCCTGGACATCCCGCACGACATCTGACCGTTCCCGTCATTCCGAGCCGCGAAGACGGCGAGGAATCCGGGTGGCGGCGCGATTCCCCCGCCCAGATTCCTCGCAATCGGCGCTCGGAATGACCCGTCAGTGCAGCTTCGCCAGCTCCCGGGCGATCTGCTCGTGCAGGTCCGGCGGCGCGCCGTAAAACGCCTTCACCACGCGCCCCTGCCAGTCGGCGATCAGCAGCGTCGGCACCGCCGGCGGTCCCGAGAAGGCCCGGCGCACGCGGCTGAATCCTGGCGATGACCTGGCGGATGTCCTTCTCCTCGGAGTCGACCGCCACCGCCACCACCTGGGCCGACGGCGCCAGCGATCCCTTCATCCACTCCAGCGTGTGAATACAGATCGGGCACCACGTCGCCCAGAACTCCACGACCACCGGTTGACCGCGACACCGCTTGTTGCGGGAATCGTTTCAGCCGCGAAACGACCCGATGACGTCCAGAGCGCGACGGATGTCTTCGGCGTTCGTGGCCATCCCCGGCGACGCCCGCATGGCCCCCACGGCGGCATCGATGCACGAGGCAAATCCCTCCAGCGTGAACGCTGCGTCGAGCCGTTCGAAGCAGTGCGTCATTGCCCCGGCCTCGAGACCGAACGCCACTTCCGACGCTCCGGGATTACAGAAGCAGCCGCCGCGCATCGAGACACGCTCCCGCCTGGCCGTCTCTTCGACGATTGAGAAGTGGATCACCCTCCCGCCGCGATCGCAGACGTTGAACGCGACCGCTCCGCCGCGATCGCGCATGTCGAGCGGGCCGTAGATCTGCGCCACCGGCGCGCCATTGGGATGCCGCAGCGAACGCAGGCCGTCGAGGAAGAGACGCGTGAGCTCCGCCACGTGTGCGGAGAGCCTCGACATCCCCACCTCCTCGAGCATCGCGAACCCGGAAGGCAGCGCGGCCACACCGAGAAAATCGGGCGTGCCGTCCTCGAACGCTTCGTGCCCGGGACGCAGCCGGTGTGTATCCGCCTTCACCGAAGCAAAGAGGACCGTTCCGCCGGCAAACCAGGGGCGCCTCAGCCGCGCCAGCGCATCGCGGCGCGCCACGAGAGCGCCGAGTCCGGTCGGATAGCCGAAGAGCTTGTAGAACGAGAGCGCGACGAAGTCCGCCGGCACCTCGCGAAGGCTGAGCGGATGCGTCGGCACGTACGCGGCGACATCGAGCAGCACATCGAATCCCGCGTCCCGCGCGGTGGTCACAAGCGAGAGTGGATGACGAACGCCGGAGAAATTGGACTGCGCCGGAAACGCGAGCAAGCCCTTCGCCGGAGGAAGCGTCAGCGGCTGAGGCAGCCGCAGCTCGTCGTCGATGGGCAGATAGCGGACGGCCGCCCCGGCACGCCGCGCGTACTCGCGAATGCCGTTGACCGAGTTGTGATTGTCGACAGAAAGCACGAACGAACAGTCCGGCCCGAACGGGTAACTCTCGCCGACGAGCTTGATCGCCGCGGTCGCGTTCGCGGTGAAGCAGACACCGTGCGTCGACGAATCGACGTCGAGAAAACGGAGAACGAGATCGCGAGCGGACTCCATGAAGTCCGTGCTCGCGTGTGACGGTCCGCTCTCGGAGTGCGGATTGCCGAAGACCCCTGATTCGAGCAGCTTCTGATGAGCCAGGATCTGCGACGCGCCGTAAAGCGCGCTGCCGGTATAGTCGAGATAGGCGGAATGCTCGCCATCCAGACGTCCGAACTCGCGCTCCCGCAACGCCGCGAACGAGGTCTCATGCCTCGGCCCACGGGCATCGGTTTTCAGCATCAGCATCCGCCTCTCCGTTCACCGCCGAAGTACCGGCTCGCCGCGGTCGGATGCTTGGGGTGCAGGACTTCGTTGCGCCACGCATCGAAGCCGCCGTCCAGAACATACACCCGGCGGCCAAACCGCTGCCTGGCCTGCTCGATGGCCGCCGCGTCCGCGACCAGAACGACCGCGTCGCCGTCGCCGACACGCAGCGACTCCAGCGCTGCGTGTTGCGCACCGGGGATATGGTAGTCGTCAAATTCCGCGCGCGTTCGCACGTCGACGACACGCAGCCCCGGTCTGTGCGACCTGATCCAGCCGGCCAGGTCACTGGCGCTGACCGTCTTCGGAAGTGCATACGGGCTGCCGGCAAACGGCGCCAGCACACCGAGCGACAGCACCGCGACCGCAAGGGCACGGCGTGAGGGGGTCCATGTCACACGCGTCTCTCGATCCATTCGGCGACGCCGAAGCCGGCGAGCGCCATCATTACGACAGCAAACACAATAACGCCATATGGAGCATGCGCGAGTTGAGCCAACGTCACAAATCCGCGCGACGTCGACTCGTAAAACGAGGCCAGAGGAGCGAAAGCCAGGCCCGTGGCCAGTACACCGAAAAACATCCCGATGACGACGAAGGCCCCGTCACCCCGGCCGCTGGCGGCGGCGACGCAGGAGGTGCCGGGACACAAGCCGGCGATGACGAACCCGGCCCCGAACAGAAACCCTCCGGCGAGTTGCGGCAGGAGGTACGTCGGCGGCACGTACACCCGCGACAGATCGAGCACACCCAGACGGGCCAGCCAGAATGCGCCGAGCATGGCCACGACGATCGCGCTGAACATCACCTTGAAGACCGTGAAGTCGGTGAAGTAGAACTGGCCGGTGAGCTTTCGCGCGCTGCCCAGGCCGGCCCGCTCGAGCGTCCAGCCGAAGGCGATGCCGATGGCGAACGCCGCGGCGAGCGCCACCGCGGGATTGCTGCCGTCGACCAGCGGCGCTGTCATCGCCACTCTCTCCTCGCGAACGGTGCGACGAGATACGCGGCGGCGAACGCGGTGAGTATGAACAGCCAGCTTCCGGCGCTCAGTAGCGCGCCGCCGGTCAGCGCCAGTCCGCTCGTGCAGCCGCGCGCCAGCACGGCGCCGAGGCCCATCACCGCGCCGCCGCCGAACGCTGCGGCGAGCCGGCCGTTGCGCGAGATGCGCGGCCCGCGCTCCACCTCGCGGCGAATCCGTCCGGCCAGTCGCGCCGACAGATATCCACCGAGAAACACGCCGGCGATCTCGAACAGCAACCAGTCCAGCCACGGTCCTCCGCCGCCGAGGTAGCGGGAGAAGTAGGGACTGGAACCGGCACGCGCCGGATCGGCCGCGGCGACGATACCCGCCGCGGTGGTGGCGAACGCCCCCGACGCGCCCAGTCCGCGCCCGGCAACGACGAAGGACGCGAGCAGAACGAGACCGAGCGCCGTGCCGGCCACATAAGGGTCTGCGTACGGCCGGTCCGAGGCCTGAGGCCCGAGGCCCGAGGCCTTCATCGGTTCGTCTTCGCCGACGGATTGTCGACCGGGAAATCGGTGTGCTTCGACCAGTCCTCGAAGGAGCCGTCGTACAGCATCACCGGATGTCCGAGGGTGCGCGCGGCAAACAGCATCGCCGTGGCCTGCTGTCCGATGTGGCAATAGCCGATGATGGTGTCGTCCGGCTTCACGCCCGCTTTCGCGAACAGATCGTTGAGCTCCTGGGGAGACTTCAACATCAGTTGATCGTCGGTGATCGACGTGAACGGAACGCTGTGCGCGCCAGCGATGTGGCCGGTGCGGTGCGTGTGTCCCATCGAGTCGCCCGTGTCGACGCCGTCATAGAAAGCCGGCGACCGGCCGTCGACGATGGCGACGTGCGGCGTGTCGAGATGGGCGCGAACGTAATTCGCGTCGACGACGATCGGCTTGATCGCCAGCGGCGTGAGCGAGCCGCTCTTCGCCGGCGGCACGTCCTTTGTCACCGCCCCTCCGTTGCGAACCCAGGCGTCCATGCCGCCGTCGAGCAGCGAGGTACGGTCGCCGAGACCGGCGTAGTCGAGCGTGAACACGATGCGCGTCGAGGGCGAGACCCAGTCTTTCCCGTAATAAACCACGATGCGCGACGAATCCGAGATGCCCAGCGCTTCGAGATCGTGGCGCAGATCGCCGGCCGGCGGCATCTGCAGCATCAACCCGTCGGTCTTGAATTCGTGATCGGAGACCGAGACGTCTTTCTGCGACACGAAGCGCGCGCCGGGGATGTGCGCCGCGTCGTACTGCGCTTTGTCCCCGACATGAAGCAGCACGAGATCGGGATCGTGGAGATGCGAGGCAAGCCACGAGGCGTCGACGACGATCTTGTCGCGTGGGGATGCGGCCGCCGCTACAGCGACGAGCAACAGGATCGAGAACATCACAGCGAAACGAGTGCGCATGCATTCACCTCACCGCCATCGTCGGCCCGATCGAGGGCCACCGCAGTGACTTTGCAGCGAAACGACCTCCCTGGGCAGCGAATCGGAAAACGGGGTCGGGGGAAACACATCCACCCGGAATCCTCGCCGTCTTCGCGGCGCGGAATGACGGTCAGGCGGCCGTCCGGGCCAGCAGGCCGGCGGCGCACGCGGTGAGCATCTGGAAGTCCCACGGTTTCGAGAGCACCGCCACATGCGGCGGGGCGGAGAGCGCTTCGACGAGCCGCTGGTCGCCGTGCCCGGTCGAGAAGATGGTCAGCAGTCCGGGGTGAGTGAGCACGGCCTGCTGATAGACCTCGGTTCCACTCATGTCGGGAAGGCCGACATCGAGAATCAGAAGGTCGGGACGCGAAGATCGGAGGCTGGCGAGAGCATCCAGACCTCCACCGACCCACTGGCACTCGATCCCTCCCATTTCCAGGAGCGCCGCGATTCCTTCCCCGACCGAGAGGTCGTCTTCGACGAGCAGAACCGTGTGGATGGTCGCCCACGGATCGACTGTGCGTAGAACGCCGGGGATCGTCGCGGCTGGCGTCGCTTTCCTGAGCAGGATGTGAAACGTCGTCCCGGTACCAAGCCGGCTCTCGACATGCACCCTCCCGCCGTGCGCGCTTACGATCTGCCTGACGATCGACAGTCCCAGTCCTGTGCCCGCCGTTCCCTTTGTCGTGAAGAGCGGTTCGAAGATTCTCTCCAGGGCCTCGGGTTCGATGCCGGATCCGGTATCGCTCACGAAGAAGTGGGCCCATTTCGTGGCATCGCCGCTCTGGATCCCGAGCTCGGGGGCCCGCCCGGGTGAGAGCGTTTCGAGTCCCAGCGTGACCGTCCCGCCCGCGGCCATTGCGTCCTGCGCGTTCGCGACCAGATTCATCAGCATCTGCTGGAGCTGTCCGGCGTCTCCTGACAAAAGCAGCCCCTGCTCACAGGAGACTTGTAACTCGATCGCATCACCGGCCGAGCGGCGGACCTCCTGGGCGAGCGATGCCAGGAACGCTGCCGCATCGATGGGCAACAGCTCCGGCTCATTCACGGCACGGGTGAACCTGAGGATGCCCCGCGTCGCCGCACGGCCACGTTCGATGCCACGGGTGATCTGCGCCGACGCCTCGCGAAGGGGCGAGTCTTCATCCGCCATGCGCGCGACGATCTCGGCGAACGGGAGGATTCCCATCATCACGTTGTTCATCTCGTGAGCGATACTGGCCGCGATGTGCCCCAGACTGGCCACGCGCGCTGAATGCTCGAGCTGATGCTGAAGGTTCTTTTCCTTCGAGACGTTCGTGATCACCAGGAGGAGATGAGGCTCTCCACGGATCTCCACGGGAGCGGTGCTGAGGATGACGTCCAGGAGTGCGCCATCGCGGCGGACGGCCAGGGTTTCCCACGAACGGGCATCGTTCCACTTTGACTCCGTGGCCACCACGTTCCGGATCTCGGTTTCTTCGGGATCGATGAGATCGACACCGGGACGTCCGGCGAGCTGATCGACCGGCCAGCCGTGCATCGTCTCCGCGGCACGATTGGCCGTGACGATCCGTCCCGTTCTGTCGAGGATGACGATGCCGTTGGTCACTCCATCGAAGATGGCGCGGTAGCGCTCCTCCTGATGCCGGATCTCCTCCTCCGCGATATGCCGGCCGGAAACGTCGCGCACATAGACACTGAGTCCGTCATCGTCCGGATAGGCGCGAACCTCCAGCCAGATGCCGCGCCGGCGGTGGAACGCCTCGAAGATGACCGGCACTTTCTCTTCCATCGTTCGCCGGAAGGCGGCTTCGAACTCCGCGCCGGCCTCGGAGCCGAACTGCTCCAGGATCGTGAAGCCGAGCAACCGGTCGCGCGGTGTCTGGATCAGGCGCTCGTACTCCCGATTGACGAATGTGGAGCGCCACGAGGCGTCGGCCGCGAAGAATCCCTCATCGAGGTGATCGAGCGTCTGGATGAGCCGCTCTCCGATCCTGCTCCGTTCCAGTTCGGCCGTCCGCCGCCGATGAATCAGGAAGAGCAGGCCGGCGCAAAACGCGGCGATGAACGCGGTGGCGGCCGACGCCATGATGTAGTAACGGCGCCCCCGGTCGCGCACAGGAGCAAGGACCGTGGTCGCGTTGGTCCCCACCGTGGCGATCAGCGGATAGTTTGGCAGCGTTCGGTAACTGAAGAACTTTTCGACCCCGTCGAGAGCGCCCCGCCCTGAATAGCTGCCGATCGACGCACGGCGCTGTTGCGTCATCAGCGCAGAGTGACCGACGTCCTCGCCAAAGCTGGTTTTCTGCCCTACGCGCCGGGCCAGGGTCACGCCATCGATCCGGATCAGCGACATCACGTCGCCGGGACCGAATGCAGCACCCTCGAAGAGATCCGTGAAATAGCGCGGCTCGACGCCGATGAGCACGATCCCGTCAAACGTTCCGTCGGGATGATTCAGGCGCCGGGAGAGTTGAACTCCCCATCGTCCGGTGATCCGGCCCAACACCGGCCCGGTGATCAGCATGCGCCCGGAGTCGTGCTGGCGGTGAGCGACGAACGCCTGACGATCCCCGATACTGATGGGGCGCGAGGCCGGCCAGGAGTTGGCCACCCGTCCTTTCTCGTCCGCCCGAAAGACGATGACGAAGCCGGCCTGTCGGGCCGCCTCCGGGGGAATCAGGCGATCGACGGGGAAAGAAGGATCCTCGTGCTCGTAGTAATTCTTGAGAATACGGAGAACGTTGTCGGCCCCGAGCAGAAGCCGCGTGGTGCGGACCTCCAGCGCCAGAGCCAGATTCTCATTCTTTCGAAACTCGCTCTGCGACGCGTCGACGGCGTCCGTGCGGGCGCGATCGATGGTGTAGATCCAGATCGCTGCGATCAGGAGGAGTGCGAATGCGCAGAGAGCCAGCGCAACGACCGAAAAGCGTGCTTCGCGCTCGAACTTCATGAAGTCCTCGGCCCGCTCGTCTGGCGCCTGGAACTCGCAGCGAAGTCGACGAGACAGGAATCACCGGATCCCCGTCCAGGATTCTGTCATAGTCCCGGGAAGTTCATGGCTGACATCACCGCCTTGCAGCGTGGGGACAGGGACTGATGGCTTCGCCACTGCTCTCACTCCTGACGGGCCGCACGTCCTCGCGCGCGGTCGAAGTGATCACACCGCAGCGGACGTTCGCGGATGTGATCCTCCCGCCCCGGACGCGGCGCGCGCTCGACGAAGCCGTGGCCCAGGTTCGCAATCACGCCCTCATCTTCACGCGCTGGGGACTGGGCGAGCGGCACTCCACCGGCCTCGGGCTGGCCTTCAATTTCGCCGGTCCTCCGGGCACGGGCAAGACCATCTGCGCGGAGGCGATCGCACATTCGCTGGACATGAAACTGCTCGTGGTCGATTACGCGGAGGTGGAGTCGATGTGGGCGGGCGAGACCCCGAAGAACATCGCCGCGGCATTTCGGGCAGCATCGGAGCAAAGAGCCGTTCTTTTTTTCGACGAGGCCGACGCCATCGCCGCCAGGCGGTCGGCATCCGCGGGTGCGAGCATGCCCTATCAGCGCGAAGCCAACATCACCGTGAACGTCCTGCTGCGCGAGCTCGAGCAATTCAACGGCGTGGTGATCTTCGCCACGAATCTCGCCGCGAACTTCGACCCGGCGTTCGAGCGGCGCATCCGCACGCACGTGCGCTTCGACCTCCCCGGCGCCGAGGAGCGGGAGATGATCTGGCAGGTGCAGATCCATCCGCACAAGACACCGCTCGCGTCAGATGTCGACTTCCGGGCGCTCGCCGAACGATTCGAGATGACCGGCGGCGACATCAAGAACGCGGTGCTCAAGGCCGCCACCGTGGCCGCGTCCGAGGCGGGACCGGATCGCGGTAAGCAGATTCACCAGCAACACCTGGAGCGCGCCGTCGAAGACGTCCTGGCGGCGAAGTCAGTGATGAAGCAGTCGCTGTTCGACGGCCCGCCGACGCCGTACGACCCGATACTCGAAGTGCTGAACAGAAGGATGAGCGCCGCCATCGTCCTGGCCGGAAGCGCTCTGGTGGCGGCGCTCGTTGCCGTGGCCATCGCTCTCTTGCGATAGCATCCGCATCGCATCGGAGGAAGCATGCGCAAATTGCTGTTCGCGGCCGCGGTCGCGCTCGTCACCACTCCCCTCGTCGCGCAGACGGCGGACGACATCATCGCCCGTTACATCAAAACCCTTGGCGGCGCCGATCGCATCCAGGCCATCACTACAATCCACCGCAGCGGAAAGTACGTCGGCGGAGGCGGATTCACCGCGCCGGTCTCGCAGGAGAACAAGCGTCCGAACAAGGTGCGCGAAGAATTCACCACGCAGGGCCTCACCGGTGTGAGTGCCTATGACGGGAAAAGCGGTTGGAAGATCCAGCCGTGGGAAGGGAAGAAGGATCCCGAACCGCTCGGCGAAGAGGAATTGATCGACATCACCGATGACGCCGACTTCGACGGTCCGCTCGTCGATTACCGTCAGAAGGGCAACGCGGTCGAATACACCGGAACCGAATCGGTCGAGGGAACGGACACGTACAAACTGCGCGTGACCTCGCCGAACGGCAGCGAGGTGCGCACGTACTACATGGACACCGATTCCTACGTCCCCATCAAGATCGATGTGAAGCGCATGGTGCGCGGCGCCGAGCGTGAATACGAATTCTGGCCCGGCGATTACAAGCAGTCCGGCGGCGTCTACTTCCCCTACTCCCTCGAAATCAATACGAAGCGCAGCCAGAACCGGCAGAAATACGAATACGACAAAATCGAGACGAACGTTCCGATCGACGATGGCACGTTCGAGAAGCCCGGGAGTGCGCGATGAAGAACGCCGCGAAGAAAATGCTGTTCGCCTCGACGTTCCTGATCGCCGGGGCCGCACTGGCCCAGGCCCGCTTCGACTCCGACACCATTTCCGGCCTGGGCGCGCGGAACATCGGCTCCGCGGCCATGAGCGGCCGCATCGCCGCGATCGACGCCATTCACGAAGGCAAGCGCCTCACCATCTACGTCGGCTCGGCCAGCGGCGGCGTCTGGAAGTCGACCAACGGCGGCACCACATACAAGCCGGTCTTCGATAAACAGGACGTACAGTCGATCGGCGCCGTGGCCATCGATCACCGGAATCCGAAGATCGTGTGGGTGGGCACCGGGGAGTCGTGGACGCGCAACAGCGTGTCGGTCGGCGACGGCGTCTTCAAGACCACCGACGGCGGCGACACCTGGACGAACATGGGTCTTCCCCAGTCCGAGCGCATCGCCAAAATCCTCATCGATCCGAACGACTCCGACACCGTGTACGCGTGCGTTCCCGGAAAGCTGTGGAGCGATAGCGACGATCGCGGCGTCTATCGCACCACCGACGGCGGAAAGAGCTGGACGAAAGTGCTGAAGGGCGCAAACGCATCGACGGGCTGCTCGATGATGTCGCTCGATCCCCAGCAGCCCAGGACCATGTACGCCGGCATGTGGGACTTCCGCCGGAAAGGGTGGACGTTCCGCTCCGGCGGCGAGGACGCCACGAAACCGAGCGGCAGCGGATTGTTCAAATCCACCGACGGTGGCAATACCTGGACAGATCTTTCACAGGCCTCGGGCCTCGGGCCTCGGGCCTCGGGCACCAATATGCAGGACCGAGGCACGGGAAACGGCCTCCCTCCCAAACCCTGGGGACGCGTGGCCGTGACGGTGGCCCCGTCGAAGCCGGACGTCGTCTATGCGTTCATCGAAGCCACGCCGCCGCTCAACGGCCTCTATCGATCCGATGACAGCGGGAAGACCTGGCAACTGCGCGACCGCAGCCAGAACATGATCTGGCGCGCGTTCTACTTCGCCAATCTCATCGTCGATCCGAAAGACGAGAACAAACTCTACAAACCGGGCGGCGGTCTCATCGCCAGCAACGACGGAGGCAGGAGCTTCAGCGGCATCTCCGGCGGCGCGCACGGCGACTTTCACGATGTCTGGATCGATCCCGAGGATACCGATCACCTGATCACGGCCGACGACGGAGGGCTCTGGTACTCGTACGACGCCGGCAATCGCTGGTGGAAAGCGGAGAACCTGCCGATCTCGCAGTTCTACCACGTGAGCACGGACATGGACATGCCGTACCACGTCTACGGCGGACTGCAGGACAACAGCTCCTGGGTCGGCGATTCCAGCTATCCCGGCGGCATCACCAACAGCCGCTGGGAAAACATGTTCGGCGGCGACGGTTTCTGGATGTTCGCCGATCCCTCCGACCCCAACTACATCTACGCCGAGGCGCAGGGCGGCGAGATCGGACGCGTGAATCGCAAGACGCACGAGGTCCGCGGACTCAAGCCCCTGCCTGGCTATGACGAAGGCAAGCTCCGCTTCAACTGGAACACGCCCATTCAGGTCAGCCCGTCGGGAACCGTGTATATCGGATCGCAGTTCCTCTTCCGCACGCGCGATCACGGCCAGAGCTGGGAGCGCATCTCGCCCGATCTGACCACGAACGATCCGAAGAAGCAGATGCAGGAGCAGTCAGGCGGTGTCATCGTCGATAATTCATACGCAGAAATGTATACGACAATCTATGCCATTTCTGAATCGCCCAGGAATGCGGGCCTGATCTGGGTGGGAACCGACGACGGCAACGTGCAGATCACGCGCGACGGCGGCAAGAGCTGGACGAACGTCACCGCCAACATCACCGGTCTGCCCAGGAACGCCTGGGTGTCGTACATCGACGCCGGCCACTTCGACGAGGGTACGGCGTATGCGACCTTCGACATGCACACGTTCGGCGACATGCGCCCGTACGCGTATCGCACCACCGACCACGGCAAGACCTGGACGCCGGTAGTCTCGCCGGACGGAAACGTCCGCGGCTACGCGAACGTCATCCGCGAAGATCTTCAGAACAGCAACCTCCTCTTCCTGGGCACGGAATTCGGCTTGTGGATCTCGCCGGACGGCGGGAAGACGTGGGCGCAATACAAAGGCGGCAGTCTGCCGGACGTCTCCGTGCGTGATCTGGTCATTCAACCGCGTGAGAGCGATCTCGTCATCGCCACACACGGCCGGGGCATCTGGATCATCGACGACATCACGCCCCTCCGCCAGCTCACGCCCGAAAACCTGGCCAGGGGGGCGTTTTTCGTCGACTCCAAACCAGCCGTGCAGAGGATCAGCGCGTCCGGCGGCTGGGTGAACGGCGACGCCGCATTCACCGGACCGAACAAGTCGAACGATGCCGTCATCACCTATTACCAGCAGAAGCGCCACATCTTCGGTGACCTGAAGATCGACGTGCTCGACAGCGACGGGAAGGTGGCCGGCACGATTCCCAGCGCCAAGCGGCGCGGACTGACGCGCGTGACCTGGGCCATGCGCACACCCGCCCCGACCATCCCGCCGGCCGCGTCGGGAGCGGGAGGCGCGACACTCGGCGCACGGCTTCTGCCCGGCACATACACCGTGCGCATGACCAAGAACGATCAGGTCTACACGACGTCCCTGAACGTGGTCATGGATCCGCGCTCGGCTTACCGGCCCGCCGATCGACGCGCCCAGTTTGCCCTGATCACGAGACTCGGAGCGCTCCTCGGCGACATGACCAGCTCGCTCGAACGCATCAACGTGGTGCGCCTGGCGCTCGACGATCGCGCCGCCAGACTCCCCGCCAACGACGCGCTGGCCAGACGTCTGCGCGCGGCATCCGGTCAGGTGGACAACATGCGCAGGAAAATCGTGGCCACGAAGGAAGGCGGGATGATCACCGGCGAGGAGCGCCTGCGTGAGTACGTCTCCAATCTCTACGGCGACGTGAACGGGTACGACGGAGCCCCGACCGATATGCAGGTGATGCGGGCCGAGGCACTCACGCGCGAGCTCGCCGATGTCGTCAACGGGTTCGATCAGTGGTCGAAGGCTCAGTTGCCGGCGATCAACGACGTGCTGGCGAAGAAGAAGCTGGAGGCCATTCCGAGCCATTGAGCCGGATCACTTGCAACCGCGGCTCCCAGAAATCGCAGCCGTGGCGTGAGGCATGAGGCCGAGGGCGGCGCGGGCGTGCTCGCAGCGGGCCCGCCCGCCCATCCGCGCCAGCCGCAGTTGCAGCCGGTAGTTACCCGGATCGATCGCCGCGGCGGGCTCGAGCGCGGAGCGGCCACCTCCACGCACGTACGCGTGCATCGAGATCAGTTGCGATGAGCTGCGCACGACGCCGCTCGCGCTGATCACGACGGCGATGAGGGCCACGACCCACACGTACGGTCCGACGTAGGGCCAACTCTCCTGTGGGGCCACACCCGAGGCGGGACTCCCGTCGTACAGCGTTCCGGCCGCGGCCCACACCAGCAGCGCCGGCGCCGCGGTGAGCAGGACGGCGTCGAACAATCCGGCGACGACCGCGGCGCAGAGCACGTCCAGAAGCGCGATCGCGCGCAACGCCTCGTCCGATTCCCGAGCGCTGCCAAGCTGCTTCCACGCGCTCGCGGCGATTCCGAGAAACACGAGTGCGAGCAGAACCGTCGCCACCACTCCGCGTTCCGAGATCGAGGCGATGACGTCGCTGCTCGGCCACGGGTTGAGCGTCGTGCCGGGCTCGGAGTCGTTGAGCGACGGATCGTTGCGCGTGGCCAAGGCCGGGTATTCGACGGGCCAGTTGCCCGGTCCCACTCCGAGCAGCGGATGGCGCAGGCTCATGAGTAGCGACCGCTCGTACTGAACGAGCCGGCCTCGCCCGCTTCCTTCCTGATAGTCGGCCACCGTCTTCACCGACTGGAGATACGGATTGTCGCTGCGCCAGCGCAATGCGTTCGGAAGGACGAGCGCCGCCGCGACACCGGCAGCCGCAAACGCGAAGACACCGGCCATACGCCGCCAGTTGCGGGCATCGCGCCGCGCTGCGGCAGAGGAGAGCGTGGCCACGACAAACACGACGATGACGACCGCGAAGGCGAGCCAGGCGGCACGCGAACGCGTCAGCACCAGAGCGGCAACGGCGAGCATCACCCCCGCCGAGCCGGCCAGGTAACCACGGCCGCTTCGCGCGCGCAGCGCCGCCAGGATCACCAGCGGCATGCCGAACGCGGCGATGTGCGCGACGAAATTCCGGTTACCGAGCGTCCCGCCGGGCGCGCGGGCCTCGGAGAAAAGCGCGAGGCTGACACCGTACGCCTGCAGGAGCGACGTCACCACCGCGATCACGATCGCCAGAGCCAGCCCGTTGAGCAGGCGCCGGTCGAGACCGGCCGTGCGCAGTCCGCGCGCGGCCCAGAAGATCAGCGCCGACGACGCGCTGATGGCGAGCGCGCGCAAGGCCAGCCAATGGTTCGTGGCCAGCAACGCCGATATGGCGCTGAGAATCAAATAGGCTGCGAGAAAGAAATCGACGCGCGTCACTCGACGAATGCAGCGCAGAGCCACCGCGGCGGCGAAGAGTGCGGTGATGTGAAGCGCCAGCTCCTTCGGAACGAAAAAGCGATCGAGCTCGAAGGCGTTGAACGTGGTCACTGCCAGAACGACGGCGACCGCCCCCGCCTGCATCCCATGGAGAGCGAATCGATCGCCGCGACGAATCGTTGCCACCGGCAAATCGACGCTCACGCCTCAACTATAGTAGGCAACCGTGAGCGGGCCGGACGTTTACGATTTCGATTTCGCTGTTGCTGGCGGCGGTCCCGCCGGCACCTCCGCGGCCATCACTCTCGCGCAGCGGGGACGCTCGGTCGTTCTGTTCGAGCGCGATCCCTTTCCCCGGTTTCACATCGGCGAATCGCTGCTCTCCACCGCCAACGACTCCTTTGCCGTCCTCGGCGTCGCCGAAGCGATGGGCGCGGCCGGGTTCCCGGTCAAGTGGGGCGCGCGCCTCATCACGCACGACGGTCTCAGCGGGCGCGGCGTCGATTTCTCCAGCGTGACGGAGGTGCGCCGGCCACAGACGTTCCAGGCCCCACGCGCCGAGTTCGACCGCATCCTCATGGAGCGCACACGCGAGCTCGGTGTCGACGTGCGCGAAGGGTTTCGCGTCACCGGCTGCGCGTTCAGCTCCGATGCGGTGGAGGTCGACTTCACGAAACCGGAGGGAACGCGCGGCCGCGTTCGCGTACATGCAATCGTCGACGCCACCGGCCGTCACGGCCTGATCGCCCGGCAGTTCGGAGTGCGCACCTCCGAGCCGCTGTTGAAAAACATCGCCGTCTTCTCGCACTTCACGGGCGTGCCGCTGCTGGAGGGAGAGCGCCCGAACGACATCCGTATCGTGGCCCGCGACGACGCCGGCTGGTTCTGGCTCATTCCCATTTCCGGGGAGTTGATGAGCGTCGGCGTTGTCGTACCGAAAACCCTGTTCGACCAGATGCCGGACGGGACGAACGAGGAGAGACTGGAACGCGCCATCGCCGGCACACCGGCCCTGGCGGAGCTGATGAGGAACGCCCGGCGCGAGTGGCCGGTACGCGTCGAGAAGGATTTCTCTTACTCTGCATCGGCGTATGCCGGTGACCGCTGGCTGCTGGCGGGCGACGCCGGCTCGTTTCTCGATCCGGTCTTCTCCACCGGCGTCTCGATCGCGATGGAGTCCGGGATCGAAGCGGCAGCAGAGCTCGATCGCGCCCTGGAGCGAAACACGTTCAAGGCGGCCGCCTTCGCCGCGTTCTCGAAGCGCCAGAAAAAGCGATTCCAGATCTTCCGGCGATTCGTCGTCGGCTTTTACACGCCCGAGTTCCGCGATCTCTTCTTCGACCCCGACCCGCCGAAAAGCATCTTCAAAGCCGTGGTCACCGTGCTCAGCGGCCGGTGGGACGCCAGCCTGCGTACGCGCATGTTCAACCGGATGTTCTTCGTATTCGTGGCCATCCAGAAGCGCTTCGCCATCGTGCGCGCGCGGTTCCGCCGCGACGCTTCGGCCGGCTATCCCTGACCCAGCAGCTCGTGCACTTCCTCATCGGTCGTCTGCGAGAAATCCTCGTACCAGAGGCCGACGGCCTCGAACGGCTCGGGCATGCGCAGGCAGACCAGGTCGTCGACCTCCGCACGCAGCTCCACGCAGGTCGAGGGCGCAGCGACTGGAACGGCGGCGATGATGGCTCGCGGCTCCATCTTCCGGAGCGCGCGAACGGCCGCGCGCATCGATGAGCCCGTGGCCAGTCCGTCATCGACGACCACGACGGTGCGGCCGGAGACATCGAGGGGCGGACGATCGCCGCGATAAGCGCGCTCGCGCCGCGCCAGCTCCTGCTCCTCGCGCCGCGTCACCGCTTCGATGGCCTGCTCCGACACCGGCACGTAGCCGAGGACTTCGTCGTTGAGGACACGGACACCGCCGGAAGCGATGGCGCCCATGGCCAGTTCCTCGTGTCCGGGAACGCCGAGTTTCCGGACGATGAAGACGTCCAGCGGCGCGTTCAACGCTCTCGCCACGCCGAATCCGACGGGAACACCGCCGCGCGGTAACGCCAGGACGAGAAGGTCGTCGCGATCGCCGAACCGGCGCGCCAGCTCTCTGCCAAGAAGCTCACCGGCTTCGAGCCGGTTGCGAAACTGTTCGCGCCGCATGCTCATCCTGATTCGCACTGGCAGTCGTCACTGGATGTCTTCCGTGCGCCTCCCTGAGTGTAACGGTGGTCACCGCGTCCGGCGGTGGCCGGGAGAGGGCCGGCAACCGGCAACCGGCAGTCACAACCGAGCTCGTCTGCCGATCTACGGATCGGATGATTGCCCGAGGGATGGCACCGATATACTCACGCCGCTTTGGCGATTTTTGAATCCGACCTGAAAGGCGCGATCAAGCGCGTCAGCGAGAAGCAATACGCCTCCAACGAAGAACGAGACGAGTTGCTGACCCGGATCCGCACCGCCGACGGTGTCCGCGCGCGCGACATCATCTGGATGCTCTTCCGGCCCGACCGCGCCATCCGCGACACGGGAATCGACGCGCTGAAACGAGCGCGCGATCCGGAGAGCCTCGACGCATTCATCGTCGAGACCCGTGGCAAACCGGAGGCCGCCGTGCGCGCCGCCGCGCAGGCATTGGGCACACTCGGCCTTACCGGAACGGAGGCGCGGCTCGGGCAGCTCCTCGCTCCGCAGCAGAAGGAGACGAAAGAGTGGCGCGAGATGCAGCAGGGTGCGCGCCGTCTGGCCCTGGAGCTTCCACTCACCCCCACACTGCAAAGCCTGCTCTGGCAACTGGAAGGTGCCACGAGCGGCGATGAGCGTTTGCAGATCATCGCCCGTCTGTCCACGTTGCCGCCCGATCCCGCGTCTCTTCCGCGCTGGAGCCGGCTGGCAGCCGATCCGAGCGACGACGTTCGCAACCGTGCGCTCGAGTTTCTGGCGCAGAAAGCGGCCCAGCCGCCTGTCGAGCTCTTCGTCGAGCAACTGCCGGCCGCGGGTTACGCCACGCAACAACTGATGATTGAGGCGCTGACCCGGGCAGCGAAGGGGGCCGACGAGCAATTCATCGACCTGCTTCTTCCGCTCGTCGCATCCGGAGAGCTGTCGACGGGCACGGCGGTCATGAAGATCCTGATCGGCATCGGGCAGCCGAAAGCGGTCATCCGCCGGTACGTGCTGTTCGCGAAGTCGCTGGCGCCGTTCGTCCGCGAACGCGTCCTCGACGCGCTGCGTGCGTTCGGCGCCGACCTCATCGACCCGGTTATCGAGCTCCTCAACGACCCCGATCACGACATCCGCAGCGCGGCAGTGTCGGTGGCCAGCACATTCGAAGACGCACGCGTCGTTCCCGCCACGATCAATCTGCTGCGCGAAGGCGACTGGTGGATCCGCATCGCCGCGGCCGACGCGCTCGGCAAGCTCCGCGATCCCCGCGCGATCGAGCCGCTGGTCGGGCTTCTCGGCGATCCCGATCTCAAGTGGTCGGCCATCGAAGCGCTCGGCCGGATCGGAGACAACCGGGCCCTGAACGCTCTCGGCCGCATGCTCGCCGATCCCCTTCCCGACGTCCGCATCGAGACGATGCAGGCACTCAAGCGGTTCGACCATCCGCAGGTGACCGAGGCGCTAATGCGCGTGGCCTCATCGGACTCGGAGCGCGTCGTCCGCGCGCGGGCGGTCGACATCCTCGACGAGCTGGCGAAGAAGAATCAGCAGTTGCCGGAACAGGTCGATGCCATCCGCTCCGCGGCGATGACCATCAACACGGCTGGCGGCGAGAAGCGTCTGGACAAGCTGCTGATAGCCACGCGCAACCAGGGCGCCTCGGACTTTCACCTCGCCGTGGGCCAGCCGCCGATCGTACGCATGGCCACGGACCTCCTGCGGGCGAAGGCCGAGCCCTTCACCGCCGAACAGACCGAGTCGCTGATCCGGGAGATTCTGAGCGAGGCGCAGTGGGAGACGCTGGGAAAAGCGCACCAGCTCGATTTCTGTTACTACGTGCCGCAGGCCGGACGCTACCGAGGCAACATCTTTCGCGATCATCACGGCTACAACGCCGTCTTTCGCGTGATTCCGGAGAAGCCCCCGACGATCAGCGATCTCGGTCTTCCCGGCCAACTCGCGGAGATCGCCGATTACCACCAGGGGCTGGTACTCATCTGCGGACCCTCCGGCTCCGGCAAGTCGACGACGCTGGCGGCGCTCGTCAATCTCATCAACGAGACCCGCAACGACCACGTGCTGACGATGGAGGACCCGGTGGAGTTCGTCCACCCGTTCAAGAACTGTCTCATCAATCAGCGGGAAGTGGGCAAGGATACGGGGTCTTTTGCGCGAGCCCTGCGGGCGGCGCTGCGTGAAGACCCGGACGTCATCGTCATCGGCGAGCTGCGCGACAACGAGAGCGTGTCCCTGGCCCTGACCGCCGCCGAGACCGGCCACATCGTGCTGGGCACGATCAACGCCACCGGCGCGGCGAAAGCGATCGATCGCGTGATCTCCAGCTTCCCGGTCGACGAGCAGCCGCAGATCCGCGCTTCGCTGTCGGAGTCGCTGAAGTTCGTCATCGCCCAGCGCCTGCTGGCGGCGAAGCAGGCGCGGAAGCAGGTAGCGGCATTCGAGATCCTCAAGGTCACGAGCAACATCTCCAATCTCATCCGCGACGAAAAGACATACCAGATCCATTCGGCGATGCAGATCGGCCGCTCGCAGGGCATGCAGACGTTCGATGACGCGCTTCGCGATCTCGTGAAACGGGAGAGGATCACCGCGGAGACGGCCTACATGGCGTCCATCAAGAAAGAGGACTTCGAGGCCATGCTCTCGCCCGAGTTTCTCGCGAAGACATAGCGATGCAGAGAATCGACCGGTTTCTGCAACTGATGAACGACCGCGGCGCGTCGGACTTTCATCTGACCGTGGGGCGGCCGCCCATGCTTCGTGTCTCAGGCTCGATGGAGTCGATCCGTTTTCGCGTCATCACGGAGAACGACTTCACCGAGATGCTCCAGGCCATCACTCCCAGAAGGATCTGGAACGAATACGTGCGCACGGGCGACGTCGACCTTTCCTACGATCTCCCGAACGTGGCGCGCTATCGCGTCAACCTCTTCCGCCAGCAGAGGGGCGGGGGCGCGGTGTTCCGCACCATCCCTTCGAAGATCATGACGGTGAGCCATCTCGGCCTTCCGGACACGGTGCGCCGGATCGCGGAGATCGAGAGCGGCCTGGTGCTGGTGACCGGTCCGACCGGCTCGGGAAAATCGACGACGCTGGCCGCGATCATCGACCTCATCAACGACACGCGCAGCTATCACATCATCACCATTGAGGATCCGATCGAGTTCGTGCATCCGAACAAGAAGTGCCTGATCCATCAGCGCGAGATCGGGACGCACGCCACGTCGTTCTCCGAGGCATTGAAAGCGGCGGGGCGGGAAGACCCCGACCTCATCCTGGTCGGGGAGATGCGCGACGTGGAGACGATCGCCATGGCACTGTCGGCCGCCGAGAAGGGAACGCTCGTCTTCGGTACGCTGCATACGAACAACGCCGCCAAGACCATGGAGCGCATCATCAGCGTCTTCCCCGCCGGCGAGCAGGAAGGCATCCGCAACGTCCTCGGCGAAACGATCCGGGCCGTGGTCGCGCAGCAGCTCTTGTCGAAAGTCGGCGGCGGACGCGTGGCCGCGCTCGAAATCCTGTTCGCCTCGCCAGCGGTCGGCAACATGATCCGTGAGGGCAAGACCGGCCAGATCACCTCGACGATTCAGACAGGTGTGAAGGAGGGGATGATCGACATGGACTCCTCCCTGCGCAAGCTGTTCCAGGACGGAAAGATCACGGCCCGCGCCGCCTACGACAAGGCCATCGACAAGGAAGCGTTTAAAGGTCTGCTGCCAGAACCCTGAGCGCCGGGACCGGCGATGTTGGCGCGGCGTGTGCCTCGCATTTCACCGGGGGCGTCGTGAGCAGATCCTCTGACATGATCATTCGATGAAGACAGCCATCGCCGTCCTGATCCTCATCGGCGGGCCCATTCTCACCGGCGCCGCCGGTGGGATCGCCTCGCTCGATGCGCCGTCGTTCTACGCGGGACTCACGAAGCCTTCCTGGGCACCCCCGCCCTCCCTGTTCGGCCCGGTGTGGAGCGTGCTGTATCTATTGATGGGAATCGCGGCGTTCGCGGTCTGGCGCCAGCACGGCTGGTCGGGAGCAGCCGGAGCGCTCACGCTTTTCGGCGTCCACTTGGTGGTCAATGGTCTCTGGAGCTGGCTTTTCTTTCACTGGCGGCTGGGAAGCGGCGCATCGGCCGACATCGTCGTGCTCTGGATCATGGTCTCGGCGCTGCTGATCTGGTTCTTCCGGCTCCGTCCGGCGGCGGGCTGGCTCCTCGTTCCCTACCTGTTGTGGGTTACGTTCGCGGCGGCATTGAATTTCGCCATCGTGCGAGCGAACCCGAGCCTGTTCCGCTGAGGCGTCGCAACAACGCGCGCAAACTGACGTACAGTCCGCTGATGGCGAGCGGCATGCCGAGCCTCCTGGATCTGGCCACGGTGATGGTCCGCCCGCGGGCCACGATGCACCGCGTGCTGGAGCATCCACATCGCTGGTCCGCTGAGATCACCGCGCTCGCATATGTCTGCAAAACAGTCGGCGATTCAGACATACGCGTCATGCCGAGCGTGCTCCCCGGCCTCTCACTCTCATCGCAGCTTGCGCTCGTGACCCTCGTGTTGCTCGTCGGCGCGTGCGTCTGGGTGCTCGCGCTATATGGGTTCGGATGGATCGCCACGCACGTCGGGCGTCAGTTCGACGGGCATGGCACATTTGCCGACGTCCGCGCTGCGCTCGGCTGGGGACTCGTGCCGGCCGTCTGGGCGGTCCTGGTCCGCATCCCCATGGCGATCTACAGTCAGCGCTTTCCGGCCTCCGGTCAGGACGCCGCGCATTTGCTCATCGAGTTCATCTCCCGAGGCGGCTGCACGTTCGCGATCGTGTTGCTCACCCTGCAAATCATCGTTTTCTCATGGATGGTGACGGTGGCCAGCCTGTGTGTGGCCGAGGCGCACGGATTCTCGGGGTCGAAGGGGCTGGCCACGCTGGCCATCTCCGTGCTCATCCCCATCGTCATCGTGATCGCCGCGGCCATTACGTTCGGACGGTAATCGAGCGTGGCCAGCTATCGGAGTGGCACGTCCACGATTCTCGTCTACGAATCGCAATTCGCGGGAACGAACCGGGCCACGTCAGCGACGTGGACGGTCGGAGACGAATTGGAAACGATCGTGGCCGCATTGCGGGCGAACGGCGTCGCTTTCGAGCATGATGACTTTCCCGGGAACAGGCGAGAGGGAGACGTTCATGTCGCCGGCAATACGCGCGTAGCCTGGTTTAAGGACCCCGACGGGAACATCCTTTCCATCGTGAATGGTTGAGACCGGCCGGACGGAGGATCGAACGATGGAGCCAGTCAACCGGGCGGCACGAATCTCCGGGTGGATCATCAGCGGATTTATCGCGCTGTTCATGCTCGTGGACGGCGTAGGGCACACGGCGAGGTTCGCCCCATACGTCAAGGGGACAGTCGATGCCGGATATCCCGAGGGGGTCATCATGCCGCTCGGTCTCGTCGAGCTGGCCTGCACGATCCTCTACGTGATCCCGGCGACGTCGGTCCTCGGAGCGATTCTCCTGACCGGCTATTTCGGTGGCGCAACCGCCACCCACGTTCGCATCGGCCAGGCCTTCTACTTTCCGATCGCGTTCGGCGTTCTGACGTGGCTGGGTCTCTATCTGCGCGACCTGCGTCTGCGCACGCTCATTCCGTTGAAGCGGGAATGAGCGGCGGGGAGAAGAGCGGGCAGCGATTCGACCGGTCGCTGGTGGAGGGACCGATCGGCAGCGCAGTGTGGCGTCTGGCCTGGCCGACGATGCTGCAGAACATCATCGCCGGCGTGCAGGGAATCATCGACCACATCATGGTCGGCCACTACGTCGGCTACACCGGCAACGCCGCCATCGGCGTGAGCTGGCAGATCGTCATCATCGTCATCGTCTTTATCAGCTCTCTGTTCACCGGAATGGCCGTACTGGTGTCGCGCTTTGCCGGCGCCAATGAGCCGGAGAAGGTGAACCGCGTGGTCTACCAGGCATTCCTGACCGCGGTGGGGTTGTCGTTGATCATGGCCGCGGTGGGCTACGTGGCGTCACCGGCCCTGCTGAACATCGTGAAAGCGGCGCCCGAGGTGCAGCACCAGGCGCTGCCGTTTCTGCGGACGATGTTCCTGGGCATCTTCGGAATGATGATGTTCTTCATGCTGAGCGGCGCCTTTCGCGCGGCCGGCGACGCGCAGACGCCGTTGCGGCTGGGCGCGGCACTGACCGTGCTGACGATCGCCTTCAACGTCATCCTCATCCCCAGACTGGGCACGGTCGGCGCGGCGTACGGGACGATCGCCAGCAGCACGCTCGTCGCGGCGTACGGCGTCTGGAAGTTGTTCGCGCCGGGGTCGGTCATTCATTTCCACCAAGGCATGGATCTCTCCCCTGACTTGACGATCATCCGTTCGCTGTTCCGATTCGGACTGCCCACGGGCGTGCAGGGGATCGCCATGAACGTGGCCGGAGTGCTGCTGCTGCGCTTTATCGGATCGCTCGAGCACAGCGCGGCGGCGCAGGCGGCCTACGCGGTCTGCTACACCGAGTTGTTCTCGCTGATCACGTGGACGTCGGTCGGCCTGCTGGGAGCCTCGGCCACCATCGCCGGGCAGAACCTCGGTGCCCACAAACCGGACCGGGCCATGCGCGGCGTCGCTGTGGCCTCGCGGTTCGGCCTGTGCGTGGCGGCCGTGGTGGGCGCGATGTTTCTGCTCATCCCCAACCAGCTATTGGGCATCTTCGGAATGACCGAACCGCTCGTAACCACCATCGGCAGCCAGCTCCTGCGCTATCTGAGCGTGTCCGGGTTTTTCATCACGATCGCGCTCAGCTACACGGGCGGGCTGCAGGGAACCGGCGACACGCGCAGCCCGCTCTACATCTCGATCGTGTCGCAGATCGTCGTGCCGATCGGGATGTGCGCGTTCCTTCAGTCCACGCGCGGCCTCCATCCCAGCGATATCTGGCTGGCCATCGTGCTCGGCCACTTCACCCGAGCGGTGCTCAGCGTGCTGCGATTCCGTCAGGGACAGTGGCGTCACATCCGGGTCGACATCGAGACGGTGCCGGGTGCCGCCACGGAGCCGAGGGGAGGATGACGCTGAGGCGCACGAGCTGATGCCGCAGCCGGCCGGTCTCGGCGCTGAGGTGGCTGGGCGCACAGGGCGTGGTCGGCGTGAACATCAAGGAGCAGAGCCACGGTTGGGAGAGCCACCTCATCGAGTACTCCTCCGTCGGCACGGCGGTCGTGGCCGGAGCGCCGGCCGTCGATGACCTGCCGTCGTTGCAGGCGCCGACGATGTCTCTGTATGTGAACGGTTGACGAAAGCGAGCCGGCGCCGCGGCACAGGGGCCTGGCGCCGGCTCAGTCGATTCGTCACGGACACGGACCGATCGCCGGCCAGCCGGTGCCGTTCGCGAAATCGCGAAGCACAGCCGGCCGGTGCGGCGAGCCACTCAGCCAGAAGTTCCGATAGGTGATCACGGCGTGCGGCATCACGCGCCCGGAACAGAGAACGAAGTAGGAGAGGTTCGACCGCTCGCGTTTCAGTTGATCGTAGGTGATCCAGCCGATTCCGAATTGCGACGTGTTCGCGTCCTGCGCCACGTGGCACGTCCGGCAGCTCTGTCTGACGACATCGAGATAGAGACCCTGCTGCGGCGCTCCCACCCAGCCCGGCGGCGTCCACGTGTTGTCCTGGTCGGACGTTCCCCCGGCATACCAGTTCGCGATCAGATCCTTGATCGGCTGGATGCTGATCGTGTCGCCGGGGTTGAGCCCTTTCGCGATCAGGTTCTGCTGCTGGAAGGCAGTCTTCTCCGCGGCGTTCGGCGTGTTGCGCGCGCCCGGGAACTTGTACGTCGAGTAGTCGAGCTCGCGAAAACTCGCTCCCATGTTGATCTCGGCGAACGTCGGAGCGGCGGCATTGGCCGGTGAATAGTTCCCGCCATGACAATTCAGACAGAGATTGGGGACGAACTTGACGCCAAAGCCGTCGAGATCCGCTCCGGGCTGGCGTGCCGCCGCGGCGCCTCCGCCGTTGCCCGCGAACACGAAGAACTTGACGATTCGCGTGGCACCCTGCCCCTCGACCGGCCCGTACTCCATGCAGACCGTCGCGCCGGGAGTCGTCCGGGTGGCAGCCAGGTCGGCATTGCCGAGATCCTGATTGAACAGCCCGTAATTCGTTACGTACGTGGCCGCTGTTCCGTCCGCATTCTGTTTGAAGTACATGTCACGGCCTGAGCCCAGATCGTTGAAGTTGAGATACGAGGTACGAACCGCGTTGGTGGGGATCCCGTTGGAGTCGAAGACGAAACCGTTCTTCGACCACCAGTCGCCGAGGGTGAGACGCTCGTCGTTGGGATCGACGGCTTTGTAGTAGCCAGTCGTGGTGGCGGCGTCGCCGGCACCCTTGAAGATCAGGAATGCGTCCGCGGTGGGCGCGTTCGCTTCGCGGAGAATCACGAGCTTGCACGTCTCATAGGGTTCGGGCGGCCAGAAGGTCTGGCCCGGTGGAATCGGCGCTCCGGTATTGACGATATTGCCGGCCAATGGAACGCCCGGCACTTCCTCGAGAAGGACTGTGCCCGCGTAGGGCGTACCGTCGGCGTTGAACAGTTCGAGTCGAACATCGGTGTTCGATGGCAGCCGGTAGACGGCGTTGATGCCGGCGTTGAGCACGAACTCGAAGGACTGTGTGAACACCGTGCCGGTCGGATCGGTGATACGCAGTTTCACGCCCGTCGGAATCGGCGGATAGATCAACACCTTGAGACAGGCCGGGTTGTTTTTTTCCAGATCGGTGTTGATCGTCGAGAAGTGGCGCACCTTGCCGGTGAAGCTTCCGGTCACGGCCGAAAAGGCGGCCTTGCCCGATTCCTTCCAATAGCCGTCCGATTCATCGTAGGACCAGAGGCGTGCGCTCGGCGGCGCGCCGGCCAGCATCCCAGCCGGCGCGAACATCTGCACATCTGCTTCTTTTCCGGAGGCGAGGTTGTACACGGTGCCACCTGCATCGCGGAATTGAACGAACGCAGCGCCGTACGAGATCAGGTTCGTTTCCGCTCCTCCGATCACCGCGCCCCAGTCGCCTGGCGCTTCGCCGTCGGCGATGTCGAGTGTAGCCACGTAAGACGTGAGCATTCCGGTTGGAGCCATACCGCCCGGTCCGACGAGCGCATTGGCCGGCACCGAGATGCGCACGCCGTGCAGTTTCTTACGCTCCAGCTCCGGGCGCTGGTCGACGATGACGATCGGCCTGGTGGGGTCGACGGTCTGCGACTGCGCCTTCACCAGCCTCCACGTCTGGCCCGTCTGATCGGAATAGACGATGCGGGAGAAGAGTGCGAAACCTTCAGCCGCGATGTCCAGGACGTAGCGATTCGTGAGTGAAGCGCGCACGAAGAAGTATCCATTCGCGTTCGTCGTCGTGGCATTGCCATTGACGACGACCCGCGCCCCGCTGACCGGGGTACCGCTCGACTTGTCCACGGCTCGTCCGGAGAACGTTGCCTCCGTCCTGGCCGTGACAAAGTCGAAGCGCTGGCGTGCGTACCCCCCACGTCCGTCGCGGACCTGCAGATAGACCGAATGCCGGCCCGGCGCGGCCGGCAGCATCCACGTGGCTGTCGCTCCCGCGCCGGTCACTGTGCCATTGCCCGGCAGAGCGATCCAGTCATGGTTGAGCGGATCTCCATTCACATCACGCGTCACCGCCGTAAGCGAGATCGTGTCGCCGGGTGCGGCCGTCTGCGCGAGCACTCCGGACAACGTCGGCACCAACGACACGATCTCCGGCCGGGAATTGCCCAGCATCAAATCCGTGGGCGTGACCGCGTTTCCCAGCGAGATACTCGAAGCAGGAACCGCTCGGGTCACGAGCGAAGCCTCGCTTTGCGCGCGCATGGCCACCGGCTGGCCGCGCACGAGACCGGCCACCGCGTAGAAGCCCTCGGCGTTGGCGCGCACGGGCCCCGCCACCGTGGCGGTCCGCGTGGCGTTGAGGACCGTCACGTTGGCAGTCTGATTGACGCCGAACAACTCGTCGTAGGACCACGCCGTGCCGCCGTCGCCGAGCGTGACCCTCCCAAACACCACCCCGCTCGAAGGTGCCTGATGGATCTGCGCCGGTGAGGGATACCGCGGGCCGCTGGCGATGACCAACGGGTCGGGATGCGCGCCGGCCGCCCATCCATGCTGTGCGTTCCAGCGAAGCTGATACGTTCCGGGTGGTTGTAACGGGAAGTAGTAACGGCCGGACAAATCCGTCGTTACCGGCGCGCTGTCCACGCCGTTCGATGTGTTGTGCAGGTAAACCGAGACGTCGGGAAGGAAGATCATTTCGCCGAGTTTCGAGCTGGTGTCATTGCCACCATCGGGCGCCAGGTAAAAGAGACTGCCGTGAACCACTCCGCCGGTGCCTTTGGAAACCGGCCGGCGCAGGTCGGGATTGGAGATCCGGCATCCCAACCAGACAGCCGAGATGAGCGCCACCAGGGAGATCGTCGGCAGAAGCGCACTTCTGAGCGTGAAACGATTCATACATCCTCCTTGTCAGCAGAGGAACGCTCCGCGGCGCAGGGACTCCCGAACCACCGCGCGGACGCACCAATCCAGACGTATTGCTTTAAAGGAGGAGTAACGCCACGAATGAAAACCCTACCTGGTTCCGTTTTTGGCCTACCAGGTCAACGCCAACGACCAGCGGTCGGCTCCGTCGCGAACACAGACCGCGTGCGTGACCGCCACTTTCCCGGCGGCCGCCGCAACCGGACCGGCCCTGCCGAAAGCCCTCCATGTACCGGTAGACGAGCCGCCAGGAACGAATTGGTCGTCGTCTCGTTCCACGAGCTCAGGCCGGTGGCCTGACTCATCGCGTCATGCGACGCGCAAGCACTCTCGTACTACGCCCGCACGCGGGCCTCGATGTACTCGCAAATGCGCCGGTACTGGCTCTCCCCGTCGAGACCGGCCTCGGCCACAACTGCCGCTCCCGATCCCGAACCGGGGTAGTGGCCGTGCATGTACGGATGCATGGTCATGGAGCGCCCGACGTCGGAGCGGATCCAGCGGTACATCGTCGGTAAGGTGAAGCCGGTGATTCCCATGGCCTCGTGCTGCGTCGACTCGGGCAGGATGGCGTTGCGATCACGCAATGGAAGCCGGTCGAAGAGCTCCGCGCTGGCGATGTAGTACGCCTCGACGTCGAGCCGTGCCGCTTCCAGTCGCGGCAGAGCATCGGTGACAAAGGCATATGCGACCGCCGATTCCTGGAGGATGACGGTGGCGTCAGCGGGCCCGCGTGACTTGCGCAGGCGATAGACACCGTTCGCCGCTTCGTATGCGGGGGCCAGGCCGCGCGCGGCCCGGTCGATCACGACTTCAGCAGGACGCGTGACGAAAGGCGCGATGACGGAGGGTTGCGCCGAAAGTGCGGCGGCCAGGAGATACCAGATTTCATTCGGATCCCACGGCGTCAGGGTAATCATCGCGCCGGGCGGGAAGTTTTCCTGAAGCAACTGCAAGGGCTGCGGATCGGCGTGCGTCGGCCCGTCCTCTCCGGTCTTGAGGCCGGCATGACCGCAGACCAGGATCATCGGGCGCGCGGGACCGCCGTCACGCTCGTGCCGGCCCTGATTGCCGATGGCATGCAGACGCGAGGCGATGTGACCGAGCGGCGCGATGAACGCCGCGTACGATGCGCCGGCTCCGATGTGGTGTCCGAACGATGAGATGCCGGACAGCACGCCGCTGATGGCGTCCTCACAGATGCCGCCGACGGACAACGCCCGTGAGTCGGGGTTCTTGGCGACGTGGTGGAAGCCAGGCGCGAACTCCTTCGCCGCTTCGCCGATGCTCGTCGAGCCCAGGAGATCGGCGGCGGCGATGAAGAACGCTCCGCCACTGTAGCGGTTCAGATATCCGATCGACTTGCCGAGCTGGGCGCGCAAGGTCGTTTCGGTTCCCGGCTTCAGGGCGAGCTCGGGCGGAAGCGTGGCCGCGCTGGCCAGGGCGTAGACATCGCCGACCTGGGGGGCGGACGGGCGGGGCCGGCGGTTCGCGGAGTCGAGGCGCTCCTTCGAGCGAACGATCCGCTCTCCGAGTACACGCGTCATCGTCGTTTCGCTCTCCACCCAGTCGCGCAAAGCATGGAGCGCATCGAGCCAGCAGCGCTCGACGAGCGCGCTGTTGCGTCCGTTCGCACACAGCGAATCTCCCTCGCAATGCGGCAGCGAGTCGACGAGAGTCTTCGGCAACGGCAGAGCGTCGAAGAATGACGGATGACAGAGTTTGTGTCCCGCGCCGTGCGAGGCCCGTCCTTCGATCCCGTACTTCCAGCCTTTCGTCGTGCGATAGACGATGGCCGTGGGCTGTCCGTTGTCGATCGCCAGCGCGCGCCGCTGCGCCGCCGCAATGCGCGAGAAATCCGTCCCGTCCGGCACGAAGATCACGTTCCAGTCGTGCAGATAGAAGAACTCCATCGGATCCCACTGCACGTAGTCGCCGGGCCTGCCGCCCTCGCGCGTCACGGCGTCGGAATCGATCGAGGATTGATTCCAGTCGACGTGCACGACGGCGTTGCGGAGCGACGCGGTGCCGGCGAACGCCAGCGCTTCGGCGGCCCGGCCAGGAGTGAGGCCGGCCTCGCCTTCGATGATGTGCATGCGCGGCGCGGCGCTGCCGAACCAGTCGCACATCCCCAGCGCGAAGCCGAGCGACGATGCCATGCCCACGCCCGATGCTCCCGTCGACAGGGGCACGAACGGCGTGGCCGGCGTCGGATGTCCGTCGAGAGCACGCGATCCCAGGAGCCGGAAGCGAGGGGTGTCGTTCGCGGGATTACGCCGGAAGCCGAGGAGGTCCACCAGCGAGAGCTGGTCGTGCGCGGAAGGCAGCAGTTGCGGCGCGGCGAAGCGCACGATCTCGTTGCGCAGCGCCCACATCGCGTACAGGCCGAGCGCCTTGTGCCCGGCAGCGTACGAGATCACGTCGGCGTCCTCGCGGTCCGGCCGGCTGAAGTCGTAGTCCATGGCATCGAACAGCAGCATCGACACGAAGCGGCCCGAGGAAATGGACCCTCCCGGGTGTCCGGAGAGCGGCGCGTAGTTGTAGAGCATCGCGCAGAGTGCGCGATACGCGGCGTCGAGCTGCTCGAACGCGAACGACTCATCGACCGAGAGCGACGCGGGAGTGACCTCACCGATCCACTCCGCGCGACGCGGGCCGAATGATGCGCTCATATGTGCCTCCCTTCCTCAACGAACCGGCGGAAGCCATCGCGGTCTGCCGCCGCGGCGGTGATGCGCCGCAGCGCTTCCTCCAGGTCGGGCAGCCCCGTGGCAATGGAGATGCGCAGATAGTGCTTGCCTTCGCTGCCGATGACACCGAACGAGCGCCGATCGAGCGTCGCCACTCCGTAGCGGTACAGCAGGAACAGATGGAACAGCGTCGACGGCGACGTGCGCCGGCGATGCTCAGGCGGCAACGCCGCGTACGCATCCAGCACGCCGAGCGCGCTGCAAACGCCGGAGATGTTCGGGAACACATAGAACGCGCCGCCCGGACGTGTGCAGGTGATGCCTTCGATCTGATTGAGACCGCTGACAACCACGTCGCGGCGCTCGGTGAACGCGGCAACCATGCGTGCGATGGCCGGCGCGCTTTCCGGTGATTCCAGTGCCACCCGCGCCCCATGCTGGTTGTACGCCGGCAGGCACGAGAAGTAATTGATGTTGAGGTTGCGGAACACCGCCGCCTCCTCGGTGGTCGGAAAGATCGCCCACCCCACCCTTCCCCCCGTCCAGGCGTAAGACTTCGAGACGCCCGATACGATGATCGTCCTCTCTTCCATCCCCCGAACCGAAGCGATCGAATGATGTTGCGCTCCATCGAAGAGGATGTCCTCGTAGACTTCGTCCGAGTAGATGCGCATCTCCGGCGGCGCCTCTTTTCGCACGACCTCCGCGAGCTCGTCGAGTTGCGCGCGTGTGGCCACGCCGCCGGTCGGATTCGACGGGAAGTTCAGGTAGAGCAGTCTGGTCCGAGGAGAAAACAACCCTTCGAAGTCCCGGGCCCGGCACATGAACCCGTTCTCCTCGGTCAGATGAAGCGGAACAGGCACCGCGCCGACGAACCGGGTGAACGACTCGTAAATCGGAAAACCAGGACTCGGGTAGATGACTTCGTCGCCGGGGTTGCAGTACACCTGCTGTGAGAATCCGATCGGCGGTTTCGCTCCGGGAAAGATGACGACGCGATCCGGCCTGATCCTGATCCCCCGGCGCGCGCCTACATGCTTCGCCACCGCCACGCGCAACGGCTCGATTCCCTGCGGATCGACGTAGTGCGTCTGATCGAGGTCGATCTGCCGCTTCACTTCCTCCGCGATGTGCGGCGGGAGAGGGAAATCCGGCTCACCGATGTTGCACTTGATGACGCGCACGCCGGTCTGCTCGACTTCACGGATGCGCGGGCCGACTCTGAACGCATTTTCAGTTCCGAGAGCACTCACGCGATCCGCAAATGCCGGCGCGACATGCGCCTCCTGAAGCGGCATTGGGACACCTCCAGCGATGGAGTCATTGTTCTGCCGGCCCGCAGGCAATGCGATGCCAGAGCGCACAAGGCGATGTGATGGATGCCACGACGGCGGCCGCACTCACTCACATCGAAATCGATCCCTTTCGAAAAGCCGTGCGTCCCACCCATGCATTCACGAGCACCGGCCGTCCTTCGGCGGCGATCCGCTTCGCTTCCCGCAGCGTCGAATCGACCGCGCCGGCATCCTGCAGCAACAACCCTCTCCCACCCAGCCCCTCGGCCGCGAGGTGATAATCGCTGCGCGCCAGCATGCAGCCGGTGTCGTCGCCGAGCATCTCCACCTGCTCGCGATAGATCTGCGACCAGCAGCCGTCGTTCGCCACGATCGCGATCACGGGGATGCCGTGGCGGACGAAGGAGTCGAACTCGGCGAGCGAGAATCCGAGCGCGCCGTCACCGTAGAGCAGCCACAACTCCTCGCCGGGCCTGGCCACGCCCGCGCCGAGTGCGAACCCTCCGCCCACACCAAGCGTGCCGTAGGGCCCGGGATCGAGCCACGACAGTGGGGCGCGCGGACGGACGATGTAGGAAGCGGTGGAAACGAAGTCACCGCCGTCGGCGATGATGATGCTCCGCGGGGCCATGGCCTCCTCGATGGCGCGGCACAGCGAAACGGGATTGATGAACTCGGATCTCTCTTCCGCGGAGGCGCGAATCTCGCGCTCCCGCTCCTGGTCTGCACGATGGAGCGTATCGATCCAGTCGGACCAGTTCGCAGCGCCGGCTTCCGCCAGTGCCATGAGAAACGCCGCGGGATCTCCGAGCAAGGCGACGTCAGGCCGCCGGTTCTTTCTGAGATCGTGCCGACTTCGATTCGCCGATACGAGCACGGCCTGGCCAGCGATGTCGCGCCCGTAGTTGAGCCGGAAGTCGGCAGGCACACCGGCAAGGATCACGAGATCGGCCTGGCGCAGCGCTTCCTTGCGGCGGTGGCGGACCTGCACCGCGCTCGATGATCCCAGGATGCCCCGCGCCATTCCGGAGAGGTACACGGGAGCACCGATCTTCTCGAGCGCTGCGGCCACTCGCGTGGCGCTGTCAGCCGATGCGATCTGGCTGCCGGCAACGATGACAGGACGCCGCGCCTTGCGAAGCCGCGCCGCGGCATCGCGGACGTTCATCCCCGTTGCCGCCGGCTCTTTCAACGCCCGTGGCGCCCGTGCCTGGCCATCAAATTGCCGGTTGAGATAGCGGGCCATGTACCAGCGCATCAGCGGACCGGCCTTGCCGGACTTCTCGAACCACCCACGCACGACGCTCTCGTCGTAGAGAAGATCGACGGGCAGCTCCAGAAACACAGGACCCGGCACGCCGGCTCTTGCACGCCTGAACGCGAGCGTGAGAAGCCGCGGAATGTCGCGCACGCGCTGCACCGATGTGCACCACTTCGTGAGCGGACGCATGAGCGCGAGTTGGTCGATGTCCTGAAGCGCACCGCGTCCCTTCAGAATGCCGGCGGTCGCGCCGCCGAGGAGCACGAGCGGCGACTGGGCCAGGCGTGCGTTCGTGATTGCCGTGACCGTGTTCGTCACTCCCGGTCCCGCTGTCACCGCGGCCACGCCCGGGACGCCGGTCAACCGCGACACCGCGTCGGCACCGAATACGGCCGACGCTTCATTGCGTGTATCGACGATGCGAATGCCACGGGCGTGACAGGCAGTGAGGATGGGCGAGATGTGTCCGCCACAGAGCGTGAAGAGAAAGCGGACCCCATGGCGCTCCAGCGTTTCCGCGACGAGCCGGCCGCCGTTCATGGGCTGGCCGTCTGCGCGACTGCTTCGGCGACGAGGGCGCGGCGAAGCACTTTGCCCACCATCGTCTTCGGCAGCTCCGTGCGCAGAACGAAATGGCGGGGCACCTTGTAGTGTGCGAGCTTCTCGCTACAGAACGCCCGCATTGACGCTTCGCCCGGAAACTCCACGCCCGGCCGCGGCACGACCCAGGCCATGACGACCTCGCCCTTCTTTTCGTCGGGAACGCCGGCCACGCCGACTTCCGCGACGGCCGGATGCGACGCGATGACCTCTTCGATTTCGCGCGGCCATACCTGGTAGCCGCTGGTCTTGATCAGATCCTTCTTGCGATCGACGATGAAGACGTATCCATCCTCGTCGATGTAGCCGAGATCACCGGTGAAGAGCCACCGCCTGCCGTCATCGCCCAGGCGCAGCACGTTCGCGGTCTCCACGGGATCGTTCCAGTAGCCGCGCATCAATTGGGGCGCGCTGATGACGATCTCGCCGACCTCGCCGGTGTCGAGCTCGCGCGCGGCGTCGTCGCCGTCGACGATGCGCAGCAGCACGTCCGGCAGCGGCATGCCCACCGATCCGGTCTTGTTCGTGCCGCGATAGGGATTGATGCACGCGGCCAGCACCGCTTCGGTCAGCGAATACGCCTCGATGATGCGGCCGCCCGTCACCTCTTCGAAACGCTTCTTCGTCTCCGCGAGCAACGCCGCCGCTCCGGAGAAGCAGGCTTTGATCGACTTGAAGTCGACTTTGCCGCTCGCCACTTCCGGACGCGCCAGCAGCGCCATGAAGAGCGTCGGCACCCCGCAGAATACCGACGGCTTGTCGCGGGCGATCGTCTTGACGACGTCGCCGATGTCGCGCGGGTTCGGCACCAGGATCAGCGGCACTTCGAGCAGTGTCACGGCCGGGTACACACCGGCGGCGCCGTAGCTGTGGAACAGAGGCAGCGGAAGCATCAGCGCCGCACCCGGCACCGACAGCGGCTCGTGCATCCACGTGGAGATCTGCGTCCCGGTGGCAATGAGCGCGCGGTGGTCGACGACGGCTCCTTTCGGCGTGCCCGTCGTGCCGCCGCTCATGAGAATGAGGGCCGGCTCCGCGGGCCGTGCCTTCGATTCGAAGACACCCGACCGCTCGCCGCTCTCGATCATCGTCTGCAGCCACACGTCGCCGTCTTCGATGGTGATGCGGTGCCCGTCCTTCTTCTCCTTCAGCAGTGTGAAGGCGATGCTGAGGATCGGCGGGAAATACTCCTTGATGTTGGTGGGGATGACGCGCCGGATCCCGGCGGCGCTCTGGATCCGTTTCACGCGCGCATAGAACGGGGTCAGCGTGATCACGATGTCGGAACCGCTCGTGCGCAGCGATTCCTCGAGCTCACGATCGGTGTACATCGGATTCTGCGGCGCGGCGATCGCGCCGATCTTCCAGACGGCAAGCTGGGCGATGATGAACTGCGGACAGTTCGGAAGTACGAAAGCGACGCGATCGCCCGGTTTTACGCCGGCGCTCGCCAGTGCATGCGCGAGTGCGTCACTCTGGCGATCGACCTCGCCGATCGTGATCCGGCGCCCCTTGAAGATGAGATTGACCGCATCCACATTCCTGCGCGCGTTCACGCGCACGATGTCCACGAGCGTCGTATCGGGATACGCGCCGAACGATCGCGGAATGCCGGCGTCGTAGTGCTCGAGCCAGGGCGTTTTCATGGGCCTTCCCCATTCTCTTAACACATCGGAGTCCCGGGGATGCCGGCGATCACAGAGCGCTGTGACCGGGACGGCTCATGGAACCGCCGCGCGGACGCACCACTCCAGACGTATTGCTTTAAAGGAGGAATACCACGTCAGTGAGCGCGGCGATCCCCCGCGCGGATCGTGGGAGTTAGAATGCCACGTCCCCGGCCGCAATGACCACTGCTCGTCTCGATCGCCCCGCGGGTATCCGGCCGGCCAATCGAGCCGGCGGCGCCGTGCATGGGCTGCTGCCCTGGATCGACCCTCACGAAATGCGCCGGGTCATCCTGGCGTCGCTCTGTTTCGTCTGCGTGGCCTCGGGGGCGCTCATCGCACGAGCGGGGGGTGATGCGCTTTTCCTTTCTCATTTCGGCAGCGGCCCGCTCCCGTGGATGTACATCGCCGGCGCCTTCGCCACCGGCATCGGAACCTACGGCTGCATCTGGGCGTCGCGGCGTCTGAAGACCGGGAATGTGGCGATTCTCGTCGGCGGGATTCTTTTCCTGGGCAACCTCACCCTCTTCACACTGTTCGGCGTCCTCCCCTCCTTCTCGCGCGCGGGCGCCTACCTGCTCGCTGACGTGTCCGTGCGCATCCCGGTGTTTCTGTTCTGGGCGCTGGCGTCGGAGATTTTCGATGCGCAGCAGAGCCGGCGGCTCTTCGGCCTCATCGGCTCGGCCGGGACGGCGGCCTGTCTGCCGGCCGGACTCCTCGTCGGTCCGCTGGCACGCGTGGCTGGAGCGGAGTCGCTCGTGCTGGTCAGCGCCACCCTGATGGGGGGATTCATCGTTTTCGCCGCGGCGCTCATCCGCGACCAGCGAGCGCCGGCCAAGAGTCCGAGGGGGCTTGCCACGGGAGGAGCGGCGAGCGCGCGGAGTGTGAATGCCACGCCGCAACTGCTGACGATCGCGGCGCTGGCGGTGATGACGTCGCTCGTGGAGACGGTGGTCGACTTTCAATTCAAGACCACGGTGGCCAACGCGGACAGCGCCGATCTGGTTCACATCTTCGGGACGCTCTATGCGGTCTGCAGTGTGATCTCGCTGCTGCTCCAGCTCGTCGTCGTTCACCGTCTCCTGGCCGTGGCTGGAACGCTGGCCTCGCTGAGCGTGCTCCCGGCGGTGCTGCTCCTGGCGCAGGCCGGCATTCTCCGATTCGGCTCCTCGGCCTGGGTCTTTGCCACCAAGGGACTCGACATCACGCTGTCGACAACGATCAATGGAACGGCGCGCCAGCTTCTCTATCGGGGCATCCGCAGAGAGTCGCGTCTGACCGCTCGCGCGCTTGCGGACGGTCTGTACCTCCCGCTGGCGATCGGCCTGGCCGGCGCCGGTCTCGGAATCATGTCGGAATCGATCTCGATCCAGCGGGCAGCCATTGCGGCCGTTGCGGGCTGCGTCATCTGGCTCGTCCTGGCCCGAGTGGCGCACAGCACGTACGTGACGGGACTCATCAACTCGCTCAAGGCCCGACAGTTCGACTCCACGGAAGAGACGCTGATCTCACGCAGTGCGGTGCTCGTCGCCTGGCTGCGCGATGCCTTTCGTTCGACGTCGGACGAAGAGCTCATTTATCTGGCTACGCTGTTGCCGCAGCTCGGACGCCTGGTACAACCGGTGCCGCTGCAGTCGGCGCTGGAACGCGACAATCCCGGAGTGAAGGTGGCCATCCTTCAGTCGCTGCCGGCGTCGGGCATCGCGGAGGGACCGGCGCTGGCGCGCTCTCTGTCCCACCACACGGATGCCGAGGTGCGGCGTGCGGCCATCCTCGCCGGGAGCGACTGGAGCTCATCGCTCGCGGAGCTCGAATGGCTCGAGCACGGGTTGTCGGACCGGGAGCCGCGCGTCCGCGCCGTGGCAGCCGCCAGTTTCGCGAATGCCGCCGATGAAGAAGCCCGGACCATCGGACGTGACCGCCTGAACAAGATGATCTCCTCGGACGATCCGGCGTTCCGCGCGGCCGCGGCTGAGGCGCTCGAGCACGTGATCGATTCCAGTGCCAGCGCCCTCGAATTCCGGATTCCCGCTCTGGAAAGCCTCATCCGCGATGACAGTGTGCCGGTAGCTCTCGCTGCGATCGAGACAATCCGTTCAGGGAGACTCTCGGCGCTCGCCGTTCCGGTCCTGTCGCTTCTGGCCAGACCGGTTCTGGCGGGCGCCGCCTCTGACGCTCTCGTCGCCATGGGGCCCGCGGTCATCGACGCCGTCCTGCCGATCACCGAGCACCCAAACGACCCGCAGAGCGAAGCGATCCTCGCCAATGTTCCGCCAGTCATCGAGAGAATCGGCGATACGCGCGGACTGGCCGTCATCCGAAAGATGCTCACTCCCCGACTTCCGGAACAGCGGACAGCCGTGTTCCGATGTTACGTGCAGTTGCTCGGTCAGGATGGCCCAGCCGGGGCGGCGGATGAGACGATCGATGCGTTCGTGGACCAGGAATGCCGTGCCGCGCTGGCCCGGCTCGCCACCGTACGCGCTCTGGGCAGCGATCCGGCAGTGCAGATTGCCCGTGACGCTGTTTCGGAACTGGCCGCCAGCCATGTTCTCAACGCGTTCACGCTGCTGGCAAGACGCGTCGGCGACGTCGATATCATGGTCCTTCACCGGCAGATCACGAGTGGCACGAGCGAGGAGCGCTCCAACGCGCTCGAGCTCCTGGAGAACGTGCTCGCCAAGCCGTCCCGTGACTCCCTTCTCGCGGTTCTGGAGGCTCGAACGGAAACGGAGGAAGCCGATCCGGCGGCGCAGGTGATGGCGCTCCTCTCAGACCGCGACTCTGAATGGACGGTGGCCGGTGCGGCGTGGGCGGCAGCGCGGCTCGCGCTGGTTTCGTGCGGCGAGCAGCTCGAGGCATTGAAGGACCACGAGAGCCCTGTGGTCCGGGAGACCGCGGCCTTCGCGCTGGCCACTCTGGGAGCGGCGCAATGATCGCTGTGCAGAAAATCCTGCTGCTTCGCAAGGTGGACCTCTTCCAGGAGATGACGACGCGGCAGCTCGGACACGTCGCCACCGTCACGCAGGAGGAGACGAAGCCGGCGGGCTCGATCATTTTCAATGAAGGTGATGCCGGAGAGGCGCTGTACCTGATCGTCAGCGGGACGGTGGAGGTGTTTCGCGCCGGCAAGCCGCTCAAGGTTCTGCGTGAGGCCGACTACTTCGGTGAGCTGGCGGTTCTGACAGGAGAGGCACGCAATGCATCGGTGCGCGCGCTGACCGACTGCCTGCTGCTCCGGCTGGAGCAGTCCGACTTTCATCGGGTGCTTGCCGGAAACTTCGACGCCGTGCTGGCGGTGATCCGCAGCATCTGCAGGCGTCTGCAGCAAACCGGCAGTGGTGATGCGGGGAAAACCGGCTTATGATCTCCAGAAATCTGATGGCCACAACGGTTGTGACCGACCGTGCCCGGGTCGCGCTGGTCACGGTGGCAATCTTCATCGGTCTTCTCGCGATCGCGCCCAATGCCCTCCACGCGGCCCCGGCAGACGTGACGTTGCCGCAGCCCTGGCACATCCATTCTCCGTATGCGTCGCTCGCGAAGACCCGGCAGATGCTCGACGCCATCGGCTTCGATGCCCTCGCGGATTACGCGGCCCCGATCGGGTCCCGAGGCGGAACGCTGGCCGACCGGCCCGGGACGCAGATCGGGCGCTCATTCACGAGACTTCTTCCGGACGGCGCCAGTCGCGTCGTCGAGGTGGTCGTGGTGGCCAGCCCCTCGGGTGGATACGACCTCTACGTGACCGGTAGCGAGAGCCGTGACGGAAAGAGCGATCCGAACCCCGATCTCCCACAGATCGAAGCGGCCATCGAGAAACTCGTCACCTCGCAGGCACCGGCAGCGGCGCAACCCGACAACACGCCGATCGATCGGCGCCGGCTGGCCAACGAGATCTATCAACTCAGCTATATCGAGGCGGACCGTGCTCTGGCCCTGCTGAAGGCGCTGGATTACAGCACCATCGAGTTCAACGACACGCCGGGTGAAACGCTGTCCGACAAGATCTTTTCCCCGAACTTCGACAAGGACAGGATGCGCCTGCCGGTGATCATCAAGATGATCCCGGCGTCGAAGACGAGCCTCCAGGAAAGCACCGTCGAGCCTCCCACGTACACCTATCGAGGTTCCGATCTTCTCCCGGACCTCGGCGGGATTTTTCTCCATCGCACGACGGCAGCGGAGCCGCAGAACCGCCTCATGATCGCCTACGATGCCGACGATCCGGCTTCGCTGGAGCGCGTGGTCAACCTCCTGCGCGACAAAGTGGACGTCGCGGCACGGCAGCTCACTCTGGAAGCACTGGTCATCGAGATCAACTCCGATTCCACCCGCGATCTCGGCGTCTCGTGGGACCTCTCCGGCAATCACGGCGATAACAGTTTTCAGGGATCGACGCTGCCAACCGGTCTGCTCGAGAATCCGCCGCTCGGTGTCCTTTTCAGCCGTGCCACGAACGCGTTCAGTTTCAAACTGGCGCTCAGCGCGCTCCTGCAGACGAACAAGGCCAAGATCCTGTCCAACCCCTCCGTTCTCGTTCTCGACGGCCGGCAGGCCAAGATCCAGATCGGCCAGCGAATCCCGGTGGTGGAGACGACGGTCACGCAAAGCTCGTCGACCGAATCCATCCTCTATTTTCCCGTCGGCATCGTCCTGAACCTGCGTCCCCGCCTCAGCGCCGACGGCACCGAGGTCAGCATGCTGGTCGAGACGATCGTGAGCAGCGTCCGGAACGCCACGACCGGCGGCACGTCGGTTACGCGCGCCCCCGAGGTCGACAGCAGACAGGTGCAGACGATCGTGCGCGTGCACAACGACACGCCGTTCATCATCGGCGGACTGACCAGCGACGAGGACATCACCGATCGGACAGGAGTGCCGTTCCTCTCGAAGATTCCCTATCTCGGAAGCCTCTTCCGGCGCGAGATCAAGGAGAAGACCAAGCGGGAGATCATCATCGTGGTCACGCCTCACCTCGTTCCGGACGACACGAAGCAGTTCAGCTATGTGATCCCGCAGGAATCGCCGATGTTCGACACGTTCGGGCGAGAGCTGCTCTACAACGCCTACCGCATCCGGCAGCAGGACGTCTTCAAGCTCGACTTCCTTCGGGAGAGCGATGCCTATCGCAGTCTGATCCGCTGCGCTCGCAGTTACGTCGAGAACCGAGTCGCACCGGGGCGAACGGAACCTTCCCTCGCTCCGCTGCTGGAAGGTGCCGTGCCGGGCGAAGAGGTCCTCGTCCGAAGGATGCTTTGGGAGATCATCCGAAAGACCGATTACGCCCGCTTCGTCAACCTGGACAACGCCATCCTGTTCGAGCAGACCCCGGATCGCCCGGGCGAGCCCGGCTTCAAGGTGTCTTTTCTCTCCCCTCTCCTCCAGCAGATCAACAAGGACAAGAACGTGCTGGTACTGACCTACAGTGCCAGCACGGCCGGCACGCCGGAACATCCCTTCAGCCAGCCGACGGCTTCTGTGTCGCTGGACTCGCTGAAGCCCGAGGATTTCTTCAGCCGCCTCTCCGCGGGGAATCACCGTTCCGCTACGGGCGTGCCTGAGTCGTGGACGATCCTTCTGACGGATTCGTACACCGGAACCGCCAGGCCCCTGGACGTGCTGAAAGGCGTCATCGTGCTCCGGCGGCTGATCGCCCTGAACCCGGAGCTTCCGCTCTCACTCGATGCCTTCCGCGCCGGAAGGCAGATCATCTTTCCGACGGAGACGGAGTTGCAGCAGAGCCATCACCTCATCGACGCCGAGGCTGCTCGAATGTTCTACGAGATCACCTCGTACTATCCGGCGTTCGAGGAGGAGTTCAAGCACAGAGCTCGAAGCCTCGTCGACTACATGGGCGGTTGTGAATGGTGGAATGGCAGTCAGACCATCACGAACGCTGCGCCTGGACATTGAGCTGCTTCGTGATTCGCCGCGGAGCGCCTCAGGGCCGAATGCTCAAAATTTCGAGCGGTCGGTCTGCTTCCTGAGAGCAGGACGAGGCACGGACGTAATGCGATAAACGTTCTTCGTCTCTGGATGACGGTACAGGAGCACGGTTTCGCCCGCATGAACGGCCGGAGTTGCGGACGGCTTCCCTCTCTCGTCGACGAAGCGCAGGACTGAGCCGATCGTCAACGCCGTACCGTCTTCCAGCACGATCGTGTTGCCCTCCACCGAACGCACCCTGGCACGCTCGACCTCGGCGACGGCATGCACGCGGGTTACACAACCTTGCGCATCGATCTGAAGCCGGACGGATTCGCCCGGGGTCAGATCGGAGAGAGCGATACGCTGCGTCGTGGCCGGACGGCCGTCAGAGAAATCCGACTCCCGTTCGATGACAGCGCGCTTTCCGACTGTGAGCGTCTGAAACTGGCGATCGGCATTGAGCGTGATCTGGGCCGGCGCCGCTTCCTTGATAGAAACAAGCGTGCCGTCGAGCGAGTGAGTCACTGTCCCGAACAGTAGCGCGACCGCGATCGTAGTTGCCAACATTGGTGTTCCCTCGCCCCTGAAACGATGCGATATCTGTACCTCCCACCGCCGGAATCTACCTTCGTCTTACCTTTTTTAAGCAGCGCAGCACCACATTGGGGGGCATCTCATCCATGTTGCGTAGTAGTATGCGCGCGAATCCCACAACCCAATTCCGGCGTACGAGGGATACGTGCGTCTATCGGATCGCCGGAAAATAACAGGAGGACCCATGAGGAACCCCCAACGTGTCGTTTGGATCGCCAAACGTCTCTCTGTGATGCTGCTTGTCGCCGGATTGGCGGCGCCAGCCTTCGCAGGATCGATCAAGCTCGATGTGAGCAAGATTCCACCCGCACCGGGAACGATGAAGCGCCTGAAAAACTCGCGCTCCACGCCTCCCACTGCGTTCGTGCAGAAGATCCTGGCAAACTCACACCCGAACGCGAAACTGGAATCACTCGCCAACAGCGAGTTTGGCAAGAAACACGGGATCAAGGCGTCGAAGGACATTCAGGCCGCGGTCGACAACGATCATGTCGTGGCCTCCGTCGACACTTCGAAGGGATTCGCCGATGTCCTTCCCGACCTCGAGAGCATGACACCGCTCGCCAGCATGAAAGACCCGAAGAATCACGTTAAGGTCCCGAAAGACCAGGCCGACCTGGCCAGCCGGGCCGCGGGTGATGTGCTCCGCCAGGGTGTCTTCCCGGCCGATGCCACGCACGCGGAGCTGGGCGACATGCTCACTCTGGAGACGTCACAGTTCGTGCAGGGCGCGAACGGGGCCCCGGCCAAGTTCAACGCCGACAAGAGCGGACCGATCCTGATGACCTTCCCGGTGAAGCGAAAAGTCGGCGAGCTGCAGGTCTTCGGCCGCGGCTCGCGCGGACACATCGATGTCGGCAAAGCGGGGAAGGTGCATGGGTTCAGCAAACATTGGCAGAACGCGACCGACGGCGGGACGGTCACCGAGACACGCACGCCGGCACAGATCGCGGAGCTGATCAAACAGCAGCTCTCGGATCTTGCAGCCAAGGGCGACGTCGAAGTGCAGGACGTTCAACTCGGCTACTACGACGGCGACGAATCGTACATCCAGCCTGTCTATCAGTTCCGGGTCAAGGTCACGTACACCCCGCAGTCGGGTGGCGTGATGTCGGACGACGACTACATCGTCGGCTACGTCCCGATCGGTGAGACCCTCGAGCCGATCCCGTCGCTCACCGACAAAGTGACCGGACCGAACGTGCCTCAGGGCGCTCCGACGAACCTTCCGCTCTCGCAGTTGATGCCCGCCGAGCCGCCGACGGCGGCACAGATGGCGTCGATGGCACCCGTCGAGCTTCCTCCCGGTGATCCGACCGTCGGCCGTTATGTCGTGCGCAACGACTACGCCGGCTGGGTCAACAGTGCCAACGGTTTCTGGAACGGGCTCCAGGCCTCGGGCTACGGCGCATGGTTCACGAACTCGCAATATTACTGGGCCTATCCGTTCGAGACCGGGGGCAGCAAGAATTCCTACGTGAACGCGGTCAACGTCGCCGAGATGGAAGTGCACGGCGACTGGTGGCTCTGGACCACGTATCAGAACTGGGGTGACGTCGGTACCGTCGATACCATTCCCTCTCCCGGCCTGGGCGCGTCGGCCGGTGGGTCCTGCGCCTACTTCATCATTCACTCCTGCGAAGTCGTCCCGTCCGCGGCCGACACCGCATCATGGCCTGACAAGTGGTGGCATGTCTTCGGCGGCCTGCACTCGGTGCTCGGCTATCGCACGATCATGTACATCGACGACGGCGCCATGTACCCCTTCGGCGTGCATATGGGCTGGGGCTACGCTCTCGTGAACTCGTGGCTCTCGGATGTAGCATCCTCCAGTCTCTATTGGGGCAGCCCCGGTCAGGTGATGCACGGCTCATGGAAGCCCTACGGCCGTCCATCGACGATCAGCGTCTGTGGCCACGAAGGCGACTCCGTGTACTACACCGCCGGCGTCGGCCCTGCCGGTTGCCTGCAGAATTACTGGTACTGGTAGATCTCGATCGAACTCGCAATCGACGCTTCGGGCGGCCGCAAGGCCGCCCGAAATGTTTGCCGGTTCGCCGATCCTTCGCTCGCCATCTGTCCACGACGTCGTCTATCCTCCCGCCCATGTTTCGTCTCGAGACCGAGCGTCTGCTGATCCGGGCCTGGGAACCGGAAGACCGCTCCGCGTTCGTGGCCATGACCCAGGACCCGGAGATCATGCGCTTCGTGCATGGCGGCCGGCCGTACACGGAGGAGGAGGTCGAGCAGTTTCTGGCCCGTCAGGCCCGCCAGCTCGCGGATCACGACGTCTGCATGGGCCCGCTCATCGAGAAGAGCAGCGGCCGGGTGGTCGGCATCGCCGGAACTCAGCCGCTGGGGAAGAGCGACGATTTCGAAATCGGCTGGTGGCTCGCGCGTGATCAGTGGGGCCGTGGCTACGCCACCGAGGCCGGCGCCGCGGCGATGCATCACGTTCTGCACACACTGGCTCTCCCACGCGTCGTGGCCATCATCGACCCGGGCAACGACGCCTCCGTCCGCGTCACCGAACGCCTGGGCATGCACTACGAGGGGCGATTCACCGGCGCACAACTGACGCACCGCCTGCCGGAGATCGTCGTCGACCTTTTCGCGCGCCGGCGCTAGAACACCGCCGCAATATTTCGCGCATCACTGCCGCTCACCTCGCCTCGAGTGGACACGTCATTGCAATGGTTCCTGATGCGGCAACCAGCCGCATAAGGAGCCCCAAATGGCAGACACAAGAGATCGAGACATGAATCGCGACCCCATCAGCGGCGCGCCCGGTTCTCATCCAATCGGAACGAGCGTCGGCGCGGCGGGCGGCGCGTCAGTCGGAGCAGCGCTCGGAGCTGTGGGCGGACCCATCGGTGCATTGATCGGCGGCGCCATCGGAGCGGTGGCGGGCGGAGCGGCAGGTCACGCCGCCAGCGAGTCGATCGATCCGACGGGAGAAGAGCACTTCTGGCGCAGCCAGTACCAGGACGAGGAATGGGCCGACTACCGTCCCGCCTATCGATACGGTTGGGAGTCGCGGGTCACGATGCGCGACCGCACCTGGGATGACCGGCTCGAGAACGATCTGCGCTCCGGCTGGGAGAAGGTGAAAGGGGACTCGAAGCTCACCTGGGACAAGGCGCGCGTGGCCATCCGGAGCGCGTGGGACCGCACCGACCGCACCTACCGATCCTACGAGAGCACAGACAGCACCTGGCGCGATCAGTACAAGACGCGCCACTACTTCGACAAGAACTTCGATTACGACCGCGACTATCGTCCGGCGTATCGCTATGGCACCTATCTCCGCTCGGAGAATCCGAAACGAAGCTGGGATGCCGCGGCCGAGAGCGAATTTGCCAGCGGATGGGACAGGATGAAGGCCGATTCCCGTCTGACCTGGGACAAAGCCAAGCTCGCCGCGCGCGACTCGTGGGACGGCACCAACCGGAACACCGACACTCCGGTAAATCCGAACGTCAGCCGCAACTGAACACGCATCCGACTGCCATCAGAACTTTCAGGGCCGGCTGAAGAGCCGGCCCTACGCTTTATCATCGGCAGTGATGACCCTCGCCTACGCACCTCAGCGCCGCACTGCCGGGGAGATGATCGAGCGCGCCCGTTCGTTCGCTGCAACGATGGCCACACGCCGATCGGTGCGGGAGTTCGCACACGATCCCATCCCCGATGAAGTCCTCGACTCCGCCCTCGCAGCCGCTTCGTCATCCCCATCGGGCGCGAATTTCCAGCCGTGGACGTTCGTCGTCGTGAAAGATGCGGCGGTGAAGCACGAGATCCGGCTGGCGGCAGAGAAGGAAGAGATGCTCAACTACCAGGGCCGCATGCCTGAGGAATGGCTCGAGGCACTGGCACCTCTGCAAACCGACTGGCACAAGGAGTTCCTCGACGTCGCACCCGTGCTGATCGTCGTCTTCAAACAGGACTATGCCCTGCGCGACGGCCGGAAGATCCATCACTACTACGTAAACGAATCGGTGGGCATCGCCTGCGGATTTCTTCTGGCGGCGCTTCATCTCGCAGGACTGGCCACCCTCACACACACGCCGAGCCCCATGGGTTTTCTCCGCGACATCCTCGGGCGTCCGGAAAACGAGAAGGCCTACCTGCTCATCCCGGTCGGTTATCCGTCCGCGGGCTGCCGCGTCCCTGACATCAGGCGGAAAGATCTCGCCGAAGTCGTCGTCCGCCGTTGAGAGATCGCACTGCTTCTTCGCATACTTCCGGGAAGTGGACACATCATGGATAGGAGCCGACGCCGTCGTGTCCCATCGGTCGGGCCGGAGACCTTAGAGCCGGAATCCGTGATCGCGGGCGAAGACGATTGCCTGCGCTCTGGTCCAGACGCCGAGCTTGTCGTAGAGGCTGGAGACGTGATTGCGCACCGTCTTCTCCGAAATGGTCAGCCGCTGTCCGACCTGTGCATTGCTGAGCCCTTCGGTGATCAGGGCCAGGATCTCGCGCTGGCGTGGCGACAGGGCCGCGAACGAATCGTCGCTGACGGGCCCGGGCGGGCGGCCGGTAAACTCGAGCACCGCCTCTTTGAAGCGCGGCCAGGCCGGCTCGGCCTCCAGAAGCACGTGATTCTTCGAATCGAGCTCCACGAACTGTGCATCGCGAATCGCCGAAGCCAGAAAGCGGCCTTCGCTGAGCGGCACCACGTTGTCTTCGCGCGCGTGAATGACCAGTGTAGGAACGCGGATCTCTTCGAGAAGAGCGACGACGTTCAGCCTGGCCCGCATGATGATCAGCTTCGCCGCGATTTCCGGCGAGGTGGTGCGCCGGCATAACTCGTTGAACCAGGCCAGCTGCTCCGCCGTCCCGTCCGGAATGAACCGCGAGGTAAAGAGCTGACGGAAGACGGGGTTCTCCTTGCCCCAGCCCACGCGAATGGCCTCGACCACCAGCCGGTACTCACGTTCCATGTTGGGATCGCCGCGGTAAAACGCTCCGCGCGCATAGCCACCGTAGAGAATCATGCGCGACACGCGTTCGGGATGTCGCGCGGCGTAGGCGATGCACGTCGCGGCGCCCTGCGACACTCCCAGGAGCGTGAAGGGAGCGTCCGGCCGGGCGGCATCAACGACGCTCTCCAGATCGAGCAACCATCGATCTCCGGACAGCTCCGAGATCTGCCAGTCGCTCAGTCCGCAGCCGCGCTCGTCATAGCGAACATAGCGAAAGTTCTCGGTGAGAAATCGCAGCCAATGATGCCAGACAGGACTCTCCCATTCGAACTCGAGATGCGTCATCCAGTTCGACGCCTTCACCAGCAGCGGGCCCGATCCCGCCTCGGCCCAGGCGAGCTTCACGCCGTCACTGGCGCGGAGAAAACGAATGCGCTGTCGTGGCTGGGACATCTGTCCTTCTCGATAGAACCGATTGTAAGTCGGCCCAGCCCGCGCGAGACTAGTCTCGAATCGTGACTGCCCTGGCCAGGAGTCAGCGGACCGGGCGCGGCGAGGAGCCGGATTCGACCCCAGCTCGAGCGGTGGTCTCGCGCTACGATCTATTTCGTAGAAGTTGGTGGACGTGAGGAAACGTGAGAGAACTCGTTCACGACGTACGGCGGCCAGGTTCGGCCTGTGGCCACAGGCATCGATTAGCAATCCCGTGGTCACCGTCGTCGCCGCTCTCGTGATCGCGATCGCGCCGTCCGTGGCACCGGCCGGGCAGACTGGTTCTGTCGCCGAGGAGCGATTGCACAATGACTGGGCGTTCCTGGAGCGTTATCGCGCCGCCGACGAGGCTTTGCCACCGCCGGCGCGCGCCGAGAAACGCGTGGTGTTCATGGGCGACTCCATCACCGAGGGATGGGCGCGCTTTTTCGGTGCGGAATTTCCCGGGAAGCCGTACGTGAACCGCGGCATCGACGGGCAGACCACGCCGCAGATGCTGGTCCGCTTCCGCCAGGACGTGATCGCATTGAGGCCGGCGGTGGTGGTCATCCTCGCCGGAACGAACGACATCGCCGGCAACACCGGACCGGAGACGCTGGAGACGATCGAGAGCAACCTGATGTCGATGGCCGACCTCGCGCGTGCGAACGGAATCGCGGTCGTGCTCTGCTCGGTGCTCCCGGCGGCGCGCTTTCCATGGCGTCCCGATCTCGCGCCGGCGCAGAAGATCGTCCAACTCAATGCCTGGATCCGCCGATACGCCGCGCGGGACGGTTTGACGCTCGTCGACTTTCACGCCGCGATGGCTGACGAGCGGCAGGGGCTGCCTTCCGCTCTGTCAGCCGACGGTGTGCACCCGAACGAGGCCGGTTATCGCATCATGGCGCCGCTGGTCGAGCGCGGGATTAACACCACGCTGCGCGGCAGGCGTCCGTGACGTCCGCGATCGCTTTCCTCACAACAGTCTGCGGCCGAACACCAGCGCGACCATGGCCAGACTCACGGCCGCCGATCTCGGTGAGCGGAGGCGACGAACGTGAAGGGATTGGGTCGCCGACGACGTGTGCGCCACGCTCGTGAACCCGCCGCCATTCAGCGGTAACACAAGTTACCGGGATGTCACACTGTCACCGCCGCGCCATCATTCCATCCACGATGCCCAGGAGCTGCGTGAACGCATAACGGAAATGGCCGCGCATGGCGAACTTCAATGAGTACGTAAGGTCCTCCCCGACCAGAGCGGAGACCTTCCCCACGCCGCGATGCGTCCGCGCCACGATGTAGCGGTTGCGCACGCGCATCCTCACCCCACCCCGCCCCAGCCTCCCCGCGCTCGCCGAGCCTCGATGCATCACCAGCGCCTCGGGTACGAGCTTGAACCGCCACCCCCGCTCGCGCAGCCGGGCACACAACTCCACATCCTCGTAATAGGCGAACAGGTCCGGCCGGAGGATCTCGCCTTTGATCGCCACGTCGCGCAATGCGTTCGTGCGATAGAGCGCCGCCGTCGCCGAAATCCCCCACGGTTGTGCGACCTGCTTCAGATTGGCCAGCTTCCGCCCGTGATCCACCTGCCTGAAGGTGCCGTTGTCGATCGTCACCCCGGCGCCGTCGACCGTCGTCTTGTCCAGCAGGATGACGCTCTGCACGCCGGCGATCTTCCCCTCGCCACCTACGGCCGGAAGCAATCGCTCCAGCCACTTCTCCGAAAGCACCGCGTCGTTGTTGATCCAGGCAACGTACGGCGCGCTGACCTCTTTCATGGCCCGGTTGATTCCGCCCGTGAATCCGAGGTTCGTCTCATTGCGGATGATGGTGTAGGGAATGCGCAGGATGTCTTTCGGCAGGCGCTGGTAGACCGGCAAGCGCGATCCGTTGTCGACGATGATCACGCGCGTGGGCCGGAGGGTCTGCTCGTCGATGGAGTGAAGGCAGCTCAGGAGTGCTTCGCCGCCGTCCCAGTCGAGGACGATGAAGTCCGTCGCATGCGGCGCCGCTGCACTCATCGCATCACCTTCAGGATCATGGGGTGCCGCGCGACTATACAGAAGATTGAGCCCTTGACTGGCCACTCCGTAAGCAGTACCTTACGGTAAGTGCTTACTTACCAACAACAGTTCGAAGCGCTCGCCGACGGGACCCGCCGCGCCATTCTCGCGAAGTTGATCGACGGCCCGATTGCGGTCGGAGAGCTGGCCAGCGATTTCCCGATCAGCCGGCCGGCCATCTCGCAGCACCTCCGCGTTCTGAAGGATGCAGGTCTCGTCAGCGACAGCGCATCAGGCAACCGCCGTCTCTATGCCATCGACATGACCGGCTTCAACTCGCTGCGGGAGTACTTCGACCAGTTCTGGGATCAGGCACTCGCAGCATTCAAACGAAAAGCAGATGAGCAGGAGGAAGCAAGATGACCACCAGCGCGACTGCCACGACTCCGATCAACGGCTCGGTCCGGAAGAGCATCGTCGTCAGGACGGACGTCGATCGGGCCTTTCGTTTGTTCACCGATGGCCTGGACTCGTGGTGGCCGCGCAGCCATCACATCGGCAAGTCGCCGATGACGAAGGCCTTGATCGAAGGCCATGCGGGCGGTCGTTGCTACAGCTTGCAGGAAGACGGAACCGACTGCCAGTGGGGCTCGATCCTGGTCTGGGAGCCGCCCCACCGTTTTGTGATGGCCTGGCAGATCACGCACGAGTGCGGATCAGCGATGCGCACCGCGGTCGACTCGCCGGGGGGATGGGAGACTCTCCTCCAGCTCTTCGCCGAACGTGTGCACGCGCCGGAGCAGCAGGGCCGATAGGGACAGACCGGGACGTTTGTCCCGTGTGATTCGGGTGAGAGTCCGTCGATCCGGGACAAAGCGCCCATACCGCTCTGCCGCACGGGGAGCGATCTTGAGCGCATGAACAAGCGAATCGTATTTTTCGTCTACGGAGTGGTCTGCTACGCAATCTTCCTGGCCACCATCCTCTACGCGATTGGTTTCGTCGGGGACTTCGCCGTCCCCACGGCCCTGGACGGACCGCGACAGGGACCGCTCGCCGCCGGCATCGCCATCGACGCGGCGCTGCTGGGGATTTTCGCCATTCAGCACAGCGTCATGGCCAGGCGTTGGTTCAAGGAGCGCTGGACGCGGATCGTGCCGCAACCGATCGAACGATCGACCTACGTTCTGTTCGCCAGTCTTGCGCTCATCCTTCTTTTCAGCCAATGGCGCCCCCTGGGAGGAATAGTGTGGTCGATCGAAGATCCGACGGCGCGCGTCGCGCTGCGGACGATGTTCGGTTTCGGCTGGGCACTCGTTTTCCTGGCCACATTCCTCATCAATCACTTCGACCTGTTCGGCTTGCGACAGGTCTGGCTGAACCTGCGCAACCGGCCATACACCAAGGTCAAACTGGGAGTGCCCGGACCGTATCGACTGGTGCGTCACCCGCTCTACGTCGGGTTCCTGTTTGCGTTCTGGATGACGCCGGTGATGACGTACGCGCATCTGCTGTTCGCGATCGCCACGACCGCGTACATCCTTCTGGCGATCCAGTTCGAGGAGCGGGACCTCATCCACGAGCATGGTCAGTCCTATGAGGACTATCGCCGGCGCGTACCGATGCTCGTCCCGTTCACGCGGACAGTCGGCCGTCAGAAGCTGGAGAAAATCGGCGCCGCGGCATTGCTGGCGTTCCTCATCAAAGGCATCGTGTGGCTCGCGATCGCGGGTGCGGTCGTGTGGCGGTAGGATGCAACCCCAGAATTCGGGCGGTCATTTGGCCGCCCGAATTCGTTTTGGAAGCATGGCGCGATTCGCGCCTCGATCATCGACCTCGAGCCAGTCGTAACAGCAGCACTGCCGCGCGTTTCGTCTGCACGGGAAGCGTCGAGAGATCCGCGGTCTCCCCCGGCGAGTGATCGTCGTGACCCTTGAGACCGGCCGCGTCGATGATGGAGCCGGCCTCGCCGGCGATGAACGCCACGTCCGCGGCGCCGGCCTTGTCGGGACTGGTCGCCGAAACGGGTCCGAGCCCGAGGTCCTGGCTGGCGCGGTCGTAGCGGTTGAGAAGAGCGAGATTGCCTTCGGTCGGAGCGAGCGGCGGATAGCCGGGCTCGAACCGGATCTCGGCATGGGTGGGCGGAGCGGAGGCCGCCACGGCAGCGCGCATGGTCTCTTCCGCGCTGTGAAACTGTTCCATCGTCAGCGCCCGGAGATCGCCGGTGACGATCACGCGCGCAGGGATGACGTTGGTCTTCCCGAACGCCGTGCCGCGCGCCTCGGCCACGTTCATCTCGACGGTCGTCCCGCCGACGATCGCCGAGGGGTTGAACGTCAGGTGCGGCTGGCCGGCGAGTCTCTCGCGAAACGTATCGAGGATGCGCGCCGTCTCGAAGATCGCTCCGTTGCCGAATTCCTGGTTGAAGATCTGCGAAGAGTGTCCGGTGGCTCCCGTGACGGTGAGCTCCCACTCGGTGGTACCGCGCCGCGCCACGATGGCGTGCGCGGGATCGCCGTCACCGTCTTCGAATCCGATGGCGAAGCGGGCGCCTTTGGCCGCGTCGATCAGCGCCTGCCGTGCTTTGCTCAGAGGGAGGCCGGCGTCCTCCTCGTCACCGGTCATCACCACGATGACGTTCATCGATTTCAATCGACGGGTTGCCTGCAGCGCCTTCAACGCCTGGACGATGATGACGTCTCCACCTTTCATGTCGATGACGCCCGGTCCGCGCGCCGTCGTGGCGTCGATGCGCTCGAACTTCTGAAACGGGCTGTCCGGCTCGAACACGGTGTCGAGATGACCGATCAGAAGGATGCGCGGTCCCGGTCCTGGATGATCGGCAACGAGATGTCCGGCGCGATGGACGTCGTCTTCCGAGGCCCAGTGCGTCTGGAAGCCGAGAGCATCGAATTCGGCGCGGAAGATCCGGCCTACCTCACGCACTCCGGCCAGATTGTGTGTGCCGCTGTTGATGTTGACCACGCGCTCGAGGAGGGCCAGCCCTTCGTCGTTGTGGGCGTCGACGGACTTTGCGATGGCGCGTTCGGTGGAATCGAGGTGCGAAGGCGATGGCGCAGCGAGCTGCGGAGAGGCCAGCAGCAGCAGGATCAGACTGACTCTGGAGATCATGGCCGCATTCTGTCAGATGTCCTATCCCCGTTCCTGGCCGCCAGAGAGACAATGCCATGCCGTCATCAGCCTGAGGAGGAAACCTGTGAATCCCGATTCGTCTCTGCGAAAACACCTCGTCGATCTGCTCACGGGCCAGAACGCACACGCCAATTTCGAATCCGCAATCAAAGACGTACCGCCGGGAATCCGCGGCGTGCGCCCGCCCGGCGCGGAGCATTCGCTCTGGGAAACGCTCGAGCACCTGCGCATCGCGCAGTGGGACATCCTCGAGTTCAGCCGCGACCCCGGGCATGTGTCTCCGGAATGGCCGTCGGGCTACTGGCCGGCATCGCCGGCACCGGCCGAAGACAAGGAGTGGGACAGAAGCGTGCAGTCGTTCCGCGACGACCTGCGCGCGATGGCCGCACTGGTCGAGGATGAATCGAACGATCTCCACGCCACGATTCCTCACGGCAGCGGCCAGACGCTCCTGCGCGAAGCGCTTCTCGTGGCCGACCACAACGCCTACCACGTGGGTCAGTTCGTCCAGCTGCGCCAGTTACTCGACGCCTGGAAGTGAGGCAGCCCGCCCGATCAGGGCCGGCAACCGGTGGTGCTGCCGGCGTCGTAGACCGTCACGTGCGAGCGCGAGCCGTAACCCTTCCGGACGAACGGCCGCATCCCGCGCGGCCCGCTGCCGGCGAACATGTCGATGTGCCTGCCTCGAAAATGGCCGGAGTCGCTGGCGATGAACATGCCGTCGTGAATCGTGCCGTCGGGAAGCCGCGCTCCCTTCAGTTGCGGGATGTAGATCCTCGACCCGATCTTCACGAAATGCGGATCGACGGCGATGGTGCGCAGAGGAATGAGCGGGCAACCGTTGGTGGCCAGACCGTACTTCGCGCTGGTGACGCGAAAGCGGCTCTCGCCCCTGACTCTTTTGATGTACCCCACCGTCCGCCCATCCCGCAGCACACCGGTTCCCTGCCGGACCAGATCGATCTTGAAGCGCCTGCTGGTGTGGGCGATCACATGCCCGGCCGGATCGCGAATCACGTCCGCGCTCTTCCCTCGATACCGCGACGACGATTCGTCGATGCTCCAGTAGAACGTCATGAGCGCGCGGCCGACCTTTCGATGCTCCGCGTAGGCGGTGCCGCCGCAGAGAAAGAGAAGAACGACAAGAAGCGCGGCTGGCCGTCGTGAGGACAATGCCTCGCGAATATAACGTATCGATCGCCAGGAGACGCGCGATCCGCACTGCCTCGAAAAGCCTGAGACCGGCCCGCCGCTCGGCTGCGCTACCCTGTGCCTCACGATGAGACACGCGTTCGTCACAGGGGCGACCGGATTCGTCGGCCGCCATCTCGTCGGGCAACTCGTCCCCGCCGGATGGAAAATCACCGCGCTCGTGCGCGATCCCGCCGCCGCCCCGTTCCTGCTCCGGCCGGAGGTGACCACGGTGAGAGGATCGATCACCGATCGCGATTCCGTCTTCGCCGCGCTTCCCACGGACGTCGACGCGGTCTTCCACGTCGCCGGAAACACCAGTCTCTGGTCCGGAGGTGCGGCGGAGCAGACGCGCGTCAATGTCGAGGGAACGCGCAACGTCGTCGAAGCAGCGCTGGCCAGGGGAGCGCGAAAGCTCATCGCCACCTCGAGCATCGCCGCGTACGGCATGCACGACGGGCCGGTGACCGAGGAGACGCGCTCGAACGCGCTCTCGACGGACATCAACTATTACCGGACGAAGTGGCTCGCCGAGGAGGAAGTGCGCAAGGGTGTGAGCGGCGGTCTCGATGCCACGATCATCAATCCCTCGCACATCATCGGGCCGTACGATCGGAGGAACTGGTCGCGGATGATCTCCCTCGTTGCTCGTGGCAAGCTTCCGGGCGTACCGCCCGGCTCGGGATCGTTCTGTCATGCGCCCGAGGTCGCCGCCGCTCACATCGCTGCCGTCGATCGCGGACGCCGCGGCGAGAACTACCTCCTCGGCGGGACCGACGCCACGTACCTGGAGATGGTGACCATCATCGGGCGCCTCACGGGGAGGAAGACGCCGAAGCGGGCCATGCCCGGGTTCGTTCTCCGCGCCGTCGGCACGATCAACGACTGGATCTCGCTGATCACGAAGCGGGAGCCGGAGATCACGCGGGAAGGAGCGGCGCTCGTGTCGCACCACGTGATCGCCGACTGCTCCAAAGCGGAGAGGGAGCTCGGCTACCGGCGAGTGGACCTCCAAGCGATGCTGGCCAGTTGCTACGACTGGATGCGGCGGGAACAGCTGGTGTGAGCGACGTTCTATTTCGCTGCCGCGCGTGGATCGCGACGGGCAATCACCACGCCCGTACCACCGCTATACTCATCGGTCATGAACGAGTCGGCCCTGCCGGGCAACGATCTGATCAGGGAAGGAATCCGGGACCTCAAGCACGGTCTCCGGACGCCGGCGGCACTGCTCGTGCTGATCGGTGCAGAACGACTGCGCAGATCCGGTGTCGACGTACCCGATGTGGAGATCGACGAACCCGAGCATCAGTTGTACGCGGTTCTGGCACGGGAGAATCCGGACTCCGCGCATTCGCGATACAACGCGCTGATCCGGCAACTCGTCAGCTTCGAGCGAGCCGCCGAATGCGCCGCCTAGCCGACAAAGCGCGCATCCTGCGATTCATGTCTATCCTCGGACGCGAAGCCCGACACGAGTCGCGCGTCTATCTCACGGGCGGGGCGAGCGCCGTTCTGCTGGAATGGCGCGACACGACCATCGACGTCGATCTCGAGATGAGACCCGAGGTCGACGAAGTCCTGCGCGCCATCCCGCGCCTCAAAGAGGAGCTCGAGATCAACGTGGAGCTGGCCTCGCCGGGGCATTTCATCCCGGAGCTCCCCGGATGGGAGGAACGCAGTCCGTTTATCGCCCGGGAAGGAACGCTCTCCTTTCATCACTACGACTTTTACGCGCAAGCGCTCTCCAAGATCGAGCGCTCGCACGCCCGCGATTTGACCGATGTGCGCGAGATGCATGCCCGCGGCCTCATCGAACCGGCTTCGCTGCTCCGCTGGTTCGATTCGATCGAACCACGGCTCTATCGCTTCCCGGCCCTCGATCCCCGTGCGTTCCGAGCCTCGGTCGAACGAACGGTTGCAGCTCTTCAGGCGTCGCGGTAACGGTTCCTGCAGCCGCGCCGGGTCCGGGCACGGCGCGTTTGCGTAGAATATCGGCATATCCATGCCGCCACCCTCATGGCACTTCCGCGAAATGTCGCGCGGGGAGATCAACGTCGATCCGGTGCACGACGAGTTCTTCAAGGCCCAGGACCTCGCCGACGCGCTGGTGCGGGAGGCCATCCAGAATTCGCTCGATGCCCGGCGCGGAAACGCCAGAGTGCGCGTGCGCTTCCGGTTCGGAACGCTCCCGCGTGAGACCGCGCAGAACTATCTGCGGGGACTGGAACCGCACGTGGCCCTGCCTCGGTTCGAGGCCATGCCGTTTCTCGTCGTCGAGGACTCCGGCACACGCGGGCTGATCGGCGATCCGGGCGAAGATCCCGAGCTCGATGATAACCGCGGGAGCCGGAACGACTTCTACTACTTCTGGCGCAACATCGGCCGCTCCGGCAAGGGTGAGCTCGATCGCGGCCGCTGGGGCCTCGGCAAAGCGGTGTTCCCGGTCTCCTCGCGCATACACGCGATGTTCGGCGTCACCCATCGCGCCGACGACAACCGCATCCTGCTCCTCGGCCAGACCGTCCTGAAGACGCACGTCATCGACGGACGGCGGTTCGCTCCCTATGGATTCTTCGCCACTGTCGGGCGCGACGACTTTCCCCACGCGCTCGAAGACGCCGCCGGCTTCCTCACCGACTTCAGCATCGAGCGCGACGAGCCCGGGCTGTCGATCGTCATTCCGTTCTATCGCGAGGAGGACCTGAGCGCGAGTGCCATCATCGCCTCGGTCATCCGGCAGTACTTCTACCCGATCACGAAAGGCGACCTGACCGTGATCGTGGGCGACGAGACCATCACCGGCCGCACTATCGAGCGCGAAGCATCCGATGAGAGCCTGGCCAGGCGTTGCGCGCTGGCCCGTTGGTCGATGGCCATTCCCGAATCAGAATGGATCGACATTCCGGAGCCGCAGTCAGCCGGCGCACCGAAGTGGGACGCTGCTGTCCTCGGTCCTGGGTCCTCGGCCCTCGGTTTGGAGGCCCTTCGCGCGCGGTTCGAGCACGGCGATCGTCTGGCGTTCCGGGTTCACCTCTCGATCCGACGGAAGAAACACCGCTCGCCATCGCACTTCGACGTGGTGCTCGAGAAAGACGAGTCGCTCAAACGCGGCGAGCACCACTTCATCCGCCGGGGCATCACCATCCCGGAAGTGCGTGCGCCGCGGGACAAGCCGGTTCGCGCACTCCTCGTCGCCGACGACGAACCGATCTCCACGTTCCTCGGCGACGCGGAGAATCCGGCCCACTCGGACTGGTCGGAGCGCAACGACCGCGTGCGCATCCTGTACGAGCACGGCCCGTCGACCCTGCGCTACGTCAAGAACGCCATCGCCCGGATCGCCGGCGCGCTCACCGCACCACCAGCCGGGCTGGCCCGCGATCTGCTGTCGGACATCTTCTCCATCCCGCTGCAGCCGGAAGATGGCGGCGAGGCGCACAAGACCACGACGGGTGACACGCCGGCCGGCATCGCCCCGCGTCCGCAAGCTATTCGCATCACGCCCATCCAGGGCGGCTTCACCATTCAGGGACTGAACGGTTCCGGACCCTTCATCGCCGACGTGGCTTATCGGACCAGGAATGGGGATCCGTTCCGCCGGTACAGCCCGTTCGATTTCTCGATCGGCCGGAATGGAGTCCTGGTCCGGAGCGATGGAGCGACGGTGAAGGCGGCACGCGGGAATCGCATCGCCTTCGAAACCGAACGTGCCGATTTTCAACTGACCGTCAGCGGCTTCGACCCGCGGCGCGACCTCGTCGTACGCGTGGCACGGCAGGAGGACAATGCTCCGGAAGCTGAACTTCACTGAGCGCACCCGGATCCCGCGATCGGCCGTGCGGCTGGAGCTGCGGCGGGAAGCGGACGGCGTCCTGGCGTTCGATGTTCAGCTCGACCTGAAATCGGTCAAAGTGCCGGGCGATGCGCGGGTGTACGTCGAGGCGCAATACCGAACCTCGTACATGCGCTTCGACTGCGGATCGATCGCCGCGCCGCTCGTGCCGGAGAACCGGCGGCTCGAGGCCATCGATTCCGACCGCATCGTCCGCTTCCGGGTGAAAGTGGTCGATCACACCGATGGCGCACGACGCATCGTGGCCGCCTCCAACGACATCACCGTGGCCTGCGAGGCCGGAGACTCCGCCTCCCGCCTCTCGCTGCTCCCGGTCAACTTCGACGACCTCGGCGACCAGGTCTGGCGCATCCACTTCGAGTCGACCGAGCCCGTGCTGGAGCTCAACAACCGTATCGAGAACATCGAGCAACTGGCGCGTCACGACTCCGGATTCTTCGCGCTCGTCTATCCCGCGGCGGTGCGCGAGGTGCTCACGCATTTCCTCCTCGTCGAGCGCTGGAACGAGAACGACGAAGGAGGCGATACTCCCGAGCTCTGGATTCGCTGGGCTCGCGGGATGATCGGCGATCCGGTCCCTGCCGATGAAGACGATCGCAGCGGCTGGATCGAGGATGTGATCGTGGCCTTCTGCGGCCTCCACCGCGTGGCGGACAAGTTGCGCGTCCCCGCCGAGGACGTGCCGTGACGGCGCTGCGGAAGCTGAACGGCAGAGGCATCGCCAAGTTTCGCGAGCACCTCGCCGATATTCGCACCGGCGAGGCCTTTCAATCCAACCCGGCGCTCCTGTACGTCGACGAGTATTCCGCCGCGCTGCAGCCGCGGATCGAGATCGAGCAGCAGACGTTCAAGACCAAGCTCGACGCCGCCACCTACCTGAGCAGGGTGCTCGAACCGATCGACGGGCCGCGGCTGCCGAATGATTTGGGCTTGTGGTCGTGGCTCGCGCTCTACTTCTTCGATCAACTGGCACCGGTCCGCTCCGACGGGAAACGCCGGCCGCGCGAGGACTACCACTACATCCCGGACCGCCGCACGGAGCGGCATCTGCTGATCGGTGCGTACACGACGTACAAGCTGCACGGCCAGAAGTCGCGGCTGCTTCTGCATCCGGCCGTCCATCAGCACGGCCGGTTTCTGTTCGATCTCGCATCGCGGCGCGATCTCATGACCAATCGCGGGCTCATCGAGCTCGCCGATCGTCTCTACTGGAACCCGCGCACGAAGAGGCCGAAGCGCGGAGCGTCGAGCGAGAGCCAGCCGGGCAGTCTCCGCCGCCTGATCGCGGTGGCGCAACAGCTCGACTTCAACTACGACCTCTACGGGATGAGCGCACAGGAGATTCTCGCGCTCCTGCCTGACCGCGAATTCGCAGCATGGCTGGATCAGGCCGCGCGCGAAACATCGGAGCGAACCGATCGGAGCGGCTAATTCATCTGCCGCTGCTGCGCGGCCTGCGAGCTGCCCTCGACTGCCTGCGGGCTGGACGCGCCGGCAGCAGCTTTCATCCGCGCTTCGCGCTCGCGCTGTTCCGCTTGCGCGGCTTCGGCGGATCTCTCGACGAGAATTTGCACGATGAGAAGCCGCTGTGATCCGTTTCCAAGCGCCGAGGTTCCCTCGGATCTGCGGCCGCGCTGCTCACCTCGCCGTCCCACCTCAATGATGTGCAGTTGATGGAGCCGGTGACCGATGGAGCGAAGCCATCCAGGCGGTTCCCTACCGGCTGCGCCGCTTCGAAGATGCGCTGCGAGAGGAGGCCCCTCGCGCACGCGATGCATTCTGTGCAACGGATGAACGGATGACCGAGGTGCGCCTCGTGAAACGCTTCGAGCGTGCACCATTCCCATCTGCGATGCGGTCGAGCTCGTAGCGCGACTGCAGGTTCATCCAGAAAATCTCACTGGTGCCGAAGAAGCGGGCCAGCCGGACGGCCGTATCGGCCGTCACGGCGCGCTGCGCATGCACGATTTCATTGATGCGCCGCGGTGGCACTTCGATCTCCTGTGCCAGCTTGTACTGCGTAATCCCCAGCGGTTTGAGGAACTCCTCGTTCAAGATCTCGCCGGGATGGACTGGATCAAGCTTCGTTGTCATTCTCTCACCTCAATGGTAGTCAGCGATCTCGACCCGCGCCGCGTTGCCGGCTACCCACTCAAAACAGACACGCCATTGATCATTGATACGGATGCTCCACCGCCCGGCGCGATCTCCGGATAGTTTTTCCAGCCTGTTCGCCGGCGGAATCCGCAGATCATCCAATCGACTCGCCGCATCGAGCATCACGAGCTTGCGGCGGGCGACCTGCTGGATGTCATGCGGCAATCGGCGAGACCGCTGTCTATTGAAGATTCGCTCCGCCTCGGCGTCCGCCCAGCTGACGATCACGATCCAATAATAACGCCGTACGTTATCAACGCGGGATTGCCAGCGCAGATTCCGCTCGGATACTCCCGTAACTCACCTCGCATTGATCGCGAATGTCTCGCACGCATCCTTCATGCATCGCCGCGACCGGGGCCCTGACTCGCCACCGACGATGACCCAGTCGATGCCGGCGAGATTCAGACCTGGGAGCGACTGGAGTAACGGTTCGATCGACAGGAACTTCACGCGCGCGCCTGTCGCACGAAGGGAATCGATGCGATGAAGAACGGCGGGGCTCTCCACACTGACGCCCATCCAGACATTTGACGGACAGTCGAGCTAGCGATCGACTTCCTGCAGGCGGTCAGCGCGCTTCGTCAATACCTGAGACGTATGCCACTTCGCCTCGCGATCACTGCGAAGACGCGCTGAATGTAGGACGTGGGAACGCCGGCGTGAAAGAGATCGCTCATCGAGTTCACGAAAATCTGCTGCGGCTTCTTCCAGCGAAGCGGAGTTCGAGCATCTGCGGCTGCAACGTGACTTCGAACCCATTGCGGTAGTTGGGCTGCCCCATCGACTGCAGACGCTTCGCCATCCGCTCGGCGTAACAGTTCTTGCAGCCAGCGGTCAGCTTCGTGCAGCCGTCACCGGATTCCAGGTCGATCCGGTCCACTCGATCTCGGATGCGTGTGCCATCAGCCCGCCTTACGAAGAATGTGCTACGCGATCCGGAGCGCGATCGGCGCCCCCTTCTCGTTCGCGGCGGCGAAGCAAAGCAGGTAGAGCGGCGACTTCCCCGAGTTTCGCAGAACGGCCGACTCCCCGGCTACCCCTGCGAACAGAGTCCTCAGTCGTTCGTTGAAGCACTTTCCAATCACATGCACCGACGCCTTCTCGACGTGATCCTCCCGAGTGCCGAAAAGCGTCGGTTTTTTCTCCACGCGGTAAAGTTCCTTGTCCCGGTAGGACGTGCCGAGCAGGACATCGAGGCGCCGGCGCGTCGTGACGCGGGAAACCGGCCGCGTGGTACGACCAATCGAGCAAGGCCGCCACAGTCGGTCCAACGAACACGAGCGCCGAGACTCTGACCAGCGGCTTGCCCGCCTGGGCTTCGCGCTCCCCTTACCTCCCGCCCTTCCCCTTCAGATACTTGTCGAACCAGGCCACGTAGCGCTCGAGACGGTCGCGGACGTAGCTGGGTGTGGTGATGCCGTGGTACTGGCCGGGATAGATCACCAGCTCGGTGTCGACACCGAGGCTTCGCAACGCCTGGTACATCTGCTCGCCTCCGATGATCGGGACGTTGAAGTCGGACTGGCCGCCGAGGTAGAGCGTGGGAGTGTGGATGCGGTCGGCGTGCAGAAACGGATACGACACCTTCAGCCACGGCTCGAGCGCCTTCCACGGCGGGCCGAGCTCGAGGTCGTACTGCGCGATGTACTGATCGTTCCCGTACATCGAGAGCTGCAGCGCGCTGCCCGCGCCCGCCACGGCCGCCTTGAATCGCGGATCGGTGGCGATCGTGTAGTCGGTGAGGATTCCGCCGTAGCTCCATCCGCCGATGCCCAGGCGCTCGGGATCGGCGATTCCCGTGGCCACGGCCCAGTCGACTGCCGCCAGGAGATCCTTCACCTCCTTGTTCCCCCAGTCGGCGAAGATGGCCTTCTGGTACGCGCTCCCTCTCCCGGCGCTGCCGCGATAGTTGACCGCGAGCACCGCGTAACCGTTCGCCGCGAGGAACTGCCTCTCGAAACTGAAGGCATGCTGGTCCTGGCCGTTCGGTCCGCCGTGGATGTTCAGCAGCGCCGGCGCCTTCGTCCCCACCGCCACTCCCGGCGGCAGGTAGACGAGCCCGTGCACCTCCGTGCCATCGCTCCCGCGGCAACTGAAGCCCTTCACCACCGCGAGCTGCACGTCCGCGAGCCAGTCGTCGTTCTCGTGCGTGAGCCGCTTGAGCGCGCCGCCGTCCAGCACATGCACTTCATTCGGACGGTCCGCCGTCGAGGAGAGCAGCGCCAGCGCCCCGTCGCGACTCGATGAGAGCGACGACACCACCCGCTGTCCGCTGGTGAGCGTCTCCACCGGCCCGCCGGACACCGGCATCCGGGCGATGTAGGTGATGCGATCGTCCTGCACGACGAACGTGAGCGACTTGCCGTCGGGACTCCAGACGATCGGTGACTGCACGGCACGATCGAGCGCCGCGGTCAGAACGCGCGGCTCGCCGCCCGCCGACGGCACGACCGCGATCTTGTAGAGGTTGTACGCCGAGTATTTCAGCTCGTCGCCCTGCATGTAGGCGATGAAGCGGCCGTCCGGGCTCCACGAAGGGCGTCCGTCCGGGCCCGTGAACGTGGTCAGCTTTCTCGGCTCCGCGCCCGCTCTCGATTCGATGACGAAGACGTCGCTGTTCTCGAGGCGATCGGGATCCTTCTCGTGGTTGCTGACGAAGGCGATGCGCGTCCCGTCCGGCGACCAGACCGGATCGCTCTCGTCGTCGTTGCCCGCCGTCAGCACCTCTGCCTTCTTCGACTCGAGGTCGAAGAGCTGGAGGTGGGTGTGCCGTTGTCCGAGGTAGCCTTCGCGGTCCTGCTTGAAGTGGTAGCGGTCGATGACGATGGGCGGCTTGGTCTTGCGCTTCCACCCCTCCATCTTCTCGGGATCGGAGCTCGGGTCGAAGTCGTTGACGACCAGCACGAGGCGCCGCCCGTCGGGCGACCAGTCGTAGCTGGCGATGCCGCCTTTGATCTCGGTGAGCTTCACCGCTTCGCCGCCGCGGCGATCGAGAAGCCACAACTGGCTTCCGTTCTTCTTCTCCTCCTCGTCGCCGCGGGAGGCCAGAAAGGCCAGGTAGCGATCGTCGGGACTCCACTTCGGCGCGCTTTCGCTGGCGTCGGGGAGAGAGGTCAGGCGGACCCGCTGGCTGCCAGCCCAGCTCACCATGTAGAGGTCGGAATCGCGCTTGTCCGTGGTGACGTCGGTGGTGCCGACGACGTAGGCGATCCACTTCCCGTCGGGCGAGAGTTGCGGATCGCGAACCTCGCGCAACTTCGCGAGATCGTCGAGCGACAGCGGCCGCTTCGCGGTGTCCATCGCGAAAAGCGGCGCCAGAGAGAGAAAGGCCACGACGGCCGCGGTGAACAAACGTGCTCGCATCAAGACCTCGACCCAAAGAGAGTCGCATCGCCTCCCACGCTGGCAGGAGGCTCCGCGCAAACAGCGATTGTAGGCGACGAAGGTGCCGCGCCGTAGGGGCAGGAGCGAGCTTGCCGCCGGAACGTCACCGGCCAAACAGCCGGCGGACGCCCGGTCCGGGCCGATCGTCACCGCGCCTTGTCAGGGCTGGGTGATCGCTACCGCCACCGGTGTCGTCGCGTCCGCGGCCTTGCTCAACGGCATCTTGTTCAGCGGGGTTCCGGTCGTCGGATAGTAATGCCAGTACGTAACGGAGTCGTAGTGGTTGCTCTGATCGGCGCGCAGCCTGCCGAACGGACTCACGGTGTACGCATTCCGGTCGGGATCGTACTGCGCCCGATTCGCCGGAAGCAGATACAGCGTGTCGTCGAAACTGCCGGCGCCGCTGGCGATGATCTCCGCATGGTAACCGCCCGGGTCCACCAGCATGGCCATGCGCGCGAACCTTCCTTCCGGCACATTGACGTCGCCCACTTTCGTGTTGTTGATGATGAACTGGTAGTTGATCGGACCACCGGTGACCTGGACATCCTGGGGGTCGTAAACGTGGTTGCCGTTCAGATCGATGATCGAGTAGGGCGCGCTGGCGATATTCTGGATGATGTCGGTGTAGTAGTAGAAGCCGTTCGCGTTGAGCTCAAAGACGTCGGTGGCATTCAGAACGCTCAGGTACGTCGTCTCGGACAGGTCGGCCGCACCCAGTGCCATACCGCCCTCCTCGTCGCCGACCTTTCCCCGATAGAGCACCTGCAGGATGAGATCGGTGGCGTCGAACGGAATCGGATCGCTGAACGTCACCGTCATTCCCTTCGTTTCACCGGCTGCGAACGACATCTGTTGCGCGGGCGCGACGCGGACATAATCCTCGGTGGAACGGTAATTCGGACACGGCGTGATCAACTGCCCCGAGCTGTCGAGGTAGAACTCGCCGGAGAGATCGGGCTTGTAGCAACCGTTGCGATGAAACTTGGCGATGGCCTGAACGCTGCCCGACGACAGGGCCGGGTCCGCCTTGTTGTTCATCACCTTGAATCTCAGCGTCGAGAAACCCTGAGTCGCTGATGGCTCGACCACAGCATACGGTCCGCTGTCGGGCGGCAGCACCTGCAGTTTCCCCCGGAAGAAGTAGTTGACGATGCCTGCCGAATACGAGACGGCGGCCTTGATCAGCAGCGGATGCGCGTCGTCGAAGTTGAACCGGTTGAGCGCGAAGAGCTTGTCGGTGTAGTAACCGGCCGATCCGAACTCGGTCACATAGAGCACCTTCAGACCGCGCGGCTGCAGGTCCTGATCGAACAGCGACAGGGTCGAGGCCTTCTGCTCGACGGCCGTCGGATACATGGTCATGGTGCAGTCGGCACCATCGAACGCGCACACCGACTGGATCCCCGGAGGCACGGTTCCGAAGATCTCGCCCACTGTGTAGTCGTGCGGAGCCCCGGGAAGCGGCTGCGTATACGTACGGTTGGCGTTGGCCACACCGTGATCGAACGAGAAGTTGGTGCCATAGCTGACAAAGTTCGAATTCGTGAACTGCGCGACGCCGAGGTTCGCGGTGTTGTTCCAGAAATCACGCGGCACCGTGAACGCCGAAGCGCCGGGATACACCGGAGTGCCGGCCGCCGCGTACGGTGCGATCCTGGCAAACTGCTCCGCCGTGTACTTCTCGTAGCGGCTCGGCGTGCTGTAGCCGGGAATCGTGAACTTGTCGTAGTGCACGTCATTGCGGACGTGCTGCGGCTGCGTCATGTCCTCCATGTGATGCTGCAGGTGGCCGAGGCTGAGAAACATCGCCGCCAGAGCCTGGCCGCGCTGGTTCGATGAGTCGGCAGGAGCTCCGTCGTTGAACGTCAGTCCTCGATAGAGAAAGTTGCGCGCATCGGGGATCGAGTAGTTCTGGCCACTGATGTCCGCGGGCTCGATCATCCATTGCCACGACGGGTTGCAGGTCTTGATCACACCGCAGACGACGGGAATGGTGAGACCGCGGCCGGAGACCGGATCGTAGAAATGATTCAGCGCATTGTCTCCCTGATCTTCGTCATACGCTCCTTCGGCCACGAATGAAGCCGTGTCGTAGCTCCAAGTTCCGAACGTGGTCCCACCGACGCGGCCGCGATAGAGAAACCGCTGCTTGCTCGCCGGCAGGAGACCGAGGCTGAACATGATCGAGCCGTCCTGATAGAGGACGGATTTCTGTGTCGCGAAGACCGTCAACTGCGGATGCGTGATCTGATCATCGTAGGCGCGGGAAGGGAGCGCGATCGCGAGTACGAGCGCGCAGACGGGGAGGCATCGCTTGGCGGTGGTCATGATCGTTCTCTCCATTGGTTCCATCGCCCGCTCACATCTCGTCGATCCGCCAGACGCCATCGCCGTCGAGCAGGAAATAGATGAGGTACAGCCGCTTCTGTCCGTTGACCGTTCGCACCACTCCGTATTCGCCGATCGACGACAACAGCGATGAACGCACCAGCGGCGAATACGAAGCGACGATCTCCGGCATGAACGGCATCAGCACGTCGAACACGGGCCCGAACTTCCGCTGCGCCGAAAGATTCAGGTAGACCATCGCCCCGTCCTTGTCGCCGGCGGCCAGCGCGTTGTTCATCCCGTTCCAGATGGCCAGGAACATCTGATCCATTTGCGCGGGATCGCGGGCCTCGATGACCACCTGCTGCGTCGTGCGCACCCCCGCCGAATCGGTGAACACGACCGTGTTCACGGACACCCCCGCCGGGAACGTGGTGCTCAGCTGCAGGATCGTGCCGGCCGGGAGGTTGAACGGTCCGAAGCCGTTGAACGTGAACGTGGCGTTGAGCGAACCGAGGTTTGCGACGCTGAAGACGACAAACAGCGGAGCCAGTCCGGAGGTCTTGTCCGGCACGACCGAATACAGCGGCGCCACACCTGTGGCGGTGACGTTCACCGATTGCGTGACCACGGAGTCGTCCGCGGTCGTGAGCGTGGCCGTGATCGTGTTGGCGCCGGGTGTCAGCGACACCACGCTCCAGAAGTTCCTCGTGCCGTCGATCGGTGCCACCGAATCGTTGACGGTCACACCGCCGTTCGCAGTGGCGATGATGTGGCCGGTGACGAGGACGGAATCCCCGCTGATCTGGGCGTTCGGCAACGGGCTGGTGATCGTGAGCGACGGCGCCACGACTGAAATCAATACCGGCGGCGACGTGGCGGTGGCGTTCAGGTTATCCGTGGCGCGCGCGGTGAGCGTGTGCGTGCCGGACGGTACGTTCGCCAGAATGGCATCGAAACTCCCCGGCGCCATGACCGTGGCCCGGACGGCACCGTCGAGGAGGAAATCGACCTTGCCCACGGTGCCGTCGGAGTCCGAGGCGTCGGCATATACGTGGACGGAAGCTGGAGCGGAAAAACTCGATTGCGTCAACGGTCTTGTGATCGTCACCGTTGGCGGCGCATTCACCGGCGGCGAGAACGTGTACGTCAACGGCAGCGTGGAGGCGTTGCCTGCACGGTCCTGCGCTTCGAGCGTGTACGCGTTCGAGCCTTCAACGAGCGTCACCGTGAAGGCGAACGTCGCGCCCTGCGACGACTGCGTTCCCAGGTGCACGGTCGCCGTTGGATCATCGAGAGTGCCGGTGATCGTGACGGAGGCTGTGGTCGTGAAGACGCTTCCGGACGGTGGTGCGACATTCTGGAACACCGGCGCAATCGTGTCGATCGTGAACGAGGATGACACCACGGCAGAATCGTGCCCGAACGCATCATGCGCCTGCACCGAAAACGTGTGCAGCCCCTCGGCCAGGCCCGACGGCGGCGTGAACGATGCCGTGCCGGTGGCGGGATCGAAGACGAATGACGATCCGATTTCCACGCCGTCGAGCGTGGCCGTGACAGAGAAGCTGCCGAAGAAGCTGTTCGGAAATCCGCACGGCGAGGATCCGCACAGTGCGTCGTACCTCACGCGCAGGACCGGAGCCGGATTGTTGATGAGCGCACCATCGGCCGGCGCGAGAATCGTCACCAGCGGTGTAATGGCCACCGGAGCGCGACCGATGGCCACGGCCACTGCTTTGCCGTCCGCCGGGAACGTGGCGACCAGGAAACCGCCCGTTGTGATGCGCGACAGACCCTGCTGGTGCCCGACCCATACGGCCTGGCTCGAGAAGTCGAACGCCAGGGCCTGGGGATTGGCGATGCCGAAGTCGCGCAGATCGCGCGCCAGCGCCGGCGAGCCGTCGCGTCGATAGGAGAACAGGCTTTGCTGGCCGAGGATCCAGAGGTCTCCGGTCTGAACATCGGCGGCGATGGCGGAGACCGTCTCGGGCGCCGTCAGCGACAAGGCGATGCGCAACGGCGCGGCGGTCGTCACGGCCATCAGCGATTTCTCGCCGGCCAGCCAGACGATGCCGCCCGCGTCATCGAGGGCGATGTGCCTGGCCTTCTGTACGGCCGGTAGCAGGTCCATGGCCCGACCGGTGCTGTCGAGATGCTGCAGCGACTGGCCGCTCAACAGCCACACCGAACCATCCTGCGCGACGGCGAGATCGTCGGCGGCAATGGGCAGCGTGAGCAGGACCACGCCGTTGGCGTCGAGGTGAAGAATCCGGTTTTGGAAGCCGGCCCACAGGCTGGCGTCGTTTGGGCTCAACGCCAGGAGACGCGGTGCGCTGAGACCGTTCACCGGCAACTGGAACTGCACGGCGCCATGCGCGTCGAGTCGCGCCAGCCGTGACTGCGTCAGCACCGACACCGAGCCGTCGGCGGCATTCACCGCCATGGCCACGGGCGGCTCGAACGCGACGTTGATGACGATTCCGTTCGTGGCAGTGTCGATGGCGTGAAGGCCGCCTTTGTCGCCGTACCAGAGAACGGACGCGGAGAGCGCGGCCGGCAACAGGGTCGCCGCGAGGACGATCCGAGTGAATAGAGAACGTGCAATCCCGTTCATGGGCGGCCCTGCCTTTCTTAAGGATATGCGGCGCAGTCTGTCCTAAAAGCAGCCGTGAGTCCAGCCCCGCCACGGAGGACCGCCGAAGACTGGCGATGGAAGAAGCGTCGACCGGCCTTCCCGGCCGCCCCCCGATCCCTGGCGAATGCTCAAGTGAGGAGAGTCACCGGCCGAGACTTTCCTGCCCGGGGATCAGGCCATCGCAAAGGCATCAAGATATACCATATTCGGTATACTAGTAGGCGTGAACCTCGTTCGTTATGCGCGTCTTCGCGCCGGCCTGACACAGAAAGAGCTCGCTGCGCGCGCCCGAATCTCTCAGCCCGCTCTTGCGAGAATCGAGTCCGGCCGCATCTCTCCTCGCCTGGACACGATCGAACGTCTGCTTCGCATGTCCGGCATGTCGCTCCAGCCGCTGCCGCTGGCCGGGGGCGGAATCGACCGCACGACCATCCGGAAAATGCTCGCACTCACGCCTCGCCAACGGCTGCGTGCCGCCACCGCGGAAGCGCGGAACCTTTCGGCTCTGAAGCGCCGGCGTTGATGGGCCTGGTCGCATTCGATCCGTTGCGGATCCTGAAAGCACTGGACGACGGCGCCGTGAAGTTCGTCATCATTGGCGGCATCGCCGGACGCCTCTGGGGCTCGACGACCGTCACCAACAATCTCGACATCTGCTATGGAAGGGAACAGCCCAATCTCCAGGCACTGGCCATGGTGCTGTCGAAACTCAAAGCGAAACTGCGTGGAGCCGAACGCGATCTCCCCTTCACTGGCGACGCGCGCACCTTGAAGATGGGCGATTCCTTCACGTGCACCACGACCGCCGGCACCCTCGACATCGTGGGCACCCCGGCCGGCTCGAGCGGCTACGAAGCGCTCGCCCGCACCGCGACCGGGATGGACGTCGGCGGGGTGATGGTGCTCGTCGCCGCGATCGAGGATCTCATTCTGATGAAGCGGGCGGCCGGCCGGGCGAAAGACCTGATCGAGGTGGAGATTCTGACGGCCGTGCGTGAAGAGATCGAGAAGCGCTGAACGTGGCACCGCGTGCAGCGGCTTATCGTCCCTGCAACAGCGCGTCGCGCAGGGAGACCGCTTCGCCAGGGCTTTGAGGATCGATCTCGACGCGGCCGTCGCTACCCGCTATTCGCGGCGTTGAGCGGCGTCCATCGCCTCGATCGAGGAAAACCGCTGCACCCCGGGAATGAATCGCTTTTTTGAAGTCCGGCGTCCGAGCTCCCACAGTGAGGCAATCGCCTCGTACAGTTCCGGGTCCCCGGGACGTCGCCAGACCGGACGATTCATCTCTTCGACCGAATGGAATTTGCGCACCGGCATTCACTCCTCCTCGATGGCGAAGCGTTCTTTCAGCAGCTCCGCGTCCGCGCGATCCTTGAGACACACTGTATTTCGTTTCATTCGATAGAGTGTTTTCGGCGTAGCAACGGAAACCATGAGATCACCAAACGGCATGCGCTCGATCTCGAGATCCTCGAACGCGAAGGCTTCGCCGAGCCGGGTCAGCAGGTCGATGTGGAATCCTCCGGCGGGAGGAATGTACTGCACCGCCGGGTAGTCGCCGAGGAGATCCTCAGCGGTGATGAGATCGATCTCGGGATCGTCAAAGACGGAGCGCAGCGCGGCGCGCAGGCGTTCGATATTCGCCGCCTCGGGCGCGATGAAGACGTCGAGATCTTCGGTAAAACGAGCGAGGCCGTGGAAGTTGAGAGCGACGGCACCGAAGATGACGTAACCAACACCAAAGCGCTCGAACGCCTCGAGAATGCGGCGGAGGGCGTCGAAGTCCATCCCATCGATTCTACCGTCCGGCTGGCGCGGCGGGCGTTGGAATCGGTTCATTCCGAGCAAACCGACGAGTCAATAGAGCCGTTGCAAAACACTTCAGGCTGAGTCACGGTCTCGACACCGTTCGCTCACGAGGCGTACAGCAGTCGCACTCAGGGGCTGGGTGGTCATCGACGCCTCAGCCATACCGGACGATTCGTTCGAGGCTGGCGGGCCTTAGAATCTCGACGATGGCCGTCGTCCGACCGTTTCGAGGTTCGCTCGCCGTCACGTTCGCCCCGGCGTTCGAGGCCAGGGTGCGTGAACGCGGCGAGCGCTACGCCAGCAACGGCGCCGTCGAAATCGATTACGCGCGCGGTGGCGTGCTCGAAGCGACGGTCACCGGCAACGAGATCTACGAGGTGTCGCTGGAGATCGACGGAGAGACTCTCGGCGTCGAATGCACCTGCCCGTTCTTCGAACAGGGCGAGCTGTGCAAGCACATCTACGCGACGCTGCTCACCGCCGACAAACAACGCTTCGGCAGCGGACTGCCTCCGCCTCGGCATATCGATTTCTGGTCCGATGGTCCGGCTGTGCGGCCCGCGCCGGCGAAGCCGGTCCCGCTGTGGCGCCGCCAACTGTCGACGCTCGGCCTCATCGACCCCATGCGCCCGCCCAGCGCTCCGGAACACGTCGAGCAGTGGCAAATCACCTATGCGATCGCAACGACGAACTCCGGCCCCGCCCTGACGATCTCCATCACCTACATTCGTCCGCGACCGAAAGGCGGCTGGACGAAGCCGCAGCCGCTGCGCATCGAGCGCGATGACGTGCACCGCCTCCCACTCCCCGAAGACCGCCATCTCCTGGCGCTCCTCGGCGCACGCGAAACGTGGACGTACGGCATCCCGTCGTCGCGGATCGACTACAGCGTCCTGTCGATCTCCAGCGTCGCGTACGAACACGTTCTACCGCTCCTGTGCGCGACCGGACGATTCGCCCTCGGCAGCGGCGAACAGGTCTCGCCGCCGCTGGTCTGGGATCCGCGGATCTGGAGACTCGTGCCGCGCGTCGTCAAGGACGAAAGCGCCGTGGAGTACGCACTCGAAACCGATCTCGAATGTGAGGGAGAGCGCGTGCGCGCAGCGGGTGCGTTCATCCATCCGGCCGGTGTCGTCGTGATCGGCAACTCGATCTCCCGGCTCGACAATCGCGGCAGCGGATCTCTTGCGGCAACGATTCGCCGCAACGGACCGATCCGCGTTCCGCTGCAGGAAGGCGACGCATTCGTCGAGGCGCTGCTGGCGATGCCCAACGGTGCCACCGTCGAACTACCTCCCGATCTGCAGTGGAACGTCGTTCATCCGGAGATGCGGCCGTCATTTCGCATCACGTCCGGCCACTGGCAGAACGAGCCGCTGTATGGCGAGCTGAGTTTTCAATACGACGACAGCGCTTTTGGCGAGGCCGATCCCCGCCCGACCATCGTGAGCGGCCCGCGACAAGTCATCGCGCGCGACGCCGCCCGTGAGCGTGCCGCCGTCGATCTCCTTCAGTCCCTCGGCTGCTCGAAGAAGTGGGACCAGTGGACTCTTCCTGCCACCCGGCTCCTGCGCATGATCACGCGGCTGCTCGATGAGAAATGGCTCATCGAGAGCGATGGCGCGCGCTTCCGCCGTTACGACGCGCTGCAGATGAACGTGTCGAGCGGCATCGACTGGTTCGAGCTTCACGGCGACGTGAACTTCGAAGGACAACGCGTCAGCGTCATGCGCCTTCTCGACGCCCTGCTGAGCGGGGCGGATACGATCCGCCTCGGCGATGGCAGCACGGGGCTGATCGATCCGTCGCTGCGCGATCAGCTTCCGCTCCTCAGTCTGGCCTTACGTCACGGCGACGCGCTCCGGTTCACGAAGTCGCAACTGCCGCTCATCGAGGCGTTACTGGCTGCGCGCCCGGAGGTGTCAGCCGACGAGCAGGTCGAACGCGCCGTCGCCCGGCTCCGCACATTCGGCGGAATTAGTCCGGAGGATCCACCGAAGACATTCCGAGGCGAGCTTCGCGAGTATCAGAAGCAGGCCCTGGGATGGTTCTCGTTTCTCGAGGAATTCTCGTTCGGCGGATGTCTGGCCGACGACATGGGACTCGGCAAGACCGTTCAGGCGCTGGCGCTGCTGGAACGCCGTCGCACCTCGAAGCGCGATCGCAAGCCGTCCCTGGCGGTCGTCCCGCGTTCCCTGATCTTCAATTGGAAGGAGGAAGCGGCGCGCTTCACTCCGAAGCTGCGCATTCTCGATCACACCGGAGTGTCGCGCCAGAGTGGAACGGCACATTTCGATGACTACGATCTGATTCTGACCACGTACGGCACGTTGCGTCGCGACGCCATGCATCTCGCGAATGCCGAGTTCGACTACGTGATTCTCGACGAGGCGCAGGCGATCAAGAATGCCACGTCGCAGACGGCCAAGTGCGCGCGTCTCCTGCGCTCGCGCCATCGGTTGGCGATGAGCGGCACGCCGGTCGAGAATCACATCGGCGAGCTGTGGAGCCTCTTCGAGTTCCTCAATCCCGGGCTGCTCGGCAAATCGACCGCATTCAAGCAGCTCCGCGGCAACGCCGCGGATGAGCAGGCCCGCGCGATCGTGGCGCGAGCGGTACGTCCGTTCATTCTGCGCCGCACGAAAGAGCAGGTGGCGCCCGAGCTGCCGCGCAAAGTCGAACAGACGCTCTGGTGCGAGCTCGATGGGAATCAGCGGAAGATCTACGACGCGCTGCGCGTCGAGGTGCGGCAGTCGATTCGCGAGCGCATCGACCGCGTCGGCGTGGCGCGCGCGAAGATTCACGTGCTCGAGGCGCTCCTCCGTCTTCGCCAGGCTGCATGCGATCCCCGCCTCCTCGGTCCCGCCGTGCGCGCCGAGGCCGGCGCGAAGATCGACGTTCTCATGCCGCAGCTCGAGGAGATCTTGTCCGAAGGACACAAAGCGCTCGTCTTCTCGCAGTTCGTGAAGATGCTGGCGCTCGTGCGCGCGGAGCTCGAGTCGCGGGAGATCCCGTTCGTCTATCTCGACGGCAAGACGCGCGACCGCGGCGCAGTCGTCGACGCCTTCCAGAGCGATCCGTCGAAGGCCGTGTTCCTCATCAGCCTCAAAGCGGGCGGCCAGGGCCTGAACCTGACCGCCGCCGACTACGTGTTCCTGCTCGATCCCTGGTGGAACCCGGCGGTGGAAGCGCAGGCCGTCGATCGCACCCATCGCATCGGCCAGACCCGTCCCGTGTTCGCCTACCGTCTCGTGGCGCGAGACACCGTCGAGGAGAAGATCCTGACATTGCAGGCCGGCAAACGCGCGCTCGCCGACGCCATCCTCAGCGAGGGCAAGAGCCTCATCGGCGAGCTGAAGGCGGAAGACATCGAGTTGCTGCTGTCGTAGCGCTATTCGCGGCGTTGCGCGGCGCCCATCGCCTCGATGGAGCGAAACCGCTGCACGCCGTGCATCGGCGAGACCGAAGAGGGAACGCGGTTCCATCGACCGCGGTGATGACGGCCTTCTGGCGCGGGTGACGGGCCTCGAAAAGTAGCGCCATCACTTTGCCACAATTCTGCCGTGACGCCGCCACTACTTTTCTGTACAAAGTACTTGGAGGTACTGAAACACATGCCACGAGTCGCCGCAATCATCCTCATTTTTCTCAGCACCACCGCCGCCTGGGTCGTTCTCGGCGCCACCATCATGGCGCGAACGTATTCAGCCGGTTCCGGCCTGGCGCCGCGCGTGTCCCAGAGCTGGGGCGGAGAGCAGAAACAGCTTCCGCCTGAGGCGTCCACGACGCAATGGGTTCCGAAGACGACGAAAGAGACGGTCGACGGCAAGCTCGTGACGAAGACCGTCTATGAAGCCGTCATGCACACGGCACCGCTCGAGCAAAGCCGGATCGCCGTCACGCTCGATCTCGAACAGCGCCAGAAAGGTCTTCTCTGGTTCGCCACGTACCGGGCCGGATTTCGCGGGGCGTATCGCGTTCGAAACTCGACGCCGTATGAACAGATGCAGATCCGGTTGCCGCTGCCCGCCGGCGACGCGATTTATGACGACCTCGTCGTGCAGGTGGACGGCAAGCCCGTACCAACGACGACGGCGAACGGTGCGGTCCTCACGAATCTGACCGTACCCGTGAATGCGGCCGTGCAATACCAGGTCGGCTATCGCTCGCAGGGGTCAGGAGTCTGGCGCTACACGTTCGGCGAGAAGGTCGCGCAGGTCCGCGACTTCGTCCTGGAGATGGCGACCGATTTCGATTCTGTCGACTTCCCGCAGCAATCGCTCTCGCCGACGTTCAAGAAGAAAACGGATCGGGGGTGGGTGCTCACCTGGAAGTACGCGAACCTCGTCGCGGGACAGGACATCGGCATGACCATGCCGGAGAAGCTGCAACCCGGACCGATCGCGGGCCGCATCAGTTTCTTCGCGCCCGTATCGCTTCTGTTCTTTTTCTTCCTGATCTTCATCCTCACGGCCATGAAGGGCATCGATCTGCATCCCATGCACTACTTCTTTCTCGCCGCGTCGTTCTTCGCCTTTCATCTTCTGCTCGCCTATCTCGTCGATCACATCTCGATTCACGCGGCGTTCGTCATCTCGTCGCTCGTGTCGATCTTCCTCGTCGTCAGCTACCTGCGCATCGTGGCGGGACCGAGGTTCGCGTTCGTGGAGGCTGCGCTGGCGCAGGTGATCTATCTGGTCGGTTTCTCCTACGCGTTCTTCTTTCAGGGATTCACCGGCCTGGCCATCACGATCGGCGCGATCGTCACACTCTTCGTGGTGATGCAGATGACGGCCCGAATCGATTGGAAGAGACGGACCGCGGCGCCGGCATGACACGTTCAGGGTGTCATCCGTCGCTACGCTCGGGATGTCGGGGGCGTTGAACGGGATGAACGACGTGTACGGGCGACATTTGCCGCCGATCAGAATCCTTGGCCCGTCAGTCGCCGGGAACCAGCCTCCAGGATGCAGTGATCCCTCGGAATCGCCGTGCCGGCCCGGCTTACCGCCGCTCCTTGACCATCGCCGCGACCTGTGGATTGCGAAGTGCCTCCTTCGCGCGATAGCTGCTTTCGTACGTCGTAACGAGCTTGCGATAGAGCTCTGCGCGAAGTTCCTCGCGGTCGCGGCCCGGCGGGATCACACCGCGCTCGACCGCGGCGATCATGCTGTGCAGCACTTCGGGTGCGAACGGCGACGCGCCGAAGACGCGCAGGAACTCCTCGTTCGCGGCCCACGAGCCTGGGTCGAGAATCGTGCCGAGCGCGCGCTTCGCCTGCGCCGCCTCGCGATTGGCGGGATCGTTCAGCGCCACCTGATAGCTCGTGACGTACTTCTCGTATTCGTCCCTTTCTATGTCGGCGCGTTCCGCAGCGACGATGTTGCGTCGTGCAACATCGGCTTGCCAGGTTCCAGGATATGCGGCGGCAAGATACTCATTGAGCGACTTCGCGACAGGACCGCCTGCAATCTGCGCCGCCTGTAACACGAGGGCGCGCGTGTAAACGAAGCCGGGATTCTTCTTCGCGAAATCGAGAACGTCCGCCGGCGCGCTGGCATCCGCGGCCTGCACGCGATGACAGAGCGAGGCAAACTCCGCGTACACCGCGGCGGCCGCGCCCGACGGAGCACGAAGCTCGACTTCCACCGGCGCACTCGTGACAACGCCGTTCCATCGATTGGCGCCGGCAGCAGTCGCGCTGTATTGCACGACCACAGTCTGGCGGCCGAGGGGGAGTCCGTACGGCAGGTTTGCAGCAAGATCGATCGTGCTCTTCGCAGTTGCACCGGGCTCGAGAGTGATGACACGGGGTGCGACTCCGAGCCGCGCCGGAAAACTCTGCGCGGAACACTTCGTGTCCGGAAGCGGAACCTCGAGCCGCGACTGCGCGGTCAGTGTGTCCAGTCCCGGAGCAGCCACGAGCATCGGTGCGCGACTGATGTTCCGCAACTCGACGGTCGCGAGCAGGGGAGCGTCGTCGATCGCCACGCGAGGAATCTGCACCCGAAGAGTCAACGGACCGCTCGCGGATGACATTGGCGCGGCGACTACGAGCAAAGCGGCCATCAGTGATCGACGCATGACTTCCTCCTCTTTTACGAACAAACGGCGCTTCACGGCTTGATCCTCAAGGTGTCGGTCTCGTTGTATCCCGTGAGGGGGATGAGCACGACCGCCACACCCGGCGGGGGAGGACATGTATTGCACTCCAGGTCACCGCTGACATTCGTCTGAAAATCAGTCGGGATCGGATTCTGACTCGAGAGCACGGGGTTCATGAGGCAGGTCGAACATCCGCGAAGATGGTAAAGATTCACCGCGTGTCCGGTCTCGTGCGCCACGTAGGCACGCCGAAGCCGGAGGAACATAGTGGGATCTCCGCCAGCGTACGTATTCACGTCCTGCTGGAGACCATCGACGAAGATGTAGGAAATGAGACAAATGTTCGGTGATTCAGGAATCATACGCCGGAGCACAGCTCGTCAGCCCGCCATAGATGCCGCCGCCGGAACCGGCGATGGCCTGCACTCGGTGTACGAACTGATTCTGATGACCGTTCGGAAACGGGTCACCCGCACCGGGAAGTCCAAGAGCGTTCGGGTTGATCAGATTAGCGATTCCGCCCATGCCCGAGCCCACTTCACTCGCTGAGACGCGATGCGTTGCCGTTGGGAGAGCCGGAAATGCGTACTGAATATCGTCGCCGAAGTCACCAGCCTCGACGAACAGATCTTTTCGAAATGGATTCGTGCGGTGATGCTCACCCATCAACACGAAGCCACGGTACTCCTCGAAGTTCGTCAGGTTGTCGCCGGTCGCGCCGGGATCCGCCGGATCCGGCAAAGCGCGCAACTGGACGGGACTGTCATCCTCATCGTGGCCGGGGGCAAGTCCCGGGTCGGAGATCCACGCCGTTTCCGCGCGCCACCCGCGATCCGCGATTCTGTTGCCATTCCTGTCGACCGGCAGCGACACCGAGACGACGAAACTCGTCTTTCCATACGGGACAGTCACTTTGAGCGTACCGGATGCCGCGTAGTCGCGCACATACAGAGGCAAGTCGATCCATTTCGCTCCCCCCCCTTTCGCGATCGGCTTGGTGATCGCTGGCGAGCCGGTGCCCGAGGGTGTGAAATCGATGTCTGGCAATGTATCGGGGTTGGCCAGCGGGGCATTCATCGCCATACCGGGATAGACGGAGACACTCGACAGCGCAAACGCCACGTCTCCGCGGCTGCCGTGGCCAGTGACGACGTGAATCGTGATCAGTTGCGGCATGTCGATGGGGGCGACGCTCGATCCGTCCCGCAAACTCCCCGGAATGAAGTCCGCAAGCTGATCTTCGGGCACGGCTTTGTTGAATGTGCCGTCAATATCAACGTAAACACTGTGTGCATAAACAAATACGGACATGCTCGGTGTCGTGTAGGATGCACCGCCAGGCAGGTTCGCAGTCACCGTGAAATCATGACTGCCCGTCTTCAGAGCCGGGATCGGTACTGCAAGAATCGTATTCCCGTGTAGCGCCTGCAGTGCGAACTGGATCTCGGGGTTCGACGTCGTCGCGCCGCCATCCCATGTCGCCACATATTGAACGTCGGGTCCCGCCGGAAAACTGTACGTCTGCTCCGCTCGCATCGGTGCCGTGGTGGAAAACCGGAACGACGGGAACACGATCCAGAGTGTCCGCGATAAAGGTCCGAGCCTTCACGTCAGTGTCGGACGCGGGCGTCGGATCGTTCTCGCTGACGGATTGGAACATCGTAAGATTCGACATCGCATCCCGGTTCACTTGCTGGACGTTCAGCGTGAGAACGTCAGCTTGGCCACCGCCGTTGTTGGAGCGGATCGCGACGATTCCCGTGCCCGGAGACATGAACCCCGGAGTGTTGTTGGTCGTCATATACAGGCCGGGATACGCCTTGACTCCGCCCCAGTCGATTCCACAGTTGAAGCAGCCGAAGACCGGCGGCTGATCGCTGCAAAGCCCCTGCGACGTCCAGCCGGCGATGAAGAGAGGTGCGTAATCGTTCGCGTTCGGCGACAGAACGGCAGAGTAGCTATGCTCGCAATCCCATCCCGGAAACGACCGATGGTTCCAAGTTGCGGTCCCGACGAGCCAAGCGCCGCCGGCAGGAATATTCACGCTGGCGTTGAATGCTTCCGAGCCGGTCGGGAACCTGTAATCGCCGTCGAAGAGTACGGCGGAGGGTGGAAGCGGTGGCGGCGGTGTCTTGCCTCCGGCGCCATCGGCTCCCGTGGCTGAACAGATGATCAGAAGAACGAACAGCGCATACGCGCTTCGGACATCTGGACGCATTTCAGCCGACCTCTCTGAACGGAATGCCTGATTTATATCATGACGGACAACGCGGAGTCAATTAGGATTAGGTGACCATAGCGATTCTTCGAACTTCGACTGAATGATTCAGCGCTGAATGAAGATTCTCAATGCGTTGAACTTGATGGTTACTGCTGTCGTCGACATCAGTCAGCGTGCGAACGACGGCCAGTAGATTTTCGTCCCCGACGCGCGCCTCGTGGCCGTGTTCACCGGACACGCCTACAACGACGCGGAGCAGTTCGTCCCATTTGACCTCATGAAGCGATTCATCGTTCCGATGGTGAACGAGATGCCGGTCATCCGGAGGATCCAAACCCCAGCCCGGCCAAAGTGACCGAGCCACATTGAGGCCACGGCCGTAATCGACACGCTGATCGGATGAAATGGATGCACTCCCGCATCGCCGCGCTCGTCGTCAGTCGCCGTCGAGGATGCTCGCGATAAACTCGGCCGATGCGATTCGCGCGACTCTCCGTCCTCCTCCTCGTCGCCGCTTCCCTCGCGGTGCCTTCCACTCATGCCGACGATGCAGCGAAGCCGTTCTTCACGCTGCACGACCTCGGATCGGGGGTGTGGGCGGCGGTTGCGGTTCCGGGTAGCGGCGCCGGAAGTAACGCCGGGTTCATCATCGGGGAAGACGGCGTGGTCGTCGTCGATACCTTTCAGTCGGCAGCGGCTGCCGCGCAGCTTCTGAGTGCCATTCGCGAACGCACCACCCTTCCGATCCGCTTCGCCGTCAACACGCACTACCACCTCGATCACGTCGCCGGCAATGGTGTCTTCCACGACGCCGGCGCGCAAATCGTCGCGCAACGGAACGTGCGCGCGTGGGAGCGGACCGAGAATCTCAAATTCTTCGGTGCGAACCCTCCCGCTGACAAGAAAACATGGGTCGAGTCGCTCGTGCTTCCTGATCTCGTCTACGGCGACTCGATCGATCTCTTCCTCGGCTCACGCCGCATCGTCGTTCGTTTCATGCCCGGCCATACCGGCGGCGACTCCGTCGTGGCCGTCCCAGACGCCGGAGTGGTGTTCACGGGCGATCTGTTCTGGAACGAGACTCTCCCGAACACGATCGACGCGGACTCCGCGGCGTGGGTGAGCACGGACGAGCGGCTCGCATCCGAATACCCGCAGGCGTCGTTCGTCCCCGGACACGGAGAAGTCGGAAAATCCCAGGACGTGACAGCGTTTGGCGAGTATCTGCAGTCGCTGCGGCGGGACGTCGCGGCGGCGCGAAAACAAAACCTCAAGGCCGACGCGCTGACTGACGAGGTCAAGAAGACCATCGCTCCGCGCTACGAGCACTGGGCGTTCTATGCGCACTTCATCGATCCGAACATCCGGCAGATGGATGAGGAGCTGGCGGGAACAAAGCGCCGGCCGATGCCTTTGCCGTAAGGCGAGCGCGGACAAGAAGTATTGAAGTCGACAGTCTCTCAGGGCCGGAGATTCTCCGACAGCCGAGTCGCTCCGGGCTACGGCGTGCGCCAGTCCGTCAGCGGCGCGGCGGAGTTGCGCCAGGCCGACCACCATAGATCGCGAAGCATCGACGCGCCCGCGGCGAGCCGTCGCGCGGCGAACTCCCGCGCTTCGGGCGTGCCGTTCTGAGAGTCGAAGCCACCGTCGCGATCGATGCGGTAGAGAGTCTCGACGAGCGCATTCGATTCCTTCACATGGCCGATCGCGGCCGAAAAGTAATCGGACCGCAGAACGGGGGCACGCATGTACGGCAGCACATCGGACAGCTCGATGGCGCGCGTGACGAAGTAGTTCTCGAAGCGGCCGTGGGTCTCGCAGTCGGTGCGGAAGTGCTGCGGGTTCGTCGTCCCGACCCAGCCGTTGTAGTGAATGGTCGTGTGATGCGGGTTCGCGGTGTCTCCGACGTAATGCCCGAGCGTGCCGGCGACATAGATGATGTTGCCCTCGATCTGCGCGCGCTCTGCTCCGGGCTGCGAGTCGCGCCACAGCCTCCATTGCACGGTCAACAGTTCGGAGAGCTCGGCGATGCGCCACGGCGCGAAGCCGATCGTCGCGTTCCCGATCCCGTACCGCCTCAGGGTTCCAGACGTGTAAAGCAGATCGATGAACTGGTAGCGATCGGCCGGCAGCGTCAAACCCTCCACATATTCGAAGTTGATGAAGTGCTCGGGAAAATTGACTGCGGTGATCGACGGGAAGTGTCCGGTGTACCACCGGTCGGGCTCAGGTCCGAGGTACGTGAGGCGCGAGAACGCCTCGAGGAAGAAGACGGGCATGTCGTTCGGCACGCCGCGCGTCGCCGCCTCGTTGACGATGAGGTGCCCTTTTTCTCCCCAGGCCAAGAGAGACGGCGCCGAAAGAAAAATCGAGAGTGCAAGTGCGATCGGTTTCACGAGGAGACAAGATAGCGCTGATGACCGATCCACGTGGCGTAGAAAAACTTGCCTCAGGCGATCGTCCGAGGGATTGTCGATCCATGATCGATGAAGAAGAACTGAGCGACACGTTGTTCTGGGCTGAGCTGCACGGCATCAAGGATGTCGAGATCAAAACGGTTCGCGAATGGGTCGAGCGCGAGGGATACACGATCGATCCGCATCCGTCGGACGGCGACTTGCCGCGCGCACTCATTGGGCTGATCGAGCGATTGGCCGACACGGGCGTATTTGTGCGATCAACGGATCACCTGAGCGACCGCGAGCTTTACGGCTTTCTGGTGCAGAGCGACGTTCTACGCGCGCACCGTGCGTTGCTGCCGGACAGTTTTGTGACGTGCGACGTGATCGGCGGCGCGAGTGAAGAAGACAACGCGATCTATCTTCGCTACTACGCAAGCGACGAGGATCGCACCGAGTGGAAGCGCGACTTCCCTGATGAAGAGCTGCCAGCGCGCGAGAAGCCACCGTACGACCGCGACCGGTTCTTGCCGTAGGACTGATTGGATTGCCGACAGTTCTACGCGGCGGACGCTATCGATTCTTCTTCTACGCTGGCGACCGTGGAGAGCCGGCGCACGTTCATATCGAACATGAGCGCAAAGTGGAAAATTTTGGCTGCAACCTGTACGGCTCGCGCGAGGAGGCGGGTTCAGCCGAGTGGAGCTCGGCGAGATCGAACAGTTGCTTTTCGCGAATCGCGAAGATTCTGAAGGCGAACGCGCTGAGCCACGTTCGCCGCTGCAATGGAGACCGCCGCGCGCGAACGACGCGCGATGAGAGAAGGATGCCACGTGTCGCTGGTGAGCAGCGCGTCGTCGTTCACGGCACCGGCACGAGATGCGCGACGACGAGTACAGGCTTCTGTCCGGCGCTCGCGTGGAAACTCGACGGTTTTCCTTGCAGATTGTCGAAGAATGCGACACGCAGGCCGTCGCTGCCGAGCTTGTACTTCATCGAGCCGTGCTGGCCGGTCTGCTGCGTCACTTCGAGATACTCGCCGCCGCCGTCGACAGCGCTCATCGACTCGGTCTTCGCGGCGCTGCGAATCGTCAGGTGCGGTAAATCGAACATCCATACGGAACCGGTGAGTTCGGCGTCCTGAATCGGAGTGCCGTTCGATTCGACCGAGTCAACTTTCCATGCGCCGTACAAGGCCCAGCGTTGTTCCGCCTGCGGCGGCGAGACCGCGATCGCTCGCTTCTCGGCAACCGGTTCGCGCGTTTCGGTCGCTGCGGTATTCGTCACACTCGCCGCGTACCGGAGATCCTTCGCGCTGCGCGCGAACCACGCCCGGTCATCGAACAGATTGCTGCGAATGCGCATCCAGTCGTTCTGCAGCGCGGCGCCCGTTCCGTCAGGCGGCAGACGGCGCGCGACTGCGCCAAGCCCTTTCAATTCGAGCGACTCGAGTCTCAGGAACTTCGAATCCGGCTTCGGCGTGGCGACGCGCGCTGCAAGCCCGTCGAGCGTCGTCGCCAGAGCGACCGTTCCGTCGTTGCCGAGAGGTTGCTCGCGAAAGGCGAGGCGATCGATCGTGACGATTTCCTGCTGGTATTGCTCGGCCGGAAGCGTCTCCGTCCGCAGAGCGCCGCTGAAATCCGCTTCTCCTTTGCAGCCGGCGAGAAGGAGGAGCAGCGCCGACGCGGCGATGACGCGCCTTGTGGTCAATGGTTCACAAAGTATCAATTGGACGCGGAACACCTGAACCTTGCACGAGACCACAATTCCACAAGCGATATAGCCCAGGACGAAGCTGCCTGTTCGACAAAACACTTCGGGCGGCCTTCCGGGCCGCCCGAAGTGTTGATGCGTTGGATAAAGGTTACTGCTCGTCGTCGAAGTCTGCCAGCGAGAGCGCGTCGGCTTCCTCGTCCTCGCCTTCCGGACGGAGGAGGTCTTCGAGGCTCGGCTGCACAATCACCGGCTCGTCCTTTTCCAGGTAGACGTCGCGGTACACGTGCATGCCGGTACCGGCCGGGATCAGCCGTCCCACGATCACGTTTTCCTTGAGGCCGCGCAGGTAGTCGACGCGGCCGGCGATGGCCGCTTCGGTGAGCACGCGCGTGGTCTCCTGGAACGACGCCGCCGAGATGAACGAGTCGGTCGAGAGCGACGCCTTGGTGATGCCGAGCAAGAGCGGCGTTCCGTCGGCAGGCTCGCCGCCGCGGTTCATCACCTTCTCGTTCTCTTCCATGAAGCGGAAGCGATCGACCTGTTCGTCGACCAGGAAGTCGGTGTCGCCCACCCGCGTCACACGCACACTGCGCAGCATCTGACGGCAGATGACTTCGATGTGCTTGTCGTTGATAGCCACCGACTGCGAGCGGTACACCTCCTGGATCTTGTCCACCAGGTACTTCTGCAGCTCCCTGATGCCCAGGACCGAGAGCACGTCGTGCGGATCGATCGGACCGTCGATGAGCGGATCACCGGCCCGGACGCGCTCGCCCTCCTGCACGTTGACGTGCACGGAGCGAGGCACCGAGTACTCGTGACGCGTTCCCTCTTCGGTCTCCACGATGACGCGGCGCATGCCCTTCACCACCGGGCCGTGATGGATCGTTCCATCGACCTCGGTGATGACAGCCTTCTCGCGCGGATGACGAGCTTCAAACAGCTCGACCACGCGCGGCAGACCGCCGGTGATGTCCTTGGTCTTGGTCGTAGCGCGCGGGATCTTGGCCAGAATGTCGCCCGGGTAAACCTCCGAGCCGTTCTGCACCATGACGTGCGCGCCGGTCGGCAGGAGGTACTTGCGCTCCTCACTCTTGCCGGCCTTGACGGTGATCGTGGGCGTGCGCTTCTCGGCCGACGCCGACTCCACGATGACCATCTGCGTTAACCCTGTAACCTTGTCGGTCTCTTCGCGGACGTTCTCGCCTTCCACGATGTCCTTGAAGATGATCTTGCCGCCGACCTCGGTGAGGATGGCCGAGGTGAACGGATCCCACTCCACGAGCGGTTCGTTCGCTTCGACGTGCTGCCCCTCGCGCACCTTGAGCGTCGAGCCGTAGACGAGCGCATAACGCTCGCGCTCGCGGCCCGTGCCGGCAGCCAGATCGACGTTCGACTTCTTGCCCTTCTTGACCGGTGTGTCGTCGAGGATGAGCAGCTTGCCGTTGCGGTTGATGACGACGAGGTCGCCGTTCTTGTTCGTGACGGTGCTGACGTTGACCAGTTGCACCTTGCCGGGTGAGGTCGCTTCGTGCTTCGACTGCTCGGACACGCGCGAAGCCGTACCACCGACGTGGAACGTACGCATGGTGAGCTGCGTGCCGGGCTCGCCGATGGACTCGGCGGCGATGACGCCGACCGCTTCGCCGATCTCCACGAGCTTGCCGCTGGCCAGGTTGCGGCCGTAGCAGCGGCGGCACACTCCACGGCGCGTCTCGCAGGTGAGCACCGAGCGGATCTTCATCATCTCGATGCCCGCTTCCTGGATCGAGTTCGCCAGGTCCTCGGAGATCTCGTCGTTCTGCGCCACGAGCCTCTCGCCGTTGAGCGGATCGTGGACGTCTTCCTGGGCGATGCGGCCGACGATGCGGTCGCGCAACGGCTCGAGAATGTCGCCGCCTTCCATGATGGCGCTGACGACGATGCCGTCGAACGTGTTGCAGTCCTGCTCGGTGACGATGACGTCCTGCGCCACGTCGACCAGACGCCGCGTCAGGTAGCCGGAATCGGCGGTCTTGAGCGCGGTGTCGGCCAGACCCTTACGGGCGCCGTGCGTGGAGATGAAGTACTGCAGCACGGACAGACCCTCGCGGAAGTTCGCGGTGATGGGCGTCTCGATGACCTCGCCCGAGGGCTTGGACATGAGGCCGCGCATACCGGCCAGCTGGCGGACCTGCTCCTTGGAACCGCGGGCGCCCGAGTCGGCCATCATGAAGATGGGATTGAACTCCTGGCGCTTCTCCTCGGTGCGGCGCATCTCCGCGAACATCTCGTCCGAGACCTGCTCGGTGGCACGATGCCAGATGTCGATGATCTTGTTGTGGCGCTCGCCGGCCGTGATGGCGCCGTCGAGCCGCTGGCGCTCCACTTCCAGAACGTTCTTGCGCGCGGTCTCGACGATCTCGCCCTTCTTGGCCGGGATGACCATGTCGTCGACGCCGATGGAGACACCGGCCTTCGTGGCGTAGAGGAACCCGAGCTCCTTGAGTCCGTCGAGCAACTGCACGGTGAGAGCGTTCCCGTGGTTGATGAAGCAGAAGTTGACCAGCTCGGACAGCGCCTTCTTCTTCATGAGGCCGTTGATGTACGGGATCTCATCCGGCAGAGACATGTTGAAGATGACGCGGCCGACGGTCGTGTCGATGAGGAGGCGACTGACGTCCTGAATCTCGGCGTGCATCACGTCCTGATCGTTGAAATGCTTGGTCAGGTCGATGAAGCGGCCGGTCAGGCGCAGCTTGATGGGCGTGAGCAGTTCCACTTCGCCGGCCTGAAGCGCGATCTGCACCTCGTCGTAGTCGGAGAAGCGCTTGCCCTCGCCCTTCGCGCCCTTCTTCTCCTTCGTCAGGTAGTAGCAGCCCAGGACGAGGTCCTGTGAAGGGACCGCCAGCGGCTTGCCGTTGGCCGGCGAGAGGATGTTGTTGGACGCGAGCATCAGGACCTGCGACTCGACCTGTGCTTTCGGCGACAGCGGCACGTGCACGGCCATCTGGTCGCCGTCGAAGTCGGCGTTGAAGGCCGTGCAGACGAGCGGGTGGATCTTGATGGCCTTGCCCTCGACGAGCACCGGCTCGAACGCCTGGATGCCCAGACGATGGAGCGTCGGCGCGCGGTTCAGCAGGACCGGATGCTCTTTGATGACCTCTTCGAGCGCATCCCACACTTCGGTCTGCTGCAGCTCGACCATCTCTTTGGCGGCCTTGATCGTACCGACCAGGCCCTTCTGCTCGAGGCGGTTGTAGATGAAGGGCTTGAAGAGCTCCAGGGCCATCTTCTTGGGCAGACCGCACTGATGGAGCTTGAGCTCCGGTCCGACGACGATGACGGAACGTCCCGAGTAATCGACTCGCTTGCCGAGGAGGTTCTGGCGGAAGCGGCCCTGCTTGCCCTTGAGGGTGTCGGAGAGCGACTTCAGCGGGCGGTTGTTCGAGCCCTTGAGCACGCGGCCGCGGCGGCCGTTGTCGAAGAGCGCGTCCACCGCTTCCTGGAGCATGCGCTTTTCATTGCGCACGATGACGTCGGGCGCGCGCAGCTCCAGGAGCTTCTTGAGTCGGTTGTTGCGGTTGATGACGCGGCGATAGAGATCGTTGAGATCCGAGGTGGCGAAGCGGCCGCCGTCGAGAGGAACGAGCGGGCGCAGCTCGGGCGGAATGACCGGGATGACGTCGAGGATCATCCACTCCGGACGATGGCCCGACTTGCGGAAGGCGTCGACGACCTTGAGCCGCTTGGCGGCTTTCAGCTTCTTGATCTGCGACGTCTCGGTGCGCATGATCAGGCGCAGCTCGTCGGAGAGCTCCTCCACATTGACGTGCTTGAGCAGCTCCTTGATGGCCTCGGCGCCCATTTTGGCGACGAACACCTCGCCGTGCTGGCCGCGCAGCTCGCGGAAACGCTCCTCGGTCAGCAGCTCCTTCTCGTCGAGCGTGCCGTCGAGATCGCCCGGGTCGATGACCACGTACGACTCGAAGTAGAGGATGCGCTCGAGGTCGCGCAGGGAGATGTCCAGCAGGTGCCCGATGCGGCTGGGCAGTCCCTTGAAGAACCACACGTGCGAGACGGGCGAGGCCAGCTCGATGTGGCCCATGCGCTCGCGGCGCACCTTCGATTTGGTGACTTCGACACCGCATTTGTCGCAGATGACGCCGCGGTGCTTCATCCGTTTGTACTTACCGCACAGGCATTCCCAGTCGGTGATCGGACCGAAGATCTTCGCGCAGAAGAGGCCATCGCGCTCCGGCTTGAAGGTGCGGTAGTTGATCGTCTCCGGCTTGGTGACTTCGCCGTAGGACCAGGACCGGATCTTCTCCGGAGAGGCCAGGCTGATCTTGATGGCGTTGAAATCGTTGACCGCCTGCGACTTTGCCGGTGTGAACAGTGAGTTGAAACTTTCCAATGTGCGCCTCCGTCCTCCGCCGTCATCCTGAGCGCCGCAGAGCGCGAAGGATCTGGGGGTGGGAGCATCGCCCCCGCCCAGATTCTTCGCCGTCTTTGCAGCTCAGAATGACGTTGAAGGTTGTCATGCGTTATCCGTCTGTCTCGGTGAAGGGAAGTTGAAGACGACCTGTTTGCCGTAGCACTCCCAGCACGGCGACTCGAACTCCGAGTCGCCGTTGACGAAGTGCGCGGTCATGCGGATCGAGCCCATCCCGCCGCATGCGATGCATCCGGCATTCGGGAGCTTCGTGACCTGTGTCGTCTTTCTTCCCATGGCTTCGTTTCTCGTCATTCCGAACCGCGGAGACGGTGAGGAATCCGGGGGCGGGAGCATCGCCCCCGCCCGGATTCCTCGCGCTCTCGCGGCGCTCGGAATGACTCGTTCACTCCTTCATCAACTCCACGTCGAGACACAGCGACTGCAGTTCCCGAACGAGTACGTTGAACGACTCGGGGAGACCGGGAACCTCCGGCACCTCGCCCTTGACGATCGCTTCGTAGATCTTCGAACGTCCTTCGACGTCGTCCGACTTCGAAGTCAGCAGTTCCTGCAGCGTATACGCGGCGCCGTACGCTTCGAGAGCCCACACTTCCATCTCTCCGAAACGCTGGCCGCCGAACTGGGCCTTGCCGCCCAGCGGCTGCTGCGTGATGAGTGAGTACGGTCCGATCGAGCGTGCGTGAATCTTGTCGTCGACCAGATGCGACAGCTTGAGCATGTAGATGAATCCGACGGTGACCTGCTGCTCGAACTTCTCGCCGGTCATGCCGTCGAAGAGATCCGTCTTGCCGTCGTCGGGGAGTGCAGCGGCCTTGAGCTGCGCCTTGATTTCCGACTCCATGGCACCGTCGAACACGGGCGTGGAGAAGTAAAGACCGAGAGTGCGCGCGGCCCAGCCGAGGTGAGTCTCCAGGATCTGACCGACGTTCATGCGTGAGGGGACGCCGAGCGGGTTGAGAACGATCTCGACGGGGTTGCCATCGGGCATGTACGGCATGTCCTCTTCCGGCAGGATGCGGCTGATGACGCCCTTGTTGCCGTGGCGTCCGGCCATCTTGTCGCCCACCGAAAGCTTGCGCTTCATGGCCACGTAGACCTTGATCATCTTGATGACGCCCGGGGGAAGCTCGTCACCCTTCTGCAGGTCCTCGCGGCGCTCCTCGGCCTTCTGCTCGAGCACGCGCACGCGATTCTCGGCGCGCTCCACGAACATGCGCACGGTCTCGCGGGCCTCTTCTTCAACCGGCAGAGCGAGCAGCTCGCGGCGGGAGAGGCGGTTGACGACGTCGCGGTCGACGTTGTCGCCCTTCTTGACGAGCACGTCGCCCGACTTGAAGTCCACCACATCGCGCTGCAGCTTCTGCTCGGCCAGCACCTCGGCGATGCGCTTGTTGCGCGCGTCGGTGATGATGCGGATCTCGTCCTGGATGTTGCGGTTCATCCGGTCGATCTCGCCCTCTTCGATGTTCTTGGCGCGAAGGTCCTTCTCCACGCCCTTGCGCGAGAAGATCTTCACGTCCACCACCGTGCCCTCGATGCCCGGAGGGGTCTTGAGCGAGGCGTCGCGAACGTCGCCGGCCTTCTCACCGAAGATGGCGCGGAGCAGCTTCTCTTCCGGAGTGAGCTGCGTCTCGCCCTTGGGCGTGACTTTGCCGACCAGAATGTCACCCTGCTTCACCGTGGCGCCGATGCGCACGATGCCCGACTCGTCGAGGTCGCGCAGGGCGGACTCGCTGACGTTCGGAATGTCGCGGGTGATCTCCTCGGGACCGAGCTTGGTGTCGCGCGCTTCGATCTCGAACTCCTCGATGTGGATCGAGGTGTAGTAGTCGTCCTTGACGAGCTTCTCGGACACGAGAATGGCGTCTTCGAAGTTGTTGCCGCGCCACGGCATGAAGGCCACGAGGATGTTGCGGCCCAGAGCCAGCTCGCCGGCGTCGGTGCAGGGGCCGTCGGCCAGGACCTGGCCCTTGCGGACCCGCTGCCCTTCGCGGACGATCGGCTTCTGGGTGATGCAGGTGTTCTGGTTCGAGCGCTTGAACTTGATGAGCTGGTAGATGTCGGCGCCGAATTCTTTCGTCTCGCCGGTCTCCTGGTCTTCGGCCTCGACGCGCACGATGATGCGGTTCGAGTCGACGAGGTCGACCACGCCGCCGCGCTTGCAGAGGATCACCGCTCCGGAGTCGCGCGCCACCACGTTCTCCATGCCCGTGCCGACCAGAGGGCTGTCGGTGCGCAGCAGAGGAACGGACTGGCGCTGCATGTTCGCGCCCATGAGAGCGCGGTTGGCGTCGTCGTTCTCGAGGAACGGAACGAGCGAGGCCGCCACCGAGACGAGCTGCTTCGGAGAGACGTCGATGAAGTCGACCTTCTCCTTCTCGATGGAAACGAAGTCGCCGCTCTGGCGGGCGATGACGCGGTCATGGGTGAGCCTGCCTTCCTCGTCCATGATCACGTTGGCCTGGGCGATGGTGTAACGCTCTTCGTCCCAGGCGGAGAGATAGAACGCGTACGGCTCGGCTTCCGCCGGCTGCAGCAATCCCTTCTTCTTGGTCTGGCCGGCGTTGTCCTTGCCGATCCGCGCGTTTTCCTTCTGCAGGTCACGCTTCTCCACGATCTGGCCGAGCGTGAAGCTGCTGTCGCCGGTCTTGCTGATGCGGTAGTGGTCGAGCACGCGGCCGTCGTCGACCTTCTTGTACGGGCTCTCGATGAATCCGTACTCGTTGATGCGGGCATAGCAGGCCAGCGACGAGATCAGGCCGATGTTCGGACCTTCCGGCGTCTCGATCGGGCAGATGCGGCCGTAATGCGTCGGATGGACGTCGCGGACTTCGAATCCGGCGCGCTCGCGCGACAGACCGCCCGGTCCCAACGCGGACAAGCGGCGCTTGTGCGTCACTTCGCTCAAGGGATTCGTCTGGTCCATGAACTGCGAGAGCTGCGACGACCCGAAGAACTCCTTGATCGCCGCGATGACCGGCTTGGAGTTGATGAGGTCGTGCGGCATGGCCGAATCGATGTCCTGATGCACGGACATCTTCTCCTTGATGGCGCGCTCCATGCGCACCAGACCGATGCGGAACTGGTTCTCGAGCAACTCGCCGACGGCACGGACCCGGCGGTTGCCGAGATTGTCGATGTCGTCGACGCGGCCGACGTCCTTGCGCAGGCGGAGCAGGTAGTTGATGACCACGAAGAAGTCTTCGGCGGACATCGTCTTCTGCGTGACCGGCGACTGCAGGTCGAGCTTGATGTTGAACTTGAAGCGGCCCACGCGCGAGAAGTCGTACTTGCGGGCGTCGAAGAACATGCCTTCGAAGAGCGCCTTGGCCGACTCGAGCGTCGGAGGATCGCCCGGGCGCATGCGGCGATAGATCTCGATGATGGCCTGCTCGAACGACTTGCTGGTGTCCTTACGGACGGTATTGAGCAGGATGTCGGAAACGAGATCCCACTCCGGGAAGATGACGTCGAACTCGCTGATGGAATGCTCGCGAGCGGTCTCGGCCCAGTCGGCCGGAACGTTCTCGGCGGCTTCGAAGAGCACCTCACCGGTATTCACATCGACGACGTCGCCGAGGAACACGGCTTTGTCGAGCGCCGAGTAGTCGACCTTGACCGAGGCGGCGTTGTTCTTCGTGAGCGCGTCGGCCATCTTCTGATCGAGCTTCACTCCGGCGAACACGGTGCGCACGGTGCGGCGGCCGCGGACGGAATGACGTTCCTTGGCCTCTTCCTGATCGAGGACGCGGCGATCGAACGAGAGCTCCGCGTCGTTTTTGCCGAGCTTCACTCTGATCGGCGTGTAGAACTGGCGAAGGATCTCTTCGTCCGTGGTCAGACCGAGCGCACGCAGGAAGACGCTTCCCAGGAACTTGCGCTTGCGATCGATGCGGACGTAGAGGATGTTTTTCTGGTCGTACTCGAACTCGACCCACGAGCCGCGGTACGGAATGATCTTCGAGAGGAACGTATGCGCCGATTCCTTCGTGAAGAACACGCCGGGGCTGCGGTGGAGCTGGCTGACGATGACGCGCTCGGTGCCGTTGATGATGAACGTGCCGTTGTCCGTCATCAGGGGGATGTCGCCGAAGAACACTTCTTCTTCCTTGGCGTCGCGCATGTGTTTCACGCCCGTGTCCGGATCCTTGTCGTAGACGAACAGGCGGAAGGTGACCTTGAGAGGAACGCTGTAGGTCATGCCGCGTTCCTGGCACTCCTCGACGGAGTACTTCATCTGCAGGTCGACGGGGTTGCCGCAGATGTCGCAGACCTCGACGCGATTCTTGTTGATCACGCCGCAGGAGGGGCAGTTGACCGTTTCCTCATGCGGGTGATCGGTGATGATCTTGTTCCCGCAGTTCGCGCAGGTCATGCGCAGGTGCTCGAGACCCTTGAGCTGTCCGCACTTGCACTCCCAGTTGCCGATGGCGAAGCGGACGAAGTCGAGCGAGCAGGTCTCTCGGAAATCCGAGAAGGGGAACACGCTCGTGAACACGCTCTGCAGTCCCGTGTCCTCGCGCTCCTCGGGGAGCAGGTTCATCTGGAGGAAGCGGTCGTAGGACTTGCGCTGCACGTCGATGAGATTCGGCAGCGCCATGTACGAACGGATCTTCGAGAAGTCGTGACGAACCAACTCCTGTTTAGGCATTGCACCGTTCATTGAGGTTGACTCCTTGAATTGTGGTGTGACTACGAGGCGAGACCCTGTCGCAGGCGACGCGAAGGGTTGAACGCGGGGTTTGGAACCATGTGGAGAAGGCCGCTCCCCCCTTCCCCGGTTCCGGGAAATGCAGAATGCAAAATGCAAAATGCAAACTAGAGACGAGTTACCGTCTCAGTTTTTGCATTCTTCATTCTGCATTCTGCATTTGCATTTCTGACAACAAAAGGCAATTCCGGGCGAGGAAAGTCCCTCGCCCGGAAAATAATGCCGAATCCAGCTATTTGACCGTGACTTTGGCGCCGGCCGCTTCGAAGACCTTCTTGATCTTGTCGGCCTCTTCCTTGGACACGTTTTCCTTGACCGTCTGCGGAGCACCCTCGACGAGGTCCTTCGCTTCCTTGAGGCCGAGGCTGGTTACTTCGCGGACCGCCTTGATGACGTTGATCTTCTTCTCGCCGACTTCCGTCAGCGTGACGGTGAACTCCGTCTGCACCTCCACCGGAGCCGCAGCGGCGGCCGGGCCGGCAGCAGCGGCCGGTGCCATTGCCGCGGCGGCGGAGACGCCGAAGCGCTCTTCGAGCGCCTTGACGAGGTTCGAAAGATCAAGAACCGACATCGACTCGATCTGCTTCACGAAATCATCTGTTGAGATAGCCATTATTTTCCTCCGAATCGTTTAAGCGGCCCCTTCGCCTTCGCTCAGGACGCCACCTTTTTGTTTGGCAATTTGATCGATGACAACCGCGATGTTGCGGATGTTCGCGTTGAGGACGATCGCCAGTCCGCGGATCGGCGACTGCATGACGTACAGCAGCATGGAAATGAGCTCGTCCCGAGTGGGAAGGTTGGCGATGTTCTGGATCTCGGCGGCCGGAACGATCTGGCCGTTGAGCATCGCTCCCTTGAACTGCACCGTGGGGACGTCCTTGGCGAACTTCGTGAGCGCCTTGGCCAGGGCCACCGCGTCGGTGCGGTTGAAGGCCACGGCGGTCATGCCCGAGAACTTGGTCTCCAGCGTCTTGAGCGGCGAGTCCTTCACGGCGATGAGGGCCAGCGTGTTCTTGATGACCACGTACTGCGAACCGGTCTCACGGACCTGCTTGCGCAGCTCGGTGACCTGCGGGACGGTGATGCCCTTGAAGTCGATCAGGAAGGCATTCGTGGCCTGGCCGATGCTCTCGTTGAATGCAGAGATTGCCTGTGCTTTTTCTTCGCGGTTCATGGCTATTTCTCTTCCTTCACCTCGGCCACGGTCGAGTCGAGCTGGATCGACGGACTCATGGTCGACGAGACGTAGATCGTGCGGACGTACTTGCCCTTGGCCGCGGGCGGCTTCGCTTTGCGCACGGCGTTGATGATGGCCGAGGCGTTGTCGCGGAGCTGGTCTGCACTGAACTGAATTTTTCCGACCGGCACGTGGATGATCGACGTCTTGTCGACGCGGAACTCCACCTTGCCGGCCTTGATCTCCGACAGCGCCTTGGCGACGTCGAACGTGACGGTGCCGGTCTTCGGATTCGGCATCAGTCCGCGGGGACCGAGAACCTTTCCGAGCTTACCGACCGAGCGCATCATGTCCGGCGTGGCGATGACGGCGTCGTAATCGACCCAGCCGCCCTGGATCTTCTCGACCAATTCGTCGCCGCCGACGAAATCAGCGCCCGCCTCGGTGGCTTCGCGCTGTTTATCGCCGTTGGCGATGACGAGCACGCGCTTCAACTGTCCGGTTCCGTGCGGGAGCACGGTAGTGCCACGGACCATCTGATCGGCGTGCTTTGGGTCGACTCCGAGGAGCATCGAGAGCTCGACCGTCTCGTTGAATTTGGCGAACGAGACTTCCTTCAGAAGCTTGAACGCCTCGTCCAGCTGATACGGACGTTGCTCTACCTTCTCGGCAGCGGCCATGTACTTCTTGCCGTGTCTGGCCATTGTTCTCCTTGTAGTGTTAACGGCTCGCGTCGCCGCGAACCTCCTACATCGATATCTGCCGCAGCGACGCGCTGCGGCGCCTCATAACCGTTAAACGACTTCGATTCCCATCGAGCGCGCGGTGCCCTCGACGGTCTTGATCGCTGCTTGGAGCGATGCGGCGTTGAGATCGGGCATCTTCGTCCTGGCGATCTCCTCGACCTGCTTGGCCGTGACCTTGCCGATCTTGTCCTTGTTCGGCACGCCCGATCCCTTCGGGATTCCGGCGGCGCGCAGCAGCAGGATCGACGCCGGGGGCGTCTTCGTCACGAACGTGAACGAGCGGTCGGAGAAGACCGTGATCACGACCGGGATGATCAGCCCCTGGTCCTTGGCCGTACGGGCGTTGAACGTCTTGCAGAACTCCATGATGTTCACGCCGTGCTGGCCGAGAGCGGGTCCGACCGGAGGGGCGGGCGTGGCCTGGCCGGCCGGGATCTGGAGCTTGATGTAACCAGTTACCTTTTTTGCCATGATTAATCGTTCCTGAATTCAGAATGCAAAATGCAAAATGCAAAATGCAGAATGTAAAACGTCGTCATTTTACATTTCTAATTTTGCATTCTGCATTTGCTTATTTTTTCTTGTCCGACCCGCCCTCGTCCGCTCCCGCGTCGTAGCGGTTGACCTGCAGGAAGTCCAGCTCAACGGGCGTGGACCGCCCGAAGATCGTGACCATGACCTTGAGCGTGTTGCGGTCGAGGTTCACTTCGTCGACCACACCGGTGAAATTCGTGAACGGGCCGTCGATGATGCGGACGTGCTCGCCGTGCTCGTAGACGTGCTTCGGTTTCGGTTTCTCTTTGGTCGTGACGACCTGGGTCAGGATCTGGTCGACTTCTTCCTGAGTGAGCGGCGTGGGCTTCTTGCCGGTGCCGACGAAGCCGGTCACCTTCGGGGTGTTCTTGACGAGGTGCCAGGCGTCGTCGGACATCTCCATCTCGACGAGGATGTAGCCGGGGAAGAACTTGCGCTGCACCTCGCGCTTCTTGCCGCCCTTCATCTCCACGAGCGTCTCGGTGGGGATCTTGATCTCGCCGAACTTCTCGCGCATGCCCAGGGCGTCGACGCGCTGGGTGAGGTTCTCCCGCACCCGCTCCTCGAATCCGGAGTAGGTGTGGACGATGTACCACTGCTTCTGTCCGGCGACCGTTTCCATGGTTTAAGCGCCCGCTCCGAAGTAGTCGAAAAGCCTCGTGGTGAGGAAGAAGAAGACCTGGTCCGCTCCCCACAGGTAGAGCGCGAAGACCACCGTGGCGATCAGGACGACGAACGTCGTGCCGACGACCTCGTTGCGGGTCGGCCAGGTGACCTTCTTCATCTCCGCGTTGGTCTCACGCCAGAAGTCGCGCGTGCTGACCCACCACTGTCTCGGTTTTTCTACGACTGCATTGGCTTCCATCGATATCTCGTGTTCCCCGGTTGGCAGGCCAAGAGGGGCTCGAACCCCCAACCTGCGGTTTTGGAGACCGCTGCTCTACCAATTGAGCTATTGGCCTACGAATGCCGCAAAAGGCTGAGAAAGCTCAACCTTAGCCGCTTATTCCCTCATGTCATTCTGAGCCGCGAAGACGGCGAAGAATCCGGGCGGAGGCGCTTTCCTTTCGCCGCCGCCCGGATCCTTCGCGCTCTGCGGCGCTCAGGATGAGTGTTCCCTCATTTAGTCTCGCGATGAACCGTGTGCTTCCGATCGTGACGGCAGAACTTCTTGAGCTCCACCTTCTCGGTCATCGTTTTCTTGTTCTTCGTCGTGCTGTAGTTGCGGTTTTTGCACTCGGTGCACTGAAGAGTGATGATTTCTCTGCCTGCGCGCGCCATGGATGTAACTCCTCAAAACGGTTGTCTGGAGCCCTCGACGAGATTTGAACTCGTGACCCCGTCCTTACCAAGGACGTGCTCTACCCCTGAGCTACGAGGGCCGATTCATCGCGGTCCAGCGAGGGCGCATCTGCTTCGTTGTCGGTCGTCGCCTTCACTGCGGCGTAGCGCTGCTACGCCTCGTTCGGCTCCTTCCTCCGCCTCGCATCTGCACCCTCGCTGGACCGCTCACTTTTTGTTGCCTTCTGATTTCCGAGGCCCGAGGCCTGAGGCCCGAGGCCTGTTTTTTGGAGCGGGAGACGGGGCTCGAACCCGCGACCAACAGCTTGGAAGGCTGTGACTCTACCAACTGAGTTACTCCCGCCTGCTTTCGAAAGCCCGGCGCCTGAACGCCGGTTGGTGGAGAGAGGAGGATTCGAACCTCCGTAGGTCATGGACCGGCAGATTTACAGTCTGCTGCTTTTAGCCGCTCAGCCATCTCTCCATCTGGTAGCTGCAACTGGAGCTGGCGACGGGACTCGAACCCGCGACCTGCTGATTACAAATCAGCTGCTCTACCAACTGAGCTATGCCAGCTAAACACTGGATTTCAAAGACACAAAAGCCTTCGTCCACTTTGAGCACACGGGGAGCTTAGGCGGCGGAGGCCGAGGAACTGCGGGTTATAGCAAACTCCAGCAACGGGACGCAAGAGAAGAGTATTTCAGCGGTTCTGGCGCCGCACTTCCCAGCACAGCACCGCCGCCGCGCTGGCCACGTTGAACGAGTCGACGTGCCCCTGCATCGGGATGGTTACGGTCCGGTCGCAATGCTCGAGCACGTTGCGGCGTACGCCCTTTCCCTCGCTGCCCATGACCAGCGCCACCTTGCCGGTGAAATCGATTTCGTCGGGACGATCGCCGTTCGCCGCTGCCGCGTAGACCCAGTAGTGCGCTTTCTTCAGCGCCTCGATCGCGCGCGCCAGGTTCGTGACCTGTGCCACGGCCACCCATTGCGACGCGCCCGCGCTCGCCTTCACCGCCGCCGGCGTCAGCCCCACGCTGTCATGCTGCGGAATGACCACGAGATCGACGCCGAACCCATCGGCCACGCGCAGAATCGCGCCGAAGTTCTGCGGATCGGTGATGCCGTCGAGAATCAGGACGAAGTTCGTCGACTCGCGCCCAAGGATGTCGTCGAAGCCGGCGTAACCTCCGTCGGTCACCTCGGCGACGATGCCGTTGTGCACGCCGCGTCCCGCCAGACGGTCGATCTGCTGCACGTCCATCTGGCGCACGGAGATTCCCGCCGCCTTCGCATCCGCGATGGCGCGCTGCAGCTTTTCGCCATGATCGCGTGAGACGCCGATGTAGCGTACGCGCTTCGGATCGGAGCGGATGGCCTCGATGACGGGATTCAGTCCGTAGAGAATCACTCGCGTCCTCGGGCCTCGGGCCTCGGGCCTCGGGCCTCAGAGGGCGCGTGCCAGTCGCGACGGAAGCATGGGTCCTTCATAGATGAAGCTCGTATATACCTGGACGAGGTCGGCGCCGGCGATCATTTTGCTTCGAACGTCGTCGGGAGTGAATACGCCGCCCACGCCGATGAGCGGATATCCACTCCCCACCCGCTCGCGCACCTTGCGCAGCACATCCGTCGATCGTCTCATGAGCGGCGCACCGGACAAGCCGCCTGCTTCGCGCATGCCTGGCGGCTTCTCCACCGTCGTGTTCGTGCAGATCATGCCGTCGGCGTGAACGACGCACACATCGCAGATCTCGCGAAGCTGCCCGTCGTCGAGATCCGGCGCGATCTTGACGAGCACCGGGCCACGCTTGTCGATCGACTGGAGGAGATGCTGGAGATGCTCGGGCCTCTGAAAGTCGCGAAGCCCGGGCGTGTTCGGCGACGAGACGTTCAACACCGCCGCGTCGGCGTGAGGGGCGACCTTCTCATAGCATCCGGCATAGTTGTCGACATCCTTGTTCTTTCCGACGTTGACGAAGACCGGCGCGGCGGCCGCCGCACCGCGGAGCCGCTCCGCGATTGCGGCCGCACCGTCGTTGTTGAAGCCCATGCGGTTGATCAGCACACGTTCCACGGGATAGCGGAACAGGCGCGGACGCGGATTTCCGCGTTGCGGATCGAGCGTCACCGTTCCGACTTCCACGAAGCCGAAGCCGAGTGCAGCCAGCATGGGGATCATCACGGCGTTTTTGTCGAAGCCGGCGGCGATGCCGACCGGTGAGGGGAACTTCAAACCGAACAGCTCGCGCGCGGCGCTGGCCGGAGGACGGCAGACGCGCTCGATGACACGCAAGGCGATCGGAATCTGTTGCAGCGCGGCCATCTGCTCCGTCGTCCACTCATGCGCCGCCTCGGCGTCCAGGTGAAACAGCAGACCGCGGATCAGCGAATACATTTCTCGACGCGCTGCAGTGGTGAGAGGACTGACGGATCGACTGCACTGGCGCGCCGCAACAGCGGAATCGTGCGCACCAGCTCCGGCCCGTGGTCCGAGCCGGTCAGGGCCATTCGCAGCGGCATGAACAGCGCCTTTCCCTTGAGCCCGGTCGCGGTCTTCAGCCGCTCCACCATCGCCTTGTAGGTCGCTTCGTCGACCGGCGTCCCGTTCGTGCGCAGCTCGGCGGCGAGCGGCTCCGCGAGCGCCCGATCGACTTCCGCGGGTTCGTACTCGCGCACGAATCGCAACGCATCCGCGAACTGGTTCAGCCGGTGGACGCTCGTCTTCACGACGTCGATTCCCTCCTCGAGCCAGGGGACATCGAAGAACGGGGCCACCAGAGGCCGCAACTGCGCGGCGGTCATGGCATGGATGTACTGGCCGTTCACCCACTCCAGTTTCTGATGATCGAACACCGCCGGAGCCGAGTTCACGCGATCGAGCGAAAACTTCGTGGCGGATTCCTGGCGCGTGAAGATCTCCGCGCCATCGGGCGAGGACCATCCCAGGAGCGTGAGGTAGTTGACCATGGCGTCGGGAAGGAATCCGTCCTCCGCGTACTGCGATACCGACGTCGCTCCGTGCCGTTTCGACAACTTCGAGCGATCGGGTCCGAGGATCAGCGATACGTGAGCGAACTCGGGGACGGTCCAGCCCATGGCCCGATAGATCAACACCTGCCGATGCGTGTTCGTCAGATGCTCCTCGGCACGGATCACGTGGGTGATCTCCATCTCGTGATCGTCGACGACCACGGAGAAGTTGTACGTGGGCAGACCGTCGGAGCGGACGACGATGAAGTCGCCGAGCGACTCCTTCTTCCACGACACCTCGCCGCGGATCAGGTCGTCGATGGTGACGTCGCCGTCGTCGGGAACGTGAAAGCGGACCGCGTGCGGCGCATCGTCGTTGCGCCGGTTGTGCCAGCACTTCAGGTCGTAATGCGGCGGACGGCCGGCAGCCTCCGCCGCTTTCCGCTTCTCGTCGAGCTCTTCTTCGGCGCAGTAGCAGCGGTAGGCGACGTCGCGCGTCATGAGCTCCGCCGCGAAACGGTTGTAGATCTCCGTTCGCTCGGACTGCCGGTACGGCGCGTGCGGTCCGCCGACGTCCGGGCCCTCCTCCCACGGCATGCCCAGCCAGCGCAGATCCTCGAGCACCATCGCTTCCGACTGGCGCGTCGACCGCGACTGATCGGTGTCTTCGACACGAATGACGAACGTGCCGTGATAGCGCTTCGCGAAGAGCCAGTTGAAGATGGCCGTGCGCGCACCGCCTACGTGGAGGTGGCCTGTCGGCGAGGGAGCGAATCGGACGCGTACGGTCATGGTCTGAACATCGACGCATACGGCGCGCCGATGTTGCGCGCGGCATCGTAGCAAACGTGGCGCGGACGGCTTGCTCTCAGCCGATCTCGATCAGCACGATGGCCATCGCACAGATGCCTTCGCCTCGTCCGAGGAAACCGAGGTGATCGGTGGTCGTGGCTTTGATGTTGACGCGACCGCGGGGAAGATCGAGCAGTTTGGCGATGAACGCTCCGATCGCTTCACGATGCGGCGCGATGCGCGGGCGCTCGGCGATGATGGTGACGTCGACGTTCGAGATCTCCGCCTCCATCTCGGCGATGATCGTCCTGGCCTCGCGCACGAAGCGGCTGGAGTCGGCGCCTTTCCAGCGCGGATCGTCGGACGGAAAGTACTGGCCGATGTCGCCGGCCCCGGCGGCGCCGAGCAGCGCATCCGTCACGGCATGCAGGACGACATCGGCGTCGGAATGGCCGGCCAGTCCACCCGTTTCGGCGATGCGCACGCCGCCGAGAATCAGAGGCCGGGCGTCGTCGAAGGGATGAACGTCGATGCCCTGCCCGATGCGGATCACGGCTGCCCCCACTTCGCGTAGAACGCCTCGGCCATGGCCAGATCGTCGGGCCGGGTGATCTTGAAGTTCATCGAGTCGCCGGGAATGACTTTCACCTTGACCCCGTATTTTGCGGCCAGACCGGCTTCGTCGGTTCCCTGATCGCCTTCACGCTCGGCGCGATCGAGCACGTCGCGCAGCACGTCGTAGCGGAAGCACTGCGGCGTCTGGGCGAGGATGAACGAGTTGCGGTCGAGCGTCAGATCGACGAAGTCGTCACGCACCGTATGGATCGTATCCGGCACGCGCACGCCGGGAAGCGCGGCGCCGCTCGCCTCGGCCACGGCCAACGCGGCACGGAACGTCGCGTCCGAGAAAAACGGACGAACCGCATCGTGGACAGCTACGAGATCGAAGTCCGGCCCAGCCGCGCGAAAGGCGTTGATCACCGACGCCTGGCGTGTCTCCCCTCCGGCGGTGAAGCGCACGCGGTCGCCCGCGCCCTGCGCCACCACGGTCAGCAGCTGCTCGGTCACCGCCACCATCACGCGCATGACGTCCTCATGGATGATGAAGCGCTCGACGACGTGCTGAAGAATGGGTTTGCCGGCCAGCGGCTGGAACTGCTTGGGAATGTCGCCGCCGAAACGTGTGCCGATACCTGCCGCGGGGATGATGACGAGGACGCGGGCCATTACACGGCCATGATGTCGGTTTCTTTGCCCTTCAGGATCCCGCCGACTTCCTCGATGTGCTTGTCGGTCATCTTCTGGATCTGATCGAGAGCGTGCTTCTCGTCATCCTCGGAGATCTCGTGGCCTTTGAGCATTTTCTTGAGCTTGTCGTTACCGTCACGACGAACCTGGCGGATGGCCGTGCGCGCCTCTTCGGTGAGGTGGGAGGCGCGTTTCACCAGCTCCTTGCGCCGCTCCTCGGTGAGCTGCGGGATGGGGATGCGCACGACCTTCCCGTCCGTCGCGGGATTGAGTCCGAGGTCGGAGTTGCGGATGGCCTTCTCGATGGCCGGCACCATCGACTTGTCCCACGGCTCGGCCACGATGAGCGAGGGCTCCGGAACTTTCAGGCTGGCCACCTGCGCGATCGGTGTGGGCGTGCCGTAGTAGTCGACGGTGATGCCGTCGAGCATGGCCGCGTTGGCGCGCCCGGTGCGAAGCGACTTGAACTCGCGATGGAGCGCCTCGACCGCGCCATGCATGCGGTGTTGAACGTCTTGGATTACGTCATTGATCATTCGTGCCTCTGGAGAGAATGGAGATTCAGCATCTCCGGTTTTTCACGCTGCCTCATCGGAAACGATCGAACCCACATCCTCCCCGAGCAGCGCGCGCTTGATGTTGCCTTTTTCCTTCATCGAGAAGATGTAGATCGGTATCGAGCTGTTGCGGGCCAGGTCGATGGCCGATGCATCCATGACCTGCAGGCGCTCGGCAAGCACCCGTTGGTAAGTGACGCGGGGGAGGCGTTCCGCCTTGGGGTCCTTTTCCGGATCCGCCGTGTAGATGCCGTTCACCTTCGTCGCTTTGAAGATGATGTCGCACTTCAACTCGCTGGCGCGAAGCGCCGCGGCCGAGTCGGTGGTGAAGAACGGATTTCCGGTGCCGGCCGCGCAGATGACCACGCGGCCCTTCTCCAGATGGCGGATGGCGCGGCGGCGGATGAACGGCTCGGCCACCTCGGACATGGTGATCGCCGTCATGACACGCGTCTGCACGTTCCGCCTTTCCAGCGAATCCTGCAGAGCGAGAGCGTTGATCACCGTGGCCAGCATGCCCATGTGATCACCGGCCACACGGTCGATGCCTTCGGTCGCCGCGGTTACGCCGCGAAAGATATTGCCTCCGCCGATCACGATGGCGATCTGCACGCCCATCTTCGGGATTTCCGCGACTTCGTCGGCAACGTTCGCCAGCGTCTCGGGATCGATGCCGGTGCGGCGGCCGCCCATCAATGCCTCACCCGAAACCTTGAGGAGAATGCGGTGATACTTTGCCTGAGGCATTCGAAGCGGGTTTATACATCAATTGGCGGACCGGGAGCACGAGCGTTAGGCATTCCCGGCCGTGCGATAGAGTCTCCCCATGCTGCGGGTCAATCTCGGCCGCACCGGCCTGAGAGTCTCCCGCCTCTGCCTCGGAACCATGACTTACGGGACGCCCGACTGGCGGCCCTGGGTCCTTACCGAGGAGGAGAGCCGGCCGTTCATCCGTGTGGGCGCTGGAGTCGGGGATCAATTTCTTCGACAGCGCGCAAGCACATCCTCTACCAGATCCATCGATGGGACTACCACACCAGTTCGCCAAGGCTCTGCACGTGGCCGGATTGCGCGGCTGGACACACTTCGTGTCGATGCAGAACCACTACAACCTCGTCTACCGGCCTCGGGCCTCGGGCCTGAAGTCATTCCGAGCCGCGAAGACGGCGAAGAATCTGGGCGGGGGCGCCGGTGGCCGGTCATTGGTAGCGGTTAGCGGTTAGCGGTAGCGGGTGGCGGCGCTAGGCGCTTTTACTTCATGTAGCTCGCTGCTTCACCCGCGGTTGCCGGGTCGCCAGGGGCAGGGTTGTGAAGCCTGTCGCACGGCTGGAAGCCTGCGGCCTGCGGCCCGAGGCCTGAGGCCCGAGGCCCGGTTTCATTTCATGTAGCTGGCCACTTCCGCGGCGAAGTCATCGTGCTTCTTCTCGATGCCCTCGCCGAGCTTGTAGCGGGTGAAACGGGTCACAGCGTACTTGCAGCCCGCTTCCTTTCCCTGCTTGTCGAGATACTGGGTCACCGTCGACTTGTCGTCGCGGATGTACGGCTGCTCGAGCAGGCAGGCCTCGCCGTAGAACTTCTCCATCTTGCCGGTGACCATCTTCTCGACGATGTTGTCCGGCTTGCCGGACTTCGCGGCCGCATCGCGGGCGATCTCGCGCTCGGTGTCGAGGTCCTTCTGGGTCACGTCATTGCGGCTGAGGAAGCGCGGCTCCGCGGCGGCGATGTGCATGGCGATGTCGCGGGCCACTTCGTCGAGCTTCGCCGATTTCGCGCCCGACTGCGCGGCCAGTTCCACCATCACGCCGATTTTGCCGCCGCCGTGGATGTACGTGCCCAGCGACGAATTCGGAGCGGCGTCGTACTTCGCGAAGCGGCGGATGGTGATGTTCTCCTTGATCGAGGCCACCTGCTCCGCGACCTTCGTGGCAACGGTCTCCGAGGCACCGGGCCATTTCTCGGCGAGCAACTCCTCCACCGATTTCGCCTTCGACTGAGCGATCGTTTCGGCCACGGCGCTCGCGAAGTTGCGGAAATTCTCGTTGCGGCCGACGAAGTCGGTCTCGCAGTTCACCTCGACGAGCACGCCCGCACTCCCGGACACGAAAGCCTGCACCGTGCCCTCGGCGGTCACACGGCCTGCCTTCTTGCCGGCGGCGGCCAGACCCTTCTTGCGGAGGATCTTGGTCGCCTCTTCCATGTTGCCCTGCGCCTCGGTGAGCGCGTTTTTGGAGTCCATCATGCCTGCGCCGGTTGCCTCGCGCAGTTCTTTCACCATTGCTGCGGTGACTGGGGTCATCGTGTCTGCTCCTTTAAAGCGAAACGGCGCGCATCGCATCGACACGCGCCGCAATCAAAGTCGTGTCAGAAATGTCAGGAAGCCACGGGCGCGCCCACCGGCTCGGGCGCCGGTTCAATCACCGGCATCGCGGCCTCGGGCTGAGGCTTGTCCTCGGTGCCGATGAACTTCTCCTCGGCCAGGTTGTACCCCTCGAGGACGGCGTCGGCGATCTTCTGCGTGAACAGACGGATGGCGCGGATGGCGTCGTCGTTGCCCGGAATGACGTAGTTGATGTCTTCCGGATCACAGTTCGTGTCGACGATGGCGACCACCGGGATCTTCAGCTTCTTCGCTTCCTTGACCGCGATGTACTCCTTCTTCGGGTCGATGACGAAGAGCGCGTCCGGGAGTCCGTCCATCTCGCGGATTCCGATGAGGTTCTTCTGCAGCTTCTCGCGCTCGTGGTCGAGCTGCGCGCGCTCCTTCTTCGACATCTCCTTCTCCGTGTCGCCGAGAACGGCCTCGATTTCCTTGAGGCGTTCGATCGACTTGCGGACCGTCGTGAAGTTCGTGAGCGTGCCGCCAAGCCAGCGGTTGTTCACGTAGAACATGCCGCAGCGGTTGGCTTCTTCGAGAATGGCGTCCTGCGCCTGGCGTTTGGTGCCGACGAACAGGATGCGTTTGCCCTGACCGGCGAGGTCAGCGATAAATTGGGAAGCTTCTTTGAAGAGCTTCAGCGTTTTCTGCAGGTCAATGATGTAGATCCCATTGCGCTTCCCGAAGATGTACTTCTTCATCTTGGGATTCCAGCGCTTGGTCTGATGACCGAAGTGAACGCCAGCTTCCAACAGCTCTTTCATTGTAATTGAGACCGCCAAGTAACCCTCCTTTTCGATTTGAAAATTGAAAATGTGAACCTGGAAACAACAAAAAACAGGAGCGACGGATCGCTCCTGTCTCGAATCAAAACCTCGTGGGATCGAAGACCATGGGATCAGCGCTTGGAGAACTGGAAGCGGGCGCGGGCGCCCTTCTGTCCGTACTTCTTGCGCTCCTTCATGCGCGGATCGCGCGTGAGGAGACCGGCCTTCTTGAGGCGCTTGCGCAGCTCCATGTTGTAGAGCTGCAGAGCGCGAGAGATGCCGTGGCGGATGGCGCCGGCCTGTCCGCTGGGGCCGCCGCCGTCGACGGTGACCACGATGTCGAACTTGTCGTTCGTCTCGGTCAGCGACAGCGGCTGTTTGATGATCATCTTCAGCACTTCATTCGGGAAGTACTCGTCGAACGTGCGCTGATTGACCGTGATCTGCCCGGTGCCGGGACGAAGATGCACGCGCGCCGTCGATGTCTTCCGTCTTCCTGTTCCGTAGTATTCAACCAGAGCCAAGGACATTCCTCCTGATTACTTGCCGACCGCGAGCGTTTCGGGCTGCTGTGCCGCGTGAGGGTGAGCCGTCCCGCGATACACCTTCAACTTCTTGAGCATCTTTCTGCCGATCTTGTTCTTCGGCAGCATTCCCCACACCGCCTCTTCGATCATCGTCTCCGGTTTCTCGGCACGCACGAAACGGGCCTCCTTCGACTTCAGGCCGCCCGGATACAGCGAGTGGCTCCGGTAGATCTTGTCCGTTTCCTTCTTGCCGGTGAGGACGATCTTCTCGGCATTGATGACGATCACGTGATCGCCGGTATCGAGGAAGGGCGTGTAAGTCGGTTTTGCTTTTCCGGAGATGATGGTGGCGATGGCCGTCGACAGACGTCCGAGGACCTGGCCTTCGGCGTCGATGATGAACCAGCGCGGTTCGATGTCACCCTGCTTGGGGAAATACGTACGCATGAGACTCCCTAGTTGAAATACACGAGCGCCGGGTGAGAACAGCGCGGCCTCGCGAAACATTCAAAACAAACGAGGAACAGACCTTTCCCGGGAAAGGGTCGAAACGGTAACACTGCCGAACAGAGCGAGTCAAGCGGTTCATTCCCAGGATCTTGGCGGGATCACCGGACGGCTGGGCCGATCGCGAATCCGGATCGCCCGCGCATGTGATACAAGCGCGCCGACCGTGTCGGCGCGCATCATCGACGGCAGAGCCGTCGCCCGTCAGATCGAGGACGAAGTCATGGCCGAGCTCGGCCGTTGCTCGTGGCGTCCCGGCCTCGTGGCCGTCCGCGTCGGCGACGATCCCGCCTCCGAGATCTACGTCCGCAGCAAAGCGAAAAAGGCCGACGAGCTCGGATTCCGGGGCGGCCAGCGGGTCTTTCCCGCTACCCTGAGCGAAGCGGACCTCCTCGCCGAGGTGGAACGGCTCAATCGCGACAGCGAGGTCGACGGCATTCTCGTGCAGCTTCCCCTGCCGAAGCAGATCAACCCGAGAAACGTGATCGACGCGATCGATCCGGCCAAGGACGTCGACGGATTCCATCCCCTGAACGTCGGCCTGCTGCATCTCGGACGCTCCAGCCTGGTGCCGTGCACGCCGGGCGGCGTGATGCGCCTGATCGACTCGACCGGCCAGCCCGTCGAAGGAAAGCGTGCCGTCGTGGTCGGCCGCAGCGACATCGTTGGAAAACCGCAGGCGGCCCTGCTTCTGCAGCGCAACGCCACCGTGACCATCTGCCATTCGCGCACGCCCGATCTGGGCGCCGTCATCCGAGAAGCCGACATCGTGGTGGCAGCGGTCGGACAGCCCTTCCTCGTCACCGGCGACATGATCAAGCCTGGTGCGGTGGTCATCGACGTCGGCATGAACCGCGTGGGTCCGTCGTTCACCGCGCAACTGCAGCACGACCCGGACAAGCTCCGGCTGCTGGAGAAGAACGGATCGGTGCTCGTCGGCGACGTCGACTTCGCGCGCGCCAGGGAAGCGGCGGGATGGATCACCCCCGTGCCGGGCGGTGTGGGTCCCATGACCATCGCCATGCTGATGCGCAACACGCTGACGGCAGCGCAGCGGAGACGGGGATGATTCTCAGAGTCGGCCTGACCGGTGGAATCGCCAGCGGCAAGTCCACCATCTCACGAATCTTTGCCGGCCTCGGATGCGTGACCATCGACGCCGACGCCATCGTGGCCCGGCTCTATCGTCCCGGCGACGCCGGACACAACGCTCTCGTCGAGGCGTACGGCCGCGACGTCCTCACAAACAGCGGCGAGATCGATCGGAAGAAGCTCGCTGACATCGCCTTCGCCAGCGGAGAAGCGGCGCGGAAACTGAACGAGCTCATCCACCCGCTGGTGGTCGAGGAAGAGCGGCGGATCGTGAGCGCGGAGGAGCGGCGTTTCCCCGATCGCGACCGCATTTTCATCATCGAAGCCACGCTGCTCCTGGAGTCGGGAGGGAAGGACCGCTGCGACCGGATCGTCGTCGTCGACCTCGATCCCGGGATCCAGGAGACGCGCGCGGTGATGCGTGGCGTGTCGCGGTTCGAGGCGCGGCGGCGGATGAAAAATCAGATGAACCGCGAGGAGCGGCTGCGGGCGGCCGACTACGTCATCGACAACAGCGGCGACCGCCGGGACGCCGAGGTCGAGACGCACCGCGTCTATGAGAAATTGCGGGAAGATCTCGCCGCCAAAAAGAACGCGGCAGCACGCTGAGCACCGGAGAAAGCGAGGAACCCGGGCGGTGATGCGCTCACCCGGGTTCCTCGCGGTGCTTCGGATCTCAGTGTCTGGTGGTCGTGCTCGTCGTGGTCGTCGTGCTCGTCGTGCCGGTCATGGGCGTGGTGCCCATGGTGCTGGTCATGGTCGTGTCCGTCGTATCGGTCATGGCCGTCCCGGTGGTATCGGTGGACGTCATGGTCGAGGTAATGGTGCTCGACGAATCGGTGGACGAATAGCCGGTGTCGGTGCCAATCGTCGTATTCGTGTTCTCTTCCTTCTTGCAGCCGAAGGCAAAGAGCGTGAACGCGGCGAGCATCAGAACTGCGAGTGTTTTCTTCATTTCTCTTTCTCTCCTTTGTTGGAAAAAACGCCCTGCTGAGAGGCAGGGCGTTTTTTAGGCAATCCGCGGGATCAGTGTTTTTTGGTGGTCGTCTTGGACATGCTGCCCATGGTGGTGGTGCCGGTGGTGCTGGACGTCGTGGTCGAGGTCGTGCCGGTCGTGCTGGTGGCACTGGTCTCCGTAACCATGGTTCCGGAGGTATCGGTCATGGTCCCGGACGGCATCGCCGAGGTCGAAGTCGATCCCGTCGTGTCGGTGGCCATGGTGCTCGAAGACGTGTCGCTCACGGCGGCCGTATCCGTGATGTTGGTGTTCTCTTCCTTCTTGCAGGCGAAGGCGAACAACGCCACGGCAACGACCATCAGAACTGCCATTGATCTCTTCAAATTGAAACTCCTTGGCGACTAGTGCTTCTTCGTCGTCGTCTTCTTCGTGGTGGTCTTGGTGGTCGTCGATGTGGTGCCGGTCATCGCGGTGCCCGACGTATCCGTACCCATCATGGCCGTGCCGGATGTATCCGTACCGGTCATCGCGGTGCCGGACGTATCGGTCGTGGTCATCATGGTCGTGTCGGTCGAGCTCATTGCGGTGTCGGTCATCATCGTCGATGAGGTGTCGCTCGCCGCCGTGTCGGTCACATTCGTGTTCTCTTCCTTCTTGCAGGAGAAGGCGAAGAGAGCGAGGGCCATCACCATGAGAATGGCAAAACTACGCTTCATAAAACGTTCCTTTCAGGATTGGAGATGGAACAACTGGAAGAATGTGAACAGTCACTTCGGGTGCCGAACCTCACCTCCTTGCCCATATCAACTTCGGTTTACTGAACCGGATCGATCTCGCAAAGAGTGGAACCTCCCACCAGGAACAAGGCCCCACTCCGTCAAAAGCAACTCAGGTGCCATCCAGTAGCCGCTGGAAGGGTCCCTGACAGGTCAATGCGTTGTGGTCGTGGCGGTTGTCACCGTCGTGCCGGTCGTTCCCACCGAGGAAGCGTCGGTGGAGGACATCGTCCCGGTCGTTCCCGTGGCGGACGTACCGCTGGTGGACATTGCGGTCGTGCTGCCGGCCGCGGTATCGGTCGTGCTCATCATCGTGGTATCGGTCGCGGCCGTATCGGTATTCGTGTTCTCTTCCTTCTTGCAACCGAAGGCAAACATGCTGGCCAGAGCGAGCGCGAGCACGGTCAGGACAAAAGACTTCTTCATCAATCAGGACTCTCCTTGAGTGGTTTGGCGACTGTGGGATGGGAACGCGCGGCGGTAATATAAGAATGGCCGTGACGATGTCAAGCAACCCCTCGGTCGAGAGGGTCTCTACTCCGGTGACGTCGACGGCAATCTCGTTCGACGGGACGACCATCTCCTACGACCTGTACGATGCGCCGTCGCGCTCGGCAGTACTGGTGGTGCCCGGCTTCTGGCGGGATCGCCGGCATCCGGCCATGATCCGCCTGGCGGGCCTGCTGACTTCTCACGGGTACCGCACCGCCGTCGTGGACCTGCGCGGACACGGCAGCAGCGAAGGCACCTACGGGTTCAACCACCACGAGCATTACGACGTGGCGGCGGTGGCCGCCGACATCCTCGACCGCGTGCCGATCGAGTCGCTGACCCTCGTTGGATTCTCCTACGGGGGCGCCATTGCCATCTCCACCGCCGCGAGGCACGAACTACCGCTGGCTTCGCTGCTGCTCATCTCGCCGGTGGCCGATTTCTCGATGATCGTGCCGCGCATCAACCCCTTCACGATCCACCGGCACATCGCGTTTTCCCAGGCTCGGAACCGGCCTCGATTCGAGTGGCGCATGCGGCGCAGCACGAAGCTCCGGGCCCTCGACGACATGGCAAACGTGCACGCACCAGTCTGCTTCGTCCATGTGAAAAACGACTGGCTCATCGCACACCGGCACTCCGTCGCGCTCTATGAGAGAGCCAACGAGCCGAAGGAGCTGCACATCCTCGACGTGGCCGGGAACTATCACGCGGACCGGATCTTCAGCGAGGCCTCCCAGGCCGTCGAGCCGATCATCGCGTCGTTCCTGGAGCGATTCACGCCACGATGAAAAGGAAACGGCCGCGCTACGCGCGCGGCCGTGACTCGTCATAAGAGAGATTCGACAACCCGCTGCCGGCTTACGGCAGCGGAAACGGAACTCGATTTGCCTGGGGAACGGTCGGGACGACTTCGACAACCTGGAGCTCCGGCAGAAAACGATCCATGTCGTACTGTTCCATGTCGTACTGCTTCCGCGGGCCTCTGGGCGTCTCTTCGTTCGTGCCGCCCTCGCCGATCCACTGCTCTCCGTCAAATACCCACATGGGAGCTTCCTTTCCACTCCACGCCCGCCTCGCGGGCGCGTCCCTCTTCACTTCAAGTGCCCTGCCATCGTGAGCGGCCGAGGGCGTCTACCTCAACTCACTGTATACGTGTGGTTTAAGGATTCGTTGGGAAAAGGCTGTGGCGGAGTTGTGGCGAGTTTGTCCAGAATTCAGATCAATGCTGTCCAGACCTCAGGCCGGCTGCGGCTCGAGAGCGAGGTGAGCGGCGAGCTCCCGGTACGCCTTCCCACGGTGCGAGACGGCATCCTTTTCCGCATCCGTCATCTCGGCGAACGTCTTGTCCGAGCCCTGCGGCTGGAACCAGGCGTCCCAGCCGAACTTCTGGTCGCCGCGCGGCTCGACGAGAATCTCGCCGGCGCACTCTCCGCGAAACATCTTTCCTTCGAGACCGTTCCAGTAGGCGACGCAGCACTGCGCGCGGGCGGTCCGGTTGCGCAGCGCATACGCCATCACCGCCAGGCCGGTTCCGCCGGCGGCCTCGAGCAGCCATCGGACGTACGGTCCTGGAAAGTTTCCGAGCTCATCGAACCCGAGGGAGACGTCTTCGACGATCAACCGGTGGTAGCCCTTCGTGCGCGCGGCCTCGAGTTTGTAACGCGTGACCTCCTCGACGGTGGCAGCCTGGATCTCCGGCAGCGCGATCGAGACGCGCAGGACGGGAACGCCGAGGATGCGCTCCGCTTCGATGCCTTTGTTGGGATTGGAGGAGACGAGAATCAGCTTCTCGTTCGTGGGCGCAGGCTTCGCGTGCGGCTTCCTTTTGGCGAGCTTCGGCACGCCGCGGATTCTAGACGATGGATCGGATCAGCGTGACCACTCTGTCCGGAAGGCCCGGATCGATCGCGTCAGCCGCGTTTTGAATCGATCGGGGGCCGTCGTGGTCAGGCGGGCGAACCGCGACTGGACGAAGGTGCGAAGGCGCTCGTGGACCCTCATGCGCCGCTCGCAATCGGGACAGAGGCTGACGTGGCTGCTGAAATCCTTGCGCTTCTCTTCGCCGAGGGAGCCATCAAGGAAGAAGTAGACGACCCGTTTGACATCGCGACAAAGCATCGCGTCCCTTCCTGCTGTATGAGGTGACGACACTCGCAGATGTCAAACGGCGAGGCCGTTGCCAAGATTCCTCCCCGGAAAATAAGGGGCGGGCATTTCTGCCCGCCCCTCATCAAATGCAGTGCTCGTTTGCGATTATCCGATGTCGAACTGCTCGGGCTCTTCTTCCTCTTCGACCTCAAACTCGAACTCTTCTTCCGGTGCGGCGGCGAACAGGACTTCCTCTTCGTTCTCCTCCTGTTCGGGAGCTTCGGTTTCTTCCTCGCCGGGCTCCTTCTTCTTGTGGCCTTTCGTCTCGTCCTTGCGTGAGCGCATCTTGGCCGGCTCGGCGCCGCCGCGGATGTAGCCGTACTTGCGCGCGTACTCGAGCAGAGTGCGCTCGAGCATTTTGCGCCCGCGATAGAGACGCGACATCACGGTGCCGACGGGGCAGTCGAGAATCTCGGCGATCTCCTTGTAGGAAAATCCCTCGATGTCTGCGAGCAGCACCACCATTTTGTAGTCGTGCGGCAGCGAGTCGAGGGCGCGCTTCACGTCCTCGTCCATCATGTCCTGGAAGATGTCGGTCTCCGGATCCTTGATGAGATCCGGGGCGTTCTTCTGGATCACGCGCTCGTACGACTCTTCGATCTCCGAGAAGTCGATCTTGTGCGGAGTGAGTTTTTTCTTCCGATAGTTGTTGATGAACGTGTTCTTCATGATCTTGAAGAGCCACGCCTTGAAGTTGGTGCCTTCTTCGAATTTGTCGTAGTACTTGTACGCCTTCAGATAGGTCTCCTGAACGAGATCCTCGGCGTCCTCGGAGTTACGCGTCATCCGGTAGGCGGTGTTGTAGAGCGAGTCGACGTAAGGCATCGCGGCCTTCTCGAAGTCCCAGCCCTGCTCGTGATCAGTCGCTACCGCGGTCTTCATCGTTTTTCCCCTGCGTCATCGCACATCAAAACTTCACACTCCATGCCGCATGCATTATTTAGATGCAGCAGCAAATAAAATAGTTACTACGGTCGTGAAATTGAGTCGTGAACCCGTTGAAATCAGGAGACTTCTACGTTCACGAGCCTTTCAGGTCGTCACGGTCGGCGATCGTGGTCGCGTCACCAGCTACGGACACGGCTGTCCTCTAAATCGGTTCATCCAATGAAAGACTACGGTTTACAGGAGGGAACTGCTGGCGAACCCGGTGTTAACAAATCGTTACAGCCGGGGTATTCCCGAGCCGGGCATTATACACCCTCCAGCGTCGCCGTCAATCCCTGTAGAGCGCCAGAAGATTGTCGTACGCGCGCGTGATCTCGATGAACCGCGCCGCCTCGGCCTGCCGGACGTCGTCGGCCTGGCCATGAAAGCGGTCCGGATGGTGCCGCGCGGCGAGCCGGCGATAGGCCGCGATGATCGTCTGGCGCGTCGGCATCCCCTCGACCTCCAGAACACGAAGCCATTCCCCGCGGTGTGACTCCTGGCGCACGAACAACGGCATCGCGCCCCCGGACCTGTCGGCTTCGCGCGGCCGGGCATCCTTGGCGTGATCGACATATTCGAAGCCGTATCGATCGCGCAGTCGCGCCAGCGCGTCGCTGTGAAATCCGAGACCGAAGCTGAGATCGAGGAGCGTGGCGTACTGGCGGAGGGGAATGGGCGTGTGGGTGGAAGCCGCGAATTGCACGGCGGTCTCGAGCAGTTCTTCACGCGCGGACACCGGCGCGGTGCTCGCGAACGATTCGGCCCAGCTCGTCACGTCGACACCCGGCGTGACTGGGGCGACGAGCCGGGCTTCGCGGCGGATCATTCGCAGTGCGTCATCGGCGCCGGCCCCGCCGGCGATCAGAATCTGAAAGAGGATCGACGCGGCGACATGATCGCGGTCAACCGCCCGCTGGCGTGACCGGCCCCGCTCATCGCCCCTCGAGAGCGACATGGCGATCAACGTGAACACGGCCACCACGCCGCCCGCCACGATCATCATGAGAACGGCCAGGATCTCCATCGCGTGGGTGCCTGCTTCAGGCGGAGTTCTGCCGGCGGGATCCCTCGGCATCGAGGACGTGATCGATGTTGGCGAGCTTCGACTGGAGTGTTCCCTCGCTCAGGACGGGAGCCGATCCGTCGACGTCGATCTCCTCGTCGACACTGAGCCAGCTCCGGCAACCGGCGTACTCCTCGCGGAACACCACGTCGGCGGGCCGATCCAGCGCAAATACGCGTACGCCGATGATGTGCAGGGCCTGATCGGGACGAAACCGATATCGCGCGTCGAGCGTCTCGGAGGGAATGGCCACGAGCGGTGCCAGCCGCCGCAACGCCTCGAGCTCACGAACGCTCCAGGTCCGCACGACCTCGCACCAATGCGTGATCGCCACGCGCGAGCGGTGTTCGTTCTCGCCCTGATGAAAGTACGTCGGATAGAGATAGAACCGCGCGGCATCGAGTCCGAACTCCGGGTCGGCAATTCCGCCTTTGCGGATCAGAACGACCTGGTCGCCGTGGCCGAGGGCCTCGATGACTGTCGACCACTCTTTCAGCGCCGTGTGATTCGGAAGCTTACTCATTGCACCTCCGCCACGAACGTGACCGAGTTCACCGGCCCTTCCCAGATAGTGACGGCGGTGACGATGGCGTTCTCGTCCGCGATCGCCGCGGACAGCTCTCGATGAAACCATGCCGCGACGTTCTCCGCGGACGGATTGATCTCCGTGAACGGTACGACGTCATTGATGCAACCGTAGTCGAGCTTCTTCGCCAGTGTCTCGAGCTTGCGCTTGGCACTGACGAAGTCGACCGCGATGGCATCGTTGTCGACACCGCCACCCCTCGCCGCCAGCTCTGCCTCCACCTTGTAGGAGTGGCCGTGCAGCGGCTCCGAGATACCGCGGTACTCACGGAGATAGTGAGCGGCCTCGAAACGCGCCTCGACGCGAACCGAATATGTTCCCCGCACGGCACGGGCGAAAATGTGTTGAATGGTCTTCTCGCTCGCGCCCGCTTCGCGCAACTCCTCGGGCGAAGACTGGGATCGCAGCAGATTCTCCGCCCGCTGATCATCCCAGCACGACCCCGGCGAGGAATCCTCAGCCAGCGCGATCAGCGTTTCGAGTGTTTTGCGGCGCTCCGCGTCGATCTTCTGCGGCACGCCGGAAGTGTACAATGCGCCCGTTTTCCCGATGCCCCTTCCGAAGAGCATTCTCTGTACAAACTGCGATCGCAGCTACCCCGAAGGGTGGAAGCGGTGCCCCTACTGCGGACACGACCCTCTCCGTGTGAAGCAGGATGCGCAGGCGCGCCGTTTCATGCAGAAGAAGCTGCAGGAGTTCGAGCAGCGGACGGGTCGGCCGCGGCGCGACGATAAGCGCCCGGCGCCACCGACCGAGCGCGGCCCCCGGCGCGAGCGGGGAGGAAAACCGAAGAGCCGTCGCGAGCGCGACCGCGACCGAGATCGCCAGCGCCCCGCCCAGCGGACGGAGGGCCGCCCGCAACCACGGCAACAACCAGAGGCACAACGGCAGCCAAAGCAGCCGCAACAACAGCAAGAGCAGCCGTCACAGCAGCCCGCGGCACCGCGAGGCCGTCGCAGACGCCGCCGCGGCGGCGCGAATCGTGATCGCGCCGCGACCGCTCAGCCGCAGTCACAACAGCCGCCGCTTCAACAGCCTCCTGTTCCCACCGAGGCCCGAGGCCCGAAGCCCGAGCCCGATGGGAGCGGAGGTGGCCGTCGCCGCCGCCGATTCCGCAAACGCCGTCGCGGTGGTGGTGGCGGTGGAAACGACGGCGGCAACCCGCCGCCACCGCCGACCCAACCCGGAAGCTAAGCGTTCTCCCCCGTCATTCCGAAGCCGCGAAGACGGCGAGGAATCTGGGAGGGTGGGAAACGGCGCCCCCGCCCAGATTCCTCGCTGACGCTCGGAATGACGTGGGGGCACGCGTCATTCCGAAGCCGCGAAGACGGCGCCCCCGCCCAGATTCCTCGCTGACGCTCGGAATGACGAGGGGGCACGGGTCATTCCGAAGCCGCGGAGACGGCGAGGAATCTGGGAGGGTGGCGCGTTGGTAAGACGCTCCTCAGCTTGTCGTCCGCTCGGGCATTGCGCCCTCGGGCGGCGCGGCGGCGGGGCGCCTGGCCAGCAGGAAGCGCGCCGAGCATTCCGAGAACCCGTCGCAGCGGATGCAGTAGCCGTCGTTGTTCTCGGGTTTGAAATCGGCCGGCGGACAGATGTTGACGCCGCGCACGATGTCGCGTTCGCAGACGGAGATCATGCGATCGATCTCGGTGGCGTTGCCGTTGTTGGCGGCCCGCTTGATGGCAACGAAGCGCGCGGCGTTGCGGATGGCCGTGCCATCGGGCATCTCGTCTTCGTCCACGGCCTCGTTCTCGTGGATGACGATCACGCGCACGCGCTGCGAGAGAAAGAACACGTAGCTGGCGGCCGCACCGGCCAGAGCGGCCCAGTTCGAGCGCCCACCGGCAAACACGCTCGTGATCAGCACGAGCGCGGCGATGTAAGCGATCCAGCGAATGCGCACCGGCAAGGCGCCGAAGAGATAGAACGTCTGCTGGGGATAGATCGATGCGTACACGAACAGCAGCGAGAAGTTCACGAAGTAGGATCCGAGCAGCGGAATGCCCAGGCCCGCGGCGGCGATGGCGGATCCCACCGAAGAGATGGCAAACAACGCCAGGAAGTTCCACGTCCCCCACTCTTCTTCCACGGCCGTGCCCATGAGGTAGAGCAGCAGCAGCGTGAAGAAGAGCACGACCGGCTTCGGGAAGACGAACCACCCCTGTCCCGCTACGGTGAACTGATAGGTGATGAGGCGCCAGACCTCGCCGCTGGCCACGGCGTTGCGCTCGAACGAGAAGAGTTGCGCGTACTTCTGCGGGTCCTGATATTCGAGAAAGAAGAACGCGATCGCGAGGAACAGCAGGATGTAGATGCTGTTGAGATTCTGGCCTCGTGATCGGAACATGCGGACCCGTTTTCAGCGCACGACGACATGGTCGAGCCGCTCGAACTCGAGTGTAGACCCATTCACGACGCGGTGCTTCGCGGCCTGCCCGGCGCCGAGCTCGAGGACGTATTTCGCCACCGCGTGCGGCGGATAACTCGGACAGGGATCCGCTTTGCAGGGCGGCACATCGTGCTCGACGTGAACGACGCCGTGGGAATCGTCGATCCAGATCATGTCCAGCGGCACGATGGTGTTTTTCATCCAGAACGGGAAGTCTCCCGCTTCCGGAAAAAGGAAGAGCATCCCCGTCCCCTCCGGGACGTGGTCGCGGAACATCAGGCCTTGCGCGCGCGTCTCGTCGTCGGCTGCGATCTCGATGCGGACGCTCGATCCATCGGGCAGCACGACTGCCGGGCCGTTGTACGGCGACGACAATGGAGGAGGAGGAGGAGGAGTCGTGGTCATCGGCTTCGCGCAGGCGGCGAGCAGGACGACGCAGAGCATGGCAAGCCGTGGTCCACCTGGAGAGCCGGACCTACGTTTTCTCACTCTCAACCTCGACAGCGTCATCCTGCTTCTGGTCTTTAGGCATCAATTCGTATTTCTTCGCGTAGTACCGGAACGAACGGAACGACATCCGCAGCAACTCCGCGGCCTGGGTCTGCACACCGCCGCTCCGCTCCAGCGCCTTGAGCATGAAGATCTTCCCGATGGCCTCGAGGTGATCCTGCAGGGAGAGGCCTTCCGGCGGCAGCTCGAACGTCGCGTCCGGAATGCGCCCGCCCAGCAGGACGTGATCGGGGAGCGACTTCGTGGTGAGCACGTCGGACGTTTCCAGAGCGATCATCCGCTCCACGACATTCTCCAGCTCGCGCACGTTCCCCGGCCAGTGATACTTCTCGATGGCACGCATGGCATCGGTGGAGATGTGTTTCTGCGGCACGCCGAGGTTGCTGCAGTACTTGGCGATGAAGTGCTCGACGAGGAGGGGGATGTCTTCCTTGCGCTGCCGCAGCGAAGGCAGCTCGATGGGAATGACGTTGATCCGGTAGAAGAGATCTTCGCGGAACGTGCCCTTCTGGATGGAGTCGCTGAGGTCGCGGTTCGTCGCGGCGATGACCCGGACATCGACTGGCGACTCCAGATTCGCTCCCACTTTGCGCACCAGGCGCTCCTGGAGCACGCGCAGCAGCTTGATCTGCATCGCCGTCGTCGTCTCCCCGATCTCGTCGAGGAAGATGGTGCCGCGCTCCGCCTCCTGAAAGAGACCCCGCTTCTCACGGATGGCGCCGGTGAAGGCGCCGCGCTCGTGACCGAACAGCTCCGATTCGAGCAGGTTCTCGGGCAGCGCACCGCAGTTGATCGAAACGAACTTGCCGCGCCGCCCGGAGTTGTAGTGCAGGGCGCGGGCGATGAGCTCCTTGCCCGTGCCCGACTCGCCGGAGATGAGCACGGTGGACGTGGTCCTGGCCACGCGCTGAACGATAGAGAAGATCTCCTGCATCTTGGCGCTCTTGCCGATGATGTTGGCGAAGGTGAACCGCTCTTCGAGCGCGCTGCGGAGGTGAAGGTTCTCGTCCTCGAGCTCTTTTCGCTCCACGGCCTTGCGGACGATGATCTTGATCTCTTCGATGTCGAACGGCTTGGCGATGTAGTCGAACGCGCCGGCCTTGAGGGCATCGATCGCCGATTTCGTCGAGGTGTGCGCGGTGATCATGATGAAGGCGATGGAGGGGGTCTGCGCCTTCACTTCGCGGATCAGGTCGATGCCCGACCCGTCCGGAACCATGAGATCGCACAGCACGAGATCGGGCTCGTTCTTCGCGATCGACGCGCGCGCTTCCGCCAGCGTGGCCGCGGCGTTGACCTGCCACCCCTCCCCCTCGAAGACGATCGTAAGAAAGTCGCGCAGCGATGCTTCGTCGTCGACGATGAGGAGGTCCACGGCGCGATTATAGAGTCACGGCTCGGAGGCGAGCAGATCCGCGAGATCGCGGAGCTTACCCTCATCGAGATACTCACCGGCCATGGTCGAGAGGAGACGCTCCAGGCCTGCCCGGTGGCGTTTGCGGGCAGCGTCGGGAAGACGCCAGGCACCGAACCGGACAATGCCGGCATCCCGCGTCACCCGCGGCCTGACCGTGGCCACGTGCGGCAGGCCGGGCAGCGGCACTGCATTCAGCACGCGCCGCCGCATCTCGTTCTTCCGGGCTACGACGTTGAGCACGCTCGATCGGTCCTGGTTCGGCAGGAAATAGATCGCCGAAACAAACTCCCTCTCCTGACCGATGCGCAAGGCCCGGCCGTTGCGCTGATCCACTTTTACGGGGTTCCACGGCAGGTCGTAGTGGACGACCATCCCGGCGCGTTGCAGGTTCAGCCCTTCGGCGGCGAGATCGGTGGCCACCAGAACGCCGGCACGCCCGTCGGAGAAGCTCTGGATGGCCTCGAGCGCACGCCTGCGGTCACGCCCGGTAGCGACGACGGCGCGCCGCGACAAGGCCTCGCCGATCGACGCGGCTGTGGCCGCCCACCCGGTAAAAACGATTGCTGGTTCGTCCGTCAGCAGGCCGGTGAGGATTCTCAGCTTCGTCCGCGGCGACGCGGCCATGCACATCCGCAACGCGTCGAGCCGCACCAACTCCGCCTCGATCTCCTGAGCGCTGGCGGTTGCGCCGCCGCCCGTGAAGACGTTCCAGAACAACACCTGCTGGATGGCATCGGCGTCTTCCTCGTGCGCAAATGCCCGTCTGTATTCGCGCTTCGGCAGCGCCAGACCCTGGCGCAGGCAGTCGAGCGCGCGCTCGTAGAAACGGCGCTGCCGCCGCAGGCTTTCGAGCAGGGCGGCCTCGCTCGACTCCAGCCGCCGCCAGAGAAACTGCCTGAGGATGGCGCTCTCGCCGATCAGCGGAAACTGTAGCGAGTCGATGAGGCGGCCTGCTTCACCCTCTCCATCGAATACGTCGTAGCGAATCACCCTGGCCTCGAGCGAGCCGAATTGCAGATGGGCCGGCAGTACAGCGCGGTCGCGGCGGATGACCAGCTCGGACACGATGCGGCGGATGGAGTCGCGCCGGTCGAGATCGAAGGCCACGTCGATCGAGGGAACGCCACGACAGGCCAGGGCGTCGTCAGCAGCGATCAGATCGATGAGCGCGCGCAGGTCGCGCGGTGAGTTGCAGAGCGGAGTGGCCGTCACCAGCAGCAGGCGCGCGCCGGGTGAGCGCCGCGCCAGCGCGTCATAACGTTGCGTCCGCGGATTCCGGAAGGCATGCGCCTCGTCGACCACGATGAGCCGCCGCTCCGGCGTGGGGATTCTCGTGTCGTTGACGATGCCATCGTGGGTGAAGAGGCTGGCATTCACTCCGAATCGGCGCAGCGTTTCGTTCCACTGGGCCAGGAGCGTCGCGGGGACGATCACTTCGATGGCCGCGCCCGCGCACTCGTAGCGGCGCGCCAGCTCCGCGGCGATGAACGACTTGCCCATTCCCGGCTCGTCGGCGAGGAGCGCACCCCCGCAACAGTCGATGATCTCCGTGGCCCGGCCGACCGCCTCGAGCTGGTGCTCAGCGAGCACCGAGCCTGCGCTCCACAAACGCCCGCAGAGGTCCGAGCGCGTCGATCGCGTAGAGGTCGCACACGACGTCGTCCAGTTCGCCGGGCGTTCGTCCGCTGCGGTGCGCCGCACGCGACAGCCGCACGAGCTTCTCCCATTGCGGTTGGCCGGGCCCGATGCGCGGGAGCGGGAGCCGCGCCACCGTCCGGCCGAAGTATCGATAGTGATCGTCTTTCGCCCGCTCGGCCGTAGCCAGGAAGAACGCGTCCGCGATTCCGGAGTTCAGGATCGCCGAGAGCACGTAGGCCTCGTCGAGCGAGACGCTGTCGATCGAATAGAGCGTCTGGTTGGGTACGAGCGGGACGGCGTGCCCGTCGACGTGCACGATGTCCGGCAGAACCGCCGCGGCCATTCCGCGCGACACGTCTTTCCACGCCACCTTGACGCCGACGTGTTCCGGCCGCACGAAGGCCAGACGGAATCCGCGCAGCCACTCCGGCGCGTCTTTCCAGCCCGCGGCGGGCGGCCACAGCATCCACTGCGACTGCGTCACCGTCCAACGGCGCAGATCGCGGCCGCGCACGCAGCGGCACAGCGCGAAGATGGGGATGCGCACTCCGTCGCTGCTGACCAGATGGCCGTCTTCGAGAGTGCCCTCGACGAAGAAGCGCCGGTTGTCGCCGGTTTTCACGCCCATCACGGGGCGGCGGCCGAGGGCGTCGGCGAGCGGAGGATGCTCGGCGGCGATGCGGCGCAGGATCGACCCGACCTCCGGCGGTACGAGCGACCACTCACTGCCTCCGATGGAAAGGTCGCGCTGTGCGATGGAATGAGTCGTGCCGCCGGCGGTCACACGGACGTTGCCCGCCGAGCCGCGACGAGCGATGACACCGAGCGGAAACGTGTCCGCGCTGAAGAATCGCCGCGGGTCGCCCGTCCAGTCCATGAGGTCCAGCAGAGCCAGTTGCTCCTGCGCCAACCGCCGCAGCGGCGCGGCATAGGCGGCATTCACGATTTTCGCGGGCATGAGCATCGCCATCACGCCGTCGTGATCGGCCAGGCTCAACGCGCGCTCGAAAAACGCCAGTGAGAGATCGGGCTGATGAAACGGCACATTCCGCATGCCCCGTCCGAACAGAGCGTAGCGATCGCGGTACAAACGCCGCGAACGGGGTTCGATGCGGGCGTTGCGCACCCACGGTGGATTCCCGGCGACGATGTCGAAGCCGCCGGCGGCCACGACGTGGGCGAAGTGCACGTCGAATGAAAAGAAGTCCAGCGCACCATGCTCGATCCGGTCGAGCACCGCCCGCGTCTCGGCGATGCGCGCCTGGAGATCGCGGCAATGGAGCTGATCGACATGCCCCTCGTCGCCAAACAGATCTTTTTCCGGCGTGCTGGCGGCGGAGAGTTCCTGTTCGTCGGCATCGATGGCGCGCACGACCAGATCGCAGGCCAGCCTGCGGTCGTTCTCGCGAAGCAGCCGGGAAAGCGCCGGCCGTTCCGCGCGCGGCGCGTGCCGGTAACGCTCGATGAGATCGCGTTGCGCGCGGATGCCGCCGGCCCATTGACGATAGATGTCGCCGCGATGGCCGCCGAGGAAGTCGACGGGTGAGAGCAACGCGTTGCCCTGGAGAATGTTGCGATCGAGATTCGGAAGCGGCGGGATCTCGTCGACCTCCGCCTCGGTCCGGGAGACGATGGCCAGCCAGAGACGCAACTCGCAGAGACGCACCGCTTCCGGCTTGACATCGACGCCGTACAACGATCGCTCCACGATCCGGCTTCGCAGGCCTCGGGCCTCGGGGCCAGGGCCTCCAATCAGCCGCAAGGAGAGCCTCTCGATCAGATTCAGGGCTGACAGAAGGAATGCGCCGGAGCCGCAGGCGGGATCGAGGACGGAGATCTGCTCGAGGCGCTGCAGCAGCGACGGCGCTGCTTCCATCAGGTAGCGGCTCGGCTCGTTTCCGTCCAGCAGCGCAAAGAGATCGTGGCGAAGCGACGGATGCGAGCGCGTCAGCCACTCCACGATGGCGCGCGAGGTCAGAGCGTCGACGATCTCCCTCGGCGTGTAGAAGCTGCCGCTGGCCGCGCGCTCGTCCTCGGCCATGAGCGACTCAAAGACTTTGCCGAGCATCTCCGGATCGATGTGTGTGCCCGCGGAATCGTTTTCGTCGACGCTGAAATCGAACTTCCCGAAAACATCTTCGAGCACGGAGCGCATCACCTCGTTCGACAGATGGAGGTCGTGATGGCGGCGCTCGAACGCGGACGGCTCGAACAGACCGCCGTTCAGGTACGGGATGGCACCGAGGGCCCGGGCCGCATTGTCGCGCTCAGCACGGGGCGTGTTGAGACAGCCGAAGAACAGCGGCAGGAGCACCGTGGCGAAGAATTCGCGACCGCCGACGTGCGCGGCGTCGAAACGGTCGATCAGAAATCGCCGCTCGCGATTCAGCCAGCCCTTCTCCTGAATGAACGACAGGAACAGAAGCCGCGACAGGATCAGCAGCGCCTGCTGGCTGGCCTCGTCCTGCGACTCCTCCGGATGACGGGTGAGCAACTCGTGTGCGACGTCGCGAACGGCTGCACGAAATCGGACGAAGAACTGCCGGCCCACCGCTTCGCGATCGAGCGCCCGGTCAAAGATCCTGTTGGCGGCATGGGGATCGGCTCCGGCGATATCGAGAAGATTCAGCCGGTCGACGGCCAGCGCCGATGGGGCGCCGGGATCGAAGGAGAGACGCCTGAGCTTTCCGGTTCTGGAGAGATCGAAGAACGAACAGATAGAATCATCTGTATTAATAATGACTGATTTTGTGAGCACATTATAGTTCGCATACTCGCGCAGAAATCCGGCGATCGAATCCGCGGCCACCGAACCGTCCAGTAGAAACAGATCGATGTTCGGCAGGCGGGCGATCAACTGGAACGTGGTCCTGCCGTTCCAGGGAACGGCCACTCCTCCCCGGTGCCATTCGGCCCGGTCCACGTCGACCGGCTGGACCGGATATCCGAGGTCGCGCAGAAGCTCGAGGACGGCGGCCGCACCGCGGCAGCGGCGCAATCGTTCCGCCGTGATCATGGCCCGGCCTCGACTACACTCACGCCGTGCCGGTCCGCTGGGCTTACCTCAAGCGCGTGCTTGCAGGAGCGATTTTCGGGATGTACATGGCACTCCTGCTGTACTTCCTGAACCCCCAGATCGACATCGCGCCGCTGCGGCTCGTGGCGGTGACGCTGGTCTACGCGACGATCTGCGGGTTGCTGTTCGGCACGGCGCTCTGGCTGCTGCGCTTCGTTCGGGTCAGGGTCTTCGGCAAACCGGAGACGGGCGGTGAGTACCGCGCGCACGGATTCGGATTCGCGGTTCTGGCGGCGTTCCTGTCGGCGTTCATCTACTGGATCCACCTCACCAACCTGCGCATCTATCTCCCGGTTGGAGCGGTGCGCGTGCTCAACAAGGCCACCATCGTCATCACGGTCACCGCGTTCGTACTGCTGATCCTCTGGCTTCTGGAGCGCAACGCCGACCGTCGCGGATCGCGCGCGATCTTCGTGACCGGCGTCGCTCTCATCATCGTGTCCTCGTTCTTTCTCTATCAGCGCCGCGAGAGCTACCGCACCGAGAAGAGGAACGTCGTGGTCGCGAACATCGGCACGGTGGCCGGAAGGCGGCCGCTGATCGTGATCGCCATCCGCAATCTCCCTTACGACTGGATCCTGACGATGTCGGGCGAGGGGCTGCTTCCCTATCTCGACCAGTCGGCGAAGAGCGCGTACTTCACGCGCATCGAGCCGTTCCCGACGACGAGCCCCAAGGCTCTGTGGGCCTCGCTGGCCACGGGAAAGCTGCCCTATCGCCACGGCGTGACCGGACAGTTCTCGTATCGCACGCCCCTCAACAGCGCCGATCCCGCGGAGCGCTTTCTCCTTCTCCCCAGCGGCATCGGCTTCGAGGCCTGGGGTCTCATCCCGCCGGTCAAGCGCATCTCCGCGCAACTTCCCGCCGGAGACGCCCTCCCTTTCTGGACCGCGTTCGAGCGGCTTTCGCTGCGCTCCGATCTCATCAACTGGCCGTCGTCGGTTCCCACCGGTGCGACGCATGTCGTAACCGACGAGGCTCTGCGCGCCCATCTCCGCGCCCCGCAGACAGACATCGGCGAGATCGCCCAGCGGTTTGATGGAACCGGTGCGGCCCGGCGGCGCATCGTCGACGGACTGGCCGCCGATCTGGCCGCCATCAATGTGGCCGGCCAAGATCGCGGATTCGATCTGCGGGTGATCGCCCTGGAAGGGTTCTCGGAGGCGCAGAAGGCGCTGCACATCTTCACGAACGACCTGCCGCCGCGCTCGTCGATGAAGGGCGATGCTCTGCGCGCCTACGCACAACAGCTCGACCGCATGCTCGAAGGGATCGCCCGCGCCAATCCCGATCACATCATCGTGGTTTGCTCGCCATCGGGTGTGGTGCCACCGGCGCTCCCCGCCACGGCCTGGTCGCTCGCTGTGCAGGAGTTGAGCAACGACGATCCCGGCGCCGACGACGGTTTCCTCCTCATCACCGGCCCCGGCCTCGCCCACAACACGAACCCCGAATCGGCCGTCGTCGTCGACGTCGTCCCCACCGTCCTCTTCGCCGCAGGCCTTCCGGTCGGCCGCGACATGGACGGCCGCATCCTCACCGAGGCCTTCAGCGATCCATTTCTGCGCGAGACGAAGCTCTCGGCGATCCAGACGTACGAGGCCGAGCAGCTCGTCGTCCATCGTGGCAGTACGTAGCATCACATCTGCTCCCAGCGCCTGCGCAGCGGGTCGTAGCGCAGGGTCCGCACGCGCGCCGATCCGCCGAAGATTCGTACCGCGTACGCCAGCCCCGCCGCATCGGCGAGGTAGATCGTTCCCGGGGTGGACTCGCCGAGCGGCGAGAACGAGCAGATCGTGGACGTGCCGAACCGCACCGGTGAGGCGCCGGGCGGCATGGCCGCGCCGCCGGGATCGACTCTGACGGAGTCGGGGATCGAGATCGACGCCAGCTCGCGTCCGCGGATCATCGAAAGCGGTCCGCTGACACGGCGATCGATCCCCTTCCGGATGTCGTCGTTGCGCACGCCGTCACCGTCCCCGTCGTCGTAGATCGTGTACTGCCAGTCATACGCGCCGCGCGTGAACTTGACGCCGGCGTTCGCACCGCGCGCGATGGCACGCGACCGGGCCAGGCGAAAGATCGAATGAATCTCTCTCGCCGCCGCTCCGACCGCCGCACGGCGCCGGAGCGATTGCCATTGCGGTACGGCGATGGCGGTCGTCAGTCCGATGATGGCGATGGCGATGAGGAGATCGATGAGAGTGAAGCCTTTTTCGCTGCGCACGCTTGCTCCTTTCGTGATCGGGTTGTTCGGGTTGCCGGGTTGCCGGGTTGCTACGTCGCCGGGTCGAACAACCTGGCAACCTGGCAACCCGGCAACCCGTTGGAAGGGGGTGCCGTCCTCGCGGACGGCACCCGTGGGGTGGGCGGCGTCTACTTCGACGCCGTGTTGGTGGGCTGTGAACGGCGGCTCGTTTTCGCCCGAGCCTTGCGCGGGGCCTGCACCTTCGAGGTCAGAGTGGTCTTTCCCTCGAGCGTGATGTAGGGGCTCAGGCGCTCGAACGTCTTCTGACCGAATCCCTTCACCTGCATGAGATCCGTGGCCTTGGCGAACGCTCCGTGCTGGTTGCGGTACTCGATGACGCGCTGCGCGGCCTTCGCGCCGACGCGCGGAAGCAGCGAGAGCTGCCCGGCGTCAGCCGAGTTGATGTTGACGACGCCCGCGGGCGCGCTGACCTGCGCGTCGGCGGCAAAGGCGCTGGCGCACATCGTGGCGATGATGACTGCGAGAAACAACATGGTTTGGGACTTCCGCATGGGTCTTGTTCTCCTTTTCGTTTGTTTGTTTGTTGTTGGTTGGTTTCGTTGCTGTTGTTTTTGGCTGACCACACTTGACCTTTGTCTTCTCTTTCCGTCGTGAGCTCTCTTTTCCGCATCACCTCCTTTCGCGGCACACCATCGCAAGCGGCAGCCCATGGCCACGAAAACTGGAAGTGATTGAAAACAGAGACGGTTCCGCGCGGAGGCGCTCCGGCTCGATGTCAAGAATTTTTGCGCGGCCCGATCGACGAGCGGAGATCGAGCCTCCAATCTCCCATCTCGAATCCCCAGCCTCGGCGAGAGACCGTTTGCTATACTCGACGGCGGCGCCGATGAAGGAAAAGCGTGAGACTTATCGCTTTCTGCACGTCACGCCCCGGCGGATCTTCGAGCAGCTCGATCAGTACGTGATTGGCCAGCGCCACGCCAAAGAAGTCCTGGCCATCGCCGCGTACAACCATCTCAAGCGCATCGAGTATCTGAAGTTCGGCGGCGAGGTCTCCATCCGCAAATCGAACATCCTGATGATCGGTCCGTCCGGATGCGGCAAGACGTATCTGGCGCGCACGCTGGCGAAGATCCTCGACGTGCCGTTCGCGTACAACGACGCCACCGCGTTCACCGAGGCCGGGTATTACGGCGAGGATGTGGAGGTGGCCATCGGGCGATTGCTCTACGCCACGAACCAGAACGTCAGCGCGGCCGAGAACGGTATCGTCTTCGTCGACGAGATCGACAAGATCGCCCGGCGCTCGGGTGGCGCGCGCACCGGCGCGGGATCGCGCGACATCGGCGGCGAGGGCGTGCAGCAGGCCCTGCTCAAGATTCTGGAGGGCGAGAAGATCTTCGTACCGCTCAACGTCACCGCGCACTGGAACAAGTACGACTACGTGGAGATCGACATCGCCAACATCCTCTTCATCTGCGCCGGCTCGTTCTCGGACATGCAAGAGCCGAAGGACGCCAGCGCCATCGGGTTCTTCAAGGAAGGCGCCGGGAGCTCACACGAGATCTCCACCGACGACCTGACGACGTACGGGTTTCTGCCCGAGCTGCTGGGCCGCCTTCCTGTCCGGGTGGAACTGGACCCGCTCAGCGCCGACGACCTCGTCTCGATCCTCACCCAGCCGCGGGAAGCCATGATTCCCGAATACCAGCGGCTCTGCGCGCTCGACCAGATCCAACTCGAGTTTTCCAGCGAAGCCCTCGGCGAGATCGCTCAGGCCGCACTGCGGCAGAAGCTCGGCGCCCGGGCCCTGCGCGCCATCCTGGAGAGAGTTCTCCATCCGATTCTCTTCGTCGCTCCCGAGCGCGCCGGCGAGCGCATCACCATCGAGCCCGAGGACGTGCGCCGGGCCATGGTCTCGGCGTAGGAAGCGTCGTTGCGAGTGTAGACTTCGCCGATGCGAAGCGTCGGCATCGCCGCGAAGACCACGTCGCAACCCGCGCTCGACTACGCGAAGCAGGTGGCTGGCGATCTTCGCAAACGCGGACTCACCGTCTGCTTCGATGAGGCTACGTCCGCCGCGATCGGCGATGAAGGGCGGTGCCTGACCCGGGCCAGGCTCGGTTCGGAATCGGACCTTCTGATCACCTTCGGCGGCGACGGCACGCTCCTCTCCGTGGCCCGTCACGCCCCCGACCACGTCCCCATCCTGGGCGTGAACATGGGAACGCTCGGCTTCCTCACAGAGATCCGCGTCGAGGAGTTCCCGGTCATTCTCGAGCGCGTGCTGGAGGGCCAGTTCATCGTCGAGCCGCGCGTCACCTTCAACGTCGAGGTGTCGGGGCCGGAACGCGACGACCAGCACTGGCGCGTGCTGAACGATGTGGCCATTAACAAGAGCGCGCTGTCGCGCATCATCGCCATGCGCGTCACCGTGGCCGGCCAGTTCGTGTCGACGTTTCGCGCGGACGGATTGATCGTGTGTACCCCCACCGGATCGACGGCCTACAACCTCTCCGCCGGCGGACCGATCGTCTATCCGACGATGGGGGCGATGGTCATCACGCCGATCTGCCCGCACATGCTGACCAACCGGCCGCTGGTGCTGCCCGACGAGCTGGACATCGAGATCGGAATCGCCGAGCCGATCGAGGGGCAGGAAGTGTACGTGACGCTCGACGGACAGGAAGGCTTGCCGCTGACGGCCGCGGATCGCGTGCGGGTGCGCAAATCCGAACAGCGGGTACTGCTCGTCCAGTCACCGGACAAGAACTACTTCGACGTGCTGCGGACGAAATTGAAGTGGGGTGAGGGTTGAGGGCGGAGAAGACGCCGGCTCAATCCCTCAGAGAGCGCTCGTAATTCGAGCGGATCGAGGCCACGTACTCGCGCGTCTCGCGATAGGGAGGCACACCGTTGTACTTCTGGACCGCGCCCGGACCGGCGTTGTACGCGGCCAGCGCCAGATCGAGATCGCCGTTGAACGTATCGAGCAGCGTGCGCAGATACCTGGTACCGGCGAATACGTTCTGACGGGCGTCGAACACATCGGAACATCCCAGATACCGTGCCGTTGCGGGCATGAGCTGCATGACACCGCCGGCGCCGGCCGCGGAGCGGGCCTTCGGGTTGAACGCCGACTCGCGACGGGCCACCGCGGCCACCAGGCGAGGGTCGACGCCGTGCGCACGCGATGCTTCCGTGATGAGCGACGACATGTATGGCGGCATGGACGTCTCCAGGCTGGCGTTCGAGTCGAAGAGCACCGAGCCGAAGGCGCGCGTCACCAGTCGCGGCATCGAGCGGATGCTGACCAGCGCCTCGCGGATGTTGCCGAAGAAGCGCACCGCGGTGATCCCCACGCCGTCGTTGCTGATCACGATCCTGCCGTTGTGCTTCACCGCCGTCGTCCGCGGCAGGTCCGCGGCCACGAATTTTCTCTCGTCGGCGTGCACGAACGTCGCGGCGAGCAACGTGATCGCGATCACAGTGAATATTCTCATCGGTGCATGGCGAGGAACGAGGACTACTCCCCGGCCATTCCGCGAGATAGGATGAACGGATGAGGTTACTTCGTATCTCGTTGACGGCACTCGTCGTGCTGATGGCGGGCTGCACCACCGGAAAAATGGAACAAGGCACGATCTTCACCGCTTCAACCGTTCTGGCCGGTCCGTCGCAGCTTCCCATGCGCGACGGAGCCGTATATGTGGCCGGCGGAAAGGTCCTCGAAGTGGGCCCTTCAGCCGATCTCAAACACGCGCATCCGGGTGCGCGCATCGTCGCCGCGGACGGCGCAACCATCCTTCCCGGACTCACCGACGCGCACGCGCATCTCTACGGACTCGGGTTCGCGCTCGACATCGTCGATCTCACCGGTACGGCTTCGCTCGATGAGGTGCTCGCGCGCGTGAAGGCACGGGCCGCGTCGCTCGGGCCGAACGAGTGGGTGGAGGGTCGCGGCTGGGACCAGACCGCCTGGCCGGTCAAGGAGTTCCCGACCGCGGCCGCGCTCGACGCCGCCGTCTCCGATCGTCCCGCGTGGCTCACACGTGTCGACGGGCATGCCGCGCTCGCCAATGCCGCGGCGATGCGGCTGGCCGGAATCACCTCCGCCACAGCCGATCCCGCGGGCGGACGTCTCATCCGCGACGGGCAGGGCCATCCCACCGGTGTCTTCGTCGACGCCGCGCAGGATCTCGTCGAGCGCGTCATGCCCTCACCGACGCACGAGCAGCGCAAACGGCGCGTGCTCGCCGCCGCGCGGCGCATCGCCGCCAACGGACTGACCGAGATCCACGATGCCGGAGCGGGCAGAGACACGATCCTGGCGGTGCGCGAGCTCATCGACGCGAAGCAGTTCCCCATCCGTCTCTATCAGATGATCAGCGACGAGCCGGCGCTGCTCGATGAATGGTTCAAGCGCGGTCCGATGATCGACTACGGCGGACGCTGGACCATCCGCGCGGTGAAGATGTACGCGGACGGCGCGCTCGGCAGCCGCGGCGCCGCACTGCTGGCGCCGTACAGCGACGATCCCGGCAATACCGGACTGATCGTGTCGACGGTCGAACACATGACCGAGGACGCGCGCCGCGGCCTCGCCGCCGGCTTTCAGATGAACACGCACGCCATTGGCGACCGCGGTGTGCGCAACGTCATCGATGCCTACGAGGCCGCCGGTGTCACTCCCGCCGGGCGCTGGCGCATCGAGCACTTTCAGGTCGTGGCGCCGTCCGACTTCGCGCGCGCCGCCCGCGACGGCATCATCGCCTCGATGCAGCCGACCCACGCCACCTCCGACATGCGCTGGGCCGAGCAACGCCTCGGACCGGAACGGATCAAAGGCGCCTACGCCTGGCGCACCGTCCTCGATTCCGGCGCCCGCCTGGCCCTCGGCTCCGATTTCCCGGTCGAAGACGTCGACCCCTGGTTCGGCATCGACTCGGCGGTCACGCGCCAGAATCATCAGGGCCAGCCGCCCGGCGGGTGGTATCCCCAACAGAAGCTCACGCTCGCCGAAACGATCCGCGGATTCACGCTCGACGCCGCTTACGCCGCATTCGAGGAAACGTCGCGCGGCACTATCGAGCCGGGCAAGCTCGCCGACTTCACGATCGTCGACGGTGACGTCTACGCGTCACAGTCGCTCTTCGCGACCAGGACGCGCATGACCGTTGTGGGCGGCGAGGTGGTGTACCCGTGAATCGGTGCTCGGCCCTCACATCTCATGGTCATCGAAGCGGGTGAGCGCTCGGAAATCCTGATAGCGCTCCAGCACATCGCCGAGCGTGATCTCGCGCAGCCGGTCGAGCGAGAACTTCTCGACGGTGAATGACGCCAGCACGCTGCCGAAGACGATCGCTCTGCGCAGATCGCGGTCGCTCATCTCGCGGCGTGAGGCCAGGTAGCCGAGGAAGCCGCCGGCGAAGGTGTCGCCGGCACCGGTGGGATCGAAGACGTTCTCCAGCGGATACGCCGGGGCGGCGAAGGCGGCATCTCTCGTGATCATCAGCACGCCGTACTCGCCGCGCTTGATGACCAGGGTGCTGGCGCCGAGAGCCAGCACTTGCCGCGCTCCCTTCACGAGATTCGGCTCCTGCGTGAACTGGCGCACCTCGGCCTCATTGATGATGATGAGATCGACCTGGCTGAATGCTTTCTGGAGCGCCGGCTTCGCGGTGTTGATCCAGTAGTTCATCGTGTCGAGGGCCACCACGCGCGGCCGCTTGCACTGGGCCAGGACGTCCATCTGCAGATCGGGCTGGGCATTGGCGAGGAACAGCACGTCCGAGGTGCGCTGGGCTTCGTTCAGCTTCGGTTGAAACTGCGCCAGAACGTTTAGCTGCGTGTCGCGTGTCGTGGCCACGTTCAGGTCGAAACCGTACTCGCCGCTCCAGAAGAAACTCTTCGCTCCGCTGATGCGCTGCAGTCCGTCGAGATTGATGTTGCGTCCCTCGAACACCGATGCGTCGGCGGCGGTGAAATCGTCGCCGATGACGGAGACGAGATTGACGGCGGAGAAGAACGCGGCCGCTACCGAGAAGTAGGTCGCGGAGCCGCCGATGCAGCGGTCCACTTTTCCAAACGGCGTCTCGATGGCATCGAACGCCACCGTGCCGACAACGGTAATACTCACTGGATGTACCTTCCGATGATGGGTTGGAGATCCTTCTTCACGTTTTCGGGGATCAGCGACGGGTCCGTCACGATGGCGAATCGCAGCGCGTCACCGCATGCGCAGTCGCGCTTGCGGACCACGATCCGGGGAATGGCATCGCGGAGGATCTTCTGCGCCGTCGCCGCGTTCGCACGCAGGTAGCCCATGATCTGTTCGACGCTGACATCGCCGGACTCGTGCCAGCAGTCGTAGTCGGTGACCAAAGCCATGGTCACGAAACAGATCTCCGCCTCGCGCGCCAGCTTCGCCTCGGTGAGGTTCGTCATGCCGATCACGTCGACGCCCCAGGACCGGTACAGCTTCGACTCCGCGCGCGTCGAAAACTGCGGGCCCTCGATGCAGAGATAGACGCCGCCGGCATGCACCCTTGCTCCGCTCACACGCGCCATGTCGCTGACGATATACGCCGCTCCGGCACAGATCGGATCGGCGAAAGCGACGTGCCCGACGATTCCGTTGCCGAAGAATGTGTCCGCGCGATGTCGCGTCCGATCGATGAACTGATTGGGGAAGACGACGTCGGTGGGGTGATAGCCCTCCTTCATCGAGCCGACCGCGCTCGCGGAGAGAATCGTATGAACGCCCAGGGTCTTGAACCCGAAGATGTTCGCGCGGTAGTTGATCTCGTGCGGCGCCAGGCGATGGCCTTTGCCGTGACGGGAGAGAAACGCCACGCGCACACCCTCGATGTCGCCGATCACGTAGGTGTCCGAAGGAGCGCCGAAGGGAGTGTCGATCGTTTTCTCGTCGACGACGGTCAGCCCATCGATCGCGTAGAGACCGGAACCGCCGATGACTCCGACTTCCGCCTCGCTCATCGGCGCCAGCCCTCCAGCGAAGAGTCGATGGCCGCGGCCACGCGTGCGGCCAGCTCGACCGCCTCGAGGCCATCCTGCGCCGTGACCAGCGGCTCCCGGCGGTCGCGCACGCAGGAGAGGAACGCTTCGAGCTCCGCACGCAGCGGCTCTTTCCTGGCCACGCTGATCTCCAGCGGTTGAATCTTTCTGTCGACGAGCCGGTAACCCTTCACGTCCTGTTCCTTCGTGTCGACGGAGATGTAGAAATCGGGTCCGAAGAAGCGCTGCTTGCGCACGCGTTCCTGCGACACGCGGCTGGCAGTGAGGTTCGCCACCGCGCCGCTCTCCAGCTCCAGCCGCACGTTGGTGATGTCGACCTTGTCGGTGAGCACGGGGACGCCGACGGCGCGGATGTCCACCACCTTCTGGCGCAGCAGCGACAGCACGAGGTTGAGGTCGTGGATCATGAGGTCGAGCAGCACGTCGATGTCCAGCGAGCGTCCGCTGAACACGCCGATGCGCTCGCACTCGATGTAGCGCGTCTTGCGGACGAGATCGGCCACGGCCACGATGGCGGGGTTGTAGCGCTCCACGTGACCGACCTGCACGATGCGGTCGTGTTTGCGGGCGATGCCGATGAGCCGCCGGGCCTCGTCGGCGGTGGACGTGACCGGCTTCTCCACCATGACGTCGCAGCCCGCCTCCAGCAACTCGCGGGCGACGTCGAAGTGGGCGACCGTTGGCGTGGCCACGACCGCGCAATCGGCGTTCGCCGCCAACTCCGCCACCGAGGCGACGCGCTCGATTCCGAGCGCAGACGAGACGTCCGCGGCGATCTCATCGTTGGGCTCGACGAAGCCGGCCACCGTCGCCCCGGGGATCTCCGTGAGCACACGCGCGTGCAGACGGCCCAGATAGCCGGTGCCGACCACACCCACTCTCATCGAATGATCCCGCGCTTCGACTCCCGTGCGAACTCCGCCAGATACCGGGCTTCGGCGAAATATCCGAGCTCGCTCTCGATGCGCATCACCGCCACCTCGAGTCTGAGCTTCGAACGGATGAGGATGCGATAGGCGCGCTGCAACGCCTCGATCGTCTCAGGCGGGAATCCCTTGCGCTGCAGTCCGATCGTGTTGATGCCGTACGTTTTGGCCGGACGGTTGCCGACGGTCTTCACGAACGGCAGCACATCCAGCGTGCAGATGCTGCCGCCCCCGATGAAGGCGTGCTCGCCCACCCGGCAGAACTGATGCACCGCCGAGAATGCGCCGACGGTGCTGTGATCGGCCACTTCGACGTGGCCGGCCAGCGTGGCGTTGTTCGCGAACACGGTGTGCGAGCCGATGTGGCAGTCGTGCGCGACGTGCGCGTAGGCCATGAAGAAGTTGTGCGATCCGATCGTGGTGATGCCACCGCCACCGGCGGTGCCACGATTCACTGTGACAAATTCACGGAACGTGTTGTCGTTGCCGATTCTCAGCTCGGTCTGCTCGCCCCTGTATTTCAGGTCCTGCGGCGGCGTACCGATCGAGCACTGGCCGACAAAGTGGTTCCGCTCTCCGATCGTGACCGGTCCGTCGATGCGCACATGCGGGCCGATCACGCAGCCTGCCCCGACCGTCACCTGCGGTCCGATGACGGCGTAGGGCCCGATGGCGACGCCGGCGGCCACCGAGGCCTCGCTGCTGATCAGTGCCGTGGAATCGATGCCCGCTCTCATTCCGGCCTGTCCACCATCACGCTCAACATCTGCGCCTCCGCCACCACATCGCCTTCGACCGTGGCCACGCCGCGCAGCTTGACCGTGCCTCCCCGCCTCTGCAGAACCTCGCATTCCAGGCGCAGTTGATCGCCCGGAACGACCGGTATGCGGAAGCGCGCCTTGTCGACGCCCCCGAAGAGGAACAGTTTCCTGTCGCGGTCGGGGATGTCGCGCAGAAAGAGCACCGCCCCGCACTGGGCCATGGCCTCGACGATCAGCACGCCCGGCATCACCGGCGCGCCGGGGAAGTGTCCCTGGAAGAACGGCTCGTTCGCGGTCACGTTCTTCAGTCCGACGATGCGCTTCCCTTCATCGATCTCGACGATGCGGTCGACGAGCAGCATCGGGTATCGATGGGGAAGCACCTTCATGATCTCGTTGATGGTCATCATCATGATGTCTGCGTTATTCCTGCGATCAGCGCCCGTCCCCGGGCTCCTCGCCGCGCTCGGAATGACTCCCTGCTTTCCTCTCCAGCTCCTCGACGCGTTTGGCAAGCTCGCCGATCCGCTTCATCCAGATTTCCCGCCGCGAGTATTCGCGCCACGGAACCGCGGGGATCCCGCGCACTTTCGTGTTCGGGGCGACGTCCTCGAACACCGCACTCTTCGCCGCAATCTGCACGCCCGATCCGATCGTGAGGTGACCGCTGATACCGCTCTGTCCCGCTATCACCACGTAGTCGCCGAGCTCGGTCGAACCGGCGATCCCCGCCTGCGACACCAGGAGACAGTGCTTGCCGATCTTTACGTTATGACCGATCTGCACGAGGTTGTCGATCTTTGTTCCTTCTCCCACCACCGTCTCTCCCAGCGCGGCCCGGTCGATCGTGGTCCCGGCCCCGATCTCGACATCGTCGTCGATCCGGACAATGCCTACCTGCGGAATCTTGTGATGCCTCCCGCCTTCCGTGGCGAAGCCGTAGCCATCGCTGCCGATCACCACGCCGCTGTGGATGATGCAGCGCTTTCCGATCCGCGATCGTTCGTAGATCGACACCAGCGGATAGACGATCGTGTCGTCACCGATCGCGCAACCGGCCTCGATCACCACGTTCGCGAAGATCTTCACGTTGTCGCCGATGGTGACGTCCTCGCCGACCGCGGCGAACGGCGCCACTGCCACGTTCTTCCCCATCCTGGCGGTCCCGGCGATCGACGCCAGCGGCGAGATGCCGGATGGCATTGCCCGGCCGGCGAACCAGCGGGCCACCACTCGGGCCATCGCCAGATAGGGGTTCTCGACGTGGATGTGCCGCGTTCCCTCCGGCACGTCGTTGCCCACGAGCACGGCGGCCGCGCTCGTCGTCGCGAGTTGAGGCGCGTATTTCGGATTGGCGAGAAAACTGATCTGCTGCCGGGTGGCCTCGGCCAGCGGCGCCACTCCGGTCACACGACGATCCCGCGCACCGCTGAACCGGCCGCCGACGAAGTCCACGATCTCACCGAGAGTCACCTCAGGCATCGGCGGCGGATTGTAACGTCAGTGATGGGTTTGTCGGGCCTCGGGCCTCGGTTCGGGGTACTCGGTTTTTTCGATTCTTGAACCGAGGCCCGAGGCCCGAGAAAAAAGCCGCCCATGGGGCGGCCTTTGCGAGCACGACGTGCGAGCGCTCCGCTACTGCTTTTTCGGTGTGGCCGTGGAGGTGTTGGCAGGGGGGTTGGTCGAAGCGGCCGGTGCGGCGCCACCCGTGGCATCGTTGAAGCGTTTGATCACCGTATCGGTGATATCGATGGCTTCCGAAGCGTAGACCAGGCCCGACTCGAACTTGTTGAAGATGACGGCCAGACCCATTTCCTTGCCGATCTGGTCGATGACCGGCTTGATCTTGCCTTCGAGCTCCATGAGAGCGCGGTCGCGGGCCTCGCCCATCTCGCGCTCCGCGTCCTGCTGGAAGCGCTGAGCAGCGATCTTCCTGTCCGAGAGCTGCTTGGTCATCTCGGCAAGCTTCTCCTCACTGAGCGAGAGCTTCTTGTTGTTGATGTCCGCGTCGAGCTTCTGCATCTCGTCGTCCATCTGCTTGGCTTTGGCAACACGATCTTCCTGCATCTTTTTGAGACGCTCGGAGGCGTTCTTGCCGGCGGCCGAACTCGCCAGAACGCGCTGCACGTCGATGACGGCGAGCCGCGCCGGCGCGGTCTGCGCGAACATCGGCGCCGCGAGCGCAAGCGCGGCTACCGAAACGAGTAACTTCTTCATGGGAATCTCCTTTTGCTACGCCGCGCTACCGCGGCATTGCTTTGCTGACGATTTGGACAACCGATAAATCATGACAGAACAACACAGAATTCCCGACAACGTCAGTAGCCGCTGCCGATCGTAAACTGGAAACTCGAGAAATGGTCGCCGGGCTTCTTCTGCGGGTTGAATGCGTAGATGAAACGCAGCGGGAACTGAAACACCGGCAGGAAGATGCGCATCTCCAGGCCCGCCGAGTATCGCAACTTGGAGAAGTCGAAGGACTCCTTGTAGCCGTACCCGATCCCGGCATCGGCCCAGGCTACGAAGCGCAGCGGGTCGTTGATCTTGACGATGTAGTCGAGGTTGTAGACCTGCATGCCGTACGCACCGACGGGGCCGCTGCGGCCGGCCAGCGTCTCGTAAGGTCCCAGCGTACCGGTCTGGAACCCGCGCACCGAGAACTCGCCGCCGACCGTGAAGCGCTGCACTTCCGGAACGCAAAGAGCCTTTCCGGTCTCGTCGCGCTCGCTGTAGGTGTGCGAACAGTTCCTGTTGATCGGGTAGATGTAGCCGGCTTCGGCGTTGAGGCTGAGCGAGCTCCGCCGCGAAAGCCGGAAGAAGTGCGTGGCGTTGACGACCGGCTTGAGCAGGTGAATGGATCCGCCCAGCGGGCCGCCGGCATAGGCCGCGCTAACCGCCAGACGCGAGCCGCGCATCGTGTCGAACGGGTTATCGAACGAGTTGTAGCTGTAGGCCGGACCGACCGACGACATCGTGAACGTGTAGTCGGCCACCGTCGAGACCGGGATATTGCCATTGACGTCCGGTGAGGCCGTGAATTCGTAATGCTGCCGCGTGCGCTCCAGGCCGTACATCACCGACAGGCTGTCGAATCGCCCCAGCCGGTAGCCGTACGCCAGCGAGCCGCCGCGCGAGCGCGCCTCGAAGCCGTAATTCGCCGGGTACACGGTGTCGCGGTTGTAGATCGACATCCCCAGGCTGTTGGGCGTGTCCATGAACCAGGGATCGGCGTAGGCCAGGCTGAAGTAGTTGAGGCGCAAGCCCTTCTGGTAGCCGATCGAGAAGTTCTCGCCTTCGCCGAGGAAGTTGCGGGTCGCGAACTGCGACTGGATGAAGAATCCTCCACCCTCGGAATACCCGCCGCCGAACTGGATATCGTTCTTCCCTTCCTCCGTTCCCTTGACCGTAATGTCCACCGTCTTCGTGTCGGGGTTCACCTTGAAGTCGGGGTTATCGGTGACTTTGAAGTATCCGAGCTGCCCGAGCTTGTAGAGGCTCTGCTTGAAGGTCTCCATATCCATGATCTGACCTTCCTCGAGGAAGATCTCACGGCGGAGGACCTTGTCCTTGGTCGTCGTATTGCCCTGAAACTCCAGGCGGCCCAGGCGGAACTGATCGCCTTCGTAGACGTTCATGTGCACGTCCACGACGTTGCCAGGCTTCTCGATGTACTCGGGGTTCACGTACGCGTAGATGTAGCCGCGCATGCGGTAGGCCTCGCCGAAAGCGTCGGCGCGCGTCTGGATGGCCTTGCGCCGGAGGATGGCGCCCTTCTTCAGCGGCCAGTCGCCGATGATCTGATCGGCCGTGAACACGTTATTGCCCGACACGGTGACCTCACCAAACGTATGCACCGTGCCTTCCTTCACCGGAATGACGAGCTTCACCCGTGCTTTCTTCGGATTCCTGCCGACGTTCACGATCTGCGGGTCGCCGAACGTGACGTTCTGATACCCGTTGTCCTGATAGAAGTTCTTGACCCGCTCGAGATCCTCGTCGAGCTTCGACGGGATGTAGAGATCGCTCTTGCGGATCCAGGTGTAGATGTTGTGCTCCTTCACGTCTTTCATCTGATGGAGGAGCTTGCGGTTCGAAAAATGCGTGTTGCCGGTGAACTGGATCCTGGCGATCTTCGGCTTGGTGCCCTCGTTGATCACGAACACGATCTTCTTCTCGCCCGGCTCGGTGAAGTCTTCGGTCGATGTGGTGACGGTGACGCCTTCGAAACCACCCTCGGTGTAGGTCTTCTTGATCGCGTCCGCCGCGCGCCGCACCAGCGTCTGCTCGACGGTGTTGCCGACGTGCAGGTCGATGTGCTCCCGCTCGAAGGCCTCGTTGATCTTGGCCGTCGTCAGTTCCTTGTTGCCGCGGTATTCGACCGAGCCGATGCGCGGCCGCTCCTTGACGATGGCGCGGACGACGACGCCCTTGTCGCCCGTTTCGGTCTCCAGGCGGATGTCGTCGAAGAGACCGGTCTGCCAGAGATTCAGAAAGTTCTTCTGCAGCGCTGCCGGATTGTACGGATCGCCCGGATTGATGCCGAGGTAGACGCGGATGGTGTCGGAGGCCACGGTCGTGTTGCCGACAGCCTCGAAGCGCTCGATCGTCTCGCCGGCCTGCGGATTGTTGGCGGGAGGAGTCGTGGGCGACTCGGTAATGCGACCGGGAGAAGGTGCCTCGATGATGGTTCCCGGGCGCGGCTTCTGCGGCGTCGGCTGCTGAGCCGGCGCCGTCTGCGCGTGCGCTGCACCGGCCGCGAGGAGTACGGCGAGCGTAAAAGATAGAAATCGAGCCATAGTTTCGATCGAAAAAAGAACTTCTTTGGTCGTGAGACGCGCGACAGGAGCCGCAGGTCACGCGAGGACGGACAACACGGGACAAACGCCGGGCATTCTACAGGAGAGCTGGAGGCTGGACGCTGGCAATCCGGCATCTCACGCGTACGTCGCCCGGCCTCCTCCAAACGACCAGTCCTCTTTCGATACCTCGACGAGACAGATCAGCACGTCATCCGGCCGGACGTCGGCCCCCTGCCGGTACGACGCACGATGTCGGCATACAGATTCTTCTTGATCTCCACCGTGCGGCCGGCATTCAGCGTGATCCTGACGATGACCAGGTCCTGGCTGCGGCTCACTCCTCCATAGGACGGATGAGCGATCAGATCCGTGTCCCCGACCTGATGAACGATTTGAAAACGATCGTCGGGCGGGACGTTGGCCTGGGCCACGAGCGCCTCGTGGACGGCGTCGGCGACGGCGCGGACGTATTCGGGCGGTTTGCCTTTGCGGAGGGTGATTTCGACGAGCGGCATGACGCCGCCGATTCTACGACGCCGCGCCGTCCAACTGGGCCACCCGGTCGAGGGAATGCCGGATCCGATCGAGGCAGGCCGCCCCGTCGGTGAGCGACAGTGCGATGCGGAAGTTCCTGGCCGCGGAGTGAAAGTCGCCGAGCATCTCGTACGCTTCGCCGAGGCTGTGCCTCACGTTCCACGACTCGGGATGGGCGGCGGCGTTGATCTCCAGGATGTCGATGGCCTCGTCGATCTTTTCGCGCCACAACAACTGATATGCGTAGCAGGTCAGGTCGACTTCGCGTCCGACGTGCAGCGACTCTTTCCGCAACCGCTCCGCACCGGGATTGTCCCCGCAGATTTCCAAAAACTCAGCTCGTGTTCGAAGTTCGATAAAGTCCATGCATCCAATGTCGTCCTCGAGCGTCAAGAACGACGAAGGTATGCGTCACGCGAACGTGAAAGTCGGGTCCTCGGTCCTCGGTCCTGGGTCCGAGGACGATTTCCGAGGACCGAGGACGATTCATTTCAACGGTTTTTCCAATTCGCTCAGCCAATCGGGTGTGTTCGGAATGCGCTCGAGATGCGGGTAGCGCAAACCACCTCGATAGTCGACGCTGGCGGTGTTGACGAATTCACCCGATGAGTAGATCACCTGCATCGGTGCGCTGGCGTCCTTCGAGTCGCGGACGACGATGCGCAGGGCGTCCTCGGAATACCGGCGGCCATCGACGGCGATGATCGTCGCGCCCGGAACGAGTCCCGCTTTCGCTGCCGGTGTTCCCGGCATCACGTCGGAGATCCGTCCGTCTTCGCCGACCCACAACCCCAGCGACGTGCGGTAGTCGACGGTCTTGTTGTGTTTTGCGTTGCCGGTCAGCGCATCGTTCGGCTGGTCGTTGTAGATGACGCGCCATCCGCTGGCCTCGATGCCGCCGGCCGGCTCGCTGGTCGTGCTGCGAAGGCGCTGATTGAGAAACGACGACCAGTCGTACGGTGCCACGTCGTTCAGCGTGTGGACGACATCGTCGAACGTGTACGGCTTCAGGGCCGGCTCGCCATCCGAGCCGCCGTGGAAGCGGCGGCAGAAGTCATCGAGCGACTTCTTGTCGCCGGTGAGCTTGCGAATGGTCATATCGACGTCGAGCCAGATCAGCAGACCTTCGTCGTAGAAGTCGACGCCGCGCCGGTAGGACGACCACTCGCGCGGCGAGCCGTACAGGAGTTGCGCCTCGACCGCGGTGTCGGCGAGCGGACGCCAGGAGCGGCCGGCGTTGGAGGCGAGATCGGACGCCGTCAGCGCCAGCGCCTCGCGATAGAACTCCGGCGTCCACAGTCCGCTGCGGACAACGAGCAGTTTTCCGAGGTACTGGGTCAGACCTTCGTAGACCCAGAGGAGCTCGCCGGTCATGGGCTGTTCGTAGTTCGCGGTGGCCAGACCGGCCGGACGCCGGAACTTCCCGTTCCACGAATGCACATACTCATGCCCGAGCAGTCCGGCCAGTCTGCGCCGCCCCGCTTCGTCCGCCAGGATGTCCTCATACGTGCGGTCGTCGCTGGACTGGTGATGCTCCAGTCCGAAGTGCTCGACGTTCTCGCTGAGCGTCACCAGCCAGTCGTAGTGGCGGAAGTGCTCGACGCCGAAGAGCGCGCGCGCCTGATCGGCGAGCTGGCCGTACATCTTCGCGAAATCCGCCGGGGTCACGGTGGCCGCTTCGCTGTCCGCGGCGATATCGATGGTGTGCCGGTAGGGACTGGAGGACGGCAGATCGACCTTGTGCAGATACTGTCCGATGAGGACGGGCGAGTCGATGAGTCGCGTGAGCGTGACCGGCTCGAAATGGATCTCGTTTCCGCTCATCGAGGTGGTTGTGAGCGCGGTCGCGTACTTCCAGCCGCTGGGGACCTTCAGCACCGCCTCGTATTGCAGATCGTCCGAGCTTTTCGCGGTCGGGTAGAGAAGAACGGAGTTCCAGCTCACCAGCGCCAGCCGCGGAGTCATCGATCCGCCACCGCTGAAATGACCGGTGCCGACAGGATCGAGAAAATCGAAATCGACGCTCACGCTGCGGGCGCCAGCCGGGACGTCGACGCGCATCGCGTACATCTCCTTCGCATCGCGGTTCCACGGAATGGACTGGCCGTTCGCGGAGAAGTGCAGACCGGCGGTCTGCACGATCGGTCCGGTCGGCCCGTGCTCGCCCGGAATCCATTTCGGATAATAGAGCGTGAGCGGTCCGCCCGCCGCGGGCACGGTGAGGTGCGCGTGCAGCATGTCGCGCGGCGCATCGGTGGCATCAACGACGATGCGAATGGGATCGGCGGCGTAAGCGGCGACGGTGAAGAGGAATGCGACCAGCAGGGCCAGCGAGAATCGGCGCATGAGGCGGAGTCTATAACGCCGGTCGGTGGTCGCGACCTCCCAACCCCCCATTCCCTGCACCGATCCCGCACTTCGCGGCACGAGATCCGCACCGCGCCGGCGAATGCGGCAAACTACGCCCGTGCGCACTGGCAGGTTCTGGATCGTGGCGGCGGCCTTGTGGCTTCTCTTCGGCCTGATCACCGGCTTCCAGGTCTGGATCAGCATGCTTTCGCACGGGCATTCGGCGCCGCTGCTGATCAGCTACTACGTGCTGGTCTGGGAGGCCTGGCTGGGGGTGACCTGGGCAGTCGTAGTGGCGGTGCACCGCTGGCCGGTCATCCCGCTCGCCTTCGGCAACATCGTCAGGCACACCGGCGCCGCCCTCACCCTCGGCGCCATCCATGTCTTCTACTGGATCGGCCTGATGCTGTGGATGCGGCCGTTCGACATGAGAACCGCCGGCTCGGGTGAGATCGACATCGCCGATTGTCTGGCCTCCCATATGCCGCTCGAGCTCACTCTGTACGTGACCGTGGTGGCGGCGGTGCAGGCGTTCGACTACTACGAGAAGTACCGCCAGCGCACGATCGAGATGGCCCAGCTCGAGTCGTCGCTCCACGAGGCGCGCCTGCACGCGCTGGAGTTGCAACTGCAACCGCACTTTCTGTTCAACACGCTCAATGCCACCGCGGCACTGGTGCGGACCGGGAAGGACGACGAGGCGGTGAAGATGATCGCCGGCCTCTCCGACCTCCTGCGCTACACCCTGGACCGCTCGGGGGCGCAGCACGTCACACTCGACGAAGAGTCGAGCACGCTGCGCAACTATCTGGAGATCCAGCGCGTGCGATTCGCCGACCGCCTGGTCTTCGACATCGCCATCGACGACGACGTCAAACGCGCGGCCGTGCCCACGCTCATCCTGCAACCGCTCGCGGAGAACGCGCTGCGGCACGGAATCGAGCGGGTGGCCGGCAACGGGAAGATCGACGTTCGCGCTTTTCGCGACCGGAACGTCCTGCACATCGAGATGTTCAACACCGGAACACTCGACGATCACGCGCGCTTCGGCATCGGACTGCGAAACACCATCGAGCGGCTCAAACAGATGTACGGCGAGAAGCAGCGCTTCGATCTGCGCAACACGGACGGCGGCGTGCTGGCTTCGCTGTCGATCCCCTGGAGCGAGGCCACGTGAACGCCCCGCTGCGCGCGGTGGTGGTCGACGACGAGCCGCTGGCCCGCGAGTCGTTGCGTCTGCTCATCGCCCGCGATCCCGATTTCACCGTGGCCGGCGAGGGCAACGGCGTGGACGCGCCCGCTCTCATCGCCCGGACGCGGCCGGACGTGGTCTTCCTGGACATCCGCATGCCCGAGCTCGACGGCTTCGGCGTCATCGAGGCGGTGGGCATCGACGCCATGCCCGCGGTCGTCTTCGTCACCGCCTACGACACGTACGCGCTGAAAGCGTTCGACGTGCACGCGCTCGACTATCTCCTCAAGCCGTTCGACGACGTCCGCCTCAGCCAGACCCTGCAGCGGGTCAAGTCGCGGCTGCGCGCCTCGAACCCGCCGTCATCCGCCGACCGGCTCATGGCCCTGCTGGAAGAGCGCGAGAAGAGCGCGCGCTTTGCACGCCGGTTCCTCGTACGCGTCCGCGAAAAGGTCGTGGTCGTGCGCACCGAGGAGATCGACTGGATCGAGGCGGCGGACTACTACGCCTCGATTCACACCGCCACCGGCTCCTATCTGCTGCGCGAGACGATGACGGAGCTCGAGCACCGGCTCGATCCGGAGCGCTTCTTCCGCGTGCACCGCTCGGCGATCGTGAACCTCGACCGCGTCCGCGAGGTGCATCCGTTGTTTCGCGGCGACTGCACGCTCGTGCTCAGCAACGGCGAACGGGTCAAGCTGAGCCGCAACCGCCGCGGGGAGTTCGAGCGCCTCTTCGCTGCTTCCTGATCCGTCCCGGCCCGTGAGAGTCGGGGCTCACTTCAGCTCGACGATCAACGCGTGCAGCTCCGAATCGCCGATGTTCTGCACCGCGTGCACGACTCCGTTCTCACGCCAATGCACCTCGCCGGCATTCAGCGACCCTTCGGACACCGTGCCGTTGATCGAGGTGTTGCGCACCCGGGCCGGTGTGATGACGTACGCCACGCTGGCGTGGTGCGAGTGCAGCGGCTCGCTCTGCCCGGGCTTCAGGTAGTAGTCGAGCACCCGCACGCGATGATTGTCGAGGCGCACGATGTACATGGCCGGCGAGACCTCGACCGCATCGCGAACGCGCGGTTGTGCGGCCTGCACGGCCACGACCGCGATCGCCGCGCCCGCCAATGCGCCGCAGAGAAAGAATCCCAGTCGTTTCATGACTCGATCATAGCCGCGGTGGCGCCGCATCAGCCGTCATTCCGAGCCGCGGAGACGGCGAGGAATCGGGGCGGTGGTCGCCTCGCCCCCGTGAAACTGCTCACACTGTTGCCGTGACGTCGGTGGTACGCACACATCTTCCGCGAGATGATCGGCGAGGGTTACATCCATGTCGCGCCCAAATATCGCGGTAGCATCGGCCACGCGCGGAGAACACTTCGTTAGTGGAGTGTAACGGCGATCGCCCGTGCGCCCTCACCGTTGAACAACTCTCGAGCCGCGCTCAGTTCAGCGTCGATCTGTTCGGGCCCAATGACCGATTCGATGATGATCGGACAGTCAGACGGAACGCGATGCGCGAGCTTTCGGAACGAGACTCCTGCAACGGGGCTGACGGAAAGGTGCTCGCCGCGACCGCCCACTTCGCTGAGGCGAAACAACTCCCGCATCTCTGCGACCGTCCTTCCCGAGGTCTTTCGGTTGTCCATGTTCTCGAGGGAGACCTGTGAGCCGAAGGATTCCCACAATGCCAGCGTCTCGATCACTTCCGGATGGACGATGATCGGCCATGCCGGAGGCACTTGCCTCAGCAGATCAACCACGTCCTGTTCCTTCAGACTCGTTAACGTCTCGGGGGCGTTGAAAGTCGCCCTTCGCTAACGCACCCGTTGAGAATCCGACCGGCCGCATCAAAACACTCCGTAGTCGAGGATCACGTGGCTGCCCACGAGATCTCCGAATGTGCCCGTCCGTCCCGGTTTCTTGAATCCTAAAGTCGGCGATCCGCTTCGCGATCAGGTGAGCGATCGGCGCGGGGAAGTGTGTCAAACCCCGGGTGCGGAATGAACTTTGATGCCGTCCACCGAGTACGCAGCAGCGTAACTTCCACCGCGGGTAGACAACGCCCCGAGGTTCGAATGGCGAGCCCCGGTTTGGTCCAGTGCCTGCGCTACGACAGCGCCTTATCCTCCGCCGCCGCCGATTCGGTCGCATCAATCGCCGCCTCTTTCGCCTCGACCATGCTCGCATCCGGCTTCTTGTCGGCGGTCTTGTTCGGGATCGCTGGAGCGGCGCCCGGCAGTTTCTGCTTCTTGCGGGAGCCGAAGGTCAGCGCATAGGCCCAGGTGAACTCCGCTCCGAGCAGAAAGATCTGGGCGGAGTAGTAGACCCACACCATGGTCAAGACCAGCGAGCCCGCCGCGCCGAACCCCGACGTCACGCCACTCCTGCCGATGTAGATCCCGATGAGCGACTTTCCGATCGTGAACAGCAGCGCGGTCACGGTCGCGCCGATGAAGACGTCCGTCCACGCCACCCTCACCCGTGGCATCACTTTGTAGATCATGGCGAAGACGGTGGTGGTCAGGGCGAAGCTGAAGAGAGCGTTGACGATGGCAACCATCAACTGCCAATCGGCAAAGCGAGGTCCCCACAATTTCCCGAACGCCGCCAGCGCTGCGCTAACCACCAGCGAGACCATCATCAGAAAACTGATCCCGGCGATCGTACCGAACGACAGCAGGCGTGCGCGCAGCAGGGTCCAGATTGCCCTTCTGGGTCGTTTCGGGGCACGCCAGATGCGATCGAGGGCATCCTGCAATTCGGCGAAGACCGAGGTCGCTGCGACCAGCAGCAGGACCACGCCGGCCGCGGCGGCGGCAACGCTTTCAGCGGGCTTGCTCGCGCTCTCGAGCAGTTTCTGCACCGCCACGGCACCCTCCCGGCCCATCAGACCCTGCAGTTGCACGGCGATCTCCCCGCGCGCTGCCTCGACGCCGAAGATCATCCCCGCCAGCGCGATCACGATCAGCAGGAACGGCGCGATGGAGAGCATCGTGTAATACGCGAGAGCCGCGCCCATGCTCTGTGCGTAGTCGTCGACCCAGGACGATGCCGCGGCCTTCGTGAGAACCCAGATGTTCCTCGCGGTCAGGACGACGATCTCGCGTTTTCTGGCCATGGGGAAAGTCTACGGCGTGCGCGGCTGTCCACCGCTCCGCGCTCTCGAACTTCCGCTGACTACTTCGGCGCGACCGCTCCCGCCTCGGGCCACGCGGAGTCGCTGACGCGGACGAGGTTCATCTCGAAGAAGCGGACGGGATCTTTGCCGGACATGATGCGATCGCCGACTTCGCGCCACTTCCCGTCCTTCACCGTCGCCGTGTAGCGGATGGTCATCGGCCCCACCGGGATTTCCCACACGTAGCCGTCGGCTGTCGGCGTGAGCACAAAGTCGCCCTTCTGCCCCATCGCGTGTGAATGCAGCGTGTAGCTCTTCGTCGCCGGCTCATACGAGAGGATGGCGAACGCGTTGAACCCGACGCTCCCGTCCGCGTTGTAGCCGCGCCCCTCCATCACTCTGATCGAGCCGCCGAGCATCGGCCCGATGCGCTCCGTCTGCGTCACGTGGTGCTTGCCGTCACCCATGTCCGTATCAGCCGGCCCGCGCCACACGCCATCCATCCACGACAGCACTTTCATCGCGTCACGCTGCGCGTCCATGAGCACTTTCGGATCAGGGCGCGATTGGGCGAGGAGGGGGAAGGTGAAGAGCGCGATGAGGATGACGGTGGCGGATCGAAGTGATTGCATGGCGATAAGGGTAGCAGGGTGGTTGCGTGGCGGGTCGCACTATGCCGACAGCCGCCGCCGAAGACCACGATCGGGCCGATTTGCGAATAGGATTGCGCAATGCCGAACATCGCGGGCATCAACGGGTGCAAAGGCGGCTGGTTCTGTGTCTTCGAAGACTTGCCATCACGTCAGCTCAGCTCGAAGATCTTCGGAACAATCGATGATCTCGCGAAGTACGCGGAGCGGATCGACGTCGTCGCGATCGATGTCCCCATCGGCCTCACCGATCGCGGACCGCGCGCGTGTGACGTCGCAGCCCGCGCGATGCTTGGGGGCAAGCGTGCGTCCAGCGTATTTCCTGCGCCGATCCGTCCCGCGCTGGACGCCGGTACGTACGAAGAAGCGTGCGACCGCTCTTTCGCGGCGCAGGGGAAGAAGCTGCCGAAGCAGGCATGGGCGATCTATCCGAAGATCCGCCAGCTCGATGAGCTTCTTCGCGCGCGACCGGAGCTGTGCGAGCGCATTTTCGAAGTGCACCCTGAGGTGAGTTTCTGCGCGTGGAACGGTATGGAGTCGATCGTCGAGCCGAAAGCGAAGCCGCCCGGCGGCGCGAAGCGCCGAGGCTTGATCGACGGTCATTTCGGCGGCCCTGCGTTCGAGACGATCCGGGCCCGTTACAAGAAGAGCGTAGTCGCGGACGACGACATCTACGACGCGTTCGCTGCACTGTGGACGGCTGAGCGGATCATGAGCCGCCAGTCAGCGACACTCCCTGAAAAACCGCCAACCGATTCAGCCGGCTTGCCGATGCGCATGGTGTATTGATGATCGACATCGCGCTGCTCGACGACTTCATGCGCCGATTCTTCGGATACGGTTCATGGAACGCGAGACTCTGGTTTGTGGGAATGGAAGAAGGTGGCGGCGGCACTTCCGAGGAGATTGAGAAACGGATCGCCGCTTGGGATCGGAGTGACGATCTCGCCGACTTAAAGGTGTATCACAAGGCGATCGGCGGATTCCCGTGGTTTTCACAGCGACCGAAGATTCAAAGCACGTGGAGCAAGTTGATCCGCGTCGTACTCGCCGCGCCGCCCCCTTCGACAGGTCACTGGCTGTACGAAGCATTCGGCCTGCCGTCGATCGCCACTCGCGAGTTGTACGAGCGCTCGACGCTGCCTGTGAGAATCCGCGCGATTCGTGATCGGATCGAGAGGCATCGCCCGTCAGCGGTCGTGTTTTACGGAAAGGGCTATCGAGCGCATTGGGAAGAGATCGCTCGCGCGAGATTCGCAGCGGCAAATGATTCTCCGTTCGAAATGGCGTCGAATGCCGCCACGCGATTCGTTCTCGCGCCGCATCCGGTAGCGACGGGCGTCAGCAATGCAGATTTTGAGTCAATCGGGAAGTGGTTGGAGTCGTCGCTTCCAGAGCGCTCAGCCGTGCATTGACCTAAGCACGCGCTGCCTCAGCGTCGGTTCATCGAGCCGCATGAGCGATGAAAAAACTGACGCCAGTTGCGGTGGCAGCGCGACGTCCGGATTGCGCCACGAGATCACGTAGCCGACGGGGTAGCCAGAGAAGAGCGAGTCGAGAAGATCGCGGACCTTGACGGCATCCCAGACGAAGGGTCGTTGGATCTCGGGGGATGGCGATCTCACCGTCGCGGATCCAGGCAAACAGATTCTCGATGGGAGGCTGCGTTTACCGAGTAGCGCTGTGTGGTCACGTTCGCCCTTTCTGCGCCCCTGCGTTGCGATGGTTTAAGAGGTCGTGCTGAGGCGTACAGCGCAACCGTCAGGAACGGGAGAGGTCTTGATTGCCGAGTGTAATCTGTTCTACGGGCTCGCTCCGCCGGGAGCGAGAATGACGGTTGTCGCGCGCGCGAGGCGCTGGCACTTCAACTTCGTATTCTCGCCGCGAATGAGCGTGTGACTTCGGTCGATGTCGGTGGGCGCATGAACAACTTCGAAGCCGAGACGTTGCGGAATCCACGCTACGAGCGAACCGACACCGAAACTTGGCCGGTTTGATACGCGAAGCGCTTCGCTGGGAGTCGTGAGTCGCGCGAGGTGAACCGAAATCTCGTGATCGGGTTGCCCCGACGTCATGTACGCGGACGAGGAAACGGTCCCATCGGGCTTCACATACGTCAGGAAGAGACGACGGTACAGTTCGTCGTCGTCGCCGATCGTCTCAGCCAACAACCGCCTCGATCTCGGCCGTGGCAGATGCGACCGTGATGTAGTTCTTCTCGATCGGTCCGTTAGGCGACTCGTCCACAACCGCTTCGAGAGAGCCGTCGGGCGCGATCCAGAGCTCCAGCGAGCGACCGTCGCGACGCCACTCCAACTGAATCCCGCCGTTGGGTACCGGTGCCATGTGGTACGGCGCGAGAAGCGTCGTGGCTCGCTCGAGCGCGGAGTCGGAGAGCAAGTCCAGAATATGAGTCGCCGTCTCAATCGCGGGTTCGCTGATTTGCTGTGCTCCGTACGAGTCCCAATCTACGGGAAGTTCGCGGTACCGCGGCAGTTGTGCGAAGGCTGTCTGAAATGGAGATGGATGGGCGGTGACGGACCGGATCGAGCAAAGATCGCCGTAGGTGAGCCTTCGTTCCGCGGTCATGAGCGGCCGGCTCTTGCGACCGACCTCGGAAAATAGCGCGTAGTCGGCATCGACGCGAAGATCTGCGGTGGTAAACGTAATCATCGGATTTGGCCCCTCACGCGGTCGGTGATGCTGCTCTCGAACGCCTCATCCGCTGAGACGTGTAATTCTTCGATCTGGTTCCAGATCGCCTCATTGTCAAACGCCTGCTCCTTCTCTGAGAATACGTCGAAATCGAGCACGATCGCCACCCCGCCGTATTCGCTCTCAACTACTGTCTCATTGAGTACGATCAGTCCACCCGCCTTGAGGGGCTTGCGAACTTGAAGAAACAACCCGGCTGGCGGCGAAGTGAGGTTCCAGGGCGTGGCTGGGTAAATGTTCACGAATGGTCGGAAGTCATCGATTGCGCCAGGTACGGCGATCAGATTGATGAATCGTACTGCCAGGCGCTTCACGACGGAGGGGCGAGCGACCTCCGCATATCGCGACCACATTTCCCGGGCATGATCGCGGAACGGCTCCCAGCGGTCATACGGCGCGAGTTTCGAACAGGCGAAGCCTTCGAGGCGAAGCTGAACAATCGACTGCTGTTCCTCGCGCCGGTACGCAAGGCCGACCGTACGTTGCGAATGAGTGCGGTCGTTCGCGGTGACCGTCTCCTCGATTTGCTGGAGGCGTGCCGTTTCGACGTAGCCAGGCAAGGAGTCTCCTGCCTTCTTCAGATCACGAACGGACAGTCCCTCCACGTTCACAGTACGGATATCGATCACCGCCTCGGTAATCGGCGACTTCGAATAGATGGGGCGGTCGGGTCGTACGGTCATGAGGTCGACACCCTCCTCAACATCCGCCCGTTGCGTTCCAACTCCTTCTGCCGGATCAACCCGTTGATTGCGGACTTGAAGGCTTCGCGGATGTTCGGGCCGGTGCGGTTGAAGCCGAGGTGGCGGGTGGCGGCGCGGATGGCCTCGTCTTCGTCGGTCCAGGTGTGGCCGATGACGGCGTTGAGTGTGGTCTTGAGGAAGTCGCGGTGGTAGTCCTCGATCGTCCGTGTCGCGGGAATGAGGGCGCCGCCGACTGTTTCGACGATGAGGCGGCGGGAGGCGGTGGTGAGGGCGGAGTCGATGAGGTCGCGGACGTTGGAGCCAACGCGCTCGCCGCCCAGGGCGTGCGTGATCTCGCGGATCGCTTCGTCGCGGGGGATCGGGTCGGAGCTGTTGATGATGCCGCGGATGTGGAGGAGCACGTCCTCGACTTCGAACTCATCGACGATGCGGACCGGCCTGGCGTCGCTGTCGTCGTCGGTGGGAGAGGGACGGGGCGGCGGAGTGCTGAAGATGCCGTGGGTGGGGGCGACGGCAACACGGCGTGGAGGAGAGATGAGCTGTTGCTGGAGCGGATTCGACGTTGCCCGCGATGCGCGCGGTGCGGGGTCAGGCTCTGGCTCGGGCGTGGGATCGTCCTCGGGTTCGGGCGTTGCATCGGCCAGCACCTCGACCAGCTCGGCGATGACGGCGAAGGAATCCTCCGGCGATTGATCGAAGACCAGTGGTTCGAACTCGGGGTTCTCCGGTTTCAGGGTGATGCGGGCGTGCTCCCATCCCTCTTCGGACTGCACTTTCTCGCTCTCGTAGCGTTTCAGCGTGTAGTTCGACCCCGACTCCGGATCAGCATCGCGGTGCAGTTTGGCGAGCACGGTCTTGCCGTGACGCGTGCCGGTCACCGGGCTGGCGAAGAGGCACCAGGCGCCGTCGCGGATGCGTGGCTCCATGGAGCGCCCTTCGACCTGGGCGACGAACATGCCGGGACGTAGGCGATGCGTCGCCTTGACCTCGGCCCACTCCCACTCATCGTCGACGATATGTTGCGATTCGCTGAACGCGCCGGCGGCAACTTTGAGCGGGACGAGCGGAACGCAGGTGACGTAGCGTTCCTCTTCGGGCGGATCGGCGACGATGCGGAACGGTGGCGCGGATCCCTTCTCCGCTGGCGGCCGTGCCTCGGTCTGGAACGCCCCCGGCCATCCGCCGTGAGCTTCGATCACCTCGTCGATCTCCCTCATGAGGCGGATGGTCTCGGAGAGTGCGACGACGATCTTCTGGTAGTGGGCGAGGTCGTCTTTGGAGAGGGTGCGGCCTTTTCGGTCTTTGAGCCATTTCTCGCAGACCTGGTAGCCGCCGATGTGGAAGTTCCATACGGGCTCACGCACGCCGCGAAAGCCGGTGGTCTGTGCCTTGTCCACCCACACGGTGTCGCGCGACCACGAGATTTTTTCGACCGCGGAGTTCGGGCCGCCGATGAACTCGGTGATGCGCTGGGCGAGCCTGGGCGATTCCAACAGGTGCAGGGCGGTGAGCTCGCCACCGAGCCGAGCCATCGCGCGGAACAGCTCCACGTTCTCGGTCAACGGCAGGCGCGGGAAATCGATCTTCAGAAACTCCGCGTAGCGGCTCCGGTAGCCGGGGCTGTGAAACACCGCGTAGGCATAGTGGAAGATGTCGGCTGCAACGGCTTCAATATCGTAGTTCTTATCTGCCGGTCCCAACTTGGACATGAATCGAGTTCTGAAAGCCTCGCGGAGATTGAGTTTTCGCTCAGACCCCTGACTCCCTGATTTTGTGGACAGAAACCCTTGTCCACCTTCGCACTGATAGAGTGGAAAGATGAATGCGTTGTTTGAAGTCTTCCCCGATATAAAGATCTTTTCCGTCGGCTGATTCACAACAAAAAAGTGATTGGGCTCCTCTCCCTTCACCATCCTTGCCGCGACAAGCGCCGGATTTTTCGTGTCAATACAGCCCAAGACTTTCACCCGTGGCCAAGTCACAATGAAATCGTTGTAGTGCGTCGTCCGGTTATCAAAAGGCCGATAGCAGCAACTACGAATATCCGCGAACGCATCCTTGAGTTGGCGAAGTCGCGCTCTTGCCGTGGAAAGATGCCAATCGCGCTTGTCGTCGAGTCCCCAGCGAGATCGTATTACCGCGTCAGGGTCCGATCCAACAAGGTCTTGAAGGCGCGTCTTCAAGTCCTGAGCGGTAAAGCCAATCGCAAAGTGATCTCTCGCTGTTTCAAAACCAGTCGCCGCTTCCACGAAGGCGTCTCTAATGCTTACGAAGTCGTTGTAGTCGCTATCGGACGCCAGATTGTGCGGAACGAAGTAGAAGCGATCTTCTGTTGGAATTACTTCTTGCCAAGTCGTGTCGCGAATCGAGTGCTTATCTAGCCAACGGTATTTCACTTCACGCATTCCCCAGAGGTCGCAGTGGAAAACTTGAGCTGGGCCATCCGGTGACTTCGTGAAAACGCCAATCGCGACCCCTTGTTGAATATCGAAAACATTTTGGTCGGGAGTGCCGTCAGGACAACGCTCGGCTTTCTTGATACTTCCGTGGAGGTTTATGAGCCTCGAAGACCGAAATGATTCCATTAGGCTCTTCCGCAGGCGTCTGTGCGTTACGCCATCCAAGTAGGTGTGATTGGTTATGAACCCCAGCAATCCGGTGCCGCTTCTGTCAATGCACACTTGGGAAAAGCGCAGGAACTTAATAAAGTCATCGTCGAGGTTCAGCTTCCTTTCGCCAAGCCCGCGCTTGTATTCATTCAGCAGAGCTAGAATCCAGGGATTCTTGTTTAGTTGTCCATAGTTGGAGTACGGCGGGTTGCCGATGACGACGGTGAAGCGCTTGTGCCGTTTGATTTCGTTCACGGCTGCGGCTTCGTGCGCCAGGGCGTCGAAGCCAATGAGCGAGAGTTGTTTGTCGTTGGGCTGTTCGAGGGCGTTGGTTAGGTAGATGCGGGCGCGTTCGTCAGTGCCAAACCGGTAGCCGGTCTCGACGAGCTTGAGGCCGATTTTCATGTGGGCGATGGCGTAGGGGGCCATCATCAGCTCGAAGGCGTGAAGGCGCGGGAGGAGGTGCTGCGGCACGTAGTCGTTCCACGCGGCGCGCTGCTGGGCGTCGGTGAGGCGCTGTTGCTGCCATTTCGCCCCGAGGGTGCGGTGGATGACATCGATGACTTCGACGAGAAAAGTGGCGGTGCCCGTGGCGGGGTCGAGGATCTGCACGAAGGGTTCGTCTGGGGAGATGGTGCGTTCTTCGCCAGGCTCGTCGGTCAGCGGCGGGAGTTTCAGGTCGGGATGCTTTTTCAACATCTCGCCCCAGGTGGTGGTGTCGGCCAGGCCGTCTGCGAGGCCAAACTCGGTTTGCAGGAGTTCGTGGACGCTGCGGACGATGTAGGAGACGACCGGCTGCGGGGTGTAGAAGACGCCTCGCTGGATCTTGAGCTGTTTGTTGTAGGCGCTCAGGAAGTGCTCGTAGAAGTGGATGACGGGATCTTCCTGCTGGTTCCGGTCACCGAAGTCGCGAACGACAGCTTCCATGTTGGCTTCGTCGAGCAACTCGACGACGTCTGCTACCCCGAGCTCGTCAAAGTCGATCCCGGCGCCGCCGGCCTTCTTCTTCCGGCCGCCAATGTGGAGAAACTCCTCCATCAGCTCGCGCAGAAAAGGGTTCGTCCGCAGGTGCGCAGTGAAGTCGTCCGCCGTTTTCTTCTGCGGGTCGGTGATCCGCGCTGACAGGAGGCCGTAGGTGATGGTCTGCGCGTACATGTCGGCAAAGCCGGAGGCGTCGAGGTCGTGGACCAATGCCTTCCGGAATGCGTTCATCAGCCTCGTCAGCGGCCCGCGCTCAGTCTCGATCTTCAGCGCGGTGATGATTCGATCGCGGATGTTCCGCGCCAGCCCGGCGAGGTGAACCGATAGCTGCTTCGCCGTGCTGATGACTTCGCGGTGCGCGAGTGTGAAGGCGGAACGCCACTGCGTCCGCCAGGCCTCTGTGTCGCTGTCGTCGTCAGGCCAGGCGAGATGCTCGGTCAACTCGCTTGCGACGAGGTCGAGGTGGCCGGCGGTATCGAGGTTGTCCCAGCCGAGGACCTTGAGCGTCGGCAGATCGCTCTTCTCCTCCGATTGCGAAAAGTGGGCGAAGGTGATCTGGCGCTCGTCCCCTTCGCCGTAGTTGGAGATGAACAGGAGATCGCCCATCGACCAGGCGATCTGTTCGGCCCCTCTCGTGGTGGCTCGTTTCTTCCTGACCGCCTGACTGAGGATCCGGCGGAGAGCGACGACTGGAAGCCTCTTCGGCTCGAACTCGACGAAGAAGATGCCCCAGGGCTGATTCGCCGTCAGAGGCCGGAGCCGCTTGATCTTCCGGATCTTTGCCGCGTTCTTCGCGTCGATTCCCAGTTCCTCGGCGGTGTAATCGTAGAAAAGATCGTCGACGTCTTCGAACGAATCCTTCTCGATCGGCCAGTTCATCTGGTCGCGGAGATAACTGACGAGCTGATGAAAGGTCTTGATCTCGCGAAGCGTCGCGCGATGGTCGATGGCCATTTACGCGTTCTCCTGGTTGATGAGATTCACAACGACAGCACAGATCGTCTCCTTCTCCGCCGGCTTGCTCTCGGCGATCAGGAGCGTCAGGGCGACGAGGGCGTTATCGGCCAGGCGTTTGCCGCCGTCGGGGCGGTAGAGCAGGCCGTTGGCATCGAGAAACCAGAGGAAGAGCGAGGCGCCGATTCGTTTGTTGCCGTCGATGAAGGCGTGGTTCTTGACGACGAAGTAGAGGAGGTGCGCGGCCTTCTCCTCCACCGAGGGATAGAGATCGTTACCGTCGAAAGTCTGGTAGACGGCGCCGATGGCGCTCTCCAGCCCTTTGTCTTTCGGGACGGCGAAGAAGGCGCGGTCAGCGGCGGCCATGGAGGCGGTCATCCGGGCGATGGCCTCGTGCGCCGCTTCCACGGTCAGGATGAAGCGCGCCTCCTGCGTCGTTCCGCGGCTCTCGAGTTTCTGGTGGTCGTACTGGTCGAGGATCCGCAGCGCCTGCGCATAGTCGGCGATGACTCTCAGCAGCCCCTCGGCTTCGTTCCCGGTGAGAATGCGCTGCGCCAGCACGCGCCCGATGACGTCGACCGCCGCCTGCAGCTCGCGCAGCCGTGAGACCTCGGCATGCAAACGCTTCTCGTTGATGCTGTAGCCGTTGACCAGGTGCTGGCGAAGGACGCGGCTGGCCCAGATGCGGAACTGGGTGCCGCGTTTCGAGTTGACGCGATAGCCGACGGAGAGGATGACGTCGAGGTTGAAGTGCTCAACGTCTCGCTCGACTGTGCGCGACCCCTCCTTTTGAACTGTTGCAAAAAATGCAACAGTTGCATCGCGGTCCAACTCGCCTGAAGTGAAGATGTTACGAAGGTGACGGGAGATCACCGACTTGTCGCGGTCGAACAGCGCCGCGATCTGCGCCAGGCTCAGCCAGAGGGTTTCGTCTTTCAGGCGGACCTCGAGCTCATGCCCCTCGGCGCCCGCGGCGTAGAGGAGGATGTCGCCCCCCTCGCCCTCGATGCGACGCCGGCTAGGCACGGCCAACCCCTGGATCGGGCGAACTACCGAAGAATCCTCGGTAGTTGGGGCAGATCGTCAGCATCAGCCGCCGATCTCCATCCAGCACTTCAGCGACGGCTTCACGCCTTGCGGTGCATCGATCTTCTTGAGGTACGTATCCTTGATGTGCTTTTCGATCTTCTTCCGAACCTCAGAGAGAGTCCTCTGCTCTGCCACACAGACGCGCGGGGTCTCGCGTGTCGATCGGATGCTCGCCAGGATCTCGCTCGGCTCGCCGAAGATTCCATCGTGCTCGGTGTCGTAGAGGTACCACTTCACCGTCCCCGCGGCCTCGGTGAACTCCCCTTTCTCGCGATCGAGCGCGGGAAGCGCGTAACAGAAGAAGACGCCGCGAATCCCTTCTTTCAGGCGCTCACGGCCGCTGAACGTTGCTCCGGGCAGGCTCTCGACGCGCGGCAGAAGGGTCGGATCCTCATCGAGCAGCCGCTGATACTCGAGGCGCATCTCCTCGGTCACGGAGCGGCTTCCCTCATAGGCATGGTTGAAGTCCCTCAGCGCCTCGTAGTCGTCGTCGGGGCGGAGAAGCTTCTTCCCCTCGATGCCGAGCGTCTTCGAGATCAAGAGGGTCTTCTCCGTCACTTTCGTGTAGAGCGTCAGAATCGCGTTCAACTCATCCGGCGGAAGGAAGTTCCAGAAGCTGACGATGCCACGCGAGGACGCGACTTCAGGATGGTCGGCGACGAGCTCCGCCTCGACGGCGGGGTCCATGCGGCGATCGACACGACCGATGCGCTGCATCAGTCGCACGGGATTCCAGTGGATGTCGTAGTTGATCATCCGCGACGCATCCTGCAGGTTGAGTCCCTCGGAGAGGACGTCGGTCGAGATCAGAATGCGGATCTCAGTCTCGCCTTCCGCCGCCAGTTCTGCAGAGCTGCTTCCGTTGTAGTAGGGGGCGAACCGGCGAATGGTCGTGGCCCGGTTCGCCTTGCTGCTGCTGTCGACTTCGGCGAGACCGTCGATTCCCGCCTCGGTGAGCTGCTTCATTAAATACTTGGCGGTGTCGGCGAACTCGGTGAAGATCAGGACCTTCTGCCCGGCAAGCTCCTTCGATTTGAGGAGACGCACGAGCTTCTGCAGCTTGTCGTCGTGTTTCGGCTGGAACCGCTTGGCTTCTTCGAGAAACTTCACGAGGTTCGCGAGATCGAGATAGGTCTCGTCAAGCATCTCATCGACCCTGTAATCATTGCGGTCGAGCTTTTCGAATCGGAGGAGCAATTCGGGGGGAACGATGTCTTCTTCGCGCTCGTCGTCGCCAGCGTTTCCCCAGAAGTCGATTTCGTGCTGCTTCATGTAGCCGAGGATCTCCGCGTTCTGTTGCTTCCACCGCTCGAGGAGCCTCTTCTCGGGGTCGGTCTCGCTGTGGACCTCGAGAAAAGCCAGGAGCCGTTTCAGCAGACGCTCGCAGGAAAGCTCGAACGCGCGGACAGAGCTCTCGAAACGCTTGAGGAACTGCGTGCGGATCAGGCCGACGACCTGCTGCTGCCGCCCCTCTTCCAATGGATCGATCTCACGATCGGGGCCCTTGTACCAGTGAAGCGGGTAGTAGATGGCGAGCGTGAACAGCGGGTTCGTACGCTGGAATGCCTGCTCGAAGATCTCGAGAAGACGGCCATAGCTCTTGCGGATCGAGTACGCGGCGACTTGAGGAGGCTTCCGGTCGGGGAACGACGACGCGTCGCCGTGCTCGCGAATCTGGCTCTCGCGTGCGTAGCTTCGGCTGCGCTGCACAACCAGCTTGCTGAACGTCGTGTCGGCTGCAAGGAGATCCTGGGCGACTGCCATGTGCTCGGCGGCATCGGGCGCGTCGCTGCCGACCTTTTTCCGAAACGACTTCTCGAGTGAATTGAAGTGCGCGCGCAGGTTGGGGATGCCAAGCGTCCTCCCAAAATACGCGTCATCGCCGCGCGTGAAGAGCTCCGCCATGTGACGGAAGTCAGACAGGCGGTTGTTGATCGGCGTGGCCGTGAGCATGAAGAGCGTCTTCGGTCTCGCCGACTCCTCAAGTAGCCTAAAGAGCTTCTGGTAACGCGAAGCGTCGGGACCGTCCGGCTCTGTCCCTTTTCGTCCCGGATTCCTGAAGTGATGCGCCTCGTCGATGATCACGACGTCGGCCTGTTCGGCGATGCGCGCGAATCGCTCCGGGAAATCGCCACCGCGGCCGAGGTCCGTGTGGTTGAAGACGGCGAGATTGCTGAAGTCCGCGCCGCTGAGGCGCGGCAGCCAGCGCCGAAGATGCGGTTCCCAGACGCCTTCTCTCGCGGCCTTCGGAGCGAAGAGAACGACGTTCTTCCGGTCATGCAGGATCAGACGCTCGATGAGCATCAATCCCACGAACGTCTTGCCGAGACCGACGCCATCGCAGAGGAAAGCGCCGCCGTGCTCGCGCGCGATCTTCATGAGCGCCCAGTAGCCCTCTTTCTGATAGCGGTCGAGCTGGCTGAACATGCTCGATCGCGCGTCCTCCCATTCCGTTTCGGTCAGCTCATGCCCGCGGAAGTACTCATGCAGGGCGCGAACGTAAACCTCGAACGGTGAGTACTCCGCGACATGCCGCTCGATGGTCTGGAGGAACTCTGGGGTGACGTCATCGGCCTCTGCCCAATGCTGGTCGTACCATTCCTGGAGCGGGATGACCGGCGGGCCGACGATCTGCACGTTGAGTTCGACGTTGTCATTGAGTCCCTGCCAGCTCAGATTCGATGAACCGACGAGCGCGAACGCGCCCACCACCGCGGACCGAGCGTGAGTGATGTACGCCTTCGCGTGAAAACGCTCTTTCCGGTAGATGCGGCACTTGATTTGTCCCCGCCGGATCGCTTGGACAATCGCCGGAACGCCGGAGAGGAAGTGGTTTGCCTGCTTCTCGGACTCGAGGCTGCCGTCGAGGATGACCTGAAGCTTACCAAGCGCCGCCGCGAACGCCTGCTTCGTGCGCAGCGTCGTCGTGTCGCCCATCAGAATCCGGATTTCATCCACCTTCTGCCAGGCGTCAGCGAGCGCGAGGAGCCCTCCGATCTCCAAGTGTCCTGTCGCGATGTCGAATCGCTTGGAGATCTCGCACCACTCCTTCAGATACGTGGAGACCTTCCAGCGTTCATCGCTGTTGTCGACGATCAGAAGCTCGCTTCCCGTCCGTTCATCAGCCAAGCGAAAGCCCCTCTTCGGTCAATTCTTCGCACGCGCGACGTGTCGGCCGCGTTTGGGTGCCGCGAGGATGCCTCCGAAATTCACGCGTGCGAATTGATGGGGGTAGACCGAAGCGATACCCTACAACTTTGGAGAGCCGAATGGAATAGATTCAGGATGGCTTTCCGTCCCGTCCCGAGACGGGACATGAGCTTGCGGAGTCGTAAGAAGCGCGGGTTTAGCTCGCATCCCAACCACATTCGGAGAGGCAATCGAAATCTGCCTCCGCCGCACATGTAGTTGTCGGCGCACAGGCGTGAGCGGTCAAAGCGATCACGACGCCAACCGCAACCGCGCTCTCGTTGCCAATGCCGCTCGCGACGCGTCGACGATGGACCGAGAAGCATCGAAAACATACGTCGTGATCCCGGTCGGCCCGAACGCGTCCGCGGTAACAGAACTTCGCCGTGTGAGTGCCGCATCTCTTGCAGATCCTGCCCAATCGGCGGTCGTCATAGATCTTCATGGCTGCTGCCTCTAGCTCAACTCCGCCGAACATTCCTGGGCCGTTTGCGATACAGCGTCAACGATTTCCTTGAGAAAACCTGATCTGTCGTAGAGAGGAACGCCGCTCGGAATTGGCGCCGCCGGCGCGTAGATGCGATCGGTGATGATCGTTGCGCGGGTAAAGCTTGAGCCGCGTCCCGACTGATTGAATGCCTCTTGCCAACTTGCGACCGGCTCGGACCGTAGCCGCCGCTCGGCGATCGGCATCACTGCGGCGCTCAGCCGATTCACAATACTGTCTACGAGAATCTCCCTCTCTTCATCCGACGGTTCAGCTCCACTCCAGCCGGAGGGCGCCTCGATGTACTTACGAACCTCTTCTTGAAGCGCGCCGTGGAGATCGGCAACAGGTTGAAGATTGCCGTAATGGTCGGCAGACGCGGCTACCTTGCGCGATTCAGGTACGCGCTGACGTGCTTCTCCAGTTCCGGCACCTTGTTCTGGACCACGTCCCAGATGATCTCGAGGTCGACCGCAAAGTAGTCGTGAATCAGGACGTCCCGGAGACCGGCAATGCGTGGCCAGTCGAGATCACCAATCTGCCCACGAATCGTTTCGGGAAGCTTCTTCGCCGCTTCACCGATGACTTCAAGGTTGCGAACGACGGCGTCCACCGTCTTGTCGTCGTTGCGGAATTGCTCGAGAGTCAGCGAGGAGGTGTACAGGCGGATCTTCGAGCACGCGCCGGCGATGTCGTCGACGAACACACTCGGGTCACGCCGCACGAACCGCCTCGCGCAGGATCGAATCCCGCAGCCGCGGCTTGACTGCGCTCTTCATCACCAGATCGACTCGGCGGCCGAAGAGCGATTCGAGGAATTCCTTCAGGTCCATGTAGCGATCGAACGACTTCGAGCTCAGCTCCACCAGAAAGTCGATATCACTCGATTCGCTTGCCTCGTCGCGGGCAAACGAGCCGAACAGCGAAAGCTCCGTGACACCCAGTGTCCGGAGACGATCTCGATTGGAAGCGACCGTTTTTAGGATTTGATCGCGGGTCATGGAGTCATGGTACCCCGGCCGAGAACCACCTGATCGGCGATCCTGTGACACACCGCGGTCATGGAGTCGGTCACTTCATCCGGAGCATGTCGGCCAACGACCTTACCCGGTCGAAGCCGGAGATTGCGCGGCAGCGGAGATTGCTTTGCTGCCGTCACAGCCGATCATGACAACACCTCCCACCCGAACCGCTTGAACATCCACGCCCCTCGAGGTACTTGCCGGCCATCAACGAGCTTGGCCATACGCGCAGCGTCCATTTGTCGACGCCGAGGCGCTGGAGGGCTTCGTCGATCAGGCCGAAGACCCGGTCGAGTGAGAAGGGCTCGGTGCGCGTGATCGCCGCCGTTTCGAGATCGAGATGATCGATGAACGGGCCGCGCACCACCCACGCCGCCGTGCCGCCGGCCGCGCGCACAAGAGTCGTCACCCGCGGCGCGTTGGGGACCGTGAACAACGCGGTCACTCTGCGCGATGTCACGAACGCCGGACGGCCGGCAAAGGTCCACCAGAGGTGATCGCGATCGACCGCATCCGCCGGCAGCGCGGCCGGGCCGGCGACGAAGCCGACGGTCGGGTACACGCACGCGTCACGCCACACGATTTCGCCAAGAATCCGCGCTCTCTTGCCGAGATTTCCTGTTTGAAGCGCTTCGGAGAACGTCGGCCTCGGACGGGATTCGATACGGTCAATCTCAGCCCGCCACTGCCCGACATCCTCCTCCGTCGCGAGCGAAGAAGGATCGAACAGGAACCTGATCTGTGCGTCAAAGCAGCCGCTCGCATCAGGGAAGAGGGCTGACGCGAGATTAGCCAACTCTTCCCCATTGAACGGCGGCAGTTTCGTCGATTTCGGTCTCCTGACGTGAAGGCGCTCCGTTTCTCCGTCGGAGTTGATGACGAAACGCATGGCGAACTGCTTCGCGACGCGCACGATCTCTTCCCGCTCGACGCCCCACACGACGACGATCGTTGCATCGAACGACACGCGTGGAGATCGCGACACACGACACGGCAGCACCTCGATGCGCGTTGCGGTGCTGAACCGCGACGTCAGCTCCGCAGAACGGCCGGCATCGATCGTCATCACCGCAAACGGCTGCTGAGGCGGATCGAAACCGAACCGCTTCCGAATGCCGAGCTGCGACGTCAGCGGTGTTCCAGCCACCCAGGGGCCTGCGGCGCGGCTGAGCGCCTCGGCCGTCTCCTCAGCCTCCTCCCTCGCTCGTTCGACTGCACGCAACGTGGCGAGGAGCGCGAGCCTGGCGTTGAGCAGCGGAGCCACTCGCGCGCCGAGGAGCGAGAGCTCGAGCCAGCTTCCGTCCGGCACGTCGGCGAAGGCGCTGATCGCTTCCAGTCCAGTGAGCCGCCGCATGATGGCAAGCAGCGACACCGCATCGAGTCGATCAGGGACATCGAGCGGCTCCGGGAGCTCCCGCGGCTCAGAATCCACCCACGCTCACCGCGCCAGGCGATCCCGCGACGGATCTGCCCGGCGCTCAGCCTTTCAGGCATTTCGGGAGGCGGTCCGGCGACGAGAAGAACTGGATGCCACGACTCGCCTCGTTCGCTAACTAAGCAGACGCGAAGATCAGTCGTGTTGAAATTGCGGCGCGCGAATCGCGAACGCAACGTGAGGAGCAGCTCGAGCTCGTCCTCGAGCGTGATGACTGCGAGAGCGCGCTTCGCGTCCGCTCCGAGAACATCGAGAGCGCGATCGCAGACGGCGCGCGTGAGCGCATCGCGATCGCCGCCGAGACGCGCTTCGGCAACGAGCACGCTCGGCGGTAAAGGTGCAAATCGGATGAATGCCATGGAAGCCCCCTTTTGTTGACACATTCGGGAGCATCCGGACTGACGGTCGTCGCATTGTTTTTCGGGAGAGGAGTCTCCCGCGCATCGGCGGATCGCCAGGGCACCGTGGGCGGTAGACGACCTCGCCTCGGTTGCCGTGAATGCCCAACGGGGGCGCTCACTCTGGATGCTTTGTTTCTAACTTAGAAAGAACGGTGACTGCCTCATTTGTAACGGCGCGGCCGGGGTGTTTATTCGTGCGCCTCGGCGGCACGCGGAGCATCGGGCGATGTCATCCCGAGGGTCGCGAGGGACCTGGGGGTTGGGCGGCGCCAGGCACATGCCTCAGGCATCGCGCCACCCTTCCCCCGGGTCCCTCGCTACGCTCGGGATGACATCGTTAGAGCGGGGGGCGCACGGCCGAGGTACGATCGCGCTCGTGGATGAACGTCCGGTCACGTGGAGCGATCTCGTGCGGTTTCACCGCGAAATGTTGGTACCGGACATCGAACGCGTCCTCGATGCGCGTCTCGCGCCGATCTACCGGCGATTCGATGATGTCGATTCGCACTTCGATGCGATCTACCAACGGTTAGACCGCGTCGAAAGCCAGATCCAATCGCTCAGCGCGGCCGTGAAACGGGTCTAGGCATGGATGGCCAGTCTCGAGGAGCGCGTCGCGCAGATCGATGCGTCGCGGCTGGCTGACTACGAGAATCTCAACGATCGGATCGAGGCGCTCAAACGGCGCGCCGACGAGATCGAAGGCCGCCGCGGGTGACTCACGCGGACGTCCTGACCTCCCGGACTACAATTCGATCGTGAGCCGCGCCGCCGAGGATGATGCCGTGATCGCTGCGTACAAGCAGTCGATCGATCGCACTCTGCTTCGTGAGAATCTGGGGCGCACGCCCGATGAGCGGCTCCGCCAGCTTCAGGAGCTGCAGCGATTCGCCGATGAGCTGCGCCGCGCGGGAGCTGAGCTGCGACTGAGGAAACCGTGACGGATTTCGCGCGTCTCCTCCATACGCTCGCTTCGCACGAAGTGAACGTCGTGATCGTCCACGGCGTCGCCGCGACGATTCACGGATCGGCGAGACTGACAACCGATCTCGACGTCGTTTACGATCGTGGCAAAGAGAACATCGGCCGGCTGGTGACCGCACTCGATCCGCTTCACGTGTACCTGCGCGGCGCGCCGCCCGGCCTGCCATTTCGATTCGATGAAGAGCTGACCTCGAAGGACACACGGTCGACGTGACGCTGTTTGGCGACAAGTTCCGTTGCATCGATGTGGTGACGTCGATCAAAGCCAAACGCGCAGCGGGCCGGCCTAAGGATCTCGAGGTCATCGCCGAGCTCGAACTGATCCGCGACGAAAAGCATTAGCCAAGACAGGTGAGCACCGACGAAGAGATCTCCGATTTCTCCGGCATCACGGCCGACATAGCCCGGCAGCTCCTGCAGGCGCAGTTCCCTCGACTTGCGCCGCATCGCGTCGAGTATCTCGGTGAAGGTTCCGACAGCGTCGCCTTCGACGTGAACGACTCGTGGATCTTCCGCTTTCCCAAACGCCGCTACGTCGAAGCGCAGCTCCTCATCGAGACCGCCATCCTTCCCGTGCTTGCGCCATCGCTCCCGGTCGCGGTGCCGGCATTTCGCTTTCATGGGCAGCCTGGCGGCGGCTTTCCATTCCATTTCGCCGGCTACGCGAAGCTTCCCGGCAAAGGGGCGGACGAATTCGATCGCACCGAGAATCTTCTGGCGACGATGTCGCCGGCCCTGGGGACGTTTCTCTCCCGCTTGCACGCCTTTCCGGTGGTCGAGGCCACTCGACTGGGCGTGCGAACAGAGCACCATGACAGCATTCAGGAGATCCGCGCGTCGGCGCTGGATCAGTTCGCACGCGTCCGCACGGTCGCAGCCGGCGCGCCGCTGGAACGGTGGTACGCCTATCTGCGAGACGGTGCAGACGCGCTGGCGCCATCGCGCGCGCATCCGGTCCTGGTGCACAACGACTTGAGCGCGGAACACATGCTGCTCGACGCCGCGAGCGGGCAGTTGACGGGCATCATCGACTGGGGTGACATCGCGATCGGCGATGCCGCTGTCGATTTCGCCGGGCTGTTGCACTGGGGTGGCGAATCGTTCCTTCGCGCGGTCCTGATTGCGTACGGGGAAACAACGAGCGCCGGTTTTCTGGCTCGCGTACGTTATCTGGCGGCCTGCAGAGCCGTGCGCGACGTCGCGCTCGGCGTGGAAACAGGCCGGCACGACCTCGTCTCTTCCGGCCTTCTCACCATCGATCTCGTGTCGGCCTGAGGCGCTCTCCCGCGATAGACTCTCGCCCTCGTGAAGATCGGACTGGTCGGATTCCCCGGCAGCGGCAAGACCACGGTGTTCAATGCACTGACCGGTCTCTCCGCCGCCACCGGCTTTCACGCCGGTCACGGCAAGACGAACCTCGGCACGGTCAAAGTTCCCGACGATCGCGTCGACGCGCTTGCCAGTCTCTTTCATCCGAAGAAGACCACGTTGGCCGAGATCACGTTCACCGATGTGCCCTCCGCTGCAACGGGGAAAGGGCACGCGCTCGATGAAGGAGCCATGCGCGACGTCGATGCGCTCTGCCAGGTCGTTCGCGGCTTCCCCGGTCCGGCCGGCGAGCCGCCGGCGCCGCTCTCTGAGGCGCGCAATCTCGAAGACGAGATGAATCTCGCCGATCTCATCATCATCGAGAAGCGCATCGAGCGCCTGAAACGCGAGCACAGCAAGACGAGCGAGCTGCCGCTGATGGAGACGCTGAAGAACGCGCTGGAATCAGGAACGCCGTTGCGCCGCGTCGAGAATCTGCCGGCCGACGCGGCGACGACACTGGCCGGCTTTCGCTTTCTCACGCTCAAGCCGCTGCTGCTCGTGCTGAACGTGCCGGAGTCGCAAGCCGCCACTCCCCCGCCCACCGACCTCGCCGCGCACGCCGCCGAGCAGAACCTCGGCCTCGTCGTGCTGGCCGGTCAGGTGGAGGCGGACATCGCGCAGATGCAGCCGGATGAGCAGAGGGAGTTCGTCGCGTCGCTCGGATTGTCGGAGCCGGCCATCGGACGCTTCATTCACGCCGCATACACGCTCATCGATCTGATCTCGTTCCTCACCGCCGGCGAAGACGAATGCCGGGCCTGGCCGATCCGCCGCGGACTGACCGCGCCGAAAGCGGCGGCGAAGATCCACTCAGACATCGAGCGCGGCTTCATCCGCGCCGAGGTGACGCGATGGGAGGATCTGGTGCACTACGGCAGCGAGGGGAAGTGCCGCGAGGCCGGCAAGCATCGCTCGGAAGGAAAGGAATACGTCGTCCAGGACGGCGACGTCATCAACTTCCGCTTCAACGTCTGAGCATCTCGGAGTGCGGCGATCCTGACGTTCCACGCCGGGCAGAAGGCCTCGGTTCGCCCAGAAGGGCGGCCTCACGGCTTTCGGCGCGGCTCTCTTTGAAGCGCGCGCGGAAGGCTTCGGCCGTGGTGTTCCGGCGCTCTTCTTCACTTCTTCTTCCGCGATTGATTCAGGGAGACCGCGGCGCGGATGAGGTCCTTGAATGCAGCCTCGTCAATCTCGTCTCCCTCGCGGATATCGATGGCGCGGCGGACATTGCCCTCCAGGCTCGAGTTGAAAAGACCGGCGGGGTCTCTCAGCGCAGCGCCATGGAAGAACGTGAGCTTCACGACAGCCTTGTACGACTCACCCGTGCAGACGCCCCCGTCGTGAGCCCAGACCGGCGTCCCCCTCCACTTCCACTCCTCGGTGATTCCCGGATCCGCCTGATTGATGAGCTTGCGGACACGGCGAAGCACGTCCCCACGCCAGTCGCCGAGCTCCGCGATTTTCATCGTGATCAACCGGGAGGCTGATTTCCCGGTGGCAGCGTTTTCGGCCTCTGCCTTTTTTGCGCGCGGACCGGGGCGAGCGGTCGCCTTCTTCGCGACTTTCCTGGTGGTGCTCATGACGGCTCCTCCTTGTTCTGTTGTGGTTCTTGCCGCTCACGGACCCCTGCACCCGGCCGGGCCGTCCAGCGATGTTAGCGAACGGGCAGGAGCCAGCGCAAAGCGCGGCAACTTCGTGGCAGAAGGTGGCTCGTCGAACGATCAGCGCTTCAGCCGGCGGCGCGGATCACGCCGACAGTCGCAAGGACGAAAGCCAGGGCGACCATTGCCTCGGTCGACAACAGCGGAATCACCACAGGAACAGATCCGATAACGAGACCGGTGGCCGTGCTGATGTATAACGTCTCGCGACGCCACAGCTCGCGCCCTTCAGGTGGTGAGAGCGCGATGATGTGGCCGCGATTCTCGCAGCCGCCCATTGCTGCTTGCCCCGCCGATTGATGCGGTAGCGAGCTCCGTCGGCTCGGAACTGCTGACGGTCGGCTTCTTTCCAATACGCCTGATCGCCGAAGACCTGATCACTTCCTCTTCCCGTCCGAGGCCGGCGGCGCCAGATTCTGAAACGCGATGAAACGGCCATCGCGGCTGATGTCGGTTCCCGCTTCTCTCCGGATGGGAAAGGCCCACGCGACGATGATGAAACGAGTGGCCGGCCGAGACCGGGGTGCCCAGCGCTTTCGTGCGGTCTCCACTTTCGGGATCCGGCACGGATGACGGAGCGGGCGGAGATTCCGCCGAGATCATGGCGAACGGAGAGAGCGGTCGCCTGGCGACCGCTCTCTCGAAAAACCTACTGCAGCCCGCCTCTCAGATCCAGAACGTGGGCTGCCTTGATGGTGGTGCTGTTCGCGGTCACCGTCGGATCGGTGTAGCCCACTCCGGACAGCCCAACACCGGCCCGCACGCCGTCCACTCCGTTTCGCAGCTCGATCAGATGAATGCGCTTGACCACCGCGCCGCTGAGCGATCCGTCGGTGAATGACAGGGCAGGCCATCCGAGTGCCGCGCGAGCGTCGTTGAGGGCCAGGCGCAGCTCGGCAAAGTCGATCGCGTGGATGACAGTGCTTCCCACTGAGAGAGTTGGGTATGTGTAATCGAATGGGACGGCCAGGTCGACGTTGCTGTATGCCAGAACTCCGGCCGGACCGAAGGCCGTGACTTGATAGAGGTACCCGTTACGGTTCGTCACACCATTGTCGAGATATGTAGTGGTCGTCGGAGCGGCAATCGGATTGAATGCGCTGCCGTTCAAGCTGCGCTGCACAACATAGGAGGTGGCGCCGGTGACTGAGCTCCAGCTCAGAGCAACCTGTCCGTTCGACGCTGCTGCGGTCAACGCCATAGCCGCCAGTCCCGAAGCACTCTGGCTCACGACGAAAGGCTGTCCGGCGATGGTCAGCGTGGTGGTCCGAGCATTCGACGTTGCGTTGAGCCCGACCGAGTACTGCACCGTGCCGCTGGCCGACCCCGACGAGCCCGAAGTGATTGCCACAAAACTCCCGCCGGGGGCCGTGGCCGTCCACGGGCAGCCGTTGCCCGTAGTTACCTGGACCGAGCCGCTGGCGGCCGCGGACGAGTAGCTCGCCGAAATCGGGGCGATGGTGGTCGTGCAGGTATACGTGAACGCATTCGTGCTCAGGGCAGCCTGGCCGTCTGGATTGATCACCACCACATCAACGATCCCCCCGGCGTGCGCCGGACTCGTGACGCTGATCGCGGTCGAGTTCGACCCGCCCATGTTGATCACTCCGTCGACTCCTCCGAAGAGCACCCGCAGTCCGGAAGCGATGACAAACCCCGTGCCGTTCACTGTCACCGGGGTTCCACCAATGGTGTTCCCACCGGACGGGGTCACGGTGCTGATCGTCGGAGCGGGATCAAGTGCCAGCATGTAGACGCCGGTCGCGGCCGAGGCCAGAAGACGGCGGGAGGTCGTCTGAGCGAACGCATTGAATCCGGTCAGACCGGCACTGGGGTACGGCCCGCCCGATGGACCGAGCGTCCACGTCGTCGCGCCGTTCACAGTGGTGTAATACCCGGCGGTGGTTCCCGCGTGCACGCGCATGACGCTGCTGGGATCCACGAGCAGCGCGCTCACATCAGGGAGCGTGACTGGAAGGCCGGTATTCATCGGCGACCAGTTCGTGCCGCCGTTGGCGGTTTTGTACACGCCGAGAGAGTTGCTGTTGCTGGCGTCTCGCATGCCGGCAAAGAGCACCAGCGTGGAGCTGGGCGCGATGGCCAGCGACTGAGGATATCCGCCCACCGGGGAGACGCTGCTCCATGTAGCGCCGTTGTTCGTGCTCTTTCCGACGTTGGGTGTGCCGCTGCCTGCGGCATAGAGCGTTCCGGCGATGGCAGGATCGACCTGCAGGAAGTAGCCGCGGAGATTCGTGCTGGAGGCATCGATGATATTGACGAAGCTCGCCCCGCCGTTCACCGATTTCGCCAGCAGGTCGCTCGACGTGCTTCCACCGTTGATGTGGAAGTCGCCGGCATAGACGTTACCGGTGGCCAGGGGATCGATGGCCAGTCCAGCGACAAAATCTTCGCCGATGCCGCCGCCCGTGACGGGAGTGGTCCAGTTACTGCCGCCGTCGATGCTGCGGTAGATCGTTCCGGCACCAGCCACCATGATCGTTTGCCCGTTTGCGGCGACGGCGTGCAGAACGCTGCCAGCGAACGGACCGGCCACGCCGTTCCAGGTCGTCCCCCCGTCCGTGCTCTTATAAAGACTGACCGGATCAGGATACGCCGTGGCGTAGACCGTCGTGCCACTGGCCAGGTCGCGTGTGATGCTTGTGAAGTTGCTCCCGGTGATCGCGCCGTTGGCGGCCTGCACCAGGGCCTTGACCCAGGTCCCGTTGGCCGATGTTGCCGAGACCTCTGGAGAGATCGGCCCCTCGATGCCGTTCTCCACGGCCGTGATGACGAAGTAGTACGTGGCGTTGTTCGGCAGCGGTGAGAGGACGTAGGGGCTGGTTGCGCCGGTGATCTTCGTCTGGAACATCGAGGTGGTCACGCCGGGCGACTGCGATATGTAGAGGTTGTACGAGCTCGCGCCGACCACCCCGGGCCAGGTAACCGTGATCCTCCCGATACCCGCGGTGGCCGTGAGATAGAGACCAATTTCATAGGCTCCGATGGTCGGCGGCGACGTTCGCGGATTGTTGTCGAGATCGACGGTGGGAGCGCCGACATTCGTTCCGGCGCGACGCGCTGGTGAGGAGGAGCGTAAGTGCAGGTCGCTCGGCGCACTGACAAACAGCGGATCGGTGTTCACGAGCGCGTTCGTGCCGAAGGATGACTCGGAAGCCGGGAAAAACAGATTGTTTGTGCCGTTGTTGGCACTCACGCCGCCGAAGATTGGCGGCGTTCCGGATCCTGACCCCGCCAGCGCCGTATCGTTCGCGAAGATGTTGTTCGTGATCGTGCAGGTCTGACAATCGAGCGGCGGGTAAAGCGCGCCGCCAGCGGCGCCGCCGCTGGCGCCGCCATTTCCACCCTGCGCCGTGTTGCCATAGAACGTGCAGTTGGTGATGTGCGGCTCTCCGGTGGTGCTGAACCCGTACACCCCGGCACCGTGAGCGTCTCCACCCGCTTGCGATCCGACTCCGTCTCCGCCAAGAGCCGTGTTGTTGCTGATGATGCAGTTGACGAGCATTGTTGGCGCATTGAGGAATGCGCCTCCGCCATACGCGTAGGTGCTCCCGCGCGCCTGGTTGCCGGTGATGATGCATCGACTGACGGTGGTCTGATCGAGATTGGACGAGTAGATTCCACCGCCCGAAGCGCTCAAACCACCGGTGATCGTGAACCCCTCCACGAGGGTCGTGTTGGCGTTGCCGCTGCAGATCAGCACCGTCTGGTTCGCGCCGGTCGCGTCGATGATCGTCGACGAGGCGCTCACGGTCGATTGCAGCTTGATGCCCGATGGAACGGTGATGGGGAATGTCTCACCGAGCGCGGTATTGTAGGTTCCGGCCGCTACGTGGATCGTTCCGCTGGCGCCGACCGCGGTCAATGCCTTCTTGATGGTCTTGAATGGCGCGCCGACCGATCCCGCATTGCTGTCGCTCCCGTTGACCGCGTCGACCCACGGATTCGGATCGAGAGCCGCTCCCGTCGTGGCCGTGGTCTGCGCCGCCGTGGTGGAGAAGAACGACGCGCCGCTGTTCACGCCCAGGTCCTTGGAGAATGCGCTGATGTAGTAGGCGGTCGCGGCGGCAAGACCGGTCGCCGTGACGGACGTTCCGGAGCCCTCATAGGCAGTCGTTGTCGCGCCGTCCGTGGCGCTGGTGGCGAAGGTTCCGATCTTGGCCAGCACCCTGTACTGGGGACCGCCGCCCGACCAGCTCAGCGGAACGCTGCTGCTGGTCGGCGTGCCCGCGCTGACGGTGGTCGGAACGGTCGGCAGGGCCTTTGCTGTGATCGTGGCATTCGTCGCGTAATTCCAGCCACTGGTGGTGGAGGCTGGAGCTGTACCCGTCGCGCCGAGCGCCACCACGCCATAGAGCGTATGTATCGACCCTGCGGTGGCAGTTGCCGGACAGGTATAGCGAAAGCTGTAGAGGGCGGTGTTCGCCGTGAGATGCGCGAGATTTGTGGGGGGGGTCAGGCCGGATGAGTGGGTGACTTCACCGCCGCTGGTGCCGTTAGCCAGTGTGGTTGTCGCCTCGCCACCTGTTACCGTCAATGTATTTTCCGTGTCGGAGGCCGCCACATCGAATCCCACTCTTTGAGCCGCGGTCGTCGTCTTCGATACGACGATCTGATAGTTGCCGTAGTCGCCGGGATAAAGCTGAGTGGGGCCGCTGAACGTGGCCGCGATGGCCGTGTCCGGCGCAGCAGGGGAATGACACCCTCCGCAGCTCGCGCTATCAGTGGCCGCGGTCTTCTTCGTTCTGTTGACCGTGTTCGGGGGATTGCTGCTGTAGGCATAAATCACCGCGGACAGAGATGCAAGCATGACCGCCAGCGTGATCACAAAAGAAGTGATGATTCGTCGCATAGAGGCCTCCCGCCTTACGGCAGGGCGTCACCGCAACCGCCAGGACGCACGCCCCGTTCGCGTCCTGCTCCCAATAGCTGCGCCCCGCGATTGCTAACAACTGCGGGCCGGGTGTTCCATATGATTGTGTAAGAGCATCCTACGACAGTTGGCGGCTGCGCGGGCAAATAAGATCGGTTCCTGGTTCCTGGTTCCGGGCGCGAATCGATCAGCTGGCGCTCCTGCCATTCAATCCCTCGCTTCGCTCGGATGACAGATGGGATCGATGACCGAGAAGACTCGATCCCTTGGAACCGGGAACCAGGAACCAGGAAGTAACGGCTATCCAAGGTCCATCCCAGCCACTCCAGCTGAGCAGTCTCGTCGAAGTCGAGGACTTCGGTTGTCCAGCCGGTGAGCATCCCGTCGGAGTTCGGGGGTAGGAAATTTCATTTCTTGCTCGGCACTGCGGCTCGTTCTCAAGAGCGATTCAGCGGATTTCACCTCCTCTCGGACCCGTTCGAGTCGATCCGGGAATGGCTACAGGCCGGCTGAAGCCATCGATCGCGGAGCTTTGGTGCGCCGGCGGCGCGGAACGTGAGGCCGCGCGCCCGAAGCCGATACACGCCGCCTCGCGCCACCCTCATTTCGTATTCTGCTGTCTGTTGCCCGTGCTCAATGCACCCCGGTCTCGACCGGGCGAGCGGCGGGCTGGGGGTGGAGCGAGCCCGGCCGAGACCGGGGTGCCGGTTCGCCGCACCGAATCGAGAATGGCGCGAATGGCCTGCCGCTCGGTGATGAAGGAGATGATCTTCATCGCTCCCCCGCAGCGAAGACAAACAAGAGGATCGATTTCGTAGATGTGGCGGATCAGGTTTGCCCAGCGCTTTCGTGCGGCCTTGCGCTCCGCGGTGCCGGGCTCTTTCGCGACCGATCCCGTCGTGGGAGCCGCGGATCCGCCCCGCTGACCGGCGCGCTTCCGCCCCCTATCCGCGCTGGCCTACCGGCTCAGGCGCTTCCGTGGCCGGCTCCGGCTCCGGCAGCGGCTTCGACTCGCGGCCGGCGCGCTCCGTGGTCTTCTCGCCAGCCGCGGCCTGGTCGAGCAACGCGATCTTCAAGACGTCCTCGACGTGCTCGACGAAGTAGAACGTCATGTCGCGCTTGATCGGCTCGGGCACGTCGACGAGATCGCGCTCGTTCAGCTTCGGTAGAATCACCGAGGTGATCTTCGCCGCGCGTGCGGCCAGCACCTTCTCCTTGACGCCGCCGATCGGCAGAACCTCGCCGCGCAGCGTGACTTCGCCGGTCATGGCCACGTTCCGCTTCACGGGCCGCCCCGTCAGCACGGAGATGATGGCCGTGGTGATCGTGACGCCCGCGGACGGTCCGTCCTTCGGCACCGCACCCGCCGGCACGTGGATGTGGATGTCGTGCGTCTCGAAGTAATCGGCCGGAATGCCCTGCTCGTCGGCATGCGCGCGCGCATACGTGAGCGCCGCCTGCGCCGACTCCTTCATCACCTCGCCGAGCTGGCCGGTCAGTGACAGCTTGCCCTTGCCGCGCACGGCCGTGGCCTCGATGAAGAGGATGTCGCCGCCCACCGACGTCCAGGCCAGCCCCGTGGCCACTCCCACCTGATCGCGCTCCAGAAGCTCCTCGGCGAAATGCTTCATGGGGCCGAGGTACTTGTCGATGTTGGCGTCGGTGATGCGGTATTGCTGCTCCGGTTTTCCCTCCGCCACCTGCACGGCGATCTTGCGGCAGATCGTGCCGATCTCGCGCTCCATGTTGCGCAGTCCTGCTTCCTTCGTGTAGCCGGCGATCACCTTCGTCACCCCGCCGTCGGTCCAGATCACGGCCACGTTGCTGATGCCGTTCTCGTCCATCTGCTTCGGGATGATGTGCTGCTTGGCGATCATCAGCTTCTCCTCGTCCGTGTAGCCGGAGAGACGGATGACTTCCATGCGGTCGAGGAAGGCCGGCTGAATCGTGTCGAGCACGTTCGCCGTGACGATGAACATGACGTTGGACAGATCGTACGGAACGCCGAGGTAGTGGTCGCGGAAGGAGAAGTTCTGCTCGGGGTCGAGGACCTCCAGCAACGCCGAGGACGGATCGCCGCGGTAGTCCGCACCGATCTTGTCGACCTCATCGAGCATGAAGACGGGGTTGGCCGTCTGGGCCTGGTTGATGGCCTGGATGATGCGGCCGGGCAGCGCGCCGACGTAGGTGCGGCGATGTCCGCGGATCTCGGCCTCGTCACGCACGCCGCCCAGCGAGATGCGCACGAACTTGCGGTCCAGAGCGCGGGCGATGGATCGGCCCAGCGAGGTCTTGCCGACGCCGGGAGGTCCGACGAAGCAGAGGATGGGGCCTTTCATCTTCGTCCCCTTCAGCTTGCGGACGGCCAGATACTCGAGGATGCGCTCCTTGATCTTCTCGAGGTCGTAGTGATCCTCGTCGAGGATCGTGCGCGCGCGCGCCAGGTCGTGGTTGTCGGCAGACTGCACGCTCCAGGGCAGGCCGGTCATCCAGTCGAGATAGGTGCGGATGATGGAGGTCTCCGCGGAGTCGGGATGCGAGCGCTCCAGACGCTTGATCTGCTTCTCGATCTCCTCGCGCGCCTCCTGCGGGATGGCCTTCTCCTCGATCCTCTTGCGGTAGTTCTCGACCTCCTCGGCCAGCTCTTCGCCTTCGCCGAGCTCGGACTGGATGGCCTTGAGCTGCTGGCGCAGGAAGTACTCGCGCTGGCTCTTGTTCATCTCGCCCTGCGCGGCGGTGGAGATCTCCTGCTGCATGGTGAGCAGGTTGATCTCGCGCGTCAGCATCTCGTTGACTTTCTTCAGGCGGTCGACGGGATCGATGGTCTCGAGGATTCCCTGGGCCTCCTCGAGCTTGAGATCGAGGTTCGAGGCCGCCAGGTCGGTGAGGCGCGCCGGATCGTCGAGGTTGGCGGCGATGACCATGACCTCAGGCGAGATGTTCTTGCCGAGGGAGACGGCGCGGTCGAGGTTCTGCTTGACCGAGCGGATGAGGGCCTCGACCTCGAGCGGACGGTCTTTCCCGGCCGGCTCCTCGATGCGCGTGATCTTGGCCTTGAAGAACGGCGCGGTCTGGATGAAGTAGTCGATGCGCGCGCGGGACAGGCCCTGCACGAGGATGCGGATGCGGCCGTCGGGCAGCTTGAGCATCCTCATGATGATGGCCACGGTTCCGACGCGGTAGAGATCGTCCTCGCCGGGATCCTCGTTCTGAAAATCCTTCTGGGCCGTGAGCATGATGACGCGGTTCTCGGCCAGGGCCTGGTCGACGGCGTTGATCGATTTCTCGCGCGACACCGACAGCGGCACGATGATGAACGGGAAGATCACCAGGTCCTTGAGCGGCAGGACCGGAAGGACGTCGGGGATTTTGATCGCTTCTTCTTTCGCGGTTTCGTTCGCGTCAGTCATCTTGACCTCTTAAATGCGAGGGAGACCCTCGACACTCTCCTGCAAGTTCAGTGCTATTTCAACCGGTGCAGTTCCTTGACGAAAGCATCCACATCCTCGAAGCGCCGGTACACCGAGGCGAAGCGGACGTAGGCAACGGGATCGAGCCCGCGCAAGCGGTCCATCACCAGATGCCCGAGCTGCTGGCTGGAAATCTCCCGATCGCCGGAGTCATTCATCGTTGCCTCGATCGAATCGGCTACCCGTTCCAGTTCACCCTGCGGCACGGGACGCTTGCGGCAGGCCACCTGCAGCCCCCGCATCAGCTTCTCCCGGTCGTACGGCTCGCGGCGCTGATCGCGCTTGACGACCTGGAACGCCAGGTGCTCGATCTTCTCGTAACTCGTGAAGCGCCGGCCGCATTGGATGCATTCGCGCCTCCGGCGGATGACCTCACCCTCGCGGCTCTCGCGCGAGTCGACCACCCGGTCTTCCGTATTGGCGCAGAACGGACAGCGCATCTGGCCGAGCGTATATCACGAGATGTTGCCGGGCGAGCCCTGGTCCGGATCGCTCGACGTCTTCGGCGCCCGGGACGACGCTACGTCCCGCCACCGCAAACCCTCGCGCGCGAACAACAACAAGCCGGTCACGAGCACCGGCAGCGTACCCACGACATGAAAGAGCACGGCCGTGGCCACTGAGGAGTCGATGTCGAAGCCATAGAAGTTCGTGAGCACGAGCTGACAGGCCTTGTGGAAGCCGCCCACGCCACCCGGCGTGGGAATGGCCAGACCAACCGTGGTGATGCCGTTGACGAAGATCGCCGAGTCCCACGGCAGCGGATGGTGCAGCGCCAGCACCGTGAAGATGAACTGCGAGGTCAGGCAGAACCAGATGCCGGCTGTGCAGAACAGCACGAACGAAAGCACGCGCCAGCGCCGGGCGATGGCCAGCGTCTCCACGAACGTATCGAAGAAGTTCATCCAGGCGTTGCGGAAGCGGAGCGGAACGGCGCGGCCGATGAACTGGTGGGCCCGGCGGATGACGCCGCGAAACAGGAACAGACCGGCGATGAACGTGGAGACTACGAGCAGCAGCGCGATCGACGCCACCGCTCCCGCTTTCACGACGAAGAACCATTTGTTGTCCGCAAAGTCGTTCCAGTGACGGACCGCGAAGAAGATGAAGAGCGAGAGGATGCTGTAGAGATCGAGGATGCGCTCGATCAGCACGGTGCCGAGCGCGCCGGAAAAGCGCAGGCTGGTGCGCCGGGCCAGCAGAGCCGGCCGGGCCACGTCCGAAGCGCGTACGGGCAGAATCGTGGAGAGCATGTACCCGACCGCGGTGGCGAAGAACGTCGCGTACAGCGGCGGCGGGTGGTCGGGATCGAGCAGCGTGCGCCAGCGCGCGGTGCGAAACAGAATCGCGCAGAAGTTGACGAAAAGGCCGATGGCGAGCCACTTCGGGTCGGTCGACCGGAGAATGACCCAGACATCGCCGAGGTTGGCATTCCTGAGGAACAGGTAAAGGAAGAGAATCGTGACCACGGCGATCGCCGCGATCTGGAGAGTACGCTTCAATGTGCGCGCGTTCTACCATATCGGGTTGCCGGGTTGCCGGGTTGCCGGGTGGCGGTTAGCGGTAAGCGGTAACGCGGGTAACCGGTAACGGCTATCAGCTAACCGCTAACCGCTAACCACGTCATGCTCAACATCTATACGAACAGCATCTTCCGCCGGCACAACACGGGCGTGGGTCATCCCGAGACGGCCGAGCGGCTGGATGCGGCGATGACCGGCGTCACGCGCGCCGGGTTGAGCGACCGCATCGTGGGCGACGGCGAGATCCATCCCGACACCGGACGCATCATCGCCAAGGTGCACACGCCCGATCTGGAGGGAGAGCTCGAAGACGCCTGCCGCGCCGGATACCGCCTCTTCCATTCGCTCGACAATCCGATCTCGTCGTCGACGTTCGCCGCAGCGCGCGCCGCGGTGTCGACCTCGCTCGCCGCCGCGGACCACATCTGGCGCCAGAACCTGTCGACGCGCGCCTTCATCGTGGCCCGCCCTCCGGGCCATCACGCCGAGCGTGCCGAAGCGATGGGCTTCTGCTTCTTCAATACCGTCGCCTGCGTCGCCGAGTGGCTGCGCGAACAGAACGGCGTCGAGCGCGTCTTCATCTTCGACTTCGACGTCCATCACGGGAACGGCACGCAGCATCTGTTCGAAGAGCGCGACGACGTCTTCTACGCCTCGATGCACCGCTATCCGTTCTATCCGGGCACCGGCGCCGCCGACGAGATCGGCGTCGGCAAAGGGCGGGGCTTCACGAAGAACATCCCCTTCGACGGCGGAGCGGGCGACGCAGACTATCTGCGCGCGGTCGAAGACGAAGTGCTGCGGGCCATCGATGACTACCAGCCGAACGCCATCCTCCTCTCTGCCGGCTTCGACGCCCATCGCCGCGATCCACTCGGGGGCATGCGCGTGACCGAGCAGGCGTACGGCGAGATCACGCGCAGGATCGTGGAGACGGCCGGGAAACATTGCCAGGGACGCGTGCTTTCGCTGCTGGAAGGGGGTTACGATATGGAAGGGCTCGCCGCAAGCGTCGCCGAACATGTCGCGGCGATGTCGTGAGGAATGATGACTGTCGACTATACGAAACCTCCCCAGTTCCCGCCCCCGCCGCCGGCGTATCCGCCCGGAGGTCCCACTCCTCCATCCGGCCCGAGCACGAAGAAAACCTGCGGCACTATCGCGCTCGTTGGCTGCGGCATCGTCATCGTGGCGCTCGTGGCCATCACCGCCGGAATCGTCTATTTCGTCTTCGGCATGATCAAGTCGTCGTACGTCTACAAGAACGCCGTGCAGCGCGCGGAGTCGAACCCGCAGGTCATCGCCCTCCTCGGCTCACCGGTCGAAACCGGCTGGTGGGTGAGAGGCAGCGTGAACATCGACAACGATCGCGGGCACGCCGACATCACCATTCCTCTCGTTGGTCCGAAAGGGGAAGCGAAGATCTATTGCGTGGCCTCGCGGTCGCGGGACGACTGGACGTTCGAGGAACTGAAGGTCGTTCCCGACAAGGGCGGGACGACGATCGACGTGCTCAAGTGATCAGCGGCGCGTTTCGAGAATCGCCGAGTACAGCGTCTCCAGCCGCGCGATCCGCAGGTCCTTCGAGAATCCGCTGACGACGTGCTGGCGCGCCTTTCGGGCCACGGCGGCCGCGCGCGCGCGGTCTTCGATGACTTCCAGGATCGCCGCCGCCAGCGCGGCGCGGTCGCGCATCGGGATGAGCCATCCCACGTCCGGAGAGGAAACCAGCTCGCGGTTGCCGCCCGCGTCGGTGGCGATCACCGGCTTCTGCATGGCCATGGCTTCCCGGATCGTGCCGGTGATGCCGGTGCCGGCCCACGAGGCGTCGACGACGACATCGCACGACGCCAGCACATTGGCCATGTCGTCGCGGAACTCGACCGCCGTCACATGCGATGAGATTCCGCAGGCGGCCGCGTATTTGCGCACACCCGTTTTCTCCGCCTCATCGCGGCAGCCGATCAGGGCGACGTGGACTTCGGGCTGACGGGGAACAAGCGCGGCCACCGCGTCGATGAGCTCCTTCCATCCTTTCCAGTCGCGCACGCCGACCTGGCCGACGAGAAAACGGTCCGGCGCCAGTTCCTTCTCGCGGCGGAAGGCCAGGGGATCGTGCCCGGAAGGATCGAACAGCGTGACGTCGGTGCCTGCGTAGACTACTTCCACCTTCTGTGGCGGCAGCTTGCCGCTGGACACGATCACATCCTTGATCTGGCGGCAGACAGTGACGACGCGGTCGACCCGGCGCGTGCGGTACTTGCCGCGGTTCCAGACATCGAGCGGGAACGAAACGCCGCGATTGACGACGAACGCTCCGACGGGCGCGCGCATCGTCGCGGCCAGGGCGATGGCGTGGGCGATCCCTTTGTGCACGTGGATCACATCCGGCCGCAACTCGTCGATCAGCCGGCGCATGACGAACATACTGGAGAGGTCGAACTGGTGGCGCATGCGCAGCGGACGGAAACGCACTCCCTGTCCGGCCGCACGCCCGGCGAGCGAGGAGCCGGCTCGGCTGACGATGGTCACGTCGTGGCCGCGCTCCTGCAGTCCGGCCGCGGCCTGGAACATCTGGTGCACCGAGCCGGTGTTGAACTGATTGAACTCGAGGACCTGGAAGATTCGCATCGCGACGCTCGCGATTATCGCGATCCCCTGCTCCTGCACAACCGGGCGCACGAGAGGGGCGAGCCGGCCGGCCACCGACTCCATGTCCGGCACAGCATCATCAGATTCTTTCGGGAGTAATACCTCTCCATGACAAACTCTTCGGCGTTGCAGTATCGTTCTGTCATGCGACGAACCAGCCTGGGGATCTTCCTCCTCCTGCTTGCCACCACTGGCGGGGCAGCCGAAAACGTGACGTTCCATTCCGCGGCCGGCGAGGCCCGAGGTTACCTGGCCACGCCGGCGAAGGACATGGGGTTGCATCCCGCCATCATCGTCATTCAGGAATGGTGGGGTCTCAACGACTGGGTAAAGCAACAGACGCAGAGATTCGCGGATCAGGGTTATGTCGCCCTGGCCGTCGATCTGTATCGGGGCAAGGTGGCCACGACCGCGGAGGAAGCGCACGAACTGATGCGCGGAATGCCGGAAGACCGGGCCATCGCCGATCTCCAAGGCGGTTTCGATTACCTCTCCGCGCGTAAAGATGTCGACCCGAAACGGATCGGTGTCATCGGCTGGTGCATGGGAGGCGGATACGCACTGATGTTCGTAACCGCCGAGCCGCGCCTGGCGGCGGGAGTGGTGAACTACGGACATCTGATGACGGATCCAAAGACGATCTCGGGCATTGGCGTTCCTCTTCTCGGCAACTTCGGGGAGGAAGATCGCGGGATCCCGGCGGCGGACGTCCACGATTTCGAGACCGCGCTCCGGAAAGCCGGGAAGAGTGCCGACTTCAAGGTGTACGCGGGCGCGGGGCACGCGTTCATGAACCCGAACAACAAGGGGGGCTACGTTGCCGAGGCGGCATCCGACGCCTGGAAACGGATTGACCGTTTCTTCGCCGAGCGATTGCATGGTAACATGCCAAACTCTTGATTATACAGGACATCGGTGATTCGCAGGTGACCGCGCAGCGTGGGGTGGAGGATGGCTTGCCGAAGGAAAAACAGCCAAATCGAGAACAGATCAAGGTAACGGACAAACGGATCTTCACGCCCGATGGTGAGATCCGCGAGGAATTCCGTCAGGACATCAAGCCTGCCGATCCCTTCGTGAAGACGCCGGAAACGCCGGCGCCGAAACCGGCCGAAACGAAGCCGGCGGGCTCAAAGGCACCCACGCAGCCGGAAGCGAACGACCGCCGTACCGGTTCTGAGCGCCGGCGCACATTGGCGGATCGCGCGGAAAATCCGGGCACACCGTTTACGAACTTTCTCGAGCCGCTCATCGCGCAGGCTTACATGAGCCTGGGAATGTTGCCGAACCCCTATCAACAGCAGCCGAAAGCCGATGTAGGCTCGGCACGGCAGATGATCGATATCCTTTCTCTATTGCAGGAGAAGACCGCCGGCAATCTGACACCTGATGAGGAAGAGTTTCTGAACATCTATCTCGGCGAGTTGAAACTCGCCTATGTGAAGATCACCAAGAATCTGGCATGACAATCCGTCCTCGGCTCTCACTCCCCGGCCTTCCGTTGGCTGCCGTCGCACTTTGCGCGCTGGCGCTTTCCGTGCCGCTGCGCGCCGAGAATCAAGCTCCGCGCGACATGTTCCCGCAGGCTTCCGGCGCGGCGCGCGACGGCGACCTCGGCACGGCGACGAAGAAAACCCAGGAGTTGATGGATACGGGGCGCGCCTACGGCTTGAAGCGCTATCCCGTGTACGCATCGGCCGTTGCCGCTTTCGCGCGCGAGAGCGCCAGAGCGGCCAGGCCCGACGTCGCGGAGTGGGCGGAGAAGACGGCGACGCAGCTCGATCCGAAATCGGCGGCGGTTTCGTTCAGCAACGCCGACAAGTCGGCCGACAAGAGAAACTGGGCACATGCCGGCCCGCTCATGCTGCGCGGGTTCATGCAGGTCTTCACGAACTACCGGACGCACATCCTGACGCGGGCCGATCTCTTTATCGTTCTGGCGCTGGCCATCGCGCTCATGGGGATCATCTTTTCCATCGCCCTGTTCATCCGTTACGGGCGGGCCATGGCGCACGACTTTCGTGAAGCGCTGGCCAGACGAATCCACGGCGGATCGGTTTCCGTGCTGGCCTTCGCGCTGTTGTTTCTGCCGATCTTCCTCTGGCTGGGCCCGATGTGGCTGATCTTCTACTGGTTCGCGATCTTCTTCGGATACGCGAACGCCCGCGAACGCGCGCTCATCCTGATCCTGGGACTGCTGCTGGCGGCGCTGCCGCTGGCGGTCGATCTGGCGGGATCGTGGGCCGGCGGCGTCGACAGCCCGGTCATCCAGGCGGCGGTCTCGAGCGCCGAGCAGAATTACCAGCCTGAGGCGCTCCGGCGCATTCAGGAGCTGGTGACGCTGGTCCCCGACAATGCCACCCTGCACGTCCTGCTCGGCAACATGTACGTGTTCGAAGGCAACGAGCAGCAGGCCGCGGACCACTATCGCCGGGCCATCCAGCTCAACGACGCCCCCGGCGCCCATGTGAATCTCGGAAACCTGCACTTCCTGCAGAACGACTTCGGCGCCGCCAGCAACGAATACGCGGCGGCGCAGAAACGCGATCCGAACATGGCCATCGCGTATTACAACGACTCGGTTGCCAGCGGCGAGATGTATCGGTTCGACGAGCAGGGGCAGAAGCTCGAGCACGCCAAGAAGATCGACCAGAGCACTATCGAGCAGCTGTCGCAGAATCCACCGGCGCAGAAGATCGCCATGTATCACCCAAAACTTCCCGAGGCCTGGTCGGTGGCCCGGACCATCGCCGTCGGGGGCGCGGCACGCTCGCTTTTCGGCAATTACGCGTACTTCGATCCGAAGGTGAGCGCCATCAACCCGGTGACGCTGGGCGCGCTGGCCTCCGTGGTGTTCGCGCTGATCATCTTCTCGATGCGGCGCAGCAGCGGCTTCGCCGGATCGTGCATCAAATGCGGACGCACGTTCTGTCACCGCTGCAAGTCATCGCGCGAGAGCGCCACGTACTGCACGCAGTGCATTCATATCTACCTGAAGAAGGACGGCGTGGCCATCGCCACGAAACGGGCCAAGCTCGAGGAGGTGTCCGATCACCAGACCGGCATGCAGCGCCGGAACCGGTTGTTCGCCACGTTTATCCCCGGCTCGGCGCAATTGCTGGAGGGCCGCACGCAGACGGGGATCATCGGTATGTTGCTGTTCTTCACCTTCATCTGCATCGCCGTCCTGACCGGCCGTCTGGCGCCGGCCATCGGTCCGGTCGCGCATACGGCCCATCTGGCCATTCGCGGCGCCGCGATCATTCTGGCCATCATCACCTGGTTCGTGTTATCGCTCCCGGTATACCGCCGCCGCGCAACGGTCTGACACTCCATGGCACTCGAAGGCACGCTCAAGGACTTCAGTCTCGCCGACATCTTTCAGCTCATCGGGCTGCAGAGGAAGACCGGCGTGCTGACGCTGAGGGGGAAGGACGACACCGTGACGGTGACGTTCCTCGACGGCAAGGTCGTGGGCGCCGACTCGCTCAATCGCCGCCTGGAGAACCGCCTGGGCACGGTGTTGATGCGCACCGGCACGCTCAATCAGGATCAGCTCAACCGCGCCCTGGAGATCCAGCGCGAGACTCTGCAGCGTCTCGGCTTCATCCTCACCCACTACGGCATCATCTCCGCGCAGAAGCTCAAGGAAGCGCTGCAGCTCCAGATCCTGCAGATCGTCTATCGCCTCTTCCGGTGGAAGGACGGCGACTACCAGTTCTCGCAGGAGACCACCATCGAGTACGACCGCGACAACGTCGTTCCCGTCACCGCCGAATCGATCCTGATGGAAGGCGCGCGGATGATGGACGAATGGCCCATCATCGAGAAGCGGATCCGCTCCTACGACATGGTCTTCCGCAAGAAGCTCACCGACCAGGAGATCCTGGTGGTGGGAGCGGACGAAGCCGACGAGGTCGACTTCGAGCCCGACTCCGCGCGGGCGCGCAAGGTCCGCCCCGGCAGCGACAAGATCCGCATCTCCCCGGACGAGAAGTCCATCTTCGACCTCGTCGACGGCACGATGAAGGTCGGCGACATCGTGGAAGTGAGCAAGGTCTCCGAGTTCGACACCAACAAGGCGCTCTACGAGCTGCTCACGCGCGACCTCATCGAAGAGGTACGCGGCGGCAAGAGCGGCACCTCCACGTCGCTGACCACGGCCACGCCGGTCGACGAAACCGAGGTCGCCGAGACCCCGGTACCACTGCCACTGGTCATCGTGCTGACGTTCGTGGCGATCGCCTCGATCGTCACGTCCGTGCGCAACCCGCTCAACGGACTGAACCCGTTCAACCGGCCGCTCTCTGCGATTGGCACGGCCCAGAAAGCGATCTCGCTCGAGCGCATCGAAACGATCGGGCAGGCCATCGAGCGCTACAACGTCATCAACGGCCACCTGCCGACGCGCCTGCAGGACCTCACTCCCGACTACATCGGTGCGAACCTCCTGTCGGATCCATGGGGTAACGCGTACAAGTACCTGCAGCGTCCGGAGCGATACCTGGTCATCGGCTTCGCGCCTGACGGCAAAGCGGACACCGATCTCTTCCTCTCGCGCGGGATCGACGCCGGCCCGGCCACGCTCCCCGGCAACTCCCGGCCGGACACGGGCGGCATCCAGCTCATCGAATAACGGGCGCGGCCACACGCAGCTTTCCCTGCTCCAGGCCGAACGTCACCGGCGTCGTGGTCACGGATTCTCCGTCGGCGTAGACGTCGAGAGAGCTCTCGCTTTCGACGATGAGCTCGCGGGCGCGCGTGATCTCGACGAACGGCTTGCGCACGTGCCGGCCCGCGTACGCCAGCGGCAGCGTGATCAGCAACTGCAGGCGGGATGTGCGATGGACGATGCAGAGATCGAGCAGGCCGTCGTCGATCCGCGCGGCCGGCACGATGCGGATGCCGCCACCGTACTGGCGCGTGTTGCCCGCTACCGCGAACATGATTTCGTCGTCGCGCACCACTCCGTCGATGGTCAGGCGCACGGGGTGCGGCGTGAATCGCGGCAGCACGCGGAAGATCGAGTAGACGTACACGAGGGAGCCGCGCAGCACGTTCACCGTCTGGGCGTGCGCGGCCACCTCGGAATCGAAACCGACACCGGCCACGCCGAGGTAGCGGATGCCGTTGGCCACACCGAGATCAACCTCGCGCGTCTCGCCGCCGAGGATCACGTCGCAGGCGCCGCGGATGGAGCGGGGGATGCCGATCACACGCGCGAAATCGTCCCCGGAGCCGAGCGGAACGATCCCCAGCACGCCGCGACCGAGGTCGAATCCGCGCACGGCGTGGTGCAGCGTGCCGTCACCGCCGCAGACGACCACACGGTCGAAGCCCCGCGCAGAACTCTCCGCCACCACGCGCGTCAAATCGGCGGGGCTGGCCGTGGAATGGACATCAACGTCCGCACCGCGGGCCACGAGGTATCGCTCGACTTCGTCGATGTGCCGGCGCGTTTTGCCGCGGCCAGCGGCCGGGTTGTAGACGAGCTTGAGGTGCACTTTGGCCCCTATGTTGCCAGAATGCCGGTCATGAAGTCGCTGCGAACATTCTTCATCGTTTTTACTCTGGCCATCGCCTGCAAGCCGTTCGCGGAATCGAAAGCCGTCGAAGCGGACGGCCCATCAGCACCGCCGCCGGTGCAGACGCAGATCCCGCCGACCGTCAGCGCCGCCCGGCGATCGCCGGTGGCCATCGTCGCGCACAACGTGCTGCCGAGCGTCGTCAACATCCAGACGGAGGCGACGATCACCCGACGGGCCGTCGATCCGCTGTACGACCCGTTCGGATTCTTCGGCGGCCGGGATCGCTCCTACACGTCTCAGGCCCTGGGATCGGGATTCGTCTGGTCGAAGGACGGCATCATCGTCACGAACAATCACGTGGTCGAAGGGGCCTCGCGCATCACCGTGAACTTTCAGGACGGCTCCCAGATGCCGGCAAAGCTCATCGGCGTCGATCCCGACAGTGACGTTGCCGTGCTTCGCGTGGATACGAAGAATCTTCAGGCCGCGCCGATCGGTACGAGCTCCGACCTGCTCATCGGCGAGACCGTCGTGGCCGTCGGCAATCCCTTCGGCCTGAGCGGCACGGTCACCACAGGCGTCGTTTCCGCACTGGGCCGTTCGGTGCCGTCGAAGGAAGCGGGACGCACGTTTACCGATTTCATCCAGACCGACGCGTCGATCAACCCCGGCAACTCCGGCGGTCCTCTTCTCAACATCGAGGGAAAAGTCATCGGTATTAACACCGCCATTTACGCCCAGGCACAGGGCATCGGCTTCGCCATCCCCGTCGACCGCGCCAAAAAAGTGGTCGAAGACCTGTTGCGCTACGGGCAGGTGCACAGCGCCTGGATCGGTGCGGTTACGGCCACGCTGACGCCCGAGGAGGCCAGGCGCCTCAGCCTCCGCGCCACACGCGGCGCTCTGGTGGCGCGCGTATTCAGCGGCTCCCCCGCCCAGACCGCCGGTCTCAAGCCGGGCGACGTGATCACCTCGGTGAACGGACGACCCGTCGACTCGCGCGAGTCCTTCTCGACGTACACCGCCACCACCGCTCCCGGCCAGCCGGTCTCCTTCACGTTCACTCGGGACGGCGCGCCGCACACGGTTCAGGTTCGCGCCGGCGAGCCGCCTGCCGGACTGGGACTGCGCATCCTCGAGGAAGTGGCCGGACTGCGCGTCGCCGATCAATCGCGCAGCGTGATCATCGACGGAGTGGCTCACGGGTCACGCAGCGAGAGCATCGGGCTGGCGCCCGGCGACACGATCGTCGGCGTCAACGGCGTGGAAGTGCACTCGACCCGCGAGCTCAACGACCAGCTCGCAAACGCCACCGACCGTTCGTCCATCGTTCTCTCCGTCGCCCGCGACCGGTACATCTACAGCCTGACCTTCCCGATGGGGGATTGATTTTTCGCGTCGCCGGGTCGCCGGGGACGCGTTCTAGTCATTCCGAGCCGCGAAGACGGCGAGGAATCTGGGCGGGGGCTGGGTTGCCGGGTTGCTGGGTCGCTGGGTCGCCGGGTAACGGCTACCGGCTACCGGCTACCCGGCTAACAGCAACCGGTTACCCAGCACCTAGCACCCACCCAGCACCGAGCACCACCCCCCGGCCTCAAAACAGCGCCAGCTGCGGCGGTGGGGTCTGGCGGGGGACTGGGGGATGAAACTCGGCGCGACGGCGGCCGAGGAGCATGAAGAGATTGCGGCGGATCCACTCCTGCGCTTCGCGGTAATAGCGGAACTGCCGTTCCTGCGCGTGGAAGCGGCGGCTGTGATTGCCGCCGAGAACGTGGTGCAGGTACTCGTGGTGGATGATCGACTGGATGAAGTACGCAGGGATGTGCGACGCGTTGAGCAGGGGGTGGACGCGGATCTCGCTGGTGTGGTGGTTGTACGAGCCGAGGCGGATGCTGCGGCGGCGCTTCCGCGAAATCTGTTGTCCCCAGCGCACCGGGAGGGGCGGGTACTTCGCAAAGTACGTCCGGTGCACCTCGGCTGCCAGAGCGTCGAGGGGATGATGCGTGTTCTCTGGAAAAGGCAGCGGAAAATGCATCGCCCTCATTGTGCGAGCCGTTTCCGCTCAGCGCAAGAGGTCAGTCGCGGTCGCGGTCCATGAATTTGCCGACGTTGGCCATGGCCGCGGCGGAGATCGCGGAGGATCCGGCGGCGATGAGCTCGTCGCTTTTCTTCATCCCCAGGAACACGCCGATGCCGACGCCGAGGGTCACGGCGATGAGCGGGTAAGCGCGGATCTGCTCGCGCCACTCCTCAGGCAGAAGGTTCTCGAGCTCGTCGAAGAAGGCCTGCGGGCCGCCTTCGGCCATGGCCGCTCCGAGCGACGCGGCGCGCTCCTTGATCGGGGAATCGAAATCGAGCCCGGCGGCGGACTGCTCGTGATCATCTCTCTTGCGTGTGGTTGCCATGCTCCCTACTCCTCCTCGTCGTCACCGCCGCGCAGCAGCAGACCGATCACGAAACCAACTCCGATCGAGATGAGCAGCGCCTTGCCGGGATTCGATCTCACGTAGCTGCGAACCTGATCGGTGATCGCGCCGAAATCGACATCGTCCACGCGCTCGCGCATCTCGTTGTACTTGTTACCCATGAAGTCCCTGGCACGTCCGAAGCGTGAACCTTCTTCCGTCTCCTCGGAGCCTTCGCCAGCATTCGATCGGGTCTCTTCTTCCATGTCGTTTACCTCCAGATGCGGGGCTGAGACTACTACCAAACCATCTATTTCTGCAGCGATCGTGCCGTGCCCGGTCACATAGAATTCCCCCGGTGCAGATCTCGCTCGATCACGTGAGCCACGACTACGCGGAAAGCGAGGCCGCGGCTGCCGTCCACGTGCTCGACGACGTGACGCTGGAAATCGCGTCGGGCGACTTCGCGGTGCTCATGGGAGCGTCGGGCAGCGGTAAATCGACCATCCTCAATCTCCTCGGCGCCGTCGACCGCCCCACCCGCGGCCGCGTGTTCCTCGGCGACGTGGAGACGTCGGCGCTGAAGGAATCCGGCCTGACGCAACTCCGGCGCACCAGCATCGGCTTCGTGTTCCAGTTCTTCAACCTCATTCCCACGCTCGACGTGGCTGAGAACGTCTCCTTTCCTCTCTCCCTGGCGGGCGTGAAGAAGAAGGAGATCGACGAACGAACGGCGGCCGCACTCGACGAGGTGGGACTGACTGCGCGCGCGAAGCACTATCCGAACGCGCTCTCCGGCGGCGAGATGCAGCGCGTGGCCATCGCCCGCGCCATCATCCATCGCCCGCCCCTGCTGCTGGCCGACGAGCCCACCGGAAATCTCGACTCGAAAAACGGGTCGATGATCCTCGATCTCATCCGCGCCGTGCACGAGAAACATCGTCCGACGATCGTGATGGCCACTCATTCCGATCGTGCCGCGGCGTACGGCCACTACACGATTCACGTCACCGACGGGCGCGTGTCGCGATGATCGCGCGGGCGCTGGTCATCCGCCCGCTCATCCACGAGAAACTGCGCACGACGTTGACGGTGCTCGGCATCGCGGTCGGAGTGGCCGTGATCGTGGCCATCCAGCTCGCCAATCAAAGCGCGCTGCGGGCGTTCCGCGAATCTGTCGATGCCGTGGCCGGCCGCGCCAACTACCAGATCGTCAGCGAGTCGGGCCAGCTCGACGAGAAGCTGCTGCTGCGCCTGCAGTGGCTCTGGCGGCACGAGGGACGCTTCGCGCCGGTGATCGATACCGAGGGGATGGTGCAGTCGACGCAGATGCCGATCCGGCTGCTGGCCGTCGATCTGCTCTCGGACCTGCACTTCCGCGACTACCGTTACGCGAGGGTGGTGACGGGTGCAGCGGATGCGGGCAGCGCCGCCCAGATGTACCTGGAGCTGTTTCGAAGCGACTCCGTGATTCTGCCGGCGCCGTTCGCGAAGGAGCACGGCATCGCGCTCGGAAGTCCGATCGTTCTCGAATTCGGCGGGCGGAGCGCACGCATGGTCGTGCGCGGTCTTCTCGAGTGGCACGGGCCGGCCACCGCGTTCAACGGCAGCATCGCCATCTGCGACATCTCGGCCGCACAGGCGAGTTTCGGCTTGCGCGGACAGCTCACGCGCGTCGACCTCCTGATTCCCGAGGCGCTGGCCAGGACGGTCGCCAAGCAGCTTCCGCCCGGCACGCGTCTGGAACGCCCGTCGCGCCGCAACGAGCGTGTCGACAGAATGCTGCGGGCGTTCCGGATGAATCTGTTCGCGCTCGCGGGCGTTGCGCTCCTTGTCGGAATCTTTCTCGTCTACAACACGGTGCTGATCTCGATCCTGCGCCGGCGCCGCGACGTGGGCGTGCTCAAGACCCTCGGCGTCTCACCGCGGCAGATTTTCGCGGCGTTCCTCGGCGAAGGCCTGCTGTTCGGCGTGATCGGATCGATCTGCGGCATCGCGCTCGGCAACGTCATCGCCGGCGGGATCCTGCGGCTGGTCGGGCGGACGATCAACGCGCTGTACGTGACGTCGCAGCCCGAGGGCGTGACCCTGACGCCGTCCGTGATCGTGACAGGCCTGGCGGTGGGCGTGCTGCTCTCGCTCGTCTCCGCGATTCAACCGGCCATCGAGGCGGCGCAGATCCGGCCGATCGAGATGATCCGCACCGGCCTCCAGCAGCGGATGAGCCGGTGGAGCGCGCTGGTTCCCGCGGCGATGGCCTGCTTCGCGATCGGGGCGCTGGTGTCGCGCCTTCCTCCGATCAACGGGATTGCCGCCGGCGGCTACACCGCCGTGGCGTTCGTCGTAGCCGGCTTCTCACTCCTGGCGCCGGCGATCCTCAACGGGACGGCGCGCATTCTCCGCCCGGTGATGACGCGTGCGGCGGGAATCGTCGGCCGGCTGGCGGCAGCATCTTTGCCCGCGTCGCTGCGAAGGACGTCGGTGGCCAGCGCCGCGCTTTCGCTCGCCACCGGCATGATGGTGGCGATCGCGCTGATGGTCGGCAGTTTCCGCGAGACGGTGCGCATCTGGGTCAATCAGACCGTCCAGTCCGATCTGTGGCTTCGTCCGGCGAAGGGATTGTCCAACGCCTCGATCGCGCTCTTCCCGGCCTCGATCGGAGACGAAGTGGCGCGGCTGCCGTTCGTGCGCGGCGTCGATCGCGTGCGCGGGCGCGATGTGCTTTACGACGACACGATCATCACGGTGGGCAGCGGAGACTTCGGGGTGGCGTCGAGCGACGGCGATCTGCCGATGATCCGGCCCCGTAGCGCGCGGAAGGCTCTGCTGGACGCGATCCGCAGCAATGGCGTGCTGGTGTCGGAGAGCTTCTCGATCAAATTCGACAAAGGCGTCGGGGACGTCGTCCGTCTGCCCATCGCCGGCGGAAGGCGCGATTTTCCGATCACCGGCATCTATCGCGACTACTCGAACGACCGCGGCGTTGTGTTCATGAACCGGCCGCTGTACGTGACGTCGTTCCACGACGACGCCATCAACACGGTGGTCGTCTTTCTCGAGCCGGGCGTCGACCGCGAGCAGGCCCGCCTGCGGCTCGAGCAGATTTTCGGACCGAAGTACCACGCGTTCGCAATCAGCAACGCGTCGATCCGGAAAGAGGTCATGACCATCTTCGACCAGACGTTCCTGATCACCTACGCCCTTCTCGGCGTGGCCATCGTGGTGGCCGTACTCGGAATCATCAACACGCTCTCGGCGCTCATCCTCGAGCGCACCCGGGAGCTGGCGCTGCTGCGCGTCACCGGGATGTCGCGCCGGCAGCTCTCGACGATGCTGGTGCTGGAGTCGTCGATGATCGGCCTGGCCTCGACCGTCGTGGGGCTGGTGATGGGCTACGTGCTCTCGTTCATCCTCATCTATGTCGTCAACAAGCAGTCGTTCGGCTGGACGATCGAGTTTCATACCCCGGTGGCGCTGATCGCGATCTCCCTCGGGATTACCTTCCTGGCGTCGGCCGTTGCAGGGTTCGTCCCGGCACGTCTGGCCAGCAACATCGATCTTGTGACAGCGATCAAGAGCGAGTGATCCTATGATCCGTTCCATGCACCGCCGATTCCTCGTGGCTGCCATCGTGATCGCCGCGGCCAGCGTCGTCGCCGGTGCGTCGAAGCAGCGCGCCGTGCACCCGGCCGTTCATCCCGCGGGCGGACCGACGTTCAACAAGGAAGTCGTCCGTATCTTTCAGGGCCACTGCCAGAGCTGCCACCATCCCGGCGACATCGCGCCGTTCTCGCTCATGGATTACGCCAGCGCGAAGCCCTACGCCACGCAGATCAGGGTGATGACTTCCGCCCACCTGATGCCGCCGTGGAAACCGACCCCGGGCTGCGGCGACTTCGCCGAAGCGCGCACGATCTCGTCCGACGAGATCGACACCATCGCGCGCTGGGTCAGCAACGGAGCCCCGGAAGGCGACCGCGCCGACCTCCCCGCCCCCATCGACTTCAGCAGCGGCTGGACCCTCGGCCAGCCCGATCTCGTGATGTCGTATCCCGAGACCTATACGCCCGCGACGAGCGGCGACACGTATCGCTGCCTGCCGCTGCCAACGAACCTGACCTCCGATCAGTACGTGTCCGCGATCGACATCCATCCCGGCGACCGCAAAACTGTGCACCACGTCATCGCGTTCATCGACAAGAGCGGCGAATCCGCTCGGCTCGACGAGGCCGAAGCGGGCGCCGGCTATACGTGCTTCGGGGGACCGGGATTCGCCATCACCGATCCCGCCGCAGCCACACTCGGCGGGTGGGCGCCGGGCTGCGTGGCCACGCGGCTCCCCGACGAGGTGGCGTTTTCGCTGCCGGCAAACTCGCGAGTCGTGCTGCAGGTGCACTATCACCCGCACGACGGCGAGCCGCTGCCGGACAGAACCGAGATCGGCATCTACTTCGCGAAGACGAAGCCGCGCCAGATTCTACGTATCCTTCCGCTGATCAACGACACGTTCACGATTCCGCCGAACGACCCCAATTACAAAGTGACCGCCGGCTTCCAACTGCCGTTCTTTGCTCCGTCCGTCCACATCTGGGCGATCTTCCCGCACATGCACCTGCTCGGCCGCCGCATGAATGTGACGGCCACACTGCCCGGTGGCGCGCAATCGTGCCTCGTCAACATCGACGACTGGGATTTCAACTGGCAAGGCATGTACCGCTACAACACCCCGGTAGCGATTCCGCCGACGTCGTCGCTGGATCTCACGGCCTACTACGACAACTCGGCCGGGAACATGCGCAATCCGAACGATCCCGCCAAGCCGGTTTCGTGGGGCGAGCAGACCACCGACGAGATGTGCATCGCCTTCATCGGCTTCACCCTCGACAGTGAGAACCTGGCCACGACCGGTCCGCTCGAGGCGAAGTGGGTGCCGTCGATTCCGGCGCGGCGGTGAACGCGGCGTCGATCACACGCGCCAGCAGCATCACGGTTGTCTGAAGGGACGATCGTAGCCGGTCATCTCGACGTACCCCTCCCCCTGCACCGCATTGTTCTCGAAACTTCCGTTCACGCCGACAGCACCTTCCCAGTATGTGACGCGGGTCGAGCTCCGCGTGATCAGTTCCTGATCGTCGAGCAGCGGGTCGAGCCGGAGGCGGATGCGCAGCTTCGGGATCGATACGCGCCATCCCATCGGATAGCGGGCACCGCTGTGGGGTGAGGTCCAGCGCCGCAACGGCTCGACCACGATGTCGTCGTGGGTGAGGTGGATGACGTCGCCGTCCGGGGTCACGAGCGACCCTGACGACACCACGTCGACCGTGCCGTCGCTCCTGCGGATCTGGTACAGCATGAGCTCCGTGTCGTTGTCGAGCTGCACGGAGAACCAGTCCCAGCCCTGCTGGTTCTCCCGAAGCGCGGAACTGCCGAACTCGTGATCCATCCAGGCCAGGCCCGTGCAGGACTCGGCCTTGCGTTTCCCTGTCGCCACCGTACCGCTGACCGCCAGGCGCGTCATCGAGTAGTAATGCGACGCGTAACCTGCTCCCTGCGCCTTCACGCTGACGCCGTTCTCGCCGTGGATCGCCGGAGGCTTGCGCGACCGCAGCACGAGATCGATTTTGTCGCCGTTCTGCTCCGCGACGATCCGCCACGAGCCGTCGCTCATCGTCGTGGCTCTCCACGCCTCGTTGAACACGTCCAGACGTCCCGCCGCAGCTCCGGCGGTGAACGGCGACGAGCGGTTCAGCTTCTCGTAATACCGGAAGGCCTTGCCGTCGATGTCGGTGATGGCGAAGTGAGCCAGCGACACATTGCGCAGATCCCAGGCCGTGTCCCGCGGCGCATCCGGCGGCGTCACCCCCACGCGAAAGAACGTGAGCTCGAATCCGTATCGCCTGCCGGCGGCGGTCTCCAGGTGGCCCGTGTAGTACCACCACTCCGTACGGTACTGGTCGTGGCTGCCGTGGTCGCGGGGGAACTCGAACTGGTAGCCGGGAAGGGCGGGTTGGAAATCAGAGGCCCATGCGGAATGCAAAAGGATGAATGCAAAATGAAAAAAGACCGCCGCTCTCGTAATCCTTTTCATATGGCAGTCTGCATTTCGCAATCGGCAGGATAATAGAGCAGGCGATGTCCGAGACACCCGTAGGCAGTCGTGCGCGTTTCCGCACCCTGGCGGCCGAGTCTTCGATCGCCATCGAGCCGGACGACCTTCTGGAGCTGGCCCGGCGTTACGCCGATCAGGGCATGTACGACGAGTCCATCCATCTCTTCGAGATGGCCGAGAAGCTCAAGCCCGGTTCGGTGGCGTTGCGCATCAACCTGGCGCGCGTGCGCGACCTCAAGCGCAGCGCGGAAGAGTCGCGATTCGCGAACGTGCGGCGGGAAGTGATGTCCGAGCGCTCTCGCGACGAGATCGACTCATCGCAATACGTCGGCCTGGCCCAGTACTACATGGCCAAGGAACAGACGTCGAAGGCCATCGAGCTCCTGGAAATCGCCAAGCTTAAAACGCCCAACAACTACCGGCCTTACGAGATCCTGGGACGCCTCTATTACTCGCAGGGCGAATGGGGCGCGGCGGGCGAGGAGATCAGCCGTGCCCGGAGGCTCAATCCCTTCGACCGCGGGCTGGCCGAGATCTCCGGCCGCATCGCCTTCGAGCAGAAAAACTTCCAGGAGTCGCTCAACGACTTCGTCGACGCCTTTCTCCTGGCCACGGATCAGAAGGGCGAGACCACCGAGCCGGTCCGGCGCATGATCAACACGCTCAAGCGCATGCTGGGGCTGGAGACCAGGGATCTCAACGCCCGGATCAAGGAGCGCGTCGACAACCTGGAGGTCTCCACCGAGCGGCTGGAGCTGCGCAAGGAGAACCTCTTCAAGGTCGAGAGCGCCCGCGACCTCAAGGAGATCGAGCAGAAGATCTCCCGCGCCGAAGAGAAGCGCGACGACCTCATCGTGATCTCCTCCGAGCTCCGGAAGCTCGGCATCTTTAAGCATATGAAAGACGAGCAGATCTTCCGGCTTTCGAAGTTCGCGCGCATCGAAGGGTTTCTCGACAACGACTTCGTCTTCCGCGAGGAAGATAAATCGATGGACTTCTACATCGTACGCGACGGGCGCGTGGAGATCCGCAAGGAGACTCCCTTCGGCCCGCAGATCCTGGGCGCGCTGATGGCGGATCACATCTTCGGAGAGATGAACTTCATCGACCGCACCCATCGCTCCAGCGATGCCGTGGCCGTGGAGTCTTCATCCTGCTATGAGTTTTCGTTCAGCGCCCTCGACCAGTCCATGGACGAGGACAAGGAGATGGCCGTCGGCCTGCACTGGGCGTTCTGGCGGTCGCTGGCCGAGAAGGTCCGCGACGCCAACGAGCAGTTGAAGCTGTTCTTCCAGGAGGACGCCAAGCGCGGTGCCGGCCGCAAACGCGCCGAAAGCAAACGGGAGATGCAGCAGATCACCGTCAAGTCCGAGGACAAGGTGGATCTGTTCAAGGAAAGAGGACTGTCGGCGGCGGAAATGAAGCTGCTGGCCACGTTCTCCAGCGAAGAGCGCTTTCGGGAGGGATCGATGATCTTCCGCGAAGGCGAGAAGGGCGACAAGCTCTACATCGTGCTCGACGGCCGCGTGCGCATCTCGAAATTCATCCCCGGTGTCGGCGAAGAAGCGCTGGCGGTCCTGGACCGCGGCGAGTTCTTCGGCGAGATGGCTCTCATCGACGACGCCCCGCGCTCCGCGGACGCCAAGGCTCACGAGACCGATGCCACCGTCCTGTCCATCGACCGGGCCACGCTCAACGAGATCCTTTCCATGGATCCGCACGCGTCACTGCAGTTCCTCAATCTCCTTTGCCGGATGATCAGCCGCCGTCTGCGCGAGATCAACGAGAAGATCGTGCAGTGGAAATACATGTCCGGCGGATTCTGATCCCCAGTGCTGCCTCTCCTCGCCTCGATCGTCCTGTTCCTGATCCTCTGGGGCCTGCTCGTGGCCGCCGAACCGGCCGTGCGCGGCAGTCTGCCGCGCCTCGCCAATTTCACGGCGCGCTTTCGCTACGGTGACTATCTGCCCGTAGTCCTCGTCCTGGTCATCGGCGGCGCTCTGGCGGCCGTGGTCGGCGACGAGTTCAGCGACCTCGCCGAGCTCGTGGTGGCCAGGAGCACCATCCTTCAATCGATCGACCAGCATTTGCACGACTGGGCGGTTCACGAGCGATCTCCCGGCTCGACGACGTTCTTCGCGGCCATGTCGGTCATCGGAGGTCCGGTGGTCCTCGGGATCGCCACCGGGATCGTGGCGGGCGCGCTGGCCATCCGCAGATGGTTTCGCTGGGCGCTCTACATGGTCGTGACCGTCGGCGGCGGCGCGCTCATCGACCTGGAGCTGAAACGCTTCTTCCAGCGGGCCCGGCCCGATCTCGCGCAGATGCTGCGGCACGCCAGCGGTTACTCGTTCCCGAGCGGACATGCCATGGGTGCGACGGTGGCCATGGGCGCGTTCGCCTATCTGGCCGTGCGTCTACTTCACCGCTGGAAGCAGAAGGCGGCGGCTATCGCGTTCGCCATCACCTTCGTCGTCGCCGTGGCCGTCTCCCGCGTCTACCTCGGCGTGCACTGGGTGTCCGATATCGGCGCCGGTCTCTCCGCGGGATTGCTCTGGCTGGCCACGACGACGGTCGGCTATGAGACGTTCCGCCGCATCCGTCTGATCCGCGCGCTGCGTGCGAAACGCGGCATGTAGCGGCTCAGCCCCTCAGCTTTTCAGCGTCTGCGGCCACCTGTTCCTCGGAACGGATGGCCCGCGGCGAATAGAGCTCGCGGACCATGCGGCCGATGGTGGCGCGATTGAGGGCGGCGGCAGTGGACTCGTTCATGCGCGCGAACATGCTGCCGATGGAGCGGCGCTCCTCGTCGTCAGGACCCTGCTCCGGGACGATGCGCATCGAGCCTTCGATCTGAGCGATGATCTCCTCAACGCTGATGCGGTCGGGATCGCAGCCGGGCACATAGCCCATATATTCGCCGCCGGTGGCCTTGACGAGCTTGCCGTCCTCGAGCCTGGAGAGCACGCGCAGCATCTGCGCATCGGTCGTCCCGAATTGTTCGGCCAGGCGATACGAGGACGGCGCGTCTTCGCGCCGGTCGAAGCGGCGAGCCACCTCGAGAATGGCGCGCAACGCGAAGTAGAGGTCGAAACGCGGCTCGTCATCGATCTGCTGCGCCTGCGCCCGCAACACGCCGTAGAGATTCTGGTAGACGTAGCTGATCTCGACGCCCAGCAGGATGACCACCCACATCACTTCGATGGCGATCAGGAAGACCAGAGCCAGTCCCACCGTGCCGTAGATCAGGTTGAAGCGGCCGTGGAACAGGTGGTCCGCGTAAATGCCGAAGCCCCATCGCACCAGTGAGAAGAGCACCGTGGTCACGAGCGCACCGACCACCGCCGCCCGGAACTCCACGCGTGTGGCCGGCACCAGCCAGAACAGCATCGTGAACGCCACGAACAGGATGACGATCGGCGCGATCACGAAGACGATGTCGTGCTTGAACAGCATGTGCAGATAGGGATTGCGCTGCAGCGACTTGTTCGTCGTGAACGAGAGACCCATCAGCAGCGGCCCCCAGAAAAACAGCATCGTGAATGCGATCAGCTTCTGGCGGTAGCCGCGGCCGAAACGCACCTTCCAGATCTGATTGATGGTCAGTTCCACCGCCAGGAACAGCCGGAAGGCGATGATCATGAACACGATGGCGCCGACGGTCGAAGCGGCCTGCGCGTTCTGCGCGAACTTGGCGAGGTTGTACGTGATCTGCGGCGACTGATACGGCAGGACGATGTTGAGGATGTTGTCGATCTGTGATTCCCAGCCGGGAAACAGCTTCCGGAAATACTGCTGCACGAACTGAGTCAGGGCCACGAGCAGCGGTACGAGCGAAATCAGCGTCGTGAACGCGAGGGCCGCGGCGCGCGAGGTCCCTTCGATCGTGTAGAACTCCCGGGCGATCTCCCGGACGACGAGGAAGAACTCGACGATGAGGACCCGGGCGCGCTTGCGACCGACCGTGGCCCGGCGATAGACGAGCACGGCCGGATCCGTGAGCCACGACCAGACCACGTTTCGGGCCTTGACCAGACGCTGCGCCAGCGTCGGGCCAGAGACAGCGTCGGGTTCCCGCGGGTCCTCGGTCATGAACGAGCTCGAACGCAGAGTGTAAGCCGTGGGGGTGGTTGTTGTGTTGCATAACCGCAGAGCATGGTTCCCGAAACCATCCATATCCCGGAGGTCATCGAGCCGGACGAAAAGCTGCCGGTGGACCTGGTGGCGCTCCGTAAGTTCTCCATTCTCATGGACCGGGCGGTGGGAATCCCGGGAACGCGCTTCCGCTTCGGGCTCGATCCGCTCCTCGGGCTCGTACCGGGCGTGGGGGACGTCATCTCCGCCCTATTGTCCGCCTGGATTGTGGCCGGCGCACTCCGCCACCGCGTCCCGATCCTGAAAATCGCCCGGATGGTGATGAACATCCTCGCCGACATGGTCATCGGCGAGATCCCCATCCTCGGCGATCTGTTCGACTTCGCGTTCGAAGAGAACGTGATGAACATGCGCATCCTGATGCAGCATCGCAACCGGCGGCTGCCTCCGCGCAAAGCATCCGAGATCGCCGTTGTTCTGATTGTGATCCTGGTCATCATCCTGGCGTTCGGTATCCTGACGCTGGCAGCGATCGTGGCCGGTCTGATCTGGCTGGCGGCTCACCGGAACGGATGAGATTCTTCGGGAAAAGAAAGACGCGGCGCTATCCACGCCGCCCGGCGCTGCCGATCGTGCGGCGGCGGTTGCCGATGCGCTATCACATGCGCCACCAGTTCGGGGTGCGCGACGTGGCGTTTCTGCAGACGATGTACGCGCTCACGGGCGCGCCGATGTCCGAGGGCAACGCGGTCACGATTCTCCGGAACGGCGTGGAGATCTTTCCTTCGATGCTGGCAGCCATCCGCGCGGCGAAGAGAACGATCAATCTGGAGTTCTACATCTACTGGGACGGCGAGATCGGGCGCCAGTTCGCCGAAGCGCTCGCGGAGAGGGCACGAGCGGGCGTTCAGGTCAACGTGATCCTGGACTCGGTGGGCTCGGCTCCGATGTCGGAGACGCTCATCGAGTTCATGCGCCGCAACGGTATCGATCTGGAGTGGTATCACCCCCTGCGCTGGTACACGATCTCACGCCTCAACCACCGCACCCATCGCAAGCTGCTGATCGTCGACGGCGAGATCGGGTTCTCCGGCGGAGTGGGCATCGCCGACAACTGGCTGGGCAATGCGGACTCGAAGGAGCACTGGCGCGAGACCATGATCCGCCTGGAAGGCCCGGTGGTCACGCAGATGCAGTTCACGTTCATGGACAACTGGGTCAAGAGCCGCGGCGAGCTGCTCACCGGACTGAATTACTTTCCGCAGCTGGTTCCGCGCGGCGATCACATCACGCAGGTGATCAAGTCGTCGCCATCGGAGGGCAGCTCGACGGTGAAGCTGCTCTACATCATCTCCATCGTCAGCGCCGAGCGGTCGATTTACATCAGCAACGCGTACTTTCTGCCTGATCCCGATACCACACGCGCGCTCGAAGGCGCGGTGCGGCGGGGAGTGGACGTGCGCATCGTCGTTCCCGGCGAGCACAACGACGTGCCCATCGCCCGTCAGGCCAGCCGCCTCGCCTATGAGTTTCTGCTGCGCCGGGGCATCCGCATCTTCGAGTATCAGCCGACCATGATGCACGCCAAGACCATGGTCGTCGACGGGATCTGGACCACCATCGGCTCCTCGAATTTCGACGACCGCAGCTTCCGCCTCAACGACGAGGTGAATGTGAACGTCTTCGACGAGGAGATCGCCGCACAGCTCGAGAAGATGTTCATGGACGACGTGGCCCGCTCGGTGGAGATCACACCGCGCAAGTGGCTGCGCCGCCCCTTCTTCGACCGCCTGAAGGAGTCGTTCGCCGGCGTATTCAAGAAGCAACTCTGACGTCATTCCGAGCCGCGAAGACGGCGAGGAATCCGGGCGGGGGGATAGCCGGTAACTGGTAGCGGTTAGCGGTTAACAGTTACCCAGCGACCCAGCAACCCGGCAACCCGGCAACCCGGCAACCAGGTGTGCGCGCCGAAGTAGTCGCGCTGGGTCGAAATAGGCGAGACTCGCGGACATCGCCGGGACGGCGATTCCGTTGGCCTGGGCCAACGTCACCGCGCGGCGCCACGACGGCTGCGCGGCTTGTGTGAACTCGTCGTCTGCAACCGCGAGTTAGCCGCCGCGCTTTGTTGGTGAGGCCTTCGTGCGAAGCGTCTTGCCCGAAATGCGAACAAGCGTTCGAAGGGCCTCATTCACGGCGACCGAGTCGGGGAACACCTCTGCGACATCTGGGGCAAGCACGACGACATTGCCTCCTTCCGCGTACCTCGCCGCGTACTTCCCTCGGACACCACCCGAGAAATCGTAGTGGTCTCGCATTTCGTCGTCGGGCTTCACCTTACCTGCCATATTTTCGTCGCTCGCGCCGCGACGACAAGCCGATGATCACGTATCGTTCCTCACTTTCGGAATGATCCGGATCTGCGCTCGTGATCGATTCCCAGTCCTCGAAAACGGTCATCGCCTCGTCGAAGCTGACCCCGTGCTTCCGGAGATTCGTGGCCGAGTTATGCGCCGGATCGTTCTCGGTGAATACGAGGATCACGCCTGCTGTCGAGAACCGCAAGTACGATCACGTTGGAGCGTTCGATCAAGAAATAGACGAGGTAGGGAAATCGGCGGAGCACGGCACGGTGAACGTCACCATCGACC
>JBBRTB010000004.1:0-246294 GCA_038244815.1 Thermoanaerobaculia bacterium
CACTAGGAGTCTGCGCGGCAGAACGCTTTTCAAAAACGGCGCTACTCAGGTGCTTTCTGCCATGCAGGGCGGCATACAAGCGTGACCATCCGCCGATCGCAGCACTCCGCGAAGCCGAGCATCAAACTGAAAAAATCGAGCCTCATATCGAATCGTAGAGCGCCGAATTTTTCTGCCGCGCAGACTCCTAGTGTCCGCCGAAGAGGCGCACGATCCAGTACGTGGCGGCACCGATCAGCCCGGCCATCGGAATGGTCAGCACCCATGCCCACACGATCCGCTGCGCCACGCCCCAACGAACGGCGGAGAGGCGCCGCACCGCCCCGACTCCGACGATGGCGCCGGTGATCGTATGCGTCGTCGACACCGGGATACCCAGCGAGCTGGCGATGAACAACGTGATCGCACCCGCTGTTTCCGCGGCAAATCCGCCGACCGGCTGCAGGCGCGTGATCTTCGACCCCATCGTATGGATGATCCGCCATCCACCGCTGAGAGTCCCCAGACTGATGGCGGTGTGCGCGGCGAGAATGACCCAGACCGGAATCGTGAACGTCTTCATGTAGCCGGCGGTGAACAGGATGCCGGAGATGATGCCCATCGTCTTCTGCGCGTCGTTGGTGCCGTGGCCGAAACTGTAGGCAGCAGCGGAGAGCAACTGGAGCTTGCGGAAGAGTCTGTCCACACGCCGCGGAGAGGAGCGCCGGAAGATCCAGAGCGTAGCCACGGTGATGAAGAAGCCCAGGACTAGTCCCATCAATGGGGCGACGATGATGTAGACCAGGGTCTTGGTCCAGCCGGACGGGATGATGACCAGGAAGCCGGCCTTGGCGATGGCGGCACCGGCATAGCCTCCGATGATGGCGTGGGAGGAGCTGGTGGGCAGACCGACGTACCAGGTCAGAAGATCCCAGACGATCGCTCCGAGGAGACCGGCGAAGATGACCGCGAAGGTCACCTGGGTGATGTCGATCATCCCTTTGCCGAGCGTCTTGGCCACGGCCGTTCCGAATGTGAACGCGGCCACGAAGTTGAAAAATGCGGCCCAGACCACGGCCTGTCCCGGCGAGAGCACGCGCGTCGACACGACCGTGGCGATGGAGTTCGCGGCGTCGTGAAATCCGTTGATGTAGTCGAAGATCAGCGCGACCGCGATCAGTCCGATGACGGCAAGCAGCATCCCGTTCAGCCGTGTTTCACAACGACGTTTTCGAGGAGGTTGGCCACGTCGTCACAACGGTCGGTGGCCTGCTCGAGCAGGGAAAGGATCTCTTTCCACTTGATGACGGCGATGGGATCTCGCTCCTCGTCGAAGAGGCGTCCCAGGGCCTCTTTGTAGACCTTGTCCGCTTCGTTCTCGAGCCGGTTGATCTCGACCGTCTTATCGAGCACGCCCGACCGTTTCTCGAGAGCGACCAGAGCGAGGCGCAGAACGTCGAGCTGCTCGATGATCAATATCGTCAGCTCGCGCGCACCGAACCGCGTCCGGTCGATGCGATAGAGAGGAACGAGGCCGGCGGCCATGTCGATGGCATCCATCACGTCGTCGATGCGCGTGGCCAGCGAGTGGATGTCTTCACGATCGATGGGCGTGACGAACGTCTTGTTCAGGCGCTGGATGATCTCGTGCGTCATGAAGTCGCACTTGTGCTCGACTTCCTTGATTTCCTGCCACTTCGCGGCGATCGGTTTCTCGGCAGCGAACATCTCGGCGAGCAGCAGGGCGCCGATCCTGACCTGGTCCGCCATAGAAATGAAGTCGTCGTAGAATTTTTCTTCCCGCGGGATGAGACGGAACCTCGCCATTCGCAGTTCACCTCCGGGTGCGCGCGGATTCTATACGAAGGAACTTTTACATCGCCCGCCGTTCCGGGGATGGAACGGAAAAGGGCAGTCGGACCTCGAAGGTGGCGCCCCCGCCCCGCCGGTTGAAGGCCCGGATCGTTCCGCCGTGAAGGGCGATGAGATGCTTGGCGATGGCCAGCCCCAGTCCGGCACCGGGCACCGAGCGGCTGCGATCGACGCGGTAGAAGCGGTTGAAGATCCGCTCCACGTCATCGGGAGGGATTCCCTCGCCCTGATCGGATACGCGCAGTACGGCTTCACCGTGTTCCGGCACGACCTCGATGAGCACTTCACCGCGGGCGTGCTTCGTGGCGTTGTCGAGGAGATTGGTGAGGACCTGCTGCACGCGCGAAGCGTCGGCAAAGGCGATCACGGGCTGACCACGAACGGCAAACGCTACCGCCGGAACGGCGCGGCGCCGGAATTCATCGACCACGTCGTTGGCGAGATTCAGGAGGTCGACGCCGTGCCGCTCCAGAACGAGCTGGCCGGACTCGATGTGATTCAACTCCGACAGGTCGCTGACCAGCCGGCGGATGCGCTCGAGCTGGCGGAGCATGATGGCGCGCAACTGCCGCTCCTGATCGGCACTGAGCTGCCCGTCGAAACTCTCGGCGGCAGTCTGCAGGCCGGCCAGCGGCGTGCGCACTTCGTGCGAGAAGTCGTCGAGGAAGTCCTTCTTCATCTGCTGCAGGCGCTCGATGTCGGTGATGTCGATGAACAGCGCCACGGCGGCGATATCGGAGGACGGTACCGGCACGACCCGGATCTCGATCTGCCGCTCGCCGCGCTCGGAGTTGGCGGTGACGCGGGTCGTCGATTCCTCGCCGCGCAGTGCGCGCTGAAACGCTTCGACCAGCGAGTGCTTGCGAACGATCTCGAGATAGGGGCGGCCTTTCATGGTCTCGTCGAAGCCGAACATCTCTCCGATGCGGGGGTTCGTGAACACGACGCGGCCGTCGCGGTTGAGCGCCATCAGTCCTTCGCCGATCGCGCCGACGATCTTCTGCAGCGCGGCCGACTGCTGGCCGTACGACTCCTTCTGACGCAGGACGATCTTGCGCAGCTCCTCCGCCGCGCGGGCCAGGTCGTCCAGCTCACCGTGAAACTCGCGGTCGGCGATCACCTGCCGATCGTCGCCCTGCGCCGCGGCTCGCGTTCTCTCGGTCAGTACGTCGAGGTCGGAGGCCCGCCGGAACACCCACACCGCCACCGCCGTCCAGGGCACGAGAAACGCCGCGAACACCAGGCCCGCGATCGTGACCACCTGGCCCGACGGTACGGTCAGCCGGTGCAGGGCATAGCCGAACGTGATCGCGACGGCAAGCGCGATCACGAGCGAAACGAGCAGGGTCATGCGCAGCGGATGCATCGAAGCCTGAACTCGAACGTCTCACTCAAACCGGTACCCATACCCGATGACCGTGTGGATGCGGTCCTTCCCGATCTTCTTGCGCAGGTTTCTGATGTGCGCGTCGACCGTCCGCGTCTCCACATCGTCGGCCATCTGCCACACCTCGGACAGGATGCGATCGCGCGAGACCACTGCCGGGCGGTTCCGCACCAGCATCCACAGGAGCTCCAGCTCCTTTTTCGCGAGCTTGACCTCCTCGCCGCCGACGTAGACCCGCAGAGTGCGGCTGTCGATGCGCAGACTGCCGTCGTCGTAGCCTGCTGTCTCGGGCTCGCTGTTTTTCGAACGGCGCAGGATGGCGCTCACGCGCGCCAGGAGCTCGCGAACGCTGAACGGCTTGACGAGATAGTCGTCCGCCCCGAGCTCCAGGCCGGTGACCCGATCCTGCTCCGAGGCCCGCGCCGTGAGCATCAGAATGGGGAGGCGGGCCGTAACGGCCGACCGCCGGACCTCCCGGCAGATGGTGAAGCCGTCGAGATCGGGCAGATTGAGGTCGAGGATCAGAAAATCGAACCCGCCGTGCTGCACCGCCACCAGCCCCTCGTGCCCGTTGTCGAACCCGGTCACCTTGTAGCCCTCGCGCTCGAGATTCAGCCGGATCGTGTACGAAAGGTCCGCGTCGTCCTCGATCAGAGCGACGCCGGGCACAGAACCGTTACGGGGCTTCATTGCTGTGTTTGATCACTTTACCCTCGGCGAGGTAAACGACCATTTCACAGATGTTGGTCGCCGCGTCCGCCATCCGCTCGAAGTACTTCCCGACGAAGGTCAGACGGATGGCCCTGGAGATGTTCCGCGAGTCCTCGAGCATGTAGGTGAGCAACTCGCGGAAGGACTGTTCGGTGAGCATGTCCACTTCGTCGTCGCGGGCGATGACCTGGCGGGCCAGCGAGGCGTCGCGTTTCACGAACGCGTCCAGCGCCTGACGCACCATGTCCTGAGCCATCCGGGCCAGCCTGGGGATGTCGATGAGAGGCTTGAGCGTCGGCTCGCGATTCAACTCGACGGCACGCTCGCAGACATCGACAGCCAGATCGGCGATGCGCTCGAGCTCGGGCGTGATCTTCATGGCCGTGGTCACGAAACGGAGATCGACCGCCGCGGGCTGCATCTTGGCGATCAGCTCGACCGTGTGCTGATCGATTTCCAGTTCCATCTGGTCGATGGCGTCGTCGGCAGCAATGACGCGTTCGGCGACGCCGCTGTCGCGCTCGAGCAATGCGCGGATGGAGTCGCTGATGGCGTCCTCGACCATCGCGCCCATGCGCAGAAGCAGCTCTTTGAGATGCTCGATGTCCCGGTCAAAGTGGCGCACTAGCCGAACCGTCCCGTAATGTAGTCCTCGGTCAACTTCTGTTTCGGATTCATGAAAATCGTGTTCGTTTCGTCGTACTCGACGAGCTTGCCGAGCATGAAGAAGCCGGTGCGGTCCGAGACCCGGGCGGCCTGCTGCATATTGTGCGTGACGATCACGATGGTGTAGTTCTCTTTCAGCTCGTAAACCAGCTCTTCGATCTTCTGCGTGGCGATCGGATCGAGTGCCGACGCCGGCTCGTCCATCAGCAGCACTTCCGGGTCGACCGCCAGAGCGCGGGCGATGCAGAGACGCTGTTGCTGACCCCCGGAAAGAGCGATGGCGCTCTCATGCAGACGGTCCTTCACTTCGTTCCAGAGCGCGGCGCGCGTCAGCGACTTCTCCACGATCTCGTCGAGCTGCCTCCGGTCACGCGTCCCGCCGATGCGCAATCCATACGCAACATTGTCGTAGATCGACTTCGGGAACGGATTCGATTTCTGGAACACCATCCCCACCCGCCGGCGCAGCGAGACGACGTCCACGCCCTGGCCGTACACATCCATCCCGTCGATGGCGATGTGACCTTCACCATGCGCACCGGGGATGATGTCGTTCATGCGGTTGATGGAGCGAAGAAAGGTCGACTTGCCGCATCCGGACGGGCCGATCAGCGCCGTGACGCGATTCTGGGGGATGTCGAACGTGATGCCGTGCAGCACTTTCACCGCTCCGTAGTAGAAGTCGAAGTCGCGCACGGCCACCTTCGTGGTCGTCGGGGCGGCGGCGCTCTTCTCGGGCGGTCGTTCCCGTCTGGTCAAAAGCCGTTCATCCACATCCGTATCAGTCATCACCTGCATGCCTGATTCCTGGCGGCGACGGTAATTTACCGCAGTTCCGGCAGCGCCAAGGGCGGGTGAATTCGGTGTAAAGTCCCACGCCCGTTCCCATCCTCAACTATCCTTGACGGCCGCATGAGCGAACCCGACTCAGCGCTGTCGGTATCGGAAACCGTTCCGGCCACCGCTCCCGTGGCCGCTGCACCCGTTGCCGTAGCGCGCGTACCGCCGATCTCGCTGCCGGCCGAACCGGTCCGGCTGTTCAACCGTGAATTCAGCTGGATCGATTTCAACCGGCGCGTGCTGGCGGAAGCCATCGACGAGAGCGTGCCGCTGCTCGAGCGCGTGAAGTTTCTGAGCATCGCTTCCACCAACCTCGACGAGTTCATGATGGTGCGCGTCGGTACCGTGCGCGAGCTCCTCGTCAGCGGGATCCAGGAGCGGAGCGCCGACGGACTGACGCCCAAACAGCAACTGCGGGGAATCCGTGAGCGTGTCACCAGCCTGCTCTCGGACATGTACCGCTGCCTCGACTCCCTCCTCGCGGCCCTCGACAAAGCCTCGATCCGCATCGAGACGTTCGAGAGCCTCGGCAAAAAGGAACAGGCAGCGCTCAAGGATCACTTCGAACGGCACATCGCGCCGATTCTCACCCCGCTCGCCGTCGACCCCGGGCATCCCTTCCCATTCCTGGCCAGCCGCGTGCTCAACCTCGCCGTCATGCTGGAGAGCGGTCGCGGCGACTCCCAGGTCGCCTTCATCAAAGTGCCGACGGTCCTGCCGCGGTTCATCCCGATCCCCGACGGAGGATTGCGCTTCATCCCCGTCGAGGCGCTGATCACGGTTCACCTCGGCGCGTTTTTTCCGGGCCTGACCGTCCGCACCGTGGTCCCCTTCCGCATGCTGCGCAACGCCGACATCACGCTGCCCGAGGATGAGGTGCAGGACCTGCTGAAATCGGTGGAGAGCGAGCTGCAGCGCCGCGAACGGAAGGAAGTGGTCTGGATCGAGATCGCCGCCGGCGCCGACGAGGCCATCCTCGCTCTGCTCTCGACCGCCGCGGGCATCACCTCCGACGACATCTTCTTCGCCGGCGGGCTGCCGAAACTCGGCGACCTCTACGAGATCTACCGGTCCATCAACAAGCCTTCGCTCAAGGAACCTGCGTTCAATCCCCGCCTGCCATTGCAACTGGCCAGCTCGGAAGACATCTTCTCCATCATCCGCAGCGGCGACGTCCTTCTGCACCGCCCCTACGACTCCTACACGGCCATCGTCGAGTTCGTGCAGACCGCCGCTCACGACCCCAGCGTTTTGGCGATCAAGCAGACGCTGTACCGCACCGACACCGGCTCACCGATCATCGAGGCTCTTGCCGAGGCGGCGCTGGCAGGCAAACAGGTGACGGCCATCGTCGAGTTGCAGGCCAGGTTCGACGAGTCGAAGAACATCGCCTGGGCGCGGCGCCTGGAAGAGGCGGGAGTGCAGGTCGTGTACGGGCTGGTCGGCATCAAGACGCATTCGAAGATCTGCCTGGTCATCCGGCGCGAGGGGGAACAGCTCCGCCGCTACCTGCACCTCTCCACAGGGAATTACAACGCCACGACGGCGCGGCTCTACACGGATCTCGATCTGCTGACGGCGGACGATACGTTCGGCGAGGACGCCTCGCAGTTCATGAATCTGCTGACCGGCTACAGCATCGCCACGGTGCAGGACATTTTCGAGAGCAACGCTCCGGGATGGGAGTGGAAACACTTCTTCGTGGCCCCGATCAATTACCACCAGTGGGCGCTGCGGATGATCGAGCGGGAGACGAAGCACGCACGGGAGGGAAAGCCGGCACAGATCATCGCCAAGATGAACGCGCTCGTCGACCCCACGGTCATCGAGGCGCTGTACAAGGCCAGCGAAGCCGGCGTGAAGATCGACCTCATCGTTCGCGGGATCTGCTGTCTCGTCCCGGGCGTGAGCGGACTCAGCGACAACATCCGCGTGGTCTCGATCATCGACCGCTTCCTCGAGCACACGCGAATCTTTCTCTTCCGCAACGGGGGCCAGACGGAGATCTACGCGTCCAGCGGAGACTGGATGCCGCGCAATTTCTTCCGGCGCGTCGAGCTGGTTTTCCCGATCCTGAACGAACGGTTGCGCGCCCGCATCGAGGACCAGATCCTGGCGACCTGCCTGGCCGACAACGTGAAAGCATGGAAACTGCATTCTGACGGGACGTACAAGCGGCGCGGCGCCGGCGAGCCCCGCGTGCGCAGTCAGGAACGGTTCATCGAGATCGCCCGGGCCGAGGCGGTGCGGGTCGGACCGTACGAGGAATCGCTCGGCAAGTCGAGCTCGTATCGCCGCAAGGCGAAGCGACAGAAGAAAAAGGAGAAGAGCAGGAGCTGATGCAGCGGATCTCATCCGAGTTTGCGGATTTCGTACGGGAAATCGGTGTGCAGGCCTTCGATCGCCTGCACACGGAGGCCAGCACCATCGACGCTCCGTTGCGGCCTGTCCTTCGCGTCTGGAGCAAGCTATCGCACGATCAGAAGCACGAGCTGTTCGATGAACTGATCGCCGTGGTGCAGGCCGGCGAGAGCACGCCACCCGAGAGCCCGACGCCCCAGAGGGCACCGCTGCGGCGGTTCGACCCGGCCGAAGTCGAAGCGACCCTCCCGGCGAAGCCGAGCAAGAAAGCCGCCCCGAAGAAAAAGAAACGCTGACGCGACGGGTTAGACTCTACACGTCCGACCGCCCCGGACGTGATACATCACGCGTTCCCAACACAAGGAGGAAACTTGGTCAAGCGCAACAGCGTCCCCGAGTACGCGCGCGAGCTCGTCACGCGCGGTCTCGATTCGCTTGCCGAACGGCTCGATGCCGCCCGCAAGAAGGCTCCCGGCTCGAAGCTGGCGAAGATGTGGAAGAACCTGTCGGAAGAGGAACGGCGCGAGGTCGGCGCGGGCATCGTCGCCGTGGCCACGGCCGCCGCGGCCGCGATTCCGATGACCATGTCGGCGATCCGGAACCGGAAAGAGAAGGCCAAAGCGACGGAGCCTGCCGGCAAGAAGCAAAAGAAGGACAAGAAGAAGAAGAAACAGAAGAAGCACTGATCGATCGATCAGTGGTTCATGTCGACTTTCTCTTCCATATCGCCGACGAGCAGCGACACCGGGATGCGAAGATCCGGTCGTGCGGTCACCCACTCGCGAACGGTGTCGCGGACGGATTCGGAGGCGTACAGCCACTTCCCCTCCGTCGTTCGATACTCCCACGCGCGCAACTTTGCTTCGGAAATCGTGCCCGTCTGACGCAACGTGCGGGCGTCGGGAGGACCTTGCCACTCGTACAGTCCGCGGATCCGTTTCGACATTCCGTGCTCCTCGTACCCTGGCGCTGACCGACGCGCGAATTATGTTCGAATGCCGGTGAACCCGGCGTAAAGACCGCGTGAAGTCTCGATTGGTCTCGCGGCAGTGATCGCTTCCTTCATACAATCAATCGCTGCGATGCCGACCAGACCGGACGTTCCTCTTCTGAATCGCGAGCTCAGCCGGCTCGATTACAACCGGCGTGTTCTCGCTAAGGCGGAAGATGCAAACGTGCCGCCACTGGAGCGGCTTCGTTTTCTGGCCTGGTGCGCGCAGAACCTCGACGAGTTCTTCATGGTCCGTGCAGGCGCGACGCGCGACCTCATCGATGCGCACATCATCGAGCCGTCGGCGGACGGCCTGCTGCCGATCGAGCAGATGGAAGCGATCCGGGCCGGGGCGCACTCCCTGCTCGACGACATGTACCGGTGCCTCAACGAGAGTCTCTTTCCTGAGCTCGGCAGGCACGGAATCGTGGTGGAGAGCTTTCGCCATCTCTCCGCGGAGGAGCAGAAGCGCGTACGCAAGTTCTTCGTGCGCGAGATCGCGCCGGTTCTCACTCCTCTGGCCATCGATCCCGGTCATCCGTTTCCCTTCGTCGCCAATCTCACGCTCAACATCGCCGTGAGCGTCGCCTCCGAGCGCGCCGCCGGCGTGGTGATGATCAAGCTCCCGCAACTCCTGTCGCGCTTCATGGATCTCGGCGACGGCCGCCGGTTCGTGCCGGTGGGCTCGATCATCATGGCCAATCTCGAGCACCTGCTGCCCACGCTCACCATCCAGAGCGCGGTGATTTTCCGCGTGGTGCGCAACGCCGAGCTGTCGATCGACGAGGACGTCGAGGATCTCCGCAAGTCGGTGGAAGCGGAGCTCCGCCGGCGCGAACGGAAACAGGTTGTCTGTCTGGAGATCGACTGGCGCGCCGACGACGACCTGCTGCAGCTCCTCATCGACGGCACGAAGACCAGTACCGAGGATGTGTACCGGGTGGAGGGATTCCTGAAGATCGCCGATCTGATGGAAGTGGTCGACCGCGTCAACGTTCCGGCGCTGAAGTACCCGGCGTTCAATCCCCGCCTTCCGCAGCGGCTGGCCGGACCGGCGGACATGTTCTCCATCATTCGCGACGGCGACGTACTGCTGCACCGTCCGTATGAGTCGTTCACGGCGGTCATCGAGCTCCTGCATGCCGCCGCGGTCGATCCCGACGTCGTGGCCATCAAGCAGACGCTCTACCAGACCGACGAGCGCTCGCCCATCGTGGACAAGCTGGCGCTGGCGGCGGCAAACGGCAAACAGGTTGCCGTGATCATCGAGCTGCAGGCGCGGTTCGAGGAGAAACACAACATCAGTCTGGCCCAGCGCCTGAACGAGGCCGGAGTGCAGGTCGTCTATGGCATCGTCGGCGTGCAGACGCACGCAAAAGTCTGCGTGATCGTGCGCCGCGAAGGACAGGAGCTGCGGCACTACGTGCACCTCTCCACCGGCAATTACGATGCGGACACCGCCAGCGGCTACACCGATCTCGATCTCCTGACATGCAACGACGAATTCGGGAGAGAAGCCTCACAGCTCGTCAACGTCATCACCGGCTACAGCGCCACGACGCTGGTGGACGTGTTCGAGCGCGCCGTGGACCGGCCGAAATGGGACCTCTTCGTCATCGCCCCATTCGACTATCAGCGATGGCTCCTCGACCGCATCGGGCGCGAGACAGCCAACACCGCCGCCGGAAAGCCCGCGCGGATCGTGGCCAAGCTCAATTCGCTCGTGGACCCGCAGATCATTCAGGCCTTATACGCAGCGAGCGCGGCAGGGGTGAAGATCGACCTCATCATCCGGGCCATGTGCACGCTCGTGCCTGGAATCCCGGGCACGAGCGAGAACATCCGCGTGCTCTCGATCGTCGATCGCTTTCTCGAGCATTCGCGCATCATCCGTTTCGAAAACGGAGGGACGCCCGAGATCTTTCTCTCCAGCGGCGACTGGATGCCACGGAACTTTCTCCGCCGCATCGAGCTGACGTTCCCGCTTCGAGCAGCGGAGACCAAAGCGATGGCCATTCGGATTCTCGACATGGCGCTCGACGACAACGCCTCGTCGTGGGAGCTGCGGCCGGACGGGCATTGGGCTCGGCGCGGACCGGGTGATTTCAACAGTCAGCAGAAATTCATCGAGCTGACGCGGAGCCAGTCACTGCGGCTCGATCCCTACGAAGAGACCGTGGCCGAGCCGGTCCGGTTTCGCAAGCGGCTGCGGTCGAGAAAGCGTACGCGCGCTGTGTAGCTGCCGCGCAACTGCCCGCGCGATAGAATCGAGGCCAGATGGCCTTCGCGTTTCGTCCCGGCGAGAAACCGGTCGCGGCGCTCACCCGGATCATCAACGAGCACGCGCTCTCGACGGCAGCGCTTCTCCGGAATCACTCGCTGACGATCGAAGAGCGCGTTCATGAGTCGCGTAAACGGTTCAAGGAGATCCGGGCTCTGCTGCGCCTCCTGCGCAGGCCGCTGGGAAAGGATCTGTTCGACATCGAGAACCACTGGTATCGCGATCTCGGCCGTGAGCTCGCCGACTATCGCGATGCGGACGTCATCGTGGCAGCCCTCAAGGATCTTCCGCCACGAGTCAGCGATCAGCTCGGACCCGTGACCATGCGCGAGATGCGCCGGTTGACGCGACAGGAACATCGGGCGGTCTATCAGGACGCGGAGACCGCGAGAGAGCGCCTGGAGAGCATCGCCGCGCTGTTGACCGCCGCCGCGGGCCGCCTCAACCGCGTTCCATCGAACCGGTTCGACGACTTCACCTCGATCGCGAGGGGCTTGCGCCGGACGTTACGGGCCGGGCGTCGCGCCATGCGCCGCGCGTATGCGACGGGCGATTCCCTCGACTTTCATGAATGGCGCAAGCGCGTGAAAGATCACTGGTATCACGTGCAGTTGCTCCATCGGGTGGCGCCCGACAAACTGGCGAGGCGCGAGAGACTCCTGGACGAGCTATCGCACATTCTGGGCGACCATCACGACATTCAGTTCATCCGCAGTCTGGTGGCCTCGGCCGAAGACACATTCACTCCCGAGCAGTCGGGACAAATCGAGGAGGCCCTGACGACACGGCAGCGAAAGCTGGAGCGAAAAGCCCGCGTCGTGGCCAGGCAAATCGCGTCAAAGGCGACGAAGTCCTTTATCGCTTCGATCGCGAAGCAGTGGAAAAAGTGGGCCGTCGCGCCGCGTCCAGGACTGCGGCTCGTCGCCGGACCCTAGCCCGCAGGAGCTGCGGCTACTCGCTCTCTCCGAGCTTTCGGAGGATGCGCGGCGAGAGCAGCCATTCGAGCACCGCGGTGCCGTCGCTGCGAAGACGAACTCCGTAGCAACCGCCTTTCTTCAGTTCGAAGACATCGCTGCTCGGCAGTCCCACCAGCTCGGTCAGATTTTCGCTGAGATTCGGCTCATGCCCGACCAGGACGAGGCGCCGCTCCTTGATCCCCTTGAGAAAATCCGCGAATTCCGCTGCGGTCGCGCCCGGAATCAGCGCGTCGGTGGTGTTGACCTTGATGCGCGATCGATACCCTTTCGACACCCACAACGCCGTCTGTACGGCGCGAAGCAACGGGCTCGAGTAGATGGCCTGAGCCTTCGGAAAGGCGCGCTCCATTCCCCGGGCCACCGTTTTCATGCGGGCGTGACCGTCGGAGGTGAGACTGCGCTCCTCGTCAGGCTTGGCGTCGCTCCGTTCCTCGGCGATGCCGTGCCGAAGGAGAACCAGAAACCGGTCTCGCGGTCCTTCTTCTTCATCGTCGGCGTTTCTCGTGGCCATACGCTACTTCGCCTCCCCGCGAATCTCGACGCTGCGTCCGAATACTTTCGCCAGATAGCGCGCCTTTTTCTGGGCGTCTTCGATCTCGACTTCGGCCTCTGCTCGCAGCCGAAGCCGGAATAGAATCACATTCTCGTCCACCTCGATGGAGACATCGCGAACCGCTTCGTGCCGGCGGCGATCGAGAGCCGCGGCGATGCGCAGGATCGCCGCCAGCTTCCGCACCGTGTCCTGCTGTCTGGCCGAGAGTTGCGTGAATTCCTGATCGTCCTGAACCGGCGGCGCTTTGCGGTAGTAGCGGGCGATATTCGCGACCATCGCCACCTGCTCTCCGGTGAACCCGCGCAGTCCGGAATGGCTGATCAGGTAGTACGAATGCTTGTGATGCCCGCGAAACGAGACATGCATTCCCGCCTCGTGGAGCGTGGCCGCGGACTCGAGGAGCTCGCGCTCACCCATGCGCAACCGGTGCAGATCTTCGAGTTGATCGAAGATGCGCAGGGCCAGGCGGGTGACGTGCCGGGCGTGAGGCATGTCGATGTGCGTGCGCTCGGCAAGCTCCATCACCGACTGCCCGCGCACGTCGGTCGCTTCCGCCCCGGCCTGCCGTCTGCGGTCGAGCATCGATTCCACGATGCCCTCGCGCAACGCGATGTCGCAGGCCCGAAGGCGTTCCAGGTCGAGACCGCGCATGATCTCGTCGAGAACGATCGCGCCGGCCAGAATCGTTTCAGCACGTTTCAGATCCAGTCCGAATTTCCGCGAGCGCTCGCCCGCGGAGAGAGGTGCCAGCGTCACGATCAGATCGCGAAGCCTGGCCCGCGCCAGCCACCGCAGCCCCGCGGACACGGTCTCCGCATCGGAGGCCAGCGAGGCCAGCGTCAGAATCGTTCCGGACGTTCCGATCGTGAAGTCGAATCCCACCGACGCGATGCGCGACAACGTCTTCTTCAACAGCTTGCGGACGTCCCGGCGCCTCTTCTTCAGCTCATCATCGTCCACGGCCTCGTCGAGTTCGAATTGCTGCGCCATGCGCAGCGCTCCGGCCGGTTCGCTGCGCGTGAAGAACACTTCCGACGATGTCCCCACGATCATCTCCACGCTGCCTCCGCCGATATCGATGCACAGCGCGGTGCCTCCGTGGAAATCGACGGCCGAGCGAACGGCCCGGTAGATGTAATCGGCTTCTTCTTCTCCGGAGATCACCCGGAGCTTGATGCCCGCGGTCCGCTCCACTTCGTGGATGAATCGGCGGCGATTGGGAGCCTCGCGGATCGCGCTCGTGGCCACGGCAACGATGTCGTTCACCTCGCGGCGACGGGCGATATCAGCCATCGTGCGCAGCGTGGCCACGCCACGGTCCATGGCATCAGCCGTCAGCGGCTTCCCGGCCAGACTGCCGCGTCCGAGCTGAATCATCTGCCGCTCTTTGTCGATCACCCGATATCCGTGATGGTTCGCCTCGGCGATGATCATATGGATCGAGTTCGTGCCGACGTCGATGGCCGCGATGCGATAGGGACGCTTCGGCCGGCGCCGCTCCACAACGGGCCTCGTCCGCACAATCGACTGTTTCAGGGTCGGAACGTTCATTGGCAAAAAAAAGAGCCGGACCCCAGGGTCCGGCTCCGGGTTCCAATCAATGGTCTCAAACGATCAGCGGTTGCCACCGCCGGGCTTCTGCCCGGGATTGCCGCCTCCCGGCTTCTGTTGTCCGGGATTTCCACCGCCCGGCTTCTGTCCGGGATTGCCACCACCACCCCCGGGGCGCTGCTGTCCGGGATTGTTTCCACCTGGTTTTCCACCACCTGGGTTCTGTTGCGCCTGAAGCGGATTCCGTTCTGGGCTCGGCATGGTGCTGCTCCTTCGCCCCAACCGTGAGGCAAGAACCAAGCCTGAGGCAGGAGGCAGCCGCCGGTGATGACCCTGCTCACATTATGAACCGCGATTCATTCGTTCCAGGCGCCTCGTCACGAGACGGGCGAGGATGGAAAGCGTGAGGATCATCATTACGAGCACGAACGCCCCCGCCCAGGCCTGGCGGTGCCAGTCCTCGTACGGCGAGATCGCGTAGGTAAAGATCTGGACGGTCAGGGATCCGATCGGCTGCGCGAGGGACGTGGACCAGTAGCGATTGTTGAACGCCGTGAACAGGAGCGGCGCGGTCTCGCCGGCGATGCGCGCCAGTGCCACGAGCACGCCGGTGACGATCCCGGGCAACGCGGCGGGAAGGATCACCGTGAACATCGCCCTGGTGCGGGTGGCACCGAGGGCGAGCGCACCTTCCTTCAATCCGCTGGGGACCAGCCGCAGCAATTCCTCGGTCGTTCGGGTGACGATCGGAATCATCATGATCGCCAGCGCGACGCCGCCGGCCAGAGCGCTGAACCGGTGCACGGGCAGGACCACCAGCCCGTACGCAAAGATGCCGATCACGATCGAGGGGACACCGTTGAGAACGTCCGCGGTGAAACGGACAGTGGACGCGAACGGTGTACCGCCGTACTCGGCGAGATGAATGCCGGACAGAATGCCGATCGGCACCGCCAGCGCACCGGCGATCGAGATCAGAATCAGCGTGCCGACGATGGCATTGCCCATTCCCCCGCCGACCTCGCCGACCGGCTTCGGCATCTGCGTGAAGAACGCCCAGTTGAGTGCGCTGAACCCGTGACTGATGACGTAGAACAGGATCATCGCCAGCGGGATGAGCGCGAGAACGACCGCCAGTCCGCACAGCGCCACGATGATGTTCGACTTCAACAGCCGGATGCGCGTGTTCATACGACCGCCGCCTCGTTCGTGGCCACGGTCACGCGGGCGGCCTCCCGCCTGGCCATGCTCCAGATGAGCAGCCTCGACAGCCCGTTGACGATGATAGTGATCAGAAACAGCACCAGCCCGATCTCGATCAGCGCATGGAGATAAAGCTCATCGGCCGCCTCGGTGAACTCGTTGGCGATGACGGCGGCCATCGTGTACTGCGGCGCGAGCAGCGAGAGCTTGACCTGGGGGTTGTTGCCGATGACCATCGTCACGGCCATCGTCTCGCCGAGGGCGCGGCCGAGGCCGAGCATGATCGCGCCGATGATGCCGGTCTTCCCGTAGCCGAGAGCCACGCGGATTGCTTCCCATCGCGTGGCCCCGAGCGCGTACGCGGCCTCGCGCTGGTTGATCGGCACGCCTTTGAGGATCTCGCGCGCCACTGCCGACGTGAAGGGAATGACCATGACCGCCAGAATGAGGGCTGCCGCTCCCATCCCCACACCGAGCGGCGGACCCGTGAACAGCGGGAACGACTTGAGCGAATCGGGGATCATGAGCTCCAGCTTCCTGATGATCGGAATCAGCACGAAGATGCCCCAGAGACCGTAGACGATCGACGGAATGGCGGCCAGCAGCTCGGTGAGATAGGTGAGCGGCGTCCGCAGGATCGACGGCGATACTTCGTTGATGAAGATGGCGATCCCGAGCGCCACCGGCGTGGAGATGAGCAGCGCCAGAAACGACGAATAGAGCGTTCCCCAGATGAAGGGAAGCGCCCCGAACTGGCCGGACACCGGGTCCCACGTCGTCCCTATCCAGAAGCCGAAACCGAACTTCTGGATTGACAACAACGACTGACGCGTCAGTTCGAACCCGATGCCGGCGACGAGCAGGATGATCAGCAGCGCGAAGAGCGCCGTCACATTGCGATACGAACGATCGTCTGCCCTGGCCACGATCAGAGTTGGATCTTACCGAGTGTGGCAACTTCCTTGTCGATCACCGGCTGCGGAAGCGGCGCGTAGTTGAGACCCGCCGCGAACTTCTGCCCATCGGCCAGCGCCCACTTCATGAAGTTCACCATCTTTGCCGCCGTCCGTTTGTCGTCCGGGTTCTGATAGAAGAGCATCCAGGTGAACGACGAGAGCGGATAAGCGTCCTTCCCGTCGGCGTTCGTGATGGACACGCGAAAATCATCCGGCATGTTCGCCGCCGCCGCGGCCGCCGCGGCCGTGACGCTGTCGAGCGACGCCGTGACGAAGTTGCCGGACTTGTTCTGCACCGCACCGAACGGAATGTTGTTCTGCAGCGCGTAGATCAGTTCGACATAGCCGATCGCGCCGGGCGTCTGCTTCACGAGACCGGCCACTCCTTCATTGCCCTTTCCGCCGACGCCGACCGGCCACTGCACCGAGGTCGATGCGCCGACGGTCTTCTTGTACTCCGGCGAAACCTTCGACAGAAAGTCGCAGAAGATGAACGTGGTCCCCGATCCATCCGAACGGTGCACAACCGCGATGTCGGTGGCCGGCAATTTGACGCCGGGGTTCACCTTGGCAATCGCAGCGTCGTTCCACTTCGTGATCCTGCCGAGATAGATGTCGGCGATGAGAGCTCCCGTGAATCTCAGAGGCTGCGAAAGGCCTTCGACGTTGTAAACCGGAACCACGCCGCCGAGCACCGCCGGAAAATGCAGGATCGTTCCGGGAGCGCCTTTGAGTTGCTCGTCGGTCAGCGGCATGTCGGAGGCACCGAAGAAGACGGTCTTCGCCGAAAGCTGTTTGATGCCGCCGCCGGAGCCGATGGATTGATAGTTGATCCTGACGTCGGGATGCGCCTTTCCGTACTCATCGAACCACTTCGAGTAGATCGGATAAGGGAACGTGGCACCGGCGCCGTTGATCACATGCGAGTCGGCGGCCGGTGCTTTGGTCGCGGAGGTGCCAGCCTGCTGTTCGGAGCGGCCGCAGGCAACGAGCAGAATCGCCGCCGCGGTCAAAAGGAATCGTTTCACGAGGATCTCTCCTTTCCGCGCTGTATCCTGAGGCCCGACAACGCGTTCATTTCGAGTGCGACGACTTCCGCAGGAAGCGGAGCATATCCGAGCTCCGCAGAGTACTTCTGACCGTCGGTCAGAGCCCAATGGATGAAGTCGCTGAGCACACGAGCCTTCGCTTTTGTCACCCGGCCGCTCGTTGACGCGCAGCCACGTGAACGACGAGATCGGATAGACGTTGTGGCCCGGTGCGTTCGTGATCGAGACCCGGAAGTCCATCTTCATGTTCTCTCCTTAGAAACTGACGAGCATCTTGATGCCGTACAACGTCGTCTTCGCCGCCGCCCCGGTCACCACCAGCGAGTCGTAGTCAAGCATCAGGGCTGAGGTCACCTTCGCCAGGTTCGGGAACCAGTACGCGACGCCGGCGATGTTGCGCTTCCGTTTGAGACTGGCGTTCTTGTTCGGTTTCAGCTCGTCGTGGCGGAACAGCAGCTCCCACCCGTGGCCGAGCTTCGGCGTGACCCAGACGGAGTACCCGGTGGCGTCCGACTCCGGCTTGGCCGTCGAGGACTGATCCTTCGCCGAGAGATATTCGGCCGCGGCGTTGACGAAGGGGTGCTCGAACGACACCTGGCCCACGAGCCGTTCTTTCTTCGCGCTCTGCACGTAGTGATCTTCATCGGCGAACGCCGTCAGACGCAGCCCCTTGAGCGGCCCGCTCAGCGGAAGCGGGCGCACGGTGGCACGCAGCTGCAAAGCCTTCTGGTTGTTGGCTTCCGGATGGTTGTATCCCTCGCCGTTGTAGACGCCGGCGTGGAGGTCGCCGTAGTTGCCGGGAAAGTTCCAGTGTCCTGAGAAGCCGAGGTCGGACGAGGTGAGAAAGCCTTCACGGTCGACGAAGATGGGACCCTGGAACCGATAGCGGTACAGGCTCTCGGCGTAGTCGACGAACGGAGTCTGTTGCAGGCCGAAGCGCAGCCAGGAGCCATGCGTGGTCCACTGGTCGAGGTTGAACTGGCCGAACGCGTATTTGAGGCGGAACGTGTAGCTGCCGTTGAGCGAGCTGCCGCTTCCGGTTTCGCGAGTGATGTCCGGAGTGATGCGGAATGCCAGCAGGTGATTCAGATTGCCGGTGAAGTTGATGTACGCGCGGCCGACGTTGAACGCATCCGGATGGATGGTGTTGCCGTCCGCGTCCGTGGTCTGCGGAGAGTCCTGGTACGTGAAGTCGCCGAAGATCGTCGCACCGATATTGACTTTGGGCGTGTCGTCCGGCGGTGTGTGTCCCGCGGCCGGCGTCACCTGCGCCGAAGCGGCCACCGCGAGCAATGACACCACTGTCACGGCCATGAAGCGAGAACGCAGCATTCACTACCTCCTTGTTCGCGCGGATCGTAATGACACCGCGTTTATAGCGTTTGTGCGCAACGTAAATTCGAAGTAAAGGCGTTGGCGCGCTCAGCGCGCGTACGCGCGCAACGCCGGCACGCGCTCGAAACGCCATCTTCTGTGCTCGTACACGGCCGCGGTCAGCGCGCCACCATAGACACACCCCGTGTCCAGCCCGATGGCATGGTCTCTTCGGAGCACGCGCCGCAGCGGCGTGTGTCCGAAGAGCACGGTTCGCGGGCCGTTCCACCGGTCGCACCACAGGACCGAATCGTCCGACGCCTTATCGCCGGCACGCTGCCAGCCGTCCCCATCCCGCCGGATGTAGCGCAGGCGAACGAGGTCGTCGGAACGCGTGCCAACCGCCTCCGCCGACACATTCATGCGCGGAAAAAAGCCACCATGGACGACCGCCGCGTTAATCGACGGAAGATCGATCACGACCGGCCAGCTTCCGATGTAGGCCAGGAGATCGCGGCGCCCGACGACGCGGCGGTCCTCTGCGGGAAGGATCAGGCGCCGCCAACGGTGGCGCGACCACGTCAAAAGCTTCTGCTCGTTGTTTCCCTGGACGGACCGGAATCCGTTGTCGCGGAACAGCCTCAGGCAGAGATCCGGGCGCGGCCCCTTGCGGACGAGATCTCCGGTCGCGATCACGAGATCGCGCGCGCGTACGTCCAGGCGTCCGAGCAACATCCGCAGCTCATCGATGCAGCCGTGAATGTCCCCGATGACGATGACCCGTCCCCGCTCCGGTGTCTTGATGGTCTCGAATCGTTCCGTCACGGACGAAAGCACAAGCGAAGGTCAGGCCTGCGGGAGCGTGACGGTGAACACGGAGCCTTTGCCCTCTTCGCTCTCGACGATGATCCGGCCGCGATGCGCTTCCACAATCGCCTTGGCGATGTAGAGGCCGAGGCCCAGCCCGCCGTAGTAGCGGCTGGAAACGTTGCGGGCGCGGTGAAAGCGCTCGAACAACTGGTCGATCTCGTCGCTGGGAATGCCGATGCCGCGATCGATCACCGATGTGCGCAGCATTCCGTCCACCGAGAGGATCCGTACGTCGACTTCACTTCCGTCGGGCGAATACTTGATGGCGTTGGAGAGCAGATTGTCGATGACCTGGCGCATCCGATCGGGATCAGCCTCCACGATCGTATCCGGCGCCTGGGCCGCGAAGTTGACCGTTCGCGACGGGAACTGCACGCGGAAGGCCGATGCCCGCCGTTCCAGGAACTCCACCCAGCGGATCGGCTGCGCGTGAATCTCCAACCGGTTCGTCTCGATCCGCGAGACGTCGAGCAGTTCCGCGATCAGCCCCATCATGCGATCGATCTCGCCGAGCACGGCATTGATGTACGTGGCGCGTTCGTCCGGCGAGAGATCATTGACCGTCTGCGAGAGCAACTGCGTGTATCCCCTGATCGTCGTGAGCGGCGTGCGCAGCTCATGCGAGGCCACCGATAGAAACTCGTCCTTCTTGCGATCGAGCTCCTGCAAGGCGGTGATGTCGCGGATGACGAGCACCGCGCCGACGATGCCGTTGCTCTCGATTGGCGCGGCGGCGATCGAGAGATCGAGGTCCTTGTGCGTCAGCGCGTGCATGCCGATAGCCAGGTAATCGGGAACGGTCTGGCCGCGCAAGGCGCGCGCCTGAGGCAGATCGGCGGGCAGGACCGGGCGGCCGTCGGCGTAGCGCAAGGCAAAGAGCGCGAACGATCCGTTGTCCACGGCGTCGGTCCGCGACCCCAGCCCGAACATCGTCAGCGCCGCCTGGTTGACGTCGACGACCTGGCCGTTGGCGTCGTAGACCCAAAGCGCATCGGTCATCGACCCGAGGATCGAATCGAGCCGGGCGGAGCGCTCGGCCATCATCCTGGCCAGGTCCTCGATCTCCCTCTTGGCGCGGACCTGGTCGGTGACGTCCTGGATCAGCACGGTCAGGCTCTGCGTGCTTCCTGAAAAGCGACCGCGCACCGGGGAGATGATGCGATTGATGTACAACCGGTGCGGCGAAGCGGCGATCTCGAAGGCCTCATCTACACGGGCCTCGCCGGTCTCGGCGACGTTTTTCAGAACCCGCTCAAAACCAGGAATGACTTCTTCCGCGCGCAGGCCGATGACTTTCGTTTCCGGCGAGATCTTTCCGTAGCTCGAGGCGAAGTCCATGAAACGGGCGTTGGCGAGGTCGAATCGCAGCTCGTCGGCCGAGAACACCGCGATGCCGACGGGTGCGGTTTCCAGCACCGCTTCGAAACGCACGCGGGCGTCCACTTCACGCCGAGCCAGATCTTCGGCCGCGCGGTGGCCTTCCTGAGAGATCCGGGTCAGCCGGTGGATGTGGCTGGCCGCTCCGATGCGCTCCGCCACCGACTGCACGAACTCGAGGTCCTCCGCCGTGAAGCTGCGAGCCGACTCGGAGCGCGACACCACCAATGCGCCGATGCGGTCGCCGTACGATTCGATCGCGCAGGCGATGACGCTCTCCTCGCGCAGCGCGGCGATGAGCTCTTTCTCCAGCGGCGAGCGCCCGAAGTCGATCATCGCTTCACCCGTCACGTCCGAATAGAACAGGGGGCGGCCGAGCTGGAAGGCCGTACCGGGAAGGCCCTCACCGGCGTGAAACGGATTCCGGCGGACGTGATCGCGATAGGCCTCGAACGCGTCGGCTGTCGGTCCCGACGCGGCGAAGCCGGCCACGTACAGTTCGCTCGACTGCGCGTGGTACATGTAAATCACGGCCGAACCGTTAATGGCCTGGGCCACGCGGCTGGCCGGCTCGTCGAGGTCATCGAATGACGACTCGAGGGTCACCTTTTCCAGGCCCAGACCGGCCAGGCACTCGGCACGGCGGCGGCGCGAGGCCTCGCGCTCCCGGCTTTGCCGCTCCTCCCCGACCTGTGCGGTCACATCCTGCACGAGCACGGTGACGCTTTGTGTGACGCCGGAGAACCGTCCGCGCACAGCGGAAATGATCCGGTTCACATAGAGAGTTTCCCGCGCTCCCCTCACCTCCATCGCTTCGTCGATGCGCGGCTCGCCCGACTCGGCGACTCTCCTCAGCACCGATTCCAGTCCGGGGATGACCTCGGCGCCGCGCAGTCCGATCACCTTCGTGTCGCTGGAGATCCGCCCGTACTGAGCGGCGAATTCGAGGAAGCGCGCGTTGGCGAGGTCGAATCGCAACTCGTCGGCGGAGAAGACAGCGACGCCGATCGGCGCCGTCTCCAGCACGGCCTCGAAGCGCACCCGGGCGTCGACTTCGCTGCGCGCCAGCTCGTCCGCGGCGCGATGACCCTCCTGTGACATCCGGGTGAGCCGGTGAACATGGCTGGCCGCTCCGATCCGCTCCGCCACGGCCTGCGCGAATTCGAGATCCTCGGCATTGAAGTTTCGCCGCGGATCGGACTGCGAGAGGATGATCGCGCCGATCCGCTGGCCGTACGACTCGATGGGACAGGCGATGAGACTCTGCTCGCGCATCGCCGCCTTCAGCTTCTTTTCCTCTTCGGCGCGGGCATAGTCGATGACGGCGTTTCCGCGGATCTCGTAGAACAGAAGGGGACGTCCGATCTGGAACACCGTCCCGGCCAGCCCCTCACCCGGACGGATCGGATGCTTTACCAGGTACTGGCGAACGATGTCGAGATCGTTCTGCTGCGAAGCCCAGCCCACCAGATCGAGCAGGCCTGTGGACGATCGATAGAGATAGATCTGTACGATCCCGCCGATGGCCTCGGCCACTCTCCGCGCCGGATCGTCGAGATCGTCGAACGACGGCTGGAGCGTCACCGCTTCGAGTCCCGGGTTGGCCAGACACTCGCCGCGACGGCGCCGCCACGCTTCACGCTCCGCGCTCTGACGCTCGTCCGTGATGTCACGCGAGAGCACGACCGAGCCGACGATGCGGCCTTTCTCGTCACGGATCGGTGCGGCTTTGAAATTGACCACGTGCTCGTCGCCGCTCCGAGAATCCCGAAGCAGATAGTCTGACTTGACGTGATCTCCGCGCAGCGCGCGCATGGAAGGCACCTCGCCGGGACTCAACAGCGTGCCATCGAGGTATCGGGGAGTGTTCGCGCCGATCGGCCCCTCCACACCCCGGACGAATGAAACGACCGGATCACGCTGCGCGGCGGTGTTCAGCCGCTCCAGCCTGCCGTTCGCGTCGTAGATCGATGCCGACTCCGGGATCTGATCGAGGATGGCGTTGACCTTCGTCGTCTCACGAGCAGCACGGTCGTGGATCAGCGTGTTGTTGATGGCGATCGTCGCAAAGCGCCCGATCTCCTGAAACAAACCGATCTCTTCATCGGTCCAGTCGCGAGCCAGGTCGCATTGATGCAGGCCGAAGGCCCACGGCTCGTCGCCGGCCGGACGGAGGATCTGCACGATTTCCGATCGCACGCCGTAACGTGCGGTCAGATCCGCATCAAGATCGGAATCACCTTCCCTGACCACGACCGGCCGGTTCGACTCGATGGCGCGGCGAATCAGATTCTTCGATTTTGCCAGCGGCACGGGTCCACGATCCTCGGGTCCGGCCACCTCCGGTGCGCTAACCGAGAAAATCACTTTCGCAAACTCGGCCTCCTCGCTGACCGGGCGAATGAGCCAGGCGCGATCGGCGCCCAGCTTCTCCCTCGTGATTCTGACGATCCTGCGCACCACTTCGTGGAGATCGGATGTTGCCGTGAAGGACTCGAGTATGTCCGTCAGGAATCGATAGCGCTCTTCGGTCGCTGGCCGCGGGCCGCCGTTGAGGTGCTGGCCCATCAAGGTGCGCACCGCGGCGTCGTCGCCGTTGCAGTCCGGCAACTCGAGCAAACGCGCGTTGGGCTGTTTCGTCCTGGCCACCCGGGTGAGCTCGCGGCCCCGGTCACCGGAGACGGCAATCACACTGAACGACTCCTGGTCGAGGAGGCCGATGGCCTCATCTTCATTCCGTGCAACAACCGGCCAGAAGTTCAGCGATCGTGCGATTTCCGCTGAGGCGCGCGCCGCCGTCTCGCCAGCGAGGATCAGAACGCGGTTGGACATGAATATTCGGTCGGCCGACGAGCCGCGGACATGCTACCAGCATCTCTCAATACAATGGACGGTATGCCCAAGCGGTCATTCGACGATCTCGTCAACCTGATGAAAACGCTCCGTGGCCCCGGCGGATGTCCCTGGGACCGGAAGCAGAATCTGCCCGATCTCAAGCCCTTTGTGATCGAAGAAGCCTACGAGGTGGTCGACGCCATCGACCGAAACGAGCGCGGCGCCCTGATGGAGGAAGTGGGCGACCTCCTCCTCGAGTCCGTGTTCATCGCCGAGATCACGCGTGAAGAAGGCTCCTTCGACGTCTACGACTCGATCACCGCCATCCACGACAAACTGGTGCGGCGGCATCCCCACGTCTTCGCCGATGTCGAGGCCCGTGACGCCGAACAGGTTCTGGTCAACTGGGAGAAGCTCAAGAACGAGGAGCGCAAAGCGGAGAACAAGAGCGTCCTGTCGGGCGTGCCAGGGTCGCTGCCGGCTCTTTTGAAAGCGTCGCGGCTGACCGAGAAGGCAGCGCGCGTGGGATTCGACTGGAGGCGCACCGGCGACGTCTTCGACAAACTCGACGAGGAGATCGGCGAGTTGCGGGAGGCGGTGGAGGGCGGCGAGTCCTCGCGCATCGAGGACGAGATGGGCGATCTCCTGTTCACGATCGCCAACATCGCCCGCAAGACCGGCGTGAACCCCGAGGAGGCGCTGCAGTCGACGAACCGGAAGTTCACGCGGCGGTTCGAGTCGATGGAATCGGCGGTGCGTGCCGGCGGCCGCAACCTCGATCAACTGTCGCTCCAGGAGATGGACGCACTCTGGGACAAAGCGAAGGAAGCCGAGCGCTCGTGAGGTTCCGGGTCGTCGCGCTCATCGTGCTGGCGTTGCTGGTCGTCGTCACACACGACCTGGCACATGAGCCGCGCCACTCCTACAGCGCGCACGCGGCCATCGCCGCCATCGATGTCTATCGCGCACACGTGTCCCCCCATCTCAAGGGCGTCATCTACTGCCGCTTCAAACCGACCTGCTCCGCCTACGGTCGCGAGGTCATCCGCAAATACGGATTCGCGCGCGGGTCGCTGAAGGCCGTCGTGCGCATCGCCAGGTGCGGCCCGTGGACGAAGATGGGAACCGTGGACCCGCCGTAGACAGACGCCGTGCCGCGCCGGCACCACCTCAGATCAGCGGTTCCTCGGCACTCGGGCACAGCTCGTTCAGCCGGCATTCCGAGCATTTCGGTTTTCTGGCCACGCAGATCGTCCGCCCATGTTCGATCAAGCGGTGCGAAAAGCTCGTCCAGTCCTTTTTCGGAATCAGTGCCATGAGATCCTGCTCGATCTTTTCCGCATCCGCATGCGCGGTCAGTCCCAGCCGGCCGGCGACGCGCGTCACGTGCGTGTCGACAACGATTCCCACCGCAGTCTTGAACGCGTTCGCCAGCACGACGTTCGCGGTCTTGCGTCCGACGCCGGGCAGCGCGGTCAACTCCTCCATCGTCCGCGGCACCTCACCGCCGTGACGCTCCATGATGGCCTTGCCGACGCCGATGACCGCTTTGGCTTTGTTGCGGTAGAACCCGGTCTGCCGGACGTCCTTTTCCATCTCGGTCTGTGACGCGCTCGCAAGTTCGGCCGGGCCCGGATACTTGCGGAAGAGCGACTTCGTGACGATGTTCACGCGCACGTCGGTGCTCTGCGCGGAGAGGATCGTGGCCACGAGCAGCTCGAACGGACTGGTGAAATCCAGCGAGCATTTCGCCTTCGGGTACATCTGCTTCAGTTTCGAGACGATGTCGAGGGCGCGCTCCTGCTTCCTGGTCACCGGCGGATTCTGTCATTAGAATCCCCATGAATGACGGCGACACTCCACGAGCCCCGGGTCGTCCGTGCGCCGCGCGGGACGAAGATCTCCTGCCGGGGATGGCAGCAGGAAGCGGCGCTGCGGATGCTCATGAACAACCTCGACCCCGAGGTGGCCGAGCGGCCTGAACAGTTGATCGTCTATGGAGGCATCGGGAAGGCCGCGCGCAACTGGGAGTGCTTCGACGCCATCGTCGAGACGCTGAAGCGCCTCCAGAACGATGAGACGCTGCTCGTGCAGTCCGGCAAGCCCGTCGGTGTGTTCCGCACGCACGAGAACGCTCCGCGCGTGCTCATCGCCAACGCCAATCTCGTCCCCCACTGGGGCACCTGGGACGAGTTCCGCCGCCTCGATGCCCTCGGACTGACGATGTACGGACAGATGACCGCCGGCTCGTGGATCTACATCGGCACGCAGGGAATCCTCCAGGGGACGTACGAGTGCTTCGCCGCCGTGGCCCGCCAGCGCTTCCAGAACACGCTGCGCGGCAGGCTCGTCGTCACGGCCGGGCTGGGCGGGATGGGCGGCGCGCAACCGCTGGCGGCGACCATGAACGAGGGGACGGCGCTCATCGCCGAAGTCGATCGCTCGCGCATTCAACGCCGGCTCGACAAGCGCTATCTCGACGAAGAAGCGCCGTCGCTCGACGCCGCGATCCAGCGGGCCATCGAGGCACGGGATGGAGGCGAGGCTGTCTCGATCGGTGTCGTCGCCAATGCCGTCGATCTGCTCGAGGCTCTGATCGAGCGCGGCATCGTGCCCGACATACTCACCGATCAGACGTCCGCGCACGATGAGCTGCAGGGCTATGTCCCGGCAGGGATGTCCTACGAGAAGGCCCTTGCGCTCCGGGTGTCCAATCCGGAACAGTACGCGGCCCGCTCGTACGAGACGATGGCCAGACACATGCGCGCGATGATCGAGCTGCAGCGCCGCGGCGCCATCACCTTCGACTACGGGAACAATCTCCGTGGCCAGGCCATCAAGGCCGGCGTCGAGAACGCCTTCGATGTCGCCGGCTTCGTTCCCCTGTTCATCCGTCCGCTGTTCTGCGAGGGCAAAGGTCCGTTCCGCTGGGCCGCGCTGTCCGGAGACCCGAACGATCTCCACGTGACGGACGAAGAAATCCTCGAGCTGTTTCCTCACGATCAGCCTTTGCACCGCTGGATCCGCATGGCCCAGAAGCGCGTGGAGTTCCAGGGTCTGCCGGCGCGCATCTGCTGGCTCGGCTACGGCGAGCGTCACAAGGCCGGGCTGCTGTTCAACCGTCTGGTCGCGGAAGGGCGCGTCTCCGCGCCGATCGTGATCGGGCGCGATCACCTCGACGCCGGATCGGTGGCATCGCCGAACCGTGAGACCGAGGCCATGAAGGACGGATCGGATGCCATCGCGGACTGGCCGATTCTCAACGCGCTGCTGAACACGGCAGCGGGCGCGACCTGGGTTTCACTCCACCATGGCGGCGGCGTGGGGATCGGATACTCGATCCACGCGGGCATGGTCGTGGTCGCTGACGGAACCCCGGAGGCGGCGGAACGGCTCACTCGTGTTTTAATCACGGATCCCGGTACCGGAGTCATGCGTCACGCCGACGCCGGGTATGAAGAAGCGAAGCGCGTCGCCGGCGAGCGCGGTGTTGATATTCCCATGCTCAGATAGAGCAATTCCACGCCTGGCACCCCTGTTCTGAAGAGTCCCCGCAAAAACCCACTGGAGGCGTTCGTGATCGAAGCAAGAAAAAAAGACTGGGTGAACATCGCGTTTCTCACCCTCACCCCCGTGGTCGGCACCGTCGGTACGGCCCTTTACACGTGGTACGCCGGATTCCACCTCTGGATGCTGCTGCTGACCGTCGGCATGTACGCGCTTGTGGGCATGTCGATCTGCGCGGGTTACCACCGCTTCTTCTCGCACAAGACCTACGAGGCCTCGCCTGTCCTGCAGGCGCTGTTCGCGTTCTTCGGAGCGATGGCCGCGGAGAACTCGATCCTCTGGTGGTCCTCGAGCCATCGCAACCACCACAAGTATCAGGACAAGGATTGGGATCCGTACAACATCAAGCGTGGATTCTGGTGGGCGCACATCCTGTGGATCTTCTACAAGGTTGATCGGAAGCCGGACTCGTTCGACAACTCTCCCGATCTTCTGGCGAACCCCATCGTCATGTGGCAGCACCGCTGGAAGAACACGATTCTGATCCTCGGCGGCTTCGGGATTCCGACGCTCATCGGCGCGATGTTCGGCGATCCCATCGCCGGATTGCTGTGGGGAGGGTTCCTCCGCATCGTCGTCGTTCACCACACCACGTTCTTCGTGAACTCGCTCGCGCATACGCTCGGCAAGCCGACGTACAACGCCGACGCATCCGCACGCGACAACTGGCTCGTGGCTCTTCTCACCCTCGGCGAGGGCTATCACAGCTTCCATCACCGCTTCCCTTCAGACTTCCGCAACGGCATCGCCTGGTATCACTTGGATCCGGCGAAGTGGTTCATCCGCAGCGCGCGGTGGATGGGTCTGGCCAGCGATCTCCGCTCGGTGACGCCGCCGCAGATCGAGCAGGCGCGGCTCAGCGCTGCTCTCCGGATCGTCGAGCCGAGGATCGAGAACGTGCATGGACGGCTGGCCGACGAGGTGCGCGCGCGCATCAAGGAAGCGGCCGATCATCTCGAAGTGGCGGTTGCACTCTGGCGGCAGCATCTGGAAGAGCGCGCCGCCGGCGTCTCGAAGCGCTGGCGGGAAACGAGGCGCCGCGCGCGGTTCTCGGTCAGACAGGCGCGCCGTAATTGGAAAGATGCGCTGCGCATGCTGGCGCGGATTCCCGAAGCAGCCTGATTCAGCGCTTTACGCCAAGACGGCGCAACGCCCGTTGCGCCGTCCTGGCCGGCCGCGGAAACGCACATCCCTCTGCCGCCACCTGGCGGTAGAGAGCGATGGCCGCCGCGCGGTCACCCGCGGCAGCACGGGAGCCGGCGAGATCGATCGCCGCATCCAGCGCCGCCTGGCGGGTGTCGTAGGCCTGGCGCACCATCGACTCCACCGCGCTCGCGGCCAGAACACCCGATTCGCCGGCGACCCGGGCCACCTCCCTGCCGCCTTCGACGAGAATCGCCAGCGGATGCCCGTCCGTGGCCTGCAGCTTCTCGAGCATCACCGAGTCATCGTCGCGGACGATTTGCATGCCGATGCATCGATCCGCGTAGAGAGTCAGCCGCTCGGAGGTGATGAGGTCGGAGTGACGCAGCTCGCCGGGCGACGCCGGAATCCAGAACAGCGTGAACGCTTTCGCGTCCGGCGTCATGCCGGGCTCGAGCACCTTCCAGGGAACGAACGACACCTGTGCCGCCCCCGCGTACAGTCGCGAGCAGATCAGGATCGCCATGGCCACCATTCCGCTGAATCGGACAGGCGCGCGCATTCCTCTCTTCTCTCTCGGAAGCGCGGATTATAGCGGTGACCGCTACTTGATGTTCTCGGGGTAGAACGAGATCTTGCTGCTCAGGCGCAACTCGTTCGTCAGCCGCTTGACCGCGCCCATGAGATCGGCGCTGTGCTGGTTGATCAGGAACTCGCGGATGTCGCCTTTGGCCTCTTCGAACGGCTGGGTTCCGGCGGGCTTCCTCGCTTCGACGAAGATCAGGTGATATCCGTACTGGCTCTCCACGATACCGCTCATCGACATCGGCTCCAGGGCGAAAGCCGCCGCTTCGAAGTTCTTGTCGAGCGATCCCGGGCTCACCCAGCCGAGATCGCCGCCCGCCTGCGCGGCACCGTCCTCCGAGTAGCGGCGGGCCGCGGCGCTGAATCGCGCCAGCAGCACCTTTTCGTTTTCAGGTGACCGGTCGCGTGGAGAAGGAGCGCCAGAGCGGATCTCGACTGCCACGCGCTTGATCAGGTCCATCGCGTCCTGCTTCGGCTTGTTGTTCCAGGTGATGACGATATGGCGCACCTTCACCTGTTCCGGCTGCGCGAAGTCGCTCTTGTGCTCATCGTAGTACTCGCGCACCTCCGCGTCGGTCACGATGGGCGCGGCCACGACTTCCTTCACATAGCGGTCGAAGAGCGCGGATTCCTTCGCTGCCTCCATGGCACCCTGCACGTCGAGTCGTTTGTCGAAGCCGCTCTTGATGGCTTCCTGAATCAGGAGACGCTTGGCCAGGTAGTTGTCGAGGAAGGCCATCTTGCCGCCGGACCGCTCGTATTGCGCACGCATCTGCGCGCCGATTCCGCTGTAGAGCTCGTCGAGCTTCGCGCGCGTGATGACTTCGCCGTTGATGACGGCCACGATCTTCTGATCGTCCGCGTTCACGGCGGGCGCCGAGGTCTGCGCCAGCGAAGCGAACGCCACGAGCAAAACGACCGAGGAAAAAAGAATGTGCTTCATCGATCCTCCAGAATTCTGTAGACGAGCGGCTGTACGAAAACGTTCCTGCCGAGCGGGCTGGCAAACAGGAACGAACGCGCCGAGGATTCCACACGCCGTAGAACGGTTGCACTTGTGGAAAACTCCTGGGAGCGCGGCTGCGCCCATCTTTCCTCGGCCGGCCGTTGTGCAAAACGTGCGAGCGAATCTGCTGATGACATTGGCGGTCCGATTTCGCACAATGCAATCACCGTCCGATGTCCGTTGCACAACTCGATGTAGCCCTTGACCGGCCCCTGCCGCAGAGTACCGACGCGGAGCGCGCCGTCCTCGGCTCGATCCTCATCAACAACAACGCCTTCTACCGCGTGCTGGGCACCATCGATACGCCCGATTTCTTCAAGGATGCCCATCGGGTCATCTTCGCCAACATGCGTCTGCTCGCCGAGGAAAGCCGCGAGATCGATCTGCTCACGCTCAAAGATGCCCTGGTCAAGCGGGCCCAGCTCGATCAGGTCGGCGGCTCGGCCTATATCTCCTCGCTCGTCGACGGCATTCCCGACGTCGCCAATGTCGAGCGCTACGCCCGCATCGTCAAGGAGAAGTCGACGCTGCGCCGGCTGATCGTGATGGGCAACAGCGTCATGCGCGCCGCACTCGATGCGCCGAACGAGCCCTCCGAGGTGCTCAACATCGCCGAGAAGTCGCTCTACGAGATCGCGGAGGGAGCGACGGAGAAGGGATTCGTCTCGCTCGACCGCATCACCAAGTCCAACATGACGGCGATCGAGCAACTGCACAGCGCGGGAAAACTGATCACCGGCATCCCCACCGGCTACGACCGCTTCAACGAATTCACCTCGGGCTTCCAGCCGCAGGACCTGATCATCATCGCCGCTCGGCCTTCCATGGGAAAGACCAGCTTGATGATGAACATCGCCGAGTCGATCGCCATTACCGACAAATCGGGACAGCCGCGCGGACCCGGCCAGCGGCTCTACGCGGTGGGCGTGTTCTCGCTGGAAATGTCGAAGGAGCAGATCGGCCTGCGTATCCTTTCGTCGGAGTCGGGTGTACCGAATCATCTGATCCGCGCGGGAATGCTCTCGGAGCGCAACTGGCGCGACCTGGCCGAGGCCTCGGCGCGCCTGACCAAGGCACGCATCTATGTCGACGACACGCCGGGCATCGACATCATGGAAATGCGCGCCAAGGCGCGGCGCCTGAAGATGGAGGTCCAGCTCGACATCGTGATGGTCGACTACCTGCAGCTCATGTCGGTCAAAGGCAAAGTGGAGTCGCGCAACCAGGAGATCTCGCAGATCACGCGCGGCCTCAAAGCCATCGCCAAGGAGTTGAACGTCCCGCTGGTCTCCCTCTCCCAGTTGTCGCGCCGTCCGGAGCAACGCACCGGCGATCACCGCCCTCAGCTCTCGGACCTCCGTGAATCGGGATCGATCGAGCAGGACGCGGACGTGGTCTGCTTCATCTATCGGGACGAGGTCTACAACAAGGACACCGAGGAGAAGGGCATCGCCGAGATCATCATCGGCAAGCAGCGCAACGGCCCCATCGGTGATTTCAAGCTGGTCTTCCGTAACGACATCACCAAGTTCTTCAACTACGAGCCGCAGAGCAGCGAGCAGGTTATTTGAAATAAAATAACTCGTCTTGCGCTTCCGACAACGAACCCATCCCTATCTTAGAGATCCCGCCCCCGGGAAATGGATCGTCGTCGGAGGTTCGCCATTGGACGTTTCGCCCAAAAAAGTCCTGGTCATCGAGGACGACGAAGTCATCGTCGTGCTGATGTCCCACATTCTCACCCGTAACTCCTACGTCGTTCACACGACAGGCGATACGCTCACGGCCGACGAGATGGTCGACGCCGACGAGTACAGCGCGATCCTTCTCGACCTGAAGATGCCTCACGGCGGTGTCGACTTCATCCGCCGCATGGAACACCGGAACCCCGCGATGCTTGGGAGAATCATCGTCGTCACGGCCGCGATCGAGGAGGCGGCGAAGGTCGCCGGCCTCCCCCTGCACGCCATCGTCCGGAAGCCATTCGAAATCGGTGCCCTCCTCGACACGGTGCGAGCCTGCGTCGACGGTCATCACGGATCGGAGAGAGAATAGGGCCGTGAAACGGCTGGCCCTCATCCTTTCGTTGCTGGTGGCGACCACGGCATCGGCAACAGTGGTCCGGATCCGCGTCGACGCCATGATCCACCCCATCACCGATGAGTTCATCGGCCGTGCGCTGGATGAAGCGGCGACCGCGCGGGCGGATGCTGTCCTCATCGAGCTGAGCACGCCCGGCGGCCTCGACGAGTCGATGCGCTCGATCATCCAGCGCATGATCAAGTCGCCGGTTCCGGTCATCGTCTACGTGATGCCGAGCGGTGCGCGCGCGGCTTCGGCCGGCTTCTTCATCCTGGAAGCCGCCGACGTTGCGGCCATGGCCCCCGGCACGAACACCGGCGCGGCACACCCCGTCCTGCTCGGCGAAAAACCGGACGACGTGATGAAGATGAAGATGCAGAACGATGCCGCGGCATTCATCCGCAGCATCGCCCAGCAGCGCGGCCGCAATGTCGCGGCCGCTGAAGCGGCCGTACGCGAAGCGAAATCGTTCAGCGACAGCGAGGCCCTGCAGCAGAAAGTCATCGACTACATCGCTCCTGATACCGCCACGCTGCTGCGCACGCTCAACGGCAAGACGATCAAACGCTTCAACGGAACGATGCAGACTCTGCACACTTCCGCAAAGGACATGCGCACCATCGACATGTCGCTCAAACAGCGGCTGCTCTCATGGATCATGAACCCCAACGTGGCCTTCCTCCTCCTCCCCCTGGGCATGCTGGCGCTGTGGGCGGAGTTCAATCATCCCGGCGCATACCTCCCCGGCGTGGTCGGACTGATCTCCATCGTGCTGGCGATGTTCGCGCTCAACCTGCTGCCCACGCGTTACTCGGCGCTCGTGCTGATCCTGGTTGCGTTCGGCCTGTTCGCCCTCGAGGCAAAATTCACCAGTCATGGTGTCCTGGCCATCGGCGGGACGATCTGCATGATCATCGGCGCGCTTCTGCTCGTCGACGGTCCGATTCCTGAAATGAAGGTCAATGTGATCACAGCCGTCAGCGTCAGCATCCCCTTCGCCATCATCTCCGTCTTTCTGATGACGCTGGTCCTGCGCAGCCGCAATGCGCGCGTCACCACGGGCAAGGAGGGGATGATCGGAGAGATCGGCGTGGCCCGGACGCCCGTTTCGGCGGATGGAAAGGTGTTTGTGCACGGCGAGCTGTGGAACGCGACTTCCGGAATCCCGATCCATGAAGGAGCGCGCATTCGGGTGCGCGCGGTCGACGGGCTGCACGTGGTGGTCGAGCCGGCCGATTAGGCCTCGGGCCTCGGACCAACGCGCTTTTCCCACGGCAGCTCCCACCGGCCGTCGTCCTCGTCGAGCTTCGGCAACGGCACGGGCTTGCCCATCTTCCTGAGCTGCGTGAGCTCCCACAGCTTCGCGTACTTCCAGAACGTGTAGTAGACGTGCATGCCCACCGAAATGAGCCCGCGCGTGCCGTCGAGGAATCCGAGGTTGACGATGTAGTCGCGGAAGAACCTGGCCACGGGGTGTCCGGCGATGCCGGCGAGAGTGGCGGTCCGGCCGTCGATGAACATCTGCGCCGCCGCCCAGTTCGCGTAGCGGGTCATCTTCGCGATCATGTGATCGAAGTCGCGGATGTAGTAGTGATCCATCTTGTGCCGTAGCCGGCCCGTAGCGCCGTCGACGAGCAGGTCGGCGTGCACGCGCTTGTTCGGGTAACGCGCGTGACCCCGGTGAAAGAGCCGGGTCACCCGGTCGCGCTGCAGCCCGCTGAATCGCACCGGCTTGCCAAGCATGAAGTTCAGCCGGCCCACTGAATACGCCCAGAGATCGAGCGGCGCTTCCAACGTGCGCACGAGCTCATCGCGGAGCTTCGGAGTCACGCGCTCGTCCGCGTCGATCACGAAGATCCAGTCGTGTGTGGCGCGATCGATCGCATAGTTCTTCTGGGAGGCGGCGCCGAGATACTCGCGCTGCTCCACGCGCACGCGGGGAAACTGCTCGCGCACGAGCTCCACGGTCCCGTCGGTCGAAAATGAGTCGACGAGATAGATCTCATCAGCCCATTCCACCGAGCGGAGCACGGCTTCGATGTTGTCGCGCTCGTTCAGCGTGTGGATGAGAGCGGTCACCGGGACGCGCATCGGACGGGATTATAGGTCGTGGGTCGTCGGTCGTCGGTCGTGGGGGCTGCATCGCACATCCGCGCACGCTTAGCTGTCCGGCTACCGGCTACCGGCTTACCACTACAACGTGTAGTTCTTCTCCAGCAGCACGCGCGCCCTCCGGTCCCGGAGGTTCTTGATCTGCGATTCGATGTCCCGCTCGAAAGGGATCTTGCGGTGGCTCGCGTAGATGGGAGCGTCGACGCTGATTTTCTTCAGCTCCTCGCCGAACGTCTGCGGGGAGAGGTGCGCGGTTTCGTCCGCCAGCGATTGCTGGTCGTTCGGAAAGGATGCCTCGGTGATGATGGCCACGACGTTGTCCGTCTTATTCGTACGTTTCCAGATATCGATGGTCGGGCCCGTGTCGCCGGTGAAGGCGATAGCCTGCCCGTTCATCTCCACGATGACCCCGGACGCCGGTATGGCGTGATCGACCGGAACGGAGGTCAGTCCGATGCCGTTGAACATCACCTTTTTTCCTGGACTGAGCGACCGGTAATGCAGCATGGGCTTGCCGGTGATCGGGGAGGTCAGCGTGGAGAAGTCCGGCCAGACGATTCCGTTGAACACGTTTTTCGCGAGAAGATCCATGACTTCCCGCGACGCGAATACGGTCAGCGGGCCGGCGTTCTGACTGAAACGGTTGTGGATGAGATGAGGAAGATCGCGGATGTGATCGGCGTGTGGATGGGTGATGAACACACCCTGAATGCGGCCCTGCTGCGCGAATGAAAGCTTGGAAGACAGCGTCCCGGCATCGACGGCAAACCAGTCGTCCAGAAGGTACCCGGTCAGATTGTGTTCCGCATCAGACGCCCCGTAGGCGCCGAGGACCTTAAGCCGCATTCCCGTCCTTCACCAACATGGTCTGTGGAGGCTGGTTACTATTCTTGCAGACGCAACAGCGAACAGCAAACCGCACATGTCATCGAAAGCTCTCTTCCATCCCGCGGTCGATCAGTGGTTCACCTCGTCGTTCGGGGAGCCCACGCTGGCCCAGCAACAGGGATGGCCTTCCATCGCCTCGGGCCAGTCGACCCTCATCTGCGCTCCGACCGGCAGCGGGAAAACGCTCACGGCGTTCCTATGGGCGCTCGACCGGCTGATGTTCACCTCGGCGCCAGCGAAGAAGGAGCGCTGCCGCGTGGTCTATGTCTCCCCCCTGAAGGCGCTCGCCGTCGATGTCGAGCGCAACTTGCGCGCGCCACTGGCGGGCATCGCCAACGTGGCCGCAGCGCGAGGCGACGAGTTCACCACCCCGCTGATCGCCATCCGCACCGGCGACACGCCAACGCAGGAGCGGGCGCGATTTCTTCGCGACCCCGCCGATATTCTCATCACCACCCCGGAGTCGCTCTACCTGCTCCTGACTTCGAGCCCACGCGAGATGCTGCGCGGTGTCGAGACGGTCATCATCGATGAGATCCACGCGCTCGTTCCGAACAAACGCGGCGCGCACCTGGCGCTGTCGCTGGAGCGGCTGGCCATGCTTTGTGAGAAGCCGCCGCAGCGCATCGGCCTCTCCGCAACGCAGCACCCGCTCGAGGAAGTGGCCCATTTTCTCGCGGGCTGCCGCGTCACCCGGCAACCCGGTAACCCGGCAACCCGTCTACCCGACAACCCGGCAACCCAGGTCGAGAACGAGTTCGAAGACCACTCCAAGCCGAAATTCCGCCCCGTCAATATCATCGATACCGGCGAAAAGAAAAAGCTGTCGCTGCACGTCGAGGTGCCGGTCGAGGACATGGCCCGCTCCGGCGAAGCGACAGGCATCGCCAGCGGGCCCGCGGCGGCCGGTCCGGCACGTACCTCGATATGGCCGGCCATTCACCCGCGCCTGCTCGAGCTGATCCGCTCCCATCGATCAACGCTCATCTTCGTCAACAGCCGTCGTCTGGCGGAGCGGCTGGCCGCCGCAGTGAACGAACTGGCCGGCGAAACGCTCGTGCAGGCGCATCACGGATCGATTGCGCGCGCGCAACGGATCGAGATCGAGGACAACCTGAAGTCCGGTCGCCTCCCCGCGTTGATCGCCACGTCGTCGCTGGAGCTCGGCATCGACATGGGAGCGATCGATCTCGTCATCCAGATCGAGGCGCCGCCGTCGATCGCCAGCGGAATGCAGCGCATCGGCCGCGCCAGCCACCAGGTGGGCACGACCAGCGAGGGCATCATCTTCCCCAAATACCGCGGCGACCTGGTGGCCTGCGCGGCGGTGACCGAGGCCATGCATCGCGGTGCCATCGAGCCCACGCGGTATCCGCGCAACCCGCTGGACGTCGCAGCGCAGCAGATCGTGGCCATGGTGTCGATGGACAACTGGCATGCCGATGAGCTGTTCGCCGCCATTCGCGGAGCCGCACCGTTCGCGGAGCTGAGCCGCACCGCATTCGAAGGGGTGCTGGACATGCTCTCGGGCCTGTATCCATCCGACGAATTCGCGGAATTGCGCCCGCGCATCACCTGGGACCGGATGGCCAACACGATCTCAGCGCGGCCGGGATCGAAACGAGTGGCCATCCTCAACGGCGGAACGATTCCCGATCGCGGTCTGTACGGCGTCTTTCTTGCCGGAGCCGAGAACGTCCAGAGCGCGCGCGTCGGCGAGCTCGACGAGGAAATGGTCTTCGAGTGCCGCGTCGGCGAGACGTTCCTGCTCGGCGCCTCGACCTGGCGGATCGAGGAGATCACTCACGACCGCGTGCTCGTCACGCCCGCTCCCGGTGAGCCGGGAAAAATGCCGTTCTGGAAGGCCGACGCCGCCGAGCGCACGGTGCGGTTCGGGGAAGAGATCGGCCGGCTCGTTCGCGAAGTGCGCGAGAGCAAGCCGGCCGAGGCCATCCGGCGGCTCACGGAGCGGCACGATCTCGACAAGCTGGCGGCCGCAAACTTCCTGCAGTATCTGAACGATCAGCATGACGCCACCGGGGCCGTACCGGACGACCGCACCATCGTGGTCGAGCGCGTGCTCGATGAGCTCGGCGACTGGCGCGTGTGCGTGCTCACGCCGTTCGGCGGAAAGATTCACGCCCCCTGGTCGATGGCCGCGGCGGCCCAGGTTCGCAACGAGCTGGCCATCGACGTGGAGACGATGTGGAGCGACGACGGGTTCATCGTCCGCTTTCCCGACACCGACGCTCCCCCGCGACCGGAGCTCGTCATCCCCGATCCCGACGAGGTCGAGCAACTGGTCATCCGCCAGCTCGGATCGAGCCCCTTGTTTGCGGCGAAGTTCCGCGAGTCCGCCGCGCGGGCCCTCCTGCTGCCGCGCATGCGTCCCCAGGGCCGCACGCCACTCTGGCAGCAGCGGAAGCGGGCCTACGATCTTCTGCAGGTGGCGTCGCGGTTCGGATCGTTTCCGATGATCCTCGAGGCTTACCGCGAAGTGCTGCGCGACGTGTTCGACCTGCCTGCACTCGTGCAGTTGCTCAGGGGCGTTCGCCAGCGAACGATCCGCGTCGTCACCGCGGACACGGCCAAACCGTCCCCGTTCGCCGGCTCGCTGCTGTTCCGGTACACCGCGAACTTCATCTACGACGGCGATGCGCCACTCGCTGAACGGCGCGCCCAGGCTCTGGCCATCGATCAGTCCCAGCTCCGCGAGCTGCTCGGCGAAGCGGAGTTGCGCGAACTGCTCGACTCCGAGTCGCTCACCGGGATCGAGCTGCAGCTGCAGGTGCTCGACGAGCGCTACAAAGCGCGCTCCGCGGACGCGATTCACGATCTCCTGCTGCGCATCGGCGACTTGTCGGCTGACGAGATCGCCGCGAGATCGTCCTTCCATCCGCCCGCCGCGATCGAGGAGCTGACCAAGGCACGGCGCATCATCGAGGTCTCCGTGGCCGGGCAGAAACGGTTCATCGCGGTCGAGGATGCCAGCCGCTTTCGCGACGCGCTCGGAACTCCGCTGCCCGGCGCACTCGCCGATCGCTACCTCGATCCGGTTTCCGATCCCGTCGGAGATCTCGTGCTCCGTTTTTCCAGAACGCACGGCCCGTTCGTGGCCGCCGAGGTGTCGCGGCGGCTCGGGCTCGGAACGGCGGTCGTGCAACAGACGCTGGAGCGATTCGCCGAGCGTGGCCGCCTCGTGGAGGGTGAGTTTCGCCCGGAGGGAACGCAGCGCGAGTGGTGCGAGACGGAAGTGCTGCGGTCGATCCGGGGCCGTTCGCTGGCCAAGTTGCGCAAAGAGGTCGAGCCGGTCGATCAGCCGGTGCTGGCGCGCCTCTTCACGTCGTGGCAGGGCGTGACCAGAAAACGGCGAGGGCTCGAGGCGCTGCTCGATGTGATCGAGACGCTGCAGGGTTATCCGATGGCCGCATCGCTCTTCGAGAAAGAGATCCTCGCTGCACGCATCGAGGACTACCGCGCGTCCGATCTCGACACCCTGAGCGCCGCCGGCGAGATCGTATGGGTCGGTGTCGAGCCGCTGGGCACGCACGACGGACGGATCGCCCTCTACCTCACCGACCACCTCGGAATCCTGCGCAACCAGACGGAGAGCACCGCACCAACGCCGGGCGAGATCGAGGCCAGGATTCTCGATTACCTGCGCGAGCATGGTGCGTCGTTCTACGCGCAGATTCACGAGGCCGTCGGCGGCTTCGGCAACGAGGTCGTCGACGCCGTGTGGGATCTGGTGTGGAAGGGGATGATCAGCAACGACACGTTCCAGGCGCTGCGCGCATTCACCCGTCCCGCCAAGGCCGCGGCGCGAGCGGCGTTTCGTTCACGTCGCGTTGCACCCGCTTCGACCTTAGGTCGCTGGTCCCTCGTCGGGCCTCCCGCCGTAAACACCACCCAGCGGGCCGCGGCAATCGCCCAACAGTTGCTCACGCGATACGGAGTGGTCACCCGCGAGGCTCCCGGGGTCGAAAACATCAGCGGCGGATTCAGCGCGGTCTATCCGGTGCTCAAGGCCATGGAGGAGAAGGGGCGCGTGCGGCGCGGCTACTTCGTGGCCGGACTCGGCGCAACGCAGTTCGCCTCCGGCGGCGCGCTCGACCTTCTGCGCTCGCTGCGCGACGAGCCGGAGCAGCCGGAGACCGTGAGGATCGCCGCCACCGATCCGGCCAGTCCCTACGGCGCGATCCTCAAGTGGCCGCGGGAGGGTCTCACGCGCAGCGCCGGAGCGAGCGTGATTCTCGTCAATGGTGCACTGGCCGCGTATCTGTCGCGCGGCGAGAAACAGCTGTCGGTCTTTCTGCCGGACGAGGAGCCGCAGCGCGGGAGCGTCGCTCGCGCGGTGGCGCAGTCGATCGCCTCGATCGTCACCGAAGGGCACCGGCGGGCCATGCTCGTCTCGGAGATCAACGGTGAGCCGGTCGCGAAAGCGGCGCTGGCGCCGTTTCTGGCCGAGCGGGGATTCGTGCCGACGGCTATGGGGTATCAACTGCGGGCGGCGGTGAGGTGAGGGAGCGCCCGAGGGCGATACGATTTTCCGCGCCGCACGCACGCTGAACACGGCACTCGCCGGAAGGACCGTCACACGATTCGAGACCGTGCTGGCGCACCTGGCGCGCGTCGACGATTCCGACTCCATCGCCGCCGCACCATCGAGCGCGTGGTTCCCCACGGCAAACACCTCATCATCGATTTTTCCGGCGGCCTGCATTTGCGCACGCACATGCGCATGAGCGGGAGCTGGCACATCTACCGTCCCGGCGAGCGATGGAAGAGACCGCGCGCCGACATGGGCGTGGTGGTGGCGACGGATCAGTGCGTGGCGGTGGCGTTCAACGTTCCGGTCGCCGAGTTTCTGGACGATCGCGCGCTGCTCCGGCAACACGACCTGCGGCACATCGGCCCGGACATCCTCGGCGAAACGTTCGACGTCGACGAAGCACTCCGGCGCGTGCGCGCGCGATCCGGCACACCGATCGCCGAGGTGCTGTTGAACCAGCGCGCCGTGACCGGCATCGGCAACATCTGGAAGTCGGAGTCGCTGTTCGCCTGCCGCGTCAATCCCTTCCGGGCAGTTGCGTCGCTGAACGACGAACAGATCGCCTGTCTGCTGACGAACGCGCGCAAGCTGCTGATGATGCGCAGCGCCGGCGCGGAGACCCGCAACCACTTCAACGTGTATGACCGTGCCGGCCAGCCGTGCCGCCGGTGCAGGACGCCCATCGCATCGAAGAAGGAGGGCCTCGATACCCGGGTGACGTTCTGGTGTGAACGGTGTCAGGAGATTGGGGATTAGCGACTGGCGGAACAATCTCCAATCTCCTCCCTTACAATCCGCTCATGGCAATCATCATGTCGCACCCGATGACGGCGCAGGAGATGCGCGTTCTCCAGGAATTTCGTCGCATCAACGCCGAAACCATTTCGCTCGACGCGGTCAAGGCGCTGAAACATCCGGCTGGCGGAGGCGAGGCTCCGGCCGTTTCATTGGTCGACAAAGGTTACCTGGCGACGGACGGCACGGCCGGGCAGTTCACGCTGACGCAGAAGGCGAAAGACTTTCTGGCCGCTGAGGTGAAGCCCGATCTCGAAGTCACCGCCACGCCGGACGAACCCGCCGCGGCCGAATGAGGTGCACACATTCGAGTGCACTGCCGATTTGTGTAAATTGCTGAACATCCAAGCACTTACGTGCCAAACTCGCTTTCCATAATCGTAGTGTTTGGGCAACCGGAGCCCTAAAGCCTATTGACTCAATCATTTAACATGATTTAGGATGTCAACCTGAGGGCTGAAATGAAGCATGGCGACAAAGCAAAAAGCAAAGCAGCCAGCAAAGCCTCACGGAAGAAAAGCCACGCCAGCACGAAGAGCAGCAAAGCCGGCGCGAAAAGCAGTAAAAGCAGCAAAACCGGCAAAGCCAGCCCCGTCAAAATCAAAAAGCAGCAAGCCACGGGCAAAACCGCCCGGCAAGCCGCCGGAAAAGCCGGCCAGGCCGCCGACAACGGCAAGCCCGGCGCCCGCGCCACGGACGACAAAGCCGGTTTCGCGAACCCAATCGTCGCCGAAGCCTTCAGGCGCGCCATCAAGAAATATTCGAACGCTTTCCGGCGTCTCACCGACTGACGGCGGCATCCGCTATCTGACCGTTCAGGATCTCGTCGATCTTCATCGCGCGGTCAGCGCCGAATTCGGCGGCACGCAGGCGCAGCCAGGCGTGATCGAGTCGCAGTTCGGATTGCTCAACGCCGTGCAGCGGCCCCAGGTCACGACCCTCGGGCGCGAAGCCTATCCTTCCTTTCCCGACAAGGTCGCGGCGTTCGTGTTCGCACTGCTCTCATTCCGGCCGTTCCACGGCGGAAATCGAAGGCTGGCGCTGGCGTCGATCTTCGCGTTTTGCGAGTTGAACAACAAGGCCATCGACTGGCGAGTGCTCGACGAGAAGACGGCCGAGAATCTGCTCAAGCGCGCGGCCAACTATCGCGAGTTGGGCATTCCGCCGGAGAACGTCTTCCGCGAATTCCGCGAGGTCATGACTCGCGCGATCGTCAGCGCGGCTTAGCTTCTTCGTCCCTGCGCCGGTGCATCTCCGCATTGAGCCTTCCCAGGAGAATGCGCGAGACCCGCAGGTCGTGACCCATATCGATGAGGAGCACGGTGACATCACCGCCCGCCCACATCACTCCAGCCAGCACGAGCATCTGCGTGACCTCGGCGATGAGTGTGGGCAGTGCTGCGCCGGCATCCGTCACCAGCCCGGTGACGACCTCGCCGATCATCATCACCAGCATCAGCACCGCCAGGATCTTGAACAGACGCGCGATGTAGCGCAGCGTCACGTACGGTTCCAGATCGTCGGTTCTCACTTCCTCCTCCGTGGCGCGGTGTTCGCCGGGACGGATAGGAGGCGCGCCGCACGCTGGGCACGTCGTCGACGGATCGGGGCGCAAGCCCCCGCACTCGGAACACTTCACTTCGTCTGCCACTGCCAAACCTCCATCACTTCTCATCCATTGCCGGTGCCGCGCCATCTGGCGCGGTAGCCGCGCACGTCAATGTGAACGAACGGTCCGTGCCCGGATGATGCGGAATAAACGCCAATTCCTCCGGTCAGGGACGGGTATTTGCGCTCCACGCGGTCGGCGGCCGCGGCAATCACCTGAGCGTCGCGGATATCGACGCGCCCGTCGTGATTCAGGTCGTCCTCCATCCTGTCTCCGTCGTTGTCGACAAAAACATCCGAAGCGTCGCCGTACATGTGGCGGCTGAGATTGGCACGACCCCGGGTGTTCCCGCCGGTGTAGTTGTAATTCGGCGCACGGAAGCCGCTCATGAGCGTCATGTGCCCGACGGGATGACCTTCGGCCTCCAGCTCCTGAATGGTCAGCTCCAGTTTGTCGAGCAGCTTGGGATTGAGGAGCAGGTATTTCGGCCAGACGTCGGCCTGGCCCTTGGTCAGGAAGTCGCGCAGTTTGAAATGGGTGGACACGTAGGTGTCGGCGTTCTGAGGCGTCACTTCGATGAATCCGCTCGGGTTGGCATACGCGGTTGTCTTCGGTTTGCCGCCGCGCTCGAACGGCCAACTGCCAAGGTAGTAGAGACCGATCTTGCCGGACTGCTTCTCGGAGAATGGCACCAGCGTGATCACACTGAAATCCTTCACGGCCTGCGTGGTCTGATTGAGCTTGACGGCAAGATCGTAGATGCCTGGGTTCGAAGGCGCCGTGAAGCTCGAGGACACCTCGGTCGTTCCTTTTGAGAGCACGGCAGTCGCGCCGTTCGGAGCCCGCGGAACGATCGGCGCGTTCGGCGTCTGCGTCGTGAACATCACCTGGCCCGACTGGCCGCGCAGCGGATTGAGAAACGCCAGCATGGCGTCGTTAATGTACGCGGTCTTCGGCCCGCCCGGCTGCATGATCGCGCTGGTGACCTGGCGCACCACCGGAACGGCGGCCTCTGCAGCCTCCTGACGCCGCGTCACCACGATCGCGCCCACCCATGCGGCGATGAACAGCACGATAACGACACCGGCGACCCAGTCGAAAAACCGTTCCTGGCGCTCGGTGAGCCCGCGATATACGCGGTGACGCTTTCTTTGCTCCGGAAAGAGCGGGGCACCTCGGTCCACGACACGCCCCCCGTTCACGTCGCGTGCCGCGGGCGTCAGGGGAAGTAACCGCGAGGAATCCGGAGCTGATGCCCACCCCGGTCTTCGATCGACAGCGCATGCCACTGATCCGCGCTGGAGACGTGCGAATAGAACGCAATCTGATACTGCTGCCGCAGATCCGAGGCGATCGTCGCGTAAACCGCCGGCAGCTCGGATTCCCTCTGAATGATGAAGTACGACGCGCCGGTATCGCGCGCGACCTGTCCCAGACGGCGCGAGGCCAGACGGCCGATGCCGAAGCGCATCCATGCCGACAGCCGCTTGTTCTTGATGATCGGGTAGATGGGCACCCCGGCGTAACGGGCGTAGTACACGATGTTGTCCAGCGTGAACCTGCTGCCCTGATCGACCCCATCGGTCAGCACCACCAGAGCGCGGCGCCCGGGCTGCTTCTGCAGCTCGTACAACATCTCCATCACCGTGTCGTACAGATGTGTCTCGCCTGCGGGCTTGATCCGGTCGACCGACGCGGCGGCCGCCTCGAAGTCGTTCGTGAACGCGGTCAGCCAGAATGCACGCTGATTGAATCCCACCACCGCGATGCGGTCCTGCGGCCGCAGCAGCCTCTTCGCGAATTGCCGGGCCGCTTCCTTCACCACCGGCAATTCATCGAGCATGCTCTCGGAGTAGTCGATGAGCAGGATCACGCTGAGAGGCTGATCCGCCGCCGGGATGAGCGCTTCAATTTTTCGCGGCTCGCCGTTGTCGCTGAGCGCAAGCTGGTCGAGATGCAAGGGGCCGTTCCCCGAAGCGATCGACAGCGGTATCTGCTCGAGCGTGACGTCGATCTGGTCGCGCGGCTGATCGCCGAAGAACACCACGTCGTTTGCTTCCGCACCAGTCGCCGTACGGGCCACAACCCGCGCGTAGACCGCCTTCGGCACCGCTTTCACGTCAACGGAAGCCGTGTACGGCGGGACGGTGGCGCTGCCGACCTTTTGCTCTCCCACGAAGAAATCGACGCTGGCCAGATCGAGGTTGCTCGGTTTGATCACGCTGGCCGACATATGAAGGGCACCGCTTTCCGGGACGTCGGGCGGCGCCTGCAGCCGCACGCGGAACGGCGGCCGCGGATCGTTCACGACCATCTCGTCTTCGGCGATCACGTTGCCCTGCCCGTCGTAACCGGCGGCGCGCATGCGCAGACGGCGAATGTACATCCCCACATGCACCTGCACGGTGAGCATATGGCCCACGCCTTCGGAGTACTTCACGCCGTTGATGAAGAACACGATGCGCTGCACGTCGTTCGACGCCACGATCGGCACCAGCAGCATCCCCGAGACGAGCCCCTCGGGCTTTTCCGTGATGCGGAGTGACTGCGCGTGGGAAGCGCTCGCGATCAGCGCGCAAACGAGCAGAAGTCGTCTCACGCGAAGAGTCCTGCCAGCGACTTGCCGCGCCTCCTGACCGGAAGCACCTGATCTATCGTGCAACTCCGAGGATCCTTCTCCGGACGCCAGCGCAGAAACTTCGAGCCGTGACGGAAACGTCCCTGCGAGAAATAGTCGTACTCGACTTCGCACACGAGCTCAGGCTTCACGGCCTGCCACTGGCCGCTCTTGCCGGTGGCCCACCGGCTCGGTCCGCCGGGAACGCGCACCTCGAATGGATTGTCTGCGCTCATCGATTGCAGTCGCTTCGTCAGATCGCCGCGATCGTCCTTTCTGATCGACGAGGTGTGGCCGATGAACACGAGCCGCTCCTCGTCGTCGTACAGGCCCAGCAGCAGCGAGCCCACCACTTTCGTTCCTTCGCCATAACGAAAGCCGCCCACCACACAGTCCGCCGTTTTCAGATGTTTCACTTTGACCATCCCCTCGCGATCGTCGGAGTGGTACGGCTCGCCGAGCCGTTTGGCCATCACCCCGTCGAGACCGACAGCGCCGAATTTGTCGAACCACTGCTTGCCGAGGGCCCGGTCGGTGGTCGCAGGCGAGAGATGAATGCGCTCGCTGCCGCCCGCGGACGCGAAGAACGACTCCAGTTTCTCGCGCCGCTTTTCGATCGGCAGTGCCTGCAAAGCCTTTCCTTTCGCGCAAAGGATGTCGAACGCGAAGTAGCTCGCGGGAGTCTCCGCCGCGAGCTTGCGTACGCGCGACTCGGCTGGATGAATGCGCATGAGCAGGTCGTCGAACGACAGATGACCGCCGACCGGGATGACGATCTCGCCGTCGAGAATGAACTGCTTCGCCTTCAGCGAGAGGAACGCCTCGACGAGCTCCGGGAAATAACGCGTGAGCGGCTGGCCTGCCTTCGACTGAATGGCAACGGTATCCCCGGAGCGGTAGACGATGGCCCGGAAGCCGTCCCACTTCGGCTCGAACTGCCAACGGTTGCCTGTCGGGACCTCGTCGACGCGCTTCGCCTCCATCGGCGGAAACGGCGGCTGGATCGGCAGGTCGAGCTTCGGAAATCCGTGAGCGGTGATCTTCGGCACGGTGACGCGTTTCGTGCTCATGTCTTTGCGCGTTTCGCTTTCTTCTTGGGAACCTGGAACAGTTTCCCGAGGTCGAACCGTTTCTTCCCGACCACCGGTTTCCAGAGATCGCCGACCTTTGCCACGCGCTGGCGGATGTTGTCGATGCGGAAGTCCTCGATCCGTACACCGTCCTCGACCTCGTCCCAGGTCACGGGCGCGGACGCGCCGGCGATCGGCGTCGGCCGGATCGAATAGATCGATGCCAGCGTGCGGCCCCAGGCATTCTGGTTGTAGTCGACGAGCACGCGGCCGTGCGGACGCTTCACCTTGCGGTATTCGGCGGTGATGATCTCCGGGTGGCGCGACTCGAGCTCGATGGCGATGGTCTTGGCGAACATCCACACTTCTTTCTGCCGCGGACCGCGCACGATCGGGATGTAGACGTGAATCCCTTTCGATCCCGTCGTCTTCGGATACGACGGCATCTTCAGTTTCGCCAGGATGTCGCGCACGCGCAGAGCCACTTCCCGAACCCTCCTGAAGTCCGCGCCGGGGCCGGGATCGAGATCGAAGTGGAGGAAGTCGGGACGATCCGTGTCATCGCAGCGCGAGTACCAGGGATTGAGGTCGATGCAGCCGAGGTTGATGAGCCAGAGGAGCGTGGGGAGATCCTGGACCATCGGGAAGTTGATGACACCCGCGCTGCTCCCGTGATCGATGTGACAGATCTCGATCCAGTCCGGCCGCGGCTCCGGCGCGCGCTTCATGTAGAAGAAATCGCCCTCCGCTCCGTGCGGATAGCGCTTCATCACCATGGCCCGGTCGTGGAGATGGGGCAAGAGCCACGGTGAGATGTCCGCGTAGTACTGCAGGAGATCGCGCTTGGTGATGCCGAGGTTCTTCCAGAAGAGTTTCTTGAGGTTGGTGAGGCGGACGTCGCGGTCACCGAACCTGAGGACTACTTCTTCGGGCCCATCGGGGATGACAAAACGTTTCGCGCCCATTCGCGTGCCAGCTCCACGGGATCGTTGCTGTCTCTGTGCCGCGGAGCCGAGAGCGCAGTGTATTCGAGCTCGCGATTGGCGCGCGCGGCCCGCAGGAGAAGGCCGCCCCGGCTCATGTCGCCCAGTCCGGCGAACATCGAAGGGAACACCAGACGCTCTCCGAGAATGGGCCAGAGGATGTCGACATACTTGCCGCTGGCCACGCTTCCCAGGAGCACCACGAGCGCGTCGCCCGACAGCCGCTCCGCCAGTGTCTTCGTATCGCGCTCCAGCGGCTTCCGGTAGTTGCGCTTCCGCACGTCGACCTCGGTCCTCACCAGCGTTTTCATGCGCTCCTCGGTGATGCGCCAATCGGCCGGAACGAGACCGAAGCCCGGAGCGATGACCAGGATGTTGGAACGTTCGGCGAACTGCACCGCGTAGGTGATCTTTCCCCGGAAGTAGAGCGCGCTCATGAACGCGAACGCGAGATCGATCGGCACTCCCTCCGCCGAGCGGTACCTCACCGCGGCGTCGAAGTTCGCCCGCGGGGACATGAGTTGCTTCGCTCGCAGTCCGCTGACATTGGCGGGCGAGAGGAGGAAGAACTTCTCGGGCATCTGCCGGCGTTCTAACGCAATCGCCGCAGCGTCTCTTTCAGCAACCGTTTGCCCTTCTCCTGATCGTCGGCCTTGTCGCTGCGCATCAACTCATCGGCACGGCGAAGATCATGAACGATCGTGAGAAGCGGAACCGACTCACCACCGTGGAACACCGTGGACTCGAGGGCGGAGATCTCCCTATCGACCGTGGCGGCGTCGGGATCGGATCGGATCCGGCCGAGGGCCTGAATCGTCGAGTAGGCCGGATTGGCCGGATCGTCCTGGGGCACGGCCTCCTGGAAGTGAATCTCCGCAACCGCTTCGTTGCGATCCCGCTTGTCCACCGAGAGCGGCGCGGTGGCTACCACCGTGTCGAAGATCCCGCGCAGATCGAATGTCTGCGACGTGTCGGGACTCATCCAGCGATTGAGATGGATGACATCAGTCCTCGGCCGCGCGTTTCCGTTGTGGTAGGACACGTTGACGTCGCCGACGAAGACCGGGTTGTTGCCTTTGAACAGCGAACGCTTGCTGGGAACGACGACACGCACCGCGTAGACATGGTGTCCCGTGGCCTCGAACATGTCCGGCGTATCGCCGTCGTGAACCGCTCTCACCGAATGCACGTGCTTGTCGGACGGACCGTCGCCGCTCGGACGCACGTATCTCACCCACCGGTATCCGCCGTCCGGCACCGGCTCGCGCAACTCGTCGATGCGGCGATCGATGAAGCGCCGGACATCGTCGGAGGATGTGTACTGGCGGATCATCAGCGAGCGAACCTCGTAGAGAGCGCTGAGATGAGAGAGGTCCTCGCAATCGCTCCGGTCGATCGCCAGAATCGGAAGGGCCACGAGCGACAAGAGCAGCGCCAGCAGAGTTCGCTTCATGCCGGCGATTATGCCACCCGGATCAACACTTTCAGCGCGCCCGCGCGCTGAGCGTGATCGAACGCGCCGAGGGCATCGGCCAGAGGGTAGGTGGCGTCGATCAGCGAACGCGCGTCGATCTTCCGCGACGCCAGCAGCTCGATGGCCGGAGCGAACGGGCCGCACCGCGAGCCGACCAGCGTGATCTCGTCGACGACCATCGATGAGGCATTCACGCTCAGAGTGCCCGCATACGTGCTCTTCATCACCAGCGTCCCGCGCGGCCGCAATGCCGCGCGGGCGACGGCGAATCCGTCCGCGTTGCCGGTGCATTCGACGGCGATGTCGAACTTCCCCATGTGCTGCGGCAACGGCGACGTCTTTCGATCACAGACCGTCAGACGGCAACCGGTGAGCGACAGCGTCTGTGCGATGAGCCGCCCCAGCTTTCCGTGACCCACCAGCAGCACCCGATCGTCCGAAGTGACACGTACCTGCTGCTGAATCTCCAGCGCCGCGGCCAGCGGCTCGACAAACACCGCCTCGTCGTCGCTGATCGAGTCCGGCAGTTCGTGCAGGTTCCGGCGCGGAAGCGTCAGATACTCCGCGAAAGCGCCGTCGCGGTCCTTGATGCCGAGCACCGTGCGGTTTTCGCAATGGGTGCGGCGGCCGGCCAGGCACGCCTCACACGCACCGCACGAGGCGTTGATCTCGCCGACCACCCGCCGGCCGTCCACGACACCGACGAACTCGTGCCCGGGCACGCCCGTGAACGGGTAGTAGCCGCGTGTCAGCTCGAGGTCGGTGTTGCAGATGCCGGCGAGCAGCACGCACACAGTCGCTTCGCCATGGCGCGCCGGCAGCGTTACGTCATCGCGGAGACGAAGCTGGCGATTCTCGAGCCAGAGCGCGCGCATTTCACAGCAGACCCTTGACGACCTGAAGCTCCGACAGGAACCGGCGATAGCTGTACGCATACGAATCGAGGTTCGCCGACAGCACCACCGGCTGAATGTTCATCACGCCCACCGGATCGGGCTTCAGCTCTTGCCAGTTCTCGCGGCCACCCGTGGCCAGGTCGATGCGCTCGATGGCCGTGCTGATCCGCGCGAACCGGTACATATAGAGACCGCCATCGGATCCCCAGAGCACCGCCTGGTCGCCGCTACGCGAGCCCGGCACCTGGCATGGTTCTTCGCCCTCCGCGAGCGAGTACATCATCAGGCGCTGGTCCGGGCTGGTGAGCGCGGCGTAGGCACCGTCGGGCGAGATCGCGATCGGCCACTTCACACCTTCCGGCGCGAGCCGCCGTGCGGTCCCGTCGCCGTCGACGAACACCTCATACACGCAGTTCCCGTGGTCGTGCTCATCGCCCCACACCAGCAAACGCTTCCCGTCGGGAAGCCAGTTCCACCACACCATCATCTCCAGCCCCCGCACCGGAACCCTGCGCGGCTGGCCGGCACCAACGGGCAAAAGATCGAGATGATCGGGGCCCCCGGTCATTGCGGCGATCCATTTGCCGTCGGGAGAAAACGTGCGAGCGTGACCGTCGCCGAGGTGAACAGCCGGGCTGCCGTCGGTGGGACGCATGTAGATTGCACCGACCGAACCGCGCGCTGCGGATCCCTGCTCGATGAAGGCGATCCGTGAACCGTCGGTGGAGATGTCGGTCAGAAAAGACCAGTCGCACCACGAGAGATTGCGCTCGACCGAGCCGCTGTGCCTGCCCGCCACAATCTCGCGCCGCCCGAGGTCGAACGAAACGAAGACGTCGCCGGCAGCGTTGATGTCATGGAGCGTCAGCCGCCCCGGCATCGCCATCACCTTGCGTTCCTTTCCGTCGACGGTCATCGCCACCAGGTCGCGGCCGGCGCCGCCGCCAACTACCGCGGTCCAGACTTCATCGCCTTTCGGTGTCCAGGCGATCCCGGCGCAGCTCGACGAGAAAGTGCCCGCCGCAAGCTTCTCTCCGCGCAGGTCGATGACGACCACGCTGCCTCCATCGTCGCCCCAGATCGGATGATCGAGGAACGCGATCAGGTCATCCTTCGGCGAGAGACGGAGATGGCTGATCCAGTGCGGCGTCGTGTGGATGCGATGGCCGATCGGATATTCGATCGTGAACTGCTGGCCGGTTCGGCGGATGATGGCCAGATTCTTTCCGTCGCGGCTCCAGTCGGCATCCTGCATGTGCTCGACGATCTCGCGCGGCGCGCCTCCGGCAGGGGAAAGCCGGGCCAGCGTTCCATTGCTCACCCACCCTCCCACGAACTGCCTGCCCAGCGACACCGCCAGTTCGCCCGTGGCGGGAGAGACGGAGAGCACATCGGCATCGACGACTCCGAGCGGCCGCGCCTGCGGATCGCCGGGAAGAGACGCGAAAAGCTCGAGCGGACGGTCCTCCCACGCCGCACCGTAGACGATCGACCCATCCCGCGCGAATCGCGCGGTATTGACGAAGCCTCTCCGGAAGGTGACCGGGATGAACTCCGGCTGCGCACATTCCACGCGTTTGTCGCGGCGCGGCTTCGTCCGGGCCGTGACCGCCGCCGATTCCCCGCTGCCGGTGAACGCCTCCAGGGCAAATGCCAGATCTCGCGACGACTGGAATCGCCTGGCCGGATTTTTTTTCAGAGCATGAAGAAGGATGCGCTCGATCGCCGGATTGCCGACCTTTCCGGCCAACTCCGCATCCTCGTTGAGAATCGCGTGCATCGTCTCGATGCGGCTGGCGCGATGGAACGGCCGCTGGCCTGTGATCATCTCGAACAGGACGCTGCCCAGCGAAAAGATGTCCGTGCGGTGATCGACCGGCTCACCGCGCACCTGCTCGGGCGACATGTAATCCGCCGTCCCCATCACGGTGCCGGGATCGGTCCCTTTCACGATCGTCGCGGAGAGATCCTCGCCCGGCGTCTCGCGCAGAATCCTGGCCAGGCCGAAGTCGAGAAGCTTCACCCGATCATCCGCGGTCACAAAGATGTTCTCCGGTTTGAGATCGCGGTGGACGATCCCACGGTCGTGGGCCGCGGCCAATCCGGCGCAGACCGAGAGCGCATACTCGATGGCCTTCCGCTGCGTCACCGGCAGGCGCTCCCGGAGCGTCTGCCCTTCGAGCAGCTCGCTGACGATGTACGGCGTGTCTCCTTCGGAGCCGAGGTCGAAGATGGTCAGCAGATTCGGATGGTTGAGGCCCCGGCCGCACGCGCCTATCGCGACCTCACGGCCGATGCGGGGATCGCGAGCGCGATAAACCTCGCCCATCCCGCCTGCTCCCAGTGGGGCGATCACCTCGTACGGGCCGAGCCTGGAGCCGGCGGAGACCGACATCGACGTGAAGAATACCCCTTAGACAGCGACGCGCTGTTTGTCCAGGATTCTCTGTAGATACTTGCCCGTCGCGCTGTTCTTCAACCGGGCGATCTGCTCCGGCGTGCCGGTTCCGATGATGAAACCACCCTCGTCGCCACCTTCTGGTCCCAGATCGATGATGTGATCGGCGGTTTTGATGACGTCGAGATTGTGCTCGATGACCACCACTGTGTTGCCGCGGTCGACCAGACCGTGCATCAGGTGCAGGAGCTTGGCAACGTCGTCGAAGTGCAGACCGGTGGTCGGCTCGTCGAGGATGTACAGCGTCTTTCCGGTGGCGCGCTTGGCCAGCTCTTTGGCCAGCTTCACGCGCTGGGCCTCGCCGCCCGACAGCGTCGTCGACGACTGCCCGAGCTTGATGTAGCCGAGGCCGACTTCGTCGAGCGTGCGGAGGATGTTGGCGATCTTCGGAATGTTGCGGAACGTCTCCAGGCCCTGCTCGACGGTCATATCCAGGATGTCGGCGATGGACGAACCCTTGTAGGTCACCTGCAGCGTCTCCCGGTTGTAGCGGCGGCCGCTGCAAACATCGCACGTGACGTAGATGTCCGGCAGGAAGTGCATCTCGATCTTGATCTGCCCGTCGCCTTTGCACGCTTCGCAGCGTCCGCCCTTGACGTTGAACGAGAAACGTCCCGGGCCGTAACCGCGCATGCGCGCTTCCGGCGTCTGCGCCATGAGGTTGCGGATCTCGGTGAAGAGCTGGGTATACGTTGCCGGGTTGGAGCGCGGCGTGCGTCCGATCGGCGACTGATCGATGTCGATGACCTTGTCGAGGTGCTCCAGTCCTTCGATGGTGTCGTACTCGCCCGGCGTGTGCGACGACTCGTAGAAATGGCGCGACAGAGCCTTGTAGAGGATGTCGTTCACGAGCGTCGACTTGCCGGAGCCGGAAACGCCGGTCACGGTAACGAACAGGCCGAGCGGAATGGTCACGTCGAGGCTCTTCAGGTTGTTCTGCCGCGCGCCGCGGATCACCAGCGCGTTCTGGCCGAGCGGACGGCGTTTTGAAGGCACGTCGATCTTCGCTTCGCCGCGCAGGTATTTCGCGGTCAGCGACGACGGGAACGTGGCCACCTCCCTGAGCGTCCCCTCGGCCACTACCTCACCGCCGTGAACGCCGGCGCGGGGACCGAGGTCGATGACGTGGTCGGCCGACTCGATGGTCTCCTCGTCGTGCTCGACCACGATCACCGTATTGCCGAGGTCGCGGAGCTCGAGCAGCGAGTCGATGAGCTTGCGGTTGTCGCGCTGATGCAGACCGATCGACGGCTCATCGAGCACGTAGAGCACGCCCATCAGCTTCGAACCGATCTGCGTGGCCAGGCGGATCCGCTGCGCTTCGCCGCCCGAGAGCGTGGCGGCGTTGCGATCGAGCATCAGGTATCCGACGCCGACCGAGTTGAGAAAGCCGAGCCGGTCCCGGACTTCCTTGAGGATCTTGCCGGCGATCAGCTCTTCGCGCTCGCTGAGCTGGATGGTCTCGAAAAACCCCTGCGCGGACTTGAGCTGCTGTGCCACCACTCTGTCGATGGGCAGGCCGGCCACGGTGACCGCGAGCGCTTCCGGCTTGAGACGCCTTCCGCCGCAGTCAGGGCACTTCTTCGGAGTCATGAACCGCTCGAGCTCTTCGCGGATGTCGTCGTTGTCGGACTCGTGATAGCGCCGCTTGAGCATCGGCACCAGACCTTCGTACTTCCCCGTGTACGAGTACGACGACTCGGAGCCTTCGAACTTGAATTTGATCTTGTCTTCGGAGCCGTAAAGGATGCAGTGGCGCCCCTTCTCGGGGATCTTCTCCCACGGCGTGTCGATCGGGAACTTGAAGTACTTCGCCAGCGTGTGGATCTGCTTGAGGCGCCAGTTGTCGGCGCCTTCCTTCCAGATGGCGATGGCGCCATCGCGAATCGACTTCGTCGGATCGGGAACGATCTTGCGCTCGTCCATCTCCAGGAGCACGCCGAGACCGGAACACCCCGGGCAGGCGCCGTATGGCGAGTTGAACGAGAAGAGCCGTGGGGTGATCTCGCCGATGGAGATGCCGCAGTCGGGACAGGCGTAGTTCTGGGAGAGAAGCTCTTCGCGGGGGGCGCTTGCTGGCCGATCCGCGTAGAGGATCTTCACGAGCCCTTTGGTCACGCGCGTCGCCGTCTCGAGCGAATCGGCGAGCCGCTGCTGGATCCCTTCCTTGACGACCAGGCGGTCGATGACGATATCGATCGTGTGCTTCTTCTGCTTGTCCAGTACAGGAGGATCGGCCAGTTCGATCATCTTGCCGTTCACGATGGCGCGGGTGAAGCCCTCCTTCACCATCTGCAGCATCTGCTTGCGGTATTCGCCCTTCTTGCCGCGGACGTAAGGCGCGAGAATCGTGAACTTCGTGCCGTTGGGATCCTTCATCAGCCGGTCGACCATCTGCTGGATGGTCTGGGGACGGATCTCCTGGCCGCAGTTCGTGCAGTGCGGCACACCGATCGATGCGTAGAGCAGACGAAGGTAGTCGTAGATCTCGGTGACCGTGCCGACCGTCGACCGTGGATTGCGCGAAGTGGTGCGCTGCTCGATGGAGATGGCCGGTGAGAGACCCTCGATCGAATCGACGTCGGGCTTCTCCATCTGCTCGAGAAACTGCCGTGCATACGCCGACAGCGACTCGACGTAGCGGCGCTGCCCTTCGGCGAAGATCGTGTCGAAGGCCAGCGAGGACTTGCCGGAGCCGGAGACACCGGTGATCACGACGAACTTGTTGCGGGGAACGACGACGTCGATATTCTTGAGATTGTGCTCGCGGGCACCGCGGATAACGATGGAATCCATGGGTTGGATTGATACTAACTCCGGGGAAAGCGACCGTGTTCCCGGCGGGAAACCGGCCGGAAGGAACGCCCTGCCACCGCTCGAAAATTCTTCTGCGCGTAGAGCGTCGCCGAGGACGACGCCTACTCCGTCGCCTCGATCAACCAGGCGCGATAGGCCTCGGACAGATCACCGATGCGCAGCACCAGAAACTCGGGCACCTCGTAGGGATGCCTGGCCAGAAGCGCTTCGCGCAGCTGATCGACGCGCTCGTCGATGGTCTTGATGACGAGCAGTTGCTCCGCCTCGTCTTCGATGCTTCCCTTCCAGCGATAGATCGAACGGACTTTCGGAACGATGTTGACGCACGCGGCCAGGTGGAGCTCGACGAGCTCGCGGGCGAGCGGGGCGGCATCGAACGCGAAGCCGACGCTGGTCAGCACGAGGACCGGAGTCACCGGCCGAGCCCGTCAATCTCGTCCGCGGCGTCGTCCACGACAGCGTTGACGGCGGCACGACCGCGCAGATACTCGACGAAGGGCACTGCCAAAAACACGGACAAGCGACTCGATCCGGCGCCGACGCCGGTCGGGATCACGGTCGTGTTCGACCGGTCCAGGCGGCGCCTGGCCACGAGATCGAGTGTGCGGCCGTCGGATACGCGCAGCTCGGGCACGAGTTGCTCGCGGACCCGGACCGACATGCGATCCCCATAGCCGCCGTTGTCGTACGCCGGAGCATCGAGAACGGCGATGCGGTTTGCGCCCCGCCGGGTTGTGTCGAACGACATGGCCGGAGCGGCCACGAGCAACACGGCTACGAGCAGGGTCAGCGTTCGGTTCATCACTGCCAATGTAGATACAATCCGGCCCCTTGATCAAGCGCCTTCTGCTCGCGGCCGTGCTGATCGTGCTCGCCTGGGTCGGGTACGAGTGGCTGACGTTTCCCGACGTAAGCCGGTTGGAGACGGAAGCGCCGTCCACGACGTCGTTCCTGGAGATCCGGCGCAGCGAGCTCAAGAGCGCTGGCAAAGACGGCACGATCCTCTACACCTGGGTCCCATACGGCCGGATCTCTCCCTACCTGCGCCGCGCGGTGCTTGTGGCAGAGGACGATACGTTTTACGAGCACGGAGGCGTGGACGTCGACGCCATGAAGGAAGCTCTTCGCAAAGACTGGGAGAAGAAGAGACTGACCCACGGCGGCTCGACCATCACGCAGCAACTCGCCAAGAATCTCTACCTGTCACCGTCGCGCAATCCCTTGCGCAAGATCAGGGAATACCTCCTGGCGCGCTCTCTCGAGAAGCACCTCACCAAGAAGCGCATCCTCGAGATCTATCTCAATGTTGTCGAGATGGGCGAGCGCGTCTATGGGGCGGAAGCAGCCTCGCGGTTCTACTTCCACGAGCCGGCGTCCGCTCTTTCGCCCTCGCAGGCCGCTCTGCTCGCCGGGTGCCTCCCGAATCCGAGGGTCATGTCACCCGCATCGCCGGACAAGCGCCTGCGATCGCGCCAGGCAATGATCCTCTCGCGCATGCGCCGATGGGGGTACCTGGCCGAGGAGGAGGTGCTGACGCCGCCGAAGCCGGAGCGGCCCCAGCCGGCGACCGAGACTGCCCCGCCGGCTACGGACACGGACCTCACCCCTCCGGAGAGCGAACCGGCGACGACCGAAACGACTGTAACCACCGATACGACCGAAACCACTGAGACGACCGCGCCGCCTCCGCCGGCGGACAATACGGTCACGACGCCCGCGACGGTGACCAGCCCCTCGACGCGGACGGAGGAGTAGCCATGGAACAACACTTTAAGGTCGTCGCGGTGCTGCAGATCGTCATGGGATGCCTGTCGCTGTCTCTCGCCTTCGTGATTTTCAGCATCGTGGCGGGTGTGGGCGTGGTTGCCACCGCCGCCAGCGGAAACCGTCTGCCACTCCTCATCGGCGGTGGCGTCGGTCTCATCGCCGGAACAATCCTCGTGGTCCTGGCGCTGCCGAGCATCGTCGCCGGCATCGGGCTGCTCCGCCGGCGCGAATGGGCGCGCATCCTGACGATCGTCCTGTCGATTCTCCACCTGTTGCACGTTCCGCTGGGCACCATCGTCGGCGTGTATTCGCTCTGGGCACTGTTCCAGCCCGATGCGAATAGTTATTTTAACTAAGTGTTAATTATCGGCCTGCCGGTCCCACAATCACGTACACTGGGACTCGGTCGCCTTCCCAGTCCGATACGGTGATCGTCGCGTTCGACAGGAGCTAGCGAGTGGCCGCCGTCAACCCATCTGGCGTCCCGGCAAACGAGTCCAGCGTCGAGCTCGCCCCTTGGGGCGACCCCAGCAATCTCCGTAATGTGGAGTTTCGTTCCACCGCAGCCGAAGAAGAGAAGATGACATCCTACCCAAGGCACACACATCCACACGGTGCAAACGTACATTGGTTGCGTATGACCGTTATTGGCGATCCGGGCGATCCGGCTGTCGTCAACCGTGTATCTAACGCAGAATCAGTGGGTTCGCCTGTCCAGAGTCATCAGGTGGTTGCCTTTTGCCCTTTGAGCCGATTTGCATGACGCACGCAGAGCGCCGACAGGGTAAGTGGAGACGGGCGGATTACCGCCTGATCTGCGATTGTCAGGTCCATGCACAGCGGCAGCGGACGATCTGGCGCCGCTCCATCACGGCCGTCTCCAGACTCCGGGCAAAAGGCATCGCTCTGCTGGTGGGAGTGCCGCTCGCCCTGGGCGCCCTGCAGCTTCCGACCGAGGCGATGAACGTGTCGCTGGGAGGGACGATCCTGACGGGAACGTTCTTTTCGGAGGCACACGAGACCGACAACGACTTCGCCATCTTCACGACGCCGCGGATGCGCGAGCAGTTCCTGAATCCCGGCGTGACTCCGACCAGGTTCACGCTCGACCGCGTCAAAGAACAGTTCTTCGATGAAAATGTCCCGTACGGTTCGATCATCTATCGCGAAGCGGTCCGAAACAACCTCTCACCCGAGCTGGTCGCCGCCGTGATCGAGTCCGAGTCCGACTTCCGTCCGCGCCTCGTGTCGAACAAGAACGCTCTGGGCCTGATGCAGATCATTCCGGAGACCGGCCGGCTGATGGGCGCCGAGGATCTGTTCAATCCCGCCCAGAACGTGGCGGCGGGCACGAAGTACCTGCGCTACCTCTTCGACCGCTTTCCCGATCAGCGGCTGGCGCTGGCGGCGTACAACGCCGGAGAAGGCAACGTCGAGAAGTTCGGGGGGATCCCGCCGTTTGCGGAGACCCAGAACTATCTGCGGCGTGTGAACATGCGCACCAGTCAGTATCGCCAGCGCGTCCGCGGAACGTTTCTCGCCTCCGTCCGCATCCAGAACTCCCTCGTTCTGCGCTGAGCGAACCAGGCTCCGGCGTACAATGACGCCCATGCGTCCGGCCGGCGAAGAACGGCGCGAATTCCAGCGCCTCCGCCTCGACCCACCGGTGCCCGGCACTCTTGGCAGGACCGCGGTGGCGATTGTCGAGGTCGGGGTGCTCGGCGCCCGGGTTCAGCACAGCGAGCCGCTCGATCAGGAGTACGCGGAGCTGCACTTCTCCACGGGAGAGGATGAGATCGGCATGCGTTGCGAGACCATCCGCACGTACAAGCGCGAGAGCAAACTCGAGTCCGGCCTGCGCTTTCTGGCCGCGATCGATGACTCGGGCGACAAGCTGCGGGCCATGCTGGCCAGACTGGTGACGCACGAGTTCGAGGTGCGCCGCAAGATGCCGGCGGACTCGATGCCGCCACCATCGTCGGTCGACGGCGACAGAACCGTCCGCGGCTCGGATGCCGGATTCCTCTGCTACCGGCTCGAGAATGGGGTCTGGCGCAAGCGCCGGGTCTTTCTCCCCGAGCAGCCCCGGACCGGGTTCACCGTTGCTCGATCGGAGGACAGCTCGGAGATGCAGCGTCTCTGCAGAGTCTACGAGGCTTCCGACGAGGAAGGCCGGCGTCTCATCCGGCTCTTCGCGGAGTTGAGCGTCAGCGACTTCCTGCAGATTCCGCCGAAGCTGTCGTGACCGCCTCCGCGGCCTGCTCCAGCGGCAGCGTGAAGTAAACGCGGGTTCCCTTCCCCTGCTCGCTCTCGACCCAGATCCGTCCGCCATGGGCCTCGACGACGCCCTTCACGATCGACAGTCCCAGCCCCGCGCCCATCCGTTCGGTGCGCTTGGCCTGCCAGTAGGGAGTGAAGATGTCGTTGAGATGGCGGGAGGGAATACCGGGACCGGAGTCGGTCACCACGAACAGCACTTCTTCCCCCCGCTGCTCGGCGGCGAACGAGATCAGCCCACCGGCCAGTGTGAACTTCAGCGAGTTCCCAACGAGATTCGAGAGCACTTGCAGGATGCGGTGGCGATCGGCGCGAACGGCCAGTAGCTTCGGCGCGACATGTTCCTGCAGTGTGACCGCACTCGCCGCCGCCTGAGCCTTGAACAGCTCGTAGGTCTCTCGGAAGAGCGACTCGACGTCGATCGTCTCCGGAGCGATCGGCAGACGCTTGCCGCCCTCGAGCCGGGTGACGTCGAGCAGGTCCTCGATGAGGCGGCTCATGCGCCTGGCCGACACGTCGATGGTCTCGATCTGCTCCCGCTCCTCGGCGGGGATTCCGGGGTTCATCTCCAGAAGCGAGGCGGCCAGCGAGATCGCGCTCAATGGGTTGCGCAGATCGTGCGAGACGATGGCCAGCACTTCCTCGCGGGCTCGCAGCGCCTGCTGTGATTCGAAATACAGCCGGGCGTTGTCGATGGCGAGCGACGCATGGCGTGACAGTTCTTCGAAGAGCGGGACTTCCTCGCGCGTGTATGGCTTCCCTTCGGGGGCGATGGCGATGACCACACCGAGGTTCTGGCCGCGGCTGACCAGCGGAATAACCAGCATGGTTCCCGTCGTGCCCGCGGTTCCCGTGGCGAACTCATGCACACCTGATGTGCCGCCGACAACGCGCGTTGCCTGTTCCTTCAGGATCTGCTCGAGCATTTCCGGAACGTCGTGCCGGCATTGCCCGATCGATGCAGCGAGCTTCCGCTGCAACTCCGGATTGCGATGGGCGGCGGCGACGCGTTCCAACGCACCGTCCGAGCCGATCATGTCGATGGTGCAGGCCTGCGCGAGGTTCGGCACGATGAGCCGGGCCAGCGCGTCGATCGAGTTCTGGTAATCGAGCGACGTGGTGAGCTCGTGACCGGCGGCGGCGAGAAACGCCGCCCGGCGCTCTTCCCGCTCGGCTGCGTCGCGGGCACCTCGTGCCTCGACCGTCTGCTGCTCGGCCTCCTCCCGTCTTCGCGTCGCTTCGGCCGCCAGGAGTCGCATCTGGCGCCCCAGGCCCGCGACGAGCAGCGCCGAGGTCATGGCCAGCACGGTCAGGATGATGGTCAGCGACATGTTCCATCGCTCGGCCTGGCGGATGCTCTGCAGGCGCTGTTCGATGGCCGCCTGCAGGGCCATCTCGACGTTCGACGCCGCGCTGAGCGACTCCTCGTACGCCGGATGGTGCTCGAACAGCCGGGCGGTGAAGACTTCCTGCGGTAACGGACGCGAGAGGAACTCGCTCGTGCGTACGCCGAGGTGCCAGCGCGTGGACTGGTGCGTCAGGATGCCCAGGTCGGAGCCGACGTCGTCGCCGAGCTTCGGGGCCAGTTGCTCGAGGGCGCGGCGGTTCGCCTCTTGATGCTCGACGAGGTGGAAGTAGGCCGCACGATACTGCTCCTGGCCGGTGACCTGGTAGGCGATGATCTTGTCGAGCTCACCGGAAAGATCCACCTGGATCTGATTGGCCTCGCGTCGGGCGGGCTCGGCGATTCGCGAGATCTCGTCTCGCATCCGCGCCGTCCGGTTCGAGACGATGATCGGAAGGAGAACGAGCGAGACGAGCGAGACGATGATGAAGGCAACCGGCACGACCGCGGACCAACTACGCTCCGGGCCGGTGCGCCAGATGCTCCTCCGCTCCCTCTGGCCTGACGAGTGTGTCATGTTCCGACGGCTTCACTCGCAGTGAAGCTATGCCGTAAGCCGAGCAAACCGCTTACCATATCGCCCGATGGTGAAAGAAGAACGGCGTCGTTTTCAGCGGATGAAGCTCGGTAAACCGTTGCTGGGCATGATGGATGGGCAAAGCGCGCTCATTCTCGACATAGGCATCGCTGGAGCGTTCGTCGAACACTACGGCGCGGTGATGAGCGGCGACCGCTTCCGTTTGTCATTTCGGTGGAAGGGTCAGGAAATCGCGTTCGCGACGGTGGTCAGGCGCAGCAATGTCATCCGCCCGGCAGAGGGAAGTCAGGCCACGGTGTCGCACTCAGGCCTCGAGTTCGGAAAGGCCGAGGGCGATTCGGCGTCGCTACTGCAGGACATGATGGCCATCTTCGTCGGCCGTGTTCTGGCGGCGCAGAAAGCGAATGCGAGCGCGGAGGCCGGCGAGAGCGGCGCCATTCTCTTTCAGATGGGCGATGCCCGGCGGTCGCGCACACACGGCTACCTGGCGTACGAGTACGACGGCGACAAGTGGACGTGCGTGCACACCAAGAGCGGCAAGCAGCCGCACAACGGCTTCACCGTCGCCGCGTATGAGGACGAGGAAGATCTGGAGACGCTCTGCCGGGCCTGGGAATCGGCGGACGAGCAGGGGCGCACGATGATCCGTCTGGCCGCGGAGCTCAGCGTCAACTCCGCGAAGAAGTAGCGAGCCAGGCGGAGTCGACCTCGCCGAACGAGGCAACCACGAGATCGGCGGCTGTGAGGTCCTGCCGCGTCAGGGCCCGGGGATTGCGCACGGCCACGCAGTACATCCCCGCCGCCCTGGCCGCCCGCACGCCCACGTTCGAATCTTCGAACACCACACAAGACTCCGGATCCACACCCAGCCGGCCGGACGTGACGAGATAGGCCTGAGGATCGGGTTTTCCACGCTGCACCTCGCTGCCGTCGACGATCACGTCGAACATGTGCAGCAGCCCGAAGAGGTCCAGGATCGTCTCGATCGAGCTGCGCACCGCTGACGAAGTGATCGCCAGCGCCAGGCCGAGGTCGTGAAGCGCCCGGATCAACGGGGCGGCGCCCGGCATCAACTCGAGATCGCCCGCGCCGGCGATCTCCTCGTCGAAGACGCGCTGCCGCTCCGCGAGAAGATCGTCCAGGGGCCGGTCCCAGCCGAAGAAGGCCCGCATATCACGGACATCGTCGATGATGCGGCGCCCCGAGCCGGTGCGAAAGGACTCCGGCATGTCCGCGTAACGCGATCCCATGGCCGCGCTGAGCCGTTCGTAGGCTCGGGTGTGCTGCCGTTCGAGATCGATGATGGTCTCGTCGAAATCGAAAATGGCCGCGCCGGGCCGGATAGGAAAGTTGCGTGGCCGCTCTCTCATGGTTACCGTGACGGGGCGGTGCAACCCGACTTCCAACACCTGATGACGGTGATCATCGGGGCCGGCCTGACGATCTTCGCGATCGGCGGCACGCTGCTCTTCCTCGCCTTTCGCGCATACGGATCGTCGAAGCGCGGCGACATCAAGCACGTCGTTCTGATGGTCGCGGCGATCGGCTTCATCCTTTTCTGCTGCGTCGGACTGCTGGTCTGGTCGACGATGCAGCCGAAGTGAGGCCGAGCTCGCGCAGCACGCCATCGGTATGCTCGCCCAGCCGCGGCGGAGCGCTCCGGATCGGAAAGCGCGAGCCGGAGAAGAGAACCGGATTGCGCACCGTTTCGTAGCGGCCGGCCTCCGGATGGTCGAGAGTGACGACGAGCGTACGACCCGGCTTGCTTTCGAGCGCTTCGCGCACGCCCTGCACGAGCGCCACCGGAACGGCAACGCGTCGGCAGCGCGCAACCCACTCCCTGGCCGGGCGGGAGCGAAACGCCGCATCGAGAATCGGGATCAGCTCCGCCCGGTGCTCGACGCGCCGCGCATTCGTCGCGAAACGGGAGTCCTCGAGCAGATCGGGACGCCCGATCACGTTGCACAGCGACGCGAAATGACGATCCGTTCCCGCACCAACGGCGAAGGCGCGGTCGCTGCCGTGGAACACCTGGTACGGAACGATGGACGCGTGGGCGTTCCCCCACCGCGCCGGCTCCTTGTCCGTGACGATCGCACTCTGGGCGACGTTGACGAGCGACGCCAGCGTGGAGCTGAACAGCGAGACTTCGATGCGTGCTCCTCGTCCGCCTCTCTCGCGCGCATAGAGTGCCGCACAGATCGCTCCGGCGGCGTCATGCGCGGTCATCACATCGGACAGCGCCACGCCCACCTTCATCGGTTCTCCATCGGGCTCGCCGGTGATCGCCATCAGCCCGGAGGCCGCCTGCGCCAGCAGGTCGTAGCCGGGCGTGCCGGCCTCGCTCGAATCGCTGTCGAACCCGGAGATCGAACAGTGGATGGCCCGCGGGTTCCGGCGGCGGACGTTGTTGAGCCCGAGTTTCTCTCTTTGAACGGGCAGAAAATTGTCGACGACGACATCGGCACGAGCCACCAGAGCCCGGACGAACTTCTGGCCGGCCGCGGAGGCGAGGTCGATGGCCACTGATTCCTTGTTGCGGTTGACAGAAAGGAAGTAGGCGCTGACGCCGTGGAGGAACGGGGGTCCCCAGCGGCGGGTCTCATCGCCCCGCCCGGGCTCCTCGACCTTGATGACGCGGGCGCCGGCGTCGGCGAGGAGCTGGGTGGCCAGCGGGCCGGCCAGAACGCGGGAGAAGTCTGCCACGAGGATCCCGTCGAGAGGAAGGGCGGACCGTTTCAACTGTACTGCTGCTTGAGAGCGTCGAGGTCGGCCAGGGTTTTCCGCAGGATATTGACGACCTTGTGCACCTCGGTGCCGTAGGTGCGGAGCTCGGCGTCGCAGTCGCCCATCCCGTACACGGCCTCGTCTTTTTCCAGGCGGTCGCGCTCGAAGCGGAGGCGTTCGGTGAGCTCTTCGATCTCGGTCAGGAGGATGAAGTTGATGTCCTTCTCGCCGAGGTAACGTTTGCACTGAGGGCAGTAGATCGAGCGGTCCTCGGACGATTCGACGAGTTCGAAAACGAACTGTCGCTGGCACTGCGGGCATTCGAAGACTTCGGGTAGCACGATCTCAACTCTCTCGAAGATTGTGCCACCGAAACGCAGCTCCGGCGCCGGAATTCCGAAGGTTGACGGTGAGGTTAGGGCGCGTGTAGCATCGATGTCCTTCAACGGTGGCGCGCTCGTGCCCGTGGTCTCATTGCTGGGAGATCGTTCAATGGTAGGACAGCTGGCTCTGGACCAGCATATCGGGGTTCGACTCCCTGTCTCCCAGCCAATCGCCTGAGGCGTTTCCGTCATCGCCGGATGATTTGGCCGAGCCACCACCGTGAACGACGTGCATTCCATCGCGCATCGGGCTGCGGCCATCACATCGCTCGACAAGTTTCATGTGATGCGCGTCATCGGTGATGCGGTGGACAAAACGCGCCTAGCCGAACGAGCGGAGTATCCGGAACTCAAAGGCTATCGGTACGCGCTGCTTCGGAACCCCGAATCGATGAGCGATCGCGAGCTGGATTTCACCTCGCAGCTGCTGCGCAAGAGCACGTCCAAAACAGCGCGAATGAACCGGCGGATCAGCCAGGCTGTCGCGGTCCGATTCACGTGAATCCGCTTGGAGTGACCCCCTTCATCGCTTGACGTGCATCCGATCGAGCGCCGAGCGAAGTGTGCTCGCGAGCTTGAGGGCATCAGCATTCGCCCAGAAGTGCATGAAGAAGAGCCGGGGCGTTTCCTCCAGCATGTGACTGTGGAGTGCTGTGACGACAATGCCGCCTTCCCGCAGCGAGCGAATCACGGGATTCACTTCCGACGCGATCATCACAAAATCGCCGGTGATCGCCGCACGACCATTTCCGGTCGGCTGAAAATTGATGGCCGTTGCCATTCCCATCGAGGGGGGGATTTCGACGCCATGCTCCACAATCTTGTCGGCACGCGGTACCCCGAATTGATAGATGCCTCCGGCGATCTTGCCCGTCCCACCGATGATGCGATCGAGATCGGCAATGGGAAGATCGATGGCCGGAGGGGTCGCAGGCGGCGCGGCCGCCGGCCCCATGGGAGTCTTCGTAAGCGCAAGCGCGTCGTGAAGTGTCTGTGCGAGTTTCGCCGCATCGCCATGGCCGACGAAGTGGATGTACATCACATGCGGCGATTCGCCGAGCAGATGGTTGTGCAGTGCGCTCTGTTCGATTCCGCCGCGTTGCAGCGCGTCGATCACAGGAGTGACCTCGGATTCCAGCAGCACGAGATCGCCCATCGTCATCGCGTGACCGCCGCCGATCTCCTTAAATGCTGTCCATGATCCGAGGGCGAGTGCAGGCTTGATCGACACGCCGTCCGCGGTGACAGCGAGATCCCCACGCGGGAAACTGACCTTGTAGACATCGCCCGGCTGCATCGACCCTGCTCGGCCGAGTGCCTGCTCCACATCCTTCCAGTCGGTGCGTTTCGCTTCCGTTTTCTTCGGCGATGCCGCAATGAGGAAGATGAGTGCGAATAGCAATGAGACAGACTTGATCAGACGCATTGAATTCTCCTTCTGCGGGATCACCCCGCTGTTTCTTCACGAACTATCATCACGGATGGATCGCGAGTCTCTGCCATCATTTCGCCGCCGGATAGGTATCACGACCCGAACGGGTACACGTAGACATCCTTGCCATCAGTACAAGCGGTGGACAGGTCATAGTCCGCGCCGAGCCCCTCAGGAGCAGCGCGGTTAGATCACTGTCGCTGTCTCCCAGCCACCGTTTTTCAGGCTGGCACAGTCCACGAGCTCACGCGGAGGGGACTCGCAGGGAGTCGAGCTCCTGGAGTCTTACTCGTCGGCATAGTTCCGCGTCGAACCTGGCTCACGGCGCGGCAGTGAGCGTCCCGATCGTCGTCGCGATTTGACCGATGTCGGAGAGCGGGTAGCTCGCGTTTCGGGTTCGCACCGCGGCACCGAATGTCGGGAACTGCGCGAAGTTCGCGGTCGACCCGTAGTCGACGCCGACGGTCCCGCCCAGTCCCGTCGAAATGTTCGAGAGCAGCGCAATCCACTCTTTCAGCTCCTGTACGCCGGCCGTTGCGGGATCCGCGTCGATCCGATTCCCGAGCAGCGTCGCAAAATCAGCGCTGGAGAGCACGGTTGAACCGGTCGCCGATTGATACGGCGTGATGGCCACGCCGAACTGCGATTGGACGGCGCCGATCAGCAGCACTGCATAAAGATCAACAGCGGCTCGAATGCGATTCGATCCGGCCAGATCGGTCGTGGCACCCGTGTTTTCGAGATCCGTCGACTCGAAACCCGAAATCGTGTCGATGGCGGCGACCGCTTTCGAAACGACCAGCGACGCCACTGCGCTCGTGCCGCTGAGCGATGTGACCGCGACCTGCCCGACTGTCGTCAGGTTCGTCAACACCTGGGTGCCGCCGGGATTCAAATCGTTGAGGTTGAGCAGTGCCGTTGCGTACGGATTGCCGGCAGTGCTTGCCGCGAAGAGCGCCGCGCCGCTGTCGAAGACGGCGTTCGTCACTGCCACGATGGCCTGCGCCGCTGGCACGGACCCAGCCGAGGCTTTCCGGTTCGTCAGATCGAGCACCGCAGCAGCCGTCGCGTATTTGAAGTACGTGTACGACTCCGCCTGCTTGAGCGTGTAGCGGATCCCGGAAAGGTTCAGGTAGTACACCGACGGAACGAGGTTCGTCTGGGCGACGAGTTGCAGCGCGGCGACTTTCTTCACGTCATCGAGCGAGAGGTACGCGGAGACCATCGGATATCCGACCGGCAGCGACTGCGTCGCGTCCGGCGAGATTCCGAGCGGCAGGATGTTGTAGACGTCGGAAAACGTGAGCGGAACATTCGCCGGAAGCGTGCCGCGAAGTACACCCGTGGCCACGACTCCGAGCTGAATCGGTGTGAAGTCATAGTTCGGCAGATTCGCTGGATTGCCGCCGACCGATGCCAGTGTCTGGCTGATGATCGAGTTCGGAACGTTACGAACCGAATCCGCAGCCAGGTCGCCGAGACCGTTGGGACCGAGAACGGGGTTCTGGTCGTTGGAGACCATGTCCTGCGTGGCCGACGCGACCGGATGGTAGATGCCCTTGCCGAGATTCGACGCCTGATAATCGGAAAAGAAGGTCGTGAGCAACGGAGAGAGCGTGCTGTTGAGACTCTGATCGGTCTGCAGGACCAGGCCGGTCATCGTCGGGTCGGGTTCTGCAGTCGCGTCGATCATCGGCGTGTTGTTGAACGCGATCGCAGTCGTCACTCCCGCATTTCGATCGACGGCCAGGTCGAGGCGGGCCACGTTCGTTCCAAACGCGCCGGCATCGATGATTTGCGTCGTCCAGCCCTTGTTCGTCACGGCATGGGCCGCGGCGAGTGGCGTGTGCGTGTGTCCCGAGGCGATGACGTTGATCCCTCGCACGTGACGCGCGAGATCGACATCCTCGCCGGCCGTGCCCGCCGCGTTCGTGCCGGAGTGCGACAGCGCGATCACGATCTGCGCCCCTTGCGAATTCCGGAGATCGTCGACCATCGCCTGGATCGCGGTGTAGTCGGACGACAGCGGTGTGAACGACACCGGAGCCGATGCCGGAGCGTCGGTTGCTGCGGACTCGCCCATCAACCCCACGAACCCGACTCTCAGTCCGCTGGAGAGCGTTTTGACGGACGTTGGAACGATCGCCTTCCCCGCTCCGACGAACGGAGCCAGATCCGTGTTGCCGTTGAGATTCATGTTCGAGGCGACGATCGGAATCTGAAAGGCGAACGAGCTCTGCGCGAGCGCAAGCATCCCCGCCAGACCGCGCGGCGTGTAGTCCCACTCGTGATTACCGAGCGTGACGGCGTCGTAATGCATGCTGCTGAGAAATCCAAGCGCGAGCGGCTGAGTGCCCAGCGTGAGGTCGTACAGCGTGCCCATGGTCCAGTCGCCGGAATCGACGAGGATCACCGGATTCCCTGCCGTCGTGCGGACGGCGCTCACATACGACGCGATGCGCGAATACGCGCCGATGGTGCTCGTCGCGGTGGCCGGATTCACGTCGAGGCCAACATGTCCCGCGCCGTTGGCGTGATCATGAATATCGGTGGTCTGCAGAATCGTGATCGTTTCGGCCCTCGGCCACGTCACCGCTCGCCTCTTCTGCGCGGAAATCGGGAAAGCGATGAGAACGGTGAGAACAAACGCCAGCCGCGCGCAGCGCAGAACCATTAGGACCTCCTTGGAAGGTGCCGCGGATTCTCTCACACGGAGAATTCGTCGGAGTGACGGCATTTGTGTTCGCCGTCGTGACGCCCCGGATTCCGGCGATGAACGCCCGCGTCTGCGCGCTCCCGATGCGGTCCGTCGACGATTCTTCAGCGTGCCCTGGCGACCCAGACCGGGGCGGGCCGGTTCGCCTTCCATGACCTCGGGACCGGTATGATCGAGGCCCTTCCGATCGAATCGTTGCGCACCGGCGTCGAATCGGCACAGCCAACGATCATTGTTCAACGCCGTTCAACAGAAGGAGGAAGCCACGATGGACACCCGGAAAGTGATTGCAGTGGTAGGAGCGACCGGTGCACAGGGAGGTGGCCTGGCCCAGGCCGTTCTCGCCGACCGGGATGGCGGTTTCGCGTGCCGCGCGATTACGCGCGATCGGAATAAAGACAAGGCAAAGGCTCTCGCCGGGAAGGGCGCGGAAGTCGTTCAGGCCGACCTCGACGACGTGGAAAGCCTCAGAAAGGCGTTTGCTGGCGCCTCCGGAGCTTATTGCGTGACCAATTTCTGAGAGCACTTCTCCGCGGAAAAAGAGAAGGCTCAGGCCCGGAATCTGGCCGAGGCCGCGAAAGCCGCCCGTGTCGCGCACGTGATCTGGTCGACCCTCGAAGACACGCGGAAGCTGATGTCTCCCTCCGATACCCGAATGCCGATGCTGCAGGAGAAATACCGCGTACCGCACTTCGACGCGAAGGCCGAGGCCGACGCCTATTTTGCGGGCCTCCCCATGACCTACCTCGTGACGTCGTTCTACTGGGACAATCTCTACGCGTTCGGTCTGGCTCCGAAGAAGGGCGCTGACGGCACCTACAGCTGGGTGCTTCCGATGGGCAACAAACGACTCGCCGGGATCGCGGTCGAGGACATCGGGAAGGTCGCGTACGGGATCTTCAAAGCCGGGTCGAGATACGCAGGCAAGACCGTCGGCATCGCGGGCGAATTTCTGACGCTCGACCAGATGAGCGAGAAGCTCTCGAAGGGCCTCGGCATCGTCGTCAAGTACAACGCCGTCGATGCTGACGCGTACCGCGCCTTCGGTTTCCCGGGTGCCGACGAGCTGGGAAACATGTTTCAGGTCTATCGGGACTTCGAGACCGAGGTTCTCGGTGCGCGCAGCGTCGAGGTCACGCGAACGCTGGATCCGTCGATGCTGACCTTCGATCAGTGGCTCGGCAAGTACAAGAGCAGGATTCCTCTCGAGTAGGCGGCACCAGTCGAGCCGCGCGCAATAGTGGCGCGGGATGACGAGCCTCATGAATGATCCATATTCTTGTTTCTGCGTTCCGCGTCCTGGATTCAGTTGTCTCCCTGCTATCCTCCCCTTCCGTGACCATCCAGTCTGGGGAAGTCTGGCGAACCGCTTCGGTTGATCCGTTTCGCGACGAGGATGCCGGCTCGTGACCTCCGGAGTCGATCCGGGCTCGCGCCTCGGCCCCTATGAACTCGTCTCGCGAATCGGGGCGGGCGGCATGGGCGAGGTGTGGAAGGCGAAGGACACGCGGCTCGACCGGAGCGTGGCCATCAAGGTGCTTCCGGGGGAGCTGGCATCCGACGCGCAGTTCCGCGTCCGCTTCGAGCGCGAGGCGCGGACGATTTCGCAGCTCAATCATCCACACATCTGCGTTGTGCACGACGTGGGCGAGGTTGCGAAGAGCGGCGATCCTGACGGTACTCCGGTCCATTACCTCGTCATGGAGCTGTTGGAAGGAGAATCCCTTGCAGCGCGCCTGTCGCGTGGGCCGCTCCCGCTGGAGCAGGTGCTCCGGATAGGGGCGCAGATTGCCGAGGCGCTCGATGCGGCGCATCGGCACGGAATCGTCCATCGCGACCTGAAACCGGCGAACGTGATGCTGACGAAGTCGGGGGCGAAGCTGCTCGACTTCGGCCTGGCCAGAACGGCACACGTTGCCCGATTGGGAGGCGAGCATGCCGCGACGATCGCGCGCGGCGGAGCCAGCGATTCTCCGGACGGTGCCCGTCCCGATCCCCTCACCGCGGAGGGGACGATCGTCGGGACATTCCAGTACATGGCGCCCGAGCAGCTCGAAGGTTCCGCGACTGACGCCCGCACAGACATCTTCGCCCTCGGCGATGTCCTCTACGAGATGGCGACGGGACATCGCGCATTCGACGGAAAGACGAGGACGAGCATCATCGCAGCGATCGTCGACCGCGATCCCCCTTCCATGCAGCAGTTCCAGCCGCTCACGCCGCCGGCGTTCGAGCACCTGGTGGCGCGATGCCTGGCCAAGAATCCGGACGATCGCTGGCAGAGCGCGCACGACATCGCCGAGGAGCTGTCGTGGATCCGGGAGGCGGGCTCGCAGGCCGGCGTGGCCGCGCCGGTGGTGGCGCGCAAGCGATCGCGCGAGCGGCTGGCGTGGGTTCTGGCCGCGGCTTTCGCGGTCTCGCTCGGAGTCGTCAGCGCGGTGCTGATTCCGAAGGTGCGGCGCGCTTCACAGCCGTTCGTCGCCGACATCGCCGCGCCGCGCGGCGCGCGCTTCAATGCAACCGGCGACTTTGGCGGGCCGCTCGTCTTGTCGCCCGACGGAACGCTGGCCGTCTTTTCCGTCACCGATGGATCGGGAAACCACCTGATGCTTCGGTCCCTGATCACGGGTGAGACGAAGGTCCTCGGCGGAACCGAGGGCGCGCGCTTCCCGTTCTGGTCGCCCGACAGCCGCCAGATCGGATTCTTCATGGCGGCGCAGCTCGAGCGCGTCGACGTCACCGGAGGCGCGCCCGTTCCCATCTGTCATGTCGCCACGGCAAGAGGCGGGAGCTGGGGTGCCGGCGACGTCATCGTCTTCGCATCCGACGCGCAGTCGCCGATCTCCAGAGTCGCGGCCGGCGGCGGCGCACCGGTCGACGTGACGAAGGTCGACCCGTCGCAACACTCCAGCCACCGATGGCCGTCGTTTCTTCCCGACGGGAAACGGTTCCTCTACCTGGCCTGCAATCACCTCGATCCGAGCGGAAGCGTGAACGCGATCTATGTGGGATCGGTCGATGGAGCGGCGCCACGGATGATTCTGCGCAGCGCTTCCAACGCCGTGTACGCGGACGGGTACCTCCTCTTCAACCGCGGGCAGACGCTCTACGCGCAGAAGCTGAAGGACGATCTGTCGCCCGACGGAGAGCCGGTGGCCATCGCGCAGGACGCGATGTACGACCCCGGCATCTGGCGCGGCGCGTTCTCAGTCAGCCGGGACGGGCGCCTCTCGTATCACTCCGGCCCGCCCGCGGTGCTCTCGAAGCTTTTGTGGATGGACCGTCACGGCACGGTCATCGGAACCGCGGGCGACCCGAATTCGTACTGGGACTTCAGCTTCTCGCCGGACCGGAAAAAGGTCCTGTTGTCGATGGGCGACCCGCAGAGAGACTTCTGGGTTCAGGACCTGGAGCGCAACTCGCGAACGAAGATCACGATCAGTGGATTGGCCAATCTGTCCGTCTGGTCGCCGGACAGCGCGGGGATCTATGTCGATGTGTGGCGAAGCGGCGAGAGCGTACTCCTGGCCAAGCGGATCGCAGGCGGAGAGAGGGTTCTCGGCCGCGGCCCGGGAATCTTCAGTCCGCGCGCCGTGTCGCCCGACGGGAAGACGCTGATTCTCGAGACCGACGGGCTGATCGAGCGCTTTCCGCTCGATCAGCCCGGAAAGCCGGTCCCGATCGTACGGTCCGAAGTTCCGTTGCCCGCACCGTCGATTTCGCCGAACGGGAAATGGCTCGCGTACGCCGCGAACGAGACGGGCCGCTCTGAAGTCTTCGTGATCTCGCTCGCCAGGCCGGAGCTGAAGTGGCAGGTCTCGTCGAACGGCGGCCAGTGGCCGCGATGGAGGAGCGGCGGGAAGGAGATGTACTTCGTCGACATGGCGAACCACGTCATGGCGACCCCGGTGCTGGAACGGGGAGACGATCTGACGTTCGGCTCGCCCGAGGCGCTATTCGAAGCGCAGTTCCGGACCGCGGCGCTGCCGTACGACGTCACCGCCGACGGGCAGAAGTTTCTCGTGAACGTCATGGAGGACCATGAGCCCCCCACGGTGGTGATCCTCAATGACTGGAAGACCCGGCTGGTGCGCTGAGGGGGGCACGCTTCCGCGTCGTCGAGCGACCGCAAAGCGCCGAGGCGGGGAAGCACCGAACATGCTGCTGAGGAATCCAAGCGCGAGCGACTGGGCGCCCAGTCAGTGCAGGGACGCCGGTGCTCCCGTCCTATTTCAAGCGATCGCGCAACTGCTGGAAATCGACGAAGGTGATCGGCCCGCCTACGACGGGCGTGGTGGCCCAGGAGGAGTTAAAGCCAAAGAGCACGCCCATCGCGGAATCGTATTGGTTGCGCAGTTCCAGAATGTGAACTGCTTTCACCTTGAGCCCGGGCGCCGCCGTGTCGGTGAACGTCGCTGGACCCTGGTTGGCCAGCGCGCGCACCGCGGTGATGGCCGTGCGCAGCTGGGTCAGATGCGCCAGCTTGATGACCGTCGTGAATTCAACCAGGCGGTCATCACTGTAGATGACTGTGGTGGCCAGGTCGGCCTGGCTGAGCGGCGAGGTTCCCGCCGCGTTGACGGAAGCAACCTTGTAGAGATAGGCGCTGCTCGCTAGAGCAGTCGTGTCGGTGTAGCTCGTCCCGTTGCTCGTTCCGATATTCGTATAGGTGACGGAGGATAAAGGACCCGAGCGCCAGATCTGATACGACGTCGCGCCGCTCACCCCGTACCAGGTAACCGTGACCTGCGTCGGTGTCGCGGGCGTCGCACTGACCCCCCAGGGCGCCGCCGGTATGGTGACGGTGCCGGTGGTGGTGAACGTCTGGTCCGCGCCCAGCGCCGTCGACCCTGCGCCGTACGTGTAACGTCCGCGCCAGTGATACAGAGTGCCCGGGCTCAGACCAGACCAATCGGCGTAGTACTCCCAGTCCCCTGCCGGAACGGCATTTCCGGCGGTTGAAGTGTCGTACGTCGAGGACGTCAGACCGATGTCGAAATAGATCAATCCAGTTATGCCCAGATTGTGGACGTCGGTGAACGTCCGCGCCGTGGTGTTGGTAATGAGCGTAGTCGGGGTCGGCGGGTAGCCCACCGTCGGGCTACTGGTGTTCGCCCCCACCTGGTACGTTACAAAAGGTGTCGCCCACGGATTGCTCCAGCCGTCGGCCGTATCGACACGCGAATACAACGTGACGAAGCCGGGAGAACTGGAGGAGACGGGAACTTTGATCTCAATCGATCCGCCCGACGCGGTCAGCGGCCAGATCCCGAGGTTGTAACCGCTTGCGCCGGAGAGCGAGGTCCCGAAGGACAGGAATTGGGCGCAACCCGTCGTTGTGGCGACGCCGTTCTTGTAGCACACCACAGGATTGGTTCCGCTGATCGCCAGGCTCGTGTTCGCCGGAAGGATCAGCCAGGGTTGCACGTAGACGCCGCTGCAGGCTGCCACGTCCTGGACGTAAACATCGGTGTAGTAGACATCGCCGACTTTCGGGATTGCCGGAGTTGGAGTCGGATCGCCGTAATAGGAAACGAACGAGCCGGTTATGTAGTTGAAGCTGAATCCTCCGCCGAACAAAAGGCAATCAAAGTCGGAGGTGTTGACGAGGGTCCCCGAATGCCAGCCGAGGGCATCGGATGCGGGCCGCAGATTCTTCGGCCCGGTCGCGGATCCCGCCATGCCCGCGGGCGGCTCGGCAACGGACGTGGTTGTGGGAATGGCCCCGACCAGGCCCGATTTTGATCTCTGAGCCAGCGCGCCAGAGGCGAGCGCAGCACAGGCGAACGATACGACCAGACAGCGAGGGAATCTCATCGGGCTCCTTCGGCACGAACGGCATGCCGTTCGCGAATCGACTCGTCCCTCGCCTTCGAGAGTCGGGAGGGGCGACGCGAGGTTTTTCAGTAGTCAGGAACGCGCTAACTATACGCGCTATTTGCCGGCCGTTACTGTTTGACGGGTGACGCCGTGCGGAGAGTGCCAACTTTTCGATGCCGTCACCAGAAGTCGCGTCATTTCGGCCGTGGCACGGTCCTCAGCTTGCCGCTGAAGGAGCTAACTTTTCGGCTTCTCGATTCGCTTGTGCACGTCGGGAACGGTCATCATCGCTGCTGAGCCGTACCACACCGTCAGATCAGGGATGAACACACCTGCCTTGACAGCCGGATCCAGCATGACCAGCTTCTCTGCTTCTTCGATCGTGGTGACATTGAACACGTAGAGACCGCGCCAGGCTTTGTCGTTCGTTCCGAAAGGGCCGGCCACCGCGAGTTTTCCTTCCTCGCTGAGCCGTCCGATGTTCGCGAAATGACCGGCGAAGATTTCCTTTCGCTCTTCGCCCTTGATCTCGGCATCCTTCGGGCCCGTCTTGAGAATGCAGAGAACGTACGTCTTCATGCCGCGTTCATCGGCACCGAGTCGCTTCGCAAGTGCAGCGTCAAACCCACGCTCCTCGGCTGTCATGACCGCGGTGATGGCGATGAGCGCGAGGACGATCAGAGAGACGCGCGTAGTCTTCACGATGACCACTATACCCAGTGTTCGGATCGAGACTCGAGCTTGAGATGCGCGTCACTTCGGCCGTCGCACGGTCCTCACCTTCCCGCTGCCGGCGCCTCCGCAGAAAAACTGATCGGCGCCATCGGACTCGAGGCCGGAAACCTGGACTCCGGGCGGCTTCTCCAGTTGCTCGACGACTTCGCCGGTTCGCGGATCGATCCGCCGCAGCTCGCTTTCACCTCCCTCCCAGGTCGCGTGCCAGAGATCTCCGTCCAGCGCCCGCCTGAGTGTCGAGCCGGAGGCGCACGGATTTGCGTCCGGACATTCGATCGTCACGAACGCCACCCCTCATGTCGGCCGCGCGGTGGTGATCAATCTCGACGGGATTGGGGAAGGGATCGGATCTGGGGACCACGATGGTCGCCGTACTGCTCCACGAGGCCTCGCATGTGCGGCAGACCGGCGCGTACGGCCGGCGCCTCGGCGCCTTGATCGAGAAGTACTCACTGCCGGACTCATTCAACGATGACGCGGTCCAGCTTCGCTTCAAGGAAGACCCTGCATTTGCAGCGTCCGTGGAGAAGGAAACGGAGCTGTTTCTCGCGGCGGCCGGTGCTGGGGACTTCGCTGAAGCCAAGCGCCTGGCAGGAGAGGCATGCGATCTGATGCGCACCCGGCAGGCGCGATGGATGATCGGCGCCGACGCCTATCTGATCGAAGCCGAGGACATCTGGCTGACGTTCGAAGGATCAGGACAGTGGGCCGCGTATCAGTCGGAGATCAACCGGCGTGAGGCAGGACTGCCGGCCGCCGATGTGATCCGCACCTCACGAGGGGCAAATGGTGGTCGCAGACGGAAGGGTTCGCTGTGGTCATGGCGCTCGATCGCAACGTGGGCCCGCCGTGGAAGCGCCACGCATTCGGTGACGGCGCCCAGAGCGTGCTGGAGATGATGGACTCCGCGCTGGCACATCCGTAAGAGAGTTCTACCTCGTCACTAACAATGGCAGGCCCAGCGGAAGCTGCTCTTGACAAAGTCCAGCTTCAGAACTTATCTATGGGCTCCTCTCATGAAGCCGGACGTTGCAGCCATTCTCGAAAAGCACGACATCCAGCCGTCGGCGCAGCGCGTTGCCCTCGCCGAGTACGTGCTGAAAACGACCGAGCACCCCTCCGCCGACAAAGTATGGGCGCGCGTTCAGGAGAATTTTCCGATGATCTCCCGGGCCACCGTGTACAACACGCTCAATCTCTTCGTGGAAAAAGGGCTGCTTCGGGAGTTGCATCTCGCTCCCGACTCGGTGCTCTTCGATCCAAACACCGGCCACCATCATCACTTCATCGACGAAGACACCGGCAGGATCTATGACATCCCCTGGAATCAGATCGAGGTGAACAACGCCAAGCCTCTGCCGGGTTTCGAAGTTCGCGACTATCAGGTGGTCATGCGCGGCCGTCGGCGGCGAGCCCGAGGCTGAATTCTCTTTTTTTCTCCGGATCTTAGACAACGTCTAAAGAGCGACGAACATCAACCGCAAACCACACCAAGAGGAGAAGAACGACGTGCCCGACAAGCAACACACAAAGAGCGCCAGCGAAAGCGAGAACCCTGTCATTCCCTCACCGACTCCCAAGAAGGGCCGGCCCAGGACGAACAAGGACTGGTGGCCGAATCAACTGGACCTTTCGGTGCTCCACACTCACTCACACCTGTCCAATCCGATGGAAGAGGACTTCGACTACGCAAAACAGTTCAAGTCCCTCGATCTCGATGCGCTGAAGAAGGACCTCATCTCGATGATGACGACCTCGCAGGAGTGGTGGCCGGCCGACTACGGACACTACGGACCGTTATTCATCCGTATGTCGTGGCATGCCGCCGGGACGTATCGCATCTCCGACGGCCGCGGCGGCGGCGGCGACGGCCAGCAGCGCTTCGCTCCGATCAACAGCTGGCCCGACAACGCCAACCTCGACAAAGCGCGCCGGTTGCTCTGGCCGATCAAGAAAAAGTACGGCCGGAAGGTCTCCTGGGCCGACCTCCTGGTCCTGGCAGGCAATGTGGCCATGGAATCGATGGGGTTCAAGACATTCGGCTTCGGCTTCGGGCGCCCCGACGTCTGGGAACCCGAGGACATCTTCTGGGGTCCTGAAGACACCTGGCTGGGAGACGAGCGCTATAGCGGCGACCGTGATCTCGCCAAGCCGTTCGGTGCCGTGCAGATGGGCCTGATCTACGTGAACCCCGAAGGGCCCTACGGCAACCCCGATCCGCTCGCTGCCGCCCGCGACATTCGCGAGACCTTCGCCCGCATGGCCATGAACGACGAGGAGACGCTTGCGCTCATCGTCGGCGGCCACACGTTCGGCAAGACTCATGGTGCTGCCCCGGCCGGTAAACACATCGGTCCGGAGCCGGAGGGCAGCCCCATCGAGGAGCAGGGCCTCGGCTGGAAGAACAAATACGGCAGCGGCAAGGGCGACGACACGATCACCAGCGGTCTCGAGGGCGCGTGGACCAACAACCCCACCAAGTGGGACAACGGGTTCCTCGAGAATCTATACAAGTACGAGTGGGAGCTGACGAAGAGCCCCGCCGGTGCGCATCAGTGGACTCCGAAAAATCCCGAGGCCAAAGGCACCGTGCCGGATGCCCACGATCCGTCGAAGCGGCAAGCGCCGATGATGCTGACGACGGATCTCTCCCTGAAGATGGATCCGATCTACGCGCCGATCGCAAAGCGCTTCCACGAGCATCCCGACCAGCTCGCCGACGCATTCGCCAGGGCGTGGTTCAAGCTGCTGCACCGCGACATGGGTCCCCGGTCGCGCTACCTCGGGCCGTGGGTTCCGGAGCCGCAGTTGTGGCAGGACCCGGTCCCGGATGCCGATCATGAGCTGATCGGCGAGCAGGACATGGCCGCGCTCAAGAAGAAGATCCTCGCCGCTGGTCTGTCGATCCCGGAGCTCGTCTCCACGGCCTGGGGCGCGGCCGCCAGCTTCCGGCGCACCGACAAGCGCGGCGGTGCGAACGGAGCACGGATCCGCCTCGCGCCGCAGAAGGATTGGGAGTCGAACGAGCCGCCCCGGCTGGCAAAGGTGCTGAAGGCGCTCGAACAGATCCAGAAGGACTTCAACAAATCACAGAGCGGCGGCAAGAAGGTCTCGCTGGCCGATCTCATCGTCCTCGGCGGAAACGCCGCTGTCGAGCAGGCCGCCAGCAAAGCCGGGCAGGAAATCACGGTGCCGTTCGCGCCAGGTCGCACGGACGCCTCGCAGGAGCAGACCGACGTCGACTCGTTCGAAGTGCTCGAACCGCCCGGCGACGGGTTCCGCAACTACAGGCGAGCGGGAGACCCGCTGTCGCCGGAGACCCGTCTGCTGGACCGCGCCAACCTGTTGAAGCTGACCGCGCCAGAGATGACGGTTCTCGTGGGAGGCATGCGTGCTCTGGACGCCAACTTCGGCCAGTCGAAACATGGCGTCTTCACCGACCGGCCCGGGACGCTGACCAACGACTTCTTCGTGAACCTTCTGGACAGCAACACGGCGTGGAGACCATCGGCCGCGGATGCGACGGTGTACGAGGGTCGCGATCGCGCCACGGGTAAGACGAGGTGGACGGCCACGGCCGCCGACCTCGTCTTCGGCGCACACTCGCAGCTCCGGGCGCTGGCGGAGGTCTACGCCAGCGACGACGCCAAGGAGAAGTTCGTCCGTGACTTCGCCGCTGCATGGAACAAGGTCATGAATCTCGATCGCTACGACCTTGTCGCCAGGGGCAACGGCGCGCGCGCGGCCGCGGCCGGTCGCTAGGTTCGTTCACCGGAAGCACGAAACAGGCGCGGGCGATCCCAGGGTGGATCGCCCGCGTGATCCCCGCGTCAGGGCTGACCTTCATGCAGGATTACCTTGACGCTTAGCAGGCAGACCGCGCGACCGGGATTCCATCGGATCATATGTGGCTTGACAGATATGAAGTACGGCACTATCTTGCGCTCATATTCGGAAACGTATATATGAGGAGATCAACATGACATCCGCTGTCCCGGTGCTCAAGCCCCACATCTCGATCAACGTCCGCAACGTCGAGCGCAGCATCGCCTTCTACCGTCGGATGCTCGGCATCGAGCCTTCGAAGGTGCGGACCGGATACGCGAAGTTCGATGTCCAGAATCCCCCGCTGAACCTTGCGCTCAATGAAGTGGCCGATCTGGCCGGGGCGGGAGCCCTGTCGCACCTCGGTTTTCAGGTCTCGTCGACCGACGATGTGCTGGCTTTCCGGGCGCGATGGGTCGATGCCGGTCTGATCACCCGCGACGAGATGGCCACGAACTGCTGTTACGCGAACCAGAACAAGACCTGGGTCGTCGATCCGGACGGCAACGAGTGGGAAGCGTTCGTCGTGCTGCAGGACAACCTGCCCGAGCAGGAAGTTCGCAGCGAAGCCTGCTGCGCGCCGCCATCGTGCGGCTGCTCTGAAGAGTCCAGCGAATCCGCGCCGGCGCAAGCGACGTGTTGCGCGTCGTAATGCGATGAACGTTTTCGAACGGTACCTTCCCGTCTGGGTGGCCCTCTGCATGGCCGGCGGTGTGGTACTCGGCAAACTCGCGCCGGCCTGGACTGGTTCACTCCAGCGGCTCGAGTTCGGCACCGGCAGTCAGATCAACGTTCCGATCGCGGTGTTGATCTGGCTGATGATCTACCCGATGATGCTCAAGATCGACTTCGGATCGATCAAGCGCGCCGGCCGGCGGCCGAAGGGGCTTCTGATCACGCTCTTCGTGAACTGGCTGATCAAGCCGTTCTCGATGGCGTTTTTCGGATGGCTGTTTTTCCGGCACCTCTTTCTGCCGATCATCGGCCCTGCTCTGGCCAGCCAGTACATCGCAGGCGTCATCATCCTCGCCGCCGCGCCGTGCACCGCGATGGTATTCGTGTGGTCCTCCCTGTCTGGCGGCGATCCCGCCTACACGCTCGTACAGGTCTCGGTGAACGACCTCATCATGCTGGTGGCGTTTGCCCCGATCGTGAAGTTTCTTGTCTCGGGTACAGCCGGGCTCGAAGTCCCGTTCCGGGTGTTGCTGTACTCCGTCGTCATCTTCGTCGTCATTCCGCTCGCTCTCGGCGTTTTGAGCCGGATCGCTTTCATCAGGATGAAAGGGGCGGAGTGGTTCGAACAACGCTTTATGAAGCGTTTCGCGCCGGTGACCGTCGGCGCCCTGCTGGCGACGCTCATCCTCATCTTCTCGTTCCAGGCCGGCAACATCACGGCCCGCTGGTTCCACGTCGTGCTGATCGCCATCCCCATCCTGTTGCAGGTGTACTTCAACTCGTCGGTGACGTACGGGCTGATGCGAGTTTTCAAGGTTCCCTACGCCATCGCGGCGCCCGGCGCGCTGATCGGCGCTTCGAACTTTTTCGAGCTGGCCGTGGCCACGGCGATCGCGTTGTACGGTCCCAGCTCCGGGGCCGCTCTGGCCACCGTCGTGGGCGTCCTCGTCGAGGTGCCCGTCATGCTGTCGGTCTGCCGGATCTGCGTGTCGACGCGGCAATGGTTCGATGCGCCAGCCCCCGTCCATTCGTGAGGCCGAAGGAGAGTGGCGATACTCTGCCACATGCAAAAATGAATCGTGGGACAGAACAGCAACTGGTCGAACGGCGCGATCGAGGTGTGATCCGCGCCGGGAGCTCGGTCTACGGCACGTCGCTCGATGGAATTCCGCTCACCGTCTATCTCCCGGACGCCGGAAGCGCTGAGATCGTGATCCTCGCTTCGATTCATGGCGATGAAGCGGAGACGACGGTCGTCGTTTCCGAGGCGCTTCGGTGCCTGCCCCGTGGCAATCTTCAGGCCGCGGTGATTCTCTGCGGCAACCCCGACGGCATGCTGCGCGGAACGCGCGGCAACGGAAGAGGCGTGGATCTCAACCGGAACTTTCCGACCTCCAACTGGAGCCCCGATCCCGTCTACTACAAGAGCCGCGCGAACGACGCGCGCGACATCGCTCTCAGTCCCGGGGAGCAACCGGCGTCCGAACCGGAAACGAACGCTCTGCTCGCGCTCATGGAGCGGTTGAAACCGCGGGCCGTGGTCAGCCTCCACGCGGCGCTCGCCTGTATCGACGATGCCGGCGGCTCGCACCTCGGGCGGCAGCTGGCGGCGCGCTGCGCGCTCCCGCTCATCACCGAGATCGGCTATCCGACACCCGGCTCGATGGGCACGTGGGCGGCCGAACAACGGTTGACACTCATCACGTGGGAGCTCGAGGCGGCGTCGCTCTACGATCTCAAGGATCGCCACGTGCCGATCCTGATCGACCTCATGACCGGACGCTTCGCGCTCGACCCATAGGAATGCACATCCTCATCACCGATTCGGGAGTGGGCGGTCTCTCGGTATGCGCGTACGCCGAGAGGTTCGTGCGCACGCACGGCTCCAGGGAGCCGGTCCGCCTGACGTTCGCCAACGCCGCGCCGGAAAACGACTACGGCTACAACTCGATGCCATCGCGAGAGGTGAAGATCGAGACGTTCGACCGCTTTCTGACGAACGTTAACGAGCGATACGAACCCGACTTCATCTATGTGGCCTGCAATACGCTCTCGGTGCTGCTGCCCGATACGCCGTTTTCTCAGACGGCCGTCATTCCCGTGAGAGGGATCGTCGAGACCGGCGCCCGGCTGCTCCTGCGCGAGCTCGACTTCGATCCGCAAAGCGCGGCCATGATCTTCGGAACGCAGACCACGATCGACGCCGGGACCTATCCTCGATGGCTGGAAGCCTGCGGCGTGGACGCATCGCGCATCGTCAGTCAGGCTTGCCCGGGCCTCGCCGACAGGATCTCGGAAGATCGGGAAGGGACGCGAACGAAGGCGGAGATCATTCACTGGGTCAACGCCGCGATCGAAAAGATGCAACGCGGGAACACGCCCGTGGTCGCCTGTCTCGCCTGCACGCACTACGGCTACCGCAAGGACCTCTTCGCCGGCGCACTCGCCGATGCCGGAATCCGCGCAACGGTCGTCAATCCGAACGAGCGCGCGGTCGACGACCTGTTCGGAGCGAGGCCTGATGATGCCGCCACGGGAATGAACCGCGATGTCGATGTGGAGTTCGTGACGCGGTATGCGATTCCGGAGGCCACGGTGCAGGCGCTCACCTGGTTCCTCAGTGACATCTCGCCGCGAACGGTCGCGGCGATGAAGAACTTCATCCATCTGCCCGATCTGTTCTGACGCGCGGCACCGCATACTCTCCGGAAACCGAGGGTCCGCGCCACCAAATGACCCTACGGAGTCGACCCCCCACCTGTCATTCCGAGCGCCGCAGAGCGCGAGGAATCTGGGCGGGGAGTTCATCACGTTGCTGCTAGACTCCCCGGAAATGTCGAGGATTGCGGTCCCGCCGGCGCTCGTCGCTGTGGCATTCGCCTTCGTCATGCAGGCAACCGTCGCGTGCGCGGAGCCCGTGATCGGCAGTCATCCCCGGCTGCTGCTCAGCGCCGCCGAGAAGAGCCGCCTCGTGGCGAAGAAGAACGCCAACGATGTCTCGTGGCAGGCGCTCAAGGCGCGCGCCGATACACTCGCCTCGTATTCGATTTATCCCTACAAGTTCGACACGAGGTCCACCGAACCGGACGGCACGATCTTCTACGACTATCAGGGTGAGGGCTGGTACGAGGCCACCCTGCCTCTGGCCTTCGCCTGGCAGATGACCGGCGACACGCGCTATGCGAACAAGCTGATCGAGATCGCCCAGGAGATGGTCCGGGCTCAGAGCGATCCGGACAACAACCCTCCGAACGGCCAGCCGCCGATCCGCTTGGACAGCTATTACGCGTCGCGCAGCGTGGCGTCGGTGATCGCGTTCATCTACGACTTCTGCTACGACCAGTTGAACGCCTCACTCAAGTTGCAGATGGTCACGTTGATGAACGACTACTACGACGACGTGAGCGTCAACGGGTATCAAGCGCAGGACTACAGCAACGCCGCCGACGGCAACTACTTTGGAGGACATCTCTACGGCGTGGCCCTCATGGGGTACGCCTCATCCGGCGACAATCCACGGGCGCAGGAAATGATCGACTGGGCGCGAGTCCGTTTCGACGGCTCCCGAGGCAGCACGCTCACGCCATCGAAGATCCCCGAATCGTGGCGGACGCAATGTTTCGAGGGCGGGCTGCGTCCCGCGGTGTCGCTCGACTACAACGGTCCGGACATCACCGGAAATCCGTTCAAGGGCGGCTTCGACTTCCAGGCCTGGTCGTACGGCTCGGAGGAATTCAACCGGATGATCGACTACATGCTGATCGTGAAGAGCGCCACCGGCGAAGACCTCGTCGCTCCGCGCATCAGCTGGTTCTCGCAGATCCTGCGTGCGGAAAAGCACGCCCTCTTCCCGAATCGATTCATGATCGACCCGACGGGAGACTGGGGAGGAATCCAGGGCGCGGTCATCTCGAAGGCGCTGCCGGCGCGCTTGGCGTTCGTTCTGGCCGGCACGACCGACGGTCCTGGAGCGCAGCATTTCGCGTACGCGGAGATCGCCCAATCGAACATTCCCGATGTGGGAGTGGCCTCTGCCCCGGAATGGGTCGAGTTTTTCTACGGCGCTCCTTCGCGCCCCTCCACCGAGTTCGTCCTGCCACCGTATTACACGGCGTTCGCGCCCAATTACCCGCGGGGAGCGCACAGCCCAGGGGGCACGAACGGAGCGATTCCCTACTTCATCATGCGCAGCGATGGGAGCTCCACGGCGACGTGGGCCTCGATCGTCATGGGATCGCAATGGTGGGACGATCACCAGCACTACACGGCCGGACATCTGATCATGGCGCGAGGCGGCGACTACCTGCTGGTGAGCGCAACCGACTGGAAGTGGGAGCTGGATGACAATGGCAATCCCATTTACGGGCGTTCGGGCGTCTTCGGCGCTTCTCTCGAGTACCTCCAGTCGTCGCTGAACAACACGCTCTATTTCGACGACTTCGGTGACTTCCAGAACACCGATGACCGGGCCAGTGGCGGACAGTCCGCGGCCGGGATCGACGAAGTCGTGGCGGACGAGTTGAACCAGGATTTCAGCTACGTACGCAGCGATCTGTCCACTGCCTACAATCGCTATGGCGATCCGACAGACACTGCGAACCGCACTCTCGATTTCTTCTATCGCAATTTTCTCTATCTGCGAGCGTCGAATACATTCGTCGTCTACGATCAGGTCCAGGCAAAGCCCTCGACCAATCCCAGGGGGGCGTACAAGAAGCACATCCGCTGGCACCTGCCGAACCGGCCGGCCGTCACGGGGAAGACTGCCCGCCTCGATTACGGACAGTCGCGGCTCTTCATCGACACGGTCCTGCCCTCAAACGCCGCGATCACCGTGGTCGACGAGTGGACGAACCCCGATCCCTGCGACGGCATGGTCCAGGGTTGCGTCTCGTTCGGTGCCAACGCCGGAACGTACCGCGTCGAGGTCAGCGACCCGCTCAACCCGCCCTTCATCCCGTTCCTGACGGTGCTGCAGCCGGGATCGAGCTCCAGTGTTCCGCCGATCAGCACGCAGATCTCCTCGCTCGACGGAAAGATGATCGGCGCCATGATCGTGCAGGCCGGCGGCGTTTCGAGCGTTGCCCTGTTCAACAACCAGCCCGGCCAGACGCCCGCGCCCGTCACTTCGACCTCATTCAACTTCGCCGGCTCTGGTGCCGTGTCGCACACGCTGATGGGACTCGTGCCCGCAGCGCTCTACTCGGTCGTGCTCACGAACGGCGTCGTCCACGTCGATCAGAGTGCGGCGGGAAACAGGACGGCCTCGCCGGCGGGCGTGCTTCAATTCACGCTGTCTTCCACGCAATCGCGCCGTCGTATCGCCAGGCACTGATCGGCGGCGAAGACCGAGCGGGATCCCCGAGAAAATGAAAAGACCGCCTCGGCGCAAACCGAGGCGGTCTCATCGGGGATGATTCTTACGCGCGAGCGAGACGACGAGCCGTCGTCTGCACTTCGTCGACCTTCTCACCCATCTTCTCGATGAGGTTCTCGGTGACGTTGGCGATCTTCTTCTGCATCTTTCTTCCGGTCACGGGGGCATAGAGGAGGGCCAGGGCGGCGCCAACGACCGCGCCCAGGGCCACACCGAGTCCAACCTTACCGTACGGAAACTTCTGCTTACGAACGAACATATTTGATGACTCCTTCCACAGCTATGACTTCTGAGAGTCGCAAAAGTTACGCCAGAAGTCATTCCGCGGCCTCTAAGCGTGAGAGATTGCTCAGCCGCGCTCGCCACTTCGTCTTTCGCAGACCCTCCTCTTTCGCCTGAATAACCTCACGCCTCCTCTTCCCGGCTGTTCGATCGACACCCTGTGCGCACCTGTAAGAACATGTGTCGATGACGAAACTCCGGCTCAACATCACCATGTCGCTCGACGGCTACATCGCCGGTCCGAACCAAAGCGTCGACAATCCTCTCGGCGAAGGTGGTATGGCGCTGCATGAATGGGCGTTTGCAACGCGTGCCTTTCGGGCGATGCACGGGATGCAAGGTGGCGAGAGCGGACCCGAAGACGCCATCGTCACCGAGCTGTTCGAGAACCTCGGCGCGACCATCATGGGCCGCCACATGTTCGGTGGGGGTGATGGCCCGTGGGGAAGCGATCCATGGCGCGGCTGGTGGGGAGAGAACCCGCCGTACCACACACCGGTCTATGTGCTCACCCATCACGCCCGCCCTCCGTTGAAGATGGAGGGTGGCACGACGTTCTACTTCGCGACCGACGGAATCGAGTCCGCGCTCGAGCGCGCACGAGAGTCCGCCGCGGGTAAGGACATCTCCCTCGGAGGAGGAGCCGATGCCGTGCAGCAGTACCTCGCGGCCGGCCTCATCGATGAGATGGACATCCACGTCGTGCCGCTCATGCTGGGCGACGGAGCGCGCCTCTTCGAGCGGACCGGCGGACGGCAGACGGCCTACGAATGCGTGCGCCTCGTCCGTTCGCCGCTGGCCAGTCACTACAAATATCGCAAGCGTGCCTGAGCCTTACTGACCGCGAACGTACGTCAAGGAAACCGCGCCGCGATCGAAGGCTTTGGCGTTCACGAGCGTTTCAGCTTCGCCACCTCGTCAGTAGCACGATTGCCGCTGATCCTGGCTTTTGCACTCATGCCCAATCAGCGACTGACCACCGACCGGAAGTAGAAATCGAGCATCGCGCTCAGCGGCGCGGCGCTCCCTCGCAGCCGGCTGCGAAGCGCTGCACCCTCCCAGCAGTCGACCAGCAGGCTCGCCATGCGCCGCGTATCGGAATCGGCCGGGATGTCGCCCCGTTTCCGGGCCGTCTCCAGGCAAACTGCGATGCGCCTGGCGATTTCGGAGAAGCATGCCTCGATCTTGCGCCGGAAGACCTCGCTCACACCCGACAGTTCCTGTCCCAGTCCGCCCAGGAGGCAGCCCATATATCCCTGCTCCCGGTACACCTGCTGGGTTGTCTCGAAGAACCGGCGCACCCGCTCCAGCGGGCGGCAGTCCTCGTCTCCGAGGCAGGCGTCGAGGCCGGCATGCACCTGGACCATGTATTGGTCGATCACCTGGAGCGCGAAGTCTTCCTTGTCCCGGAAGTGATGGTAGAAGGAACCCTTTGGAGTGCTCGTCTCTGCAAGCAGGGCCTGGATACCGAGGTCGTTGTAGCCATGCTCGAGGAGCATGGCTAACCCCACCTCGAGCAGGCGCTGCTTGGTTGGATGAGTCTCTGGCATTCCCCGTCGTGCTCGAACTAGCACTAGCACTAGGAGTCTGCGCGGCAGAATGGGAATCGCTCATTTTTCGGGGTAGTCAGATGCCTCGTACCCTGTGGAAATTCGATTGTGGGGCAACCTCGAAAGCTGAATTTCCATGCCAGTTTCTGGCGCGCAGACTCCTAGCCGTTCACCTTCTTGATCATATGATTGATGACCTGACTGTGCTCGTGCTGCGGACTGAACATGACGATCTCCGCGTCAGCGTCGACCTTGACGTTGTGACCGGGCGGCCAATAGAAAAGGTCATTCGCGTTCACCGTCTCCTGCTCGCCCCTGGCGTCGGTCGTGGTGAGCCGGCCGCGCAAAACAAAGCCCCAGTGGGGACATTGGCAGAGATCGCCTTCCAATCCCTGAAAGAGCGGCGTCGTGTCGACGCCCGACGACAGGCTGAAATACTCCCCGCTGATCTTGTCGAACCCTCTCGCGTCGCCAAACTCCGTCTTCTGACGGATCACTGCACCTGGAATTTCCATCTTGACGTCGACTCTATCCTTGGCCACTCGCATAGTCGTTTTTCTCCTTTCCTGACTGATTCAGTGTGACTAGACCGATCGGTCTAGCCATACTGAATACACCTTCTCCAGGCGCTGTCAAAGAGGCCATGACGCATCCCTGATCGATGGCGCGAGCCGCCGTTTCTACGCTGTCGTCTTGTGATAGCGCAGCACTGCCACCGACAGCGTGACGACCGCGAACGCGGACAGCGTCAGGAGAGGCGCGGCGATCTCGGTCAACCCAGCCCCTTTGACCAGAATCTCGCGCGCGATCGTCACGAAGTGCCGCACCGGATTCAGGAGCGAGGCGATTTGTACCCAATGGGCCATGCTGTCGATCGGCGTGAACAGGCCGCTCAGGAGCAGGTACGCGCTCATGATGAAGAACGTCACGAACATGGCCTGCTGCTGCGTCTCTACCATCGTGGAGATCAGCAGGCCGATGGCCAGCGCCACCACGAGATAGATCGCCGCCGCACCGAACAACAGCAGGAGACTGCCCCGGATGGGGATGTCGAAGGCCAGCTTCCCGACCGCCAGCCCCAGCGTCAGATCGATGAGGCCCAGGAACCAGAGAGGGATGAGTTTCCCGGCGATGAACTGGGTGCGTGTGATCGGCGTGACGTTCAACTGTTCGAGCGTGCCCAGCTCCTTCTCGCGGGCGATGTTCTGCGCCGCCAGAAGCGTGGCGATCATCGTGACCAGCGCCACCAGGACACCGGGCACCATGTAGTGCTTGTAGTTGAGTTGGGCATTGTACCAGCCGCGCGTGCGCGTCTCGACGAGCGCCGCTCCGCGCCGCGGCGGCGGATCGGTTCGATTCCAGCTCACCGTCCTCATCGACGGCTGCAACTCGGCACCGAGCTCGGTCGCGTAGTCGGCAAGGATCCGGGCGGCGTAGGACTGCACGATGCCGGCCGCCGATCCCTTCTCGGCATTGAGGATCACCTGCAGCGGCGCGTAGCGCTGCCTCACGAACTGCTTCTCGAAATCGTGCGGGATCGTGATCACCATCGTCACGGTGCCGTCGAGCAGCTCGTCGTTCGCCTTCTCCGCCGAGCCCGAGACCGCCACGACCTCGAAGTGTCCGGACGCGGCCATCCGGTTGATCAATCCCCGTGAGGTCGCGGTGCGATCCTGATCGACGACGTACATCGGCGTGTTGCGCACCACGAACGTCGCTGCGTTCACCAGCACCAGCAGCTGGAAGATGGGCATGACCAGAATCTGGGCCATCGTCGTCTTATCGCGCACGATGTGCAGCACCTCGGCACGCGCCAGGAAGAAGATCCGCCTCATCTACTCCAGCCTCTCCGAGAACGAACGCGTGCTGACCACGAGAAGAAACAGGGCCATGAACACCAGGATGGCCGTTTCCTGCCAGAGGTATCCGAGCCCGATGCCTTTGAGCATGATCCCGCGGGCGATCACCACGAACCATCTCGCCGGAATGATGTTCGACAGGTAGCGCAGCACCGCGGGCATGCTCTCGATGGGAAAGATGAAGCCGGAGAGGATCATCGTCGGCAGCATCGTCCCGACGAGCGCACCCAGCATGGCCACGCGCTGGTTCGACGTCCGCGCGGAGATCAGCACCCCGAGCGCCAGCGAGACCAGGATGAAGAGCAGTCCCTCCGCCAGCAGCAGCACCAGGCTGCCGCGGATCGGCACGCGAAAGATCAGTCGCGCCTCGAGCAGAACGCCGACGATGCTGATGAAACCGAGCGCGAGATACGGCGCCACCTTGCCGACGATGATCTGCCACGGTCTCAGCGGAGAAACGAGAAGCGTCTCCATCGTTCCCGTCTCCTTCTCGCGCGTGATGGTGATCGCGGTCATGAGCGAGGAGATGATGGTGAGGATGAAGGCCATGAGCCCGGGGACGAACAGGTTCTTGCTCTCGGCGGTGGGATTGAATCGCAGCCGCGCCTGCGGAACGATCTGCAGCACGCCCGCGTTCGCCCGGACCTCGCGCTCGAACTGCTGCACGACGCGCTCCGCGTAGCCCTGGATCGTCGATCCGGTGTTCGGATCCGTGGCATCAGTGATGATGAGAATCCGCGCCGGAATCCCGCGTGCGAGGTGCTCGGCGAATCGCGGCTCGATGATAAGGGCAGCCTGCGCCGCTCCTTTCTGAAAGAGACGCTCCAGCGGAGCCTCGTTGGGCAGCACGGCCACCGTCCGGAACACGGCCGCGGCGGTGAAGCGGCTGCGCAACCGCAGCGTCATCTCGTCGGGCGCGGGATCGACGACGGCCAGCCGCACGTTGTCGACATCGGTCCGGATGGCGTATCCGAAGATGACCACCTGGATGACCGGCAGCAGCAGCAGCACCGTCAGCGTGCGTTTGTCGCGGATGATGTGCAGCGCTTCCTTCCGCAGCAGTCCGAAGAGACTCCTCATTTGCTCCCCGCGGATTCGGCGGGACGGGCCAGCCGTACGAAGAGATCCTCGATCGAGCCGACGCCGTACTCGCTCTTCAGCTCGGACGGAGTTCCCAGTGCGTCGATCCGGCCCGACACCATGATCGACACGCGGTCGCAGTACTCCGCTTCATCCATGTAGTGCGTCGTGACGAGCACGGTCGTTCCGCCCTGTGCGGTCTCGTAGATCAGCTCCCAGAACTGCCGGCGCGTGATGGGGTCGACGCCTCCCGTGGGCTCGTCGAGAAAAACGACGGGCGGGCGATGCAGCAGCGAGACCGAGAACGCCAGCTTCTGCCGCCAGCCCAGCGGGATCGCCCGCACCCGCTCGTTCGCGGCATGCTCGAACTTCAGCCGCTGCAGCATCTCCTCGGTGCGCTCCCGGATCTGCACGTCCGTCAGCCCGTAAATGCCGCCGTACAGCGCCGCGTTCTCGCGCACGGTCAGGTCCTCGTACAGCGAGAATTTCTGGCTCATGTAGCCGATCGCCTGCTTGACCTTCTCGCTCTCGCGCGCGATGTCGAAGCCGGCCACCGTGGCGTGACCGCTCGTCGGCGCGAGAAGTCCGATCAACATGCGGATGGCGGTGGTCTTTCCCGCTCCGTTCGCGCCGAGGAAGCCGAAGACCTCGCCGCGATGAACGTCGAAGGTGATGTGATCGACCGCCGTAAACGAGCCGAACGTGCGCGTCAGATCCTTCGCCTCGATGATCAAATCGCCGCTGGTCACGCCAGGCGCTCCATGAACGTGTCCTCGATCGACGCGGGGATCGGCTTCACGTCGGCGTCGAATCCCTTCCCTGCCATGAACTCGCCGACCTCACGCGCGATCGCGGCCGCGTTCCTATCGCTGCGTTTGTCGGTGTAGTGCAGCACCTCGCCGAACGGAAAGACCGTGTGCGTGTGCTCGAATCCGCGCAGCGCCAGCAGCGCCCGATATCGATCGGCCGCGCGGACCGACAGCAGCGGCCGGTCGAACGACCGCGTGATCGCAGTGGGTGTGTCGGTGGCCAGGATCTTCCCGCCGGCGATCAGCGCCACGCGATCGCAGCGGTCGGCCTCGTCCATGTACGGAGTGGAGACGACGATGGTCAATCCGCCCGCTTTCAACTGTGCGAGCAGATCCCAGAACTCGCGGCGGGAGACGGCGTCGACGCCGGTCGTCGGCTCGTCGAGCAGCAGCAGCTCCGGCCGGTGCACGAGCGCGCACGAGAGTGCCAGCTTCTGCTTCATGCCGCCAGACAATGCGCCAGCCCGCCGGTGCTTGAACGGCTCCAGTTGCGAGTAGATCGGCTTGATGCGCTCGTATTCGGCGGCGATCGTCGTTCCGAACACCGACGCGTAGAAGCGAACGTTCTCCTCGACGCTGAGATCGGGATAGAGCGAGAAGCGTCCGGCCATGTAGCCGAGGCGCGGGCGGATGTCCCAGAGATCCTTGACGACGTCCTTGCCGAGAACGGTGGCCGATCCGCTGTCCGGAATGAGCAGCGTGGCCAGCGTGCGGAAGATCGTCGTCTTCCCCGCTCCGTCGGGACCGATGAAGCCGAACAACTCGCCCTGCTCGACGGAGAACGAGACCTCGTTCACCGCCACGGTCTCGCCGAATCGTTTGACGAGCCGCTCGACACGGACCGGCACCTCGCTCATTTCGAGGCGACCTGCGCGGCGAAGTCGACGTCGGCCGGCATGCCGATCTTCAGGACACCGTTCGGGTTGGGAACGCGGATCTTGACCGCGTAGACGAGGTTGGCGCGTTCCTCCCGCGTCTGGATCGGCGTGGGCGTGAACTCCGCGCTGGAAGACACCCAGCTCACCGTGCCATTGACGACGGTGCGCCCGTTCCTGCCGGCGTCGACGGAGACTCTGGCCTGCTGCCCGACGCGCACCGCGGCCAGCTGCGTTTCAGTGACGTAGGCGCGCACCTCGACGTTGCGCAGGTCGGCGATCCGGTACAACGGCTGGCCTGTCTGCGTGACCTCTCCCGCTTCGGCATATGTGGCCAGCACGGTGCCGTCGATCGGGTTGCGAATCGTCCCTTTCTCGATGCGCTGGTTCACCTGGGCGATCCGCGCCTGGGCAGCCTTGACTTCATTAGCGATGGACTGCTGCTGCGCTCGTGCGCCCTGAATCTGCTCGCCGAGGACACGGAAGTCGCGCTCGGTCTGATCGAGCTGCTGGGCGGTGGCGGCTTTCTGGTCGTACAGCCGCCGCGTGCGCTCGTAGGCACGGCGCGCGATCTCCCGCTGGATCTGAAGCGCGTCGATCTGCTTGGCGATCTCGTCGATGCGCGACGCCGTGGCCTCGCTCTGGGACTGGACCTCGCGCTTCTGGTCGCGCAACTGATCGGTCTCGATCGATCCGACCACCGCGCCGGCCGCGAGGTGCATGCCCTCCTTCACGCCGAACGTGTCGATCTGTCCGCTCGCTTCAGCGCCGACGACGACGTCGATGGCCTCGACGTTGCCGTACGCGTCCGGCTGAACCTGTTGACGGCAGGCGGCGGTGAGCGCGAGTAATGTGATGAAGCTCGATACGGCATATCGCATCAATGAATCTCCACTCCGAGCTGGTTGAGAACGCGCGCCTCGGCCTGTGCCCGCTCCACGCGGTGCGAGGCGCGCAGAAGGCGCGCGTCCAGAACATCGGTTTCCTTGTCGACGTAATCGGCCGCCGTGACGACGTGCTCGTCGAAGCGCGCTCGCGTTTCCCGTTCGATGAGCTCGCGCAGCTCCACGATCCGATCGTCCGTCGCGGCCAGGCCGAGCAGCCGGTCCGCCGTGGCCAGATCGTTCTGAATGGAGCGGTCGAGCGTACGCGCGAAGGCCTCCTCATCCGCCTGCACGGCCTGCTCCTGCAAGTCGGCAATGCGGCGGTCGCGCTCGCTCTTGCCCCAGTCCCACGGCTTCCACTGCAGGCGAACACCCGCCAGCCAGTACGGATGAAAGTCGTTGCGGAGAAAGTCGAAGCCGGGCTTGCCGTACGAGGCCCGGCCGTACGCGGAGAGGCGCGGCTGCAGCTCGGCGAACGTCAATTCCTTCTGGGCTTCGATGCGCTCGCGCGTCCTGTCGAATTGCGCGAACTCCGGGCGCTCACGCAGCGAACCGGCGCGCGCGCGTGCCTCGGCGAACGCGGCGTCGAGCGTGGGGACCGTCAGCCGGTCCTCCGCCGAAATGGTGCTGCCGGTGAGCTTCGACAGGCGCTCGAGCGCCGCGGTGCGATTCGCGCGAAGCTCGCTCACGTCTTCGCGCCGCTGCAGCAATGTGGCCTCGATCGATGCCGCCTCGCTCGGCAGTGCCGTGCCGTTGTCCACTCGCAGCCGCGCTTCGCGGAGACGCGCTTCCAGGTCGGTGATGGAGGTCGTGAATTGTGCTTCGCGCTCCTGCAGCAGCGCGGCGGCGAAGAAGGCCTCGTTCACTTCCTGTCGCAGTCCATAGACCGCGGTGTGAATGCGAGCCTGCGCTTCCGCCAGACGGGCCCGTTCGCTGTCGATCCGCGCGCGGCGCGACGGGTCGAGCAGCGGCTGGTCGACGGTGAGCGATGCGTCGTACGTGTCTTTCGGCGAGCGCGGTGCGGCACGGCCAGGGATGTTGATCGGCAACTCCACTGTCTCTGACTGGTACTGCGCCTGACCCTGCACGGCCAGCGACGGCCGCTGCTCCGCCTCGATGCCGGCGAGCCGCAGAGCGCTCTGCTGCGCTTCGAGGTCCAGCTCGCGCACGCGAGGATCGGCGTCCGCGGCCAGTTGCTGCGCGGCGCTGAGCTCGATCGTCTGTTGCGCCACCGCGCCGGCCGCGGCGACGAGCATGGCCGCGGCCATCCATTGCCATCTCATGGTTGCATTGCCCTCTTCAGAAATGACGGAAGCTCCCTCTTCCTCTGTTCGATGAAGCGCTCGAAGCCCTTGGGATCCAGATCGAGCACCGCCATGACGATCGGCCGCGCCGCGAACGGAAAGATGCACGAGCCCAGGAGTGTGATCAGAAATTGCTCGGCCTTCATCGGCGCCATCGTTCCGGCCTCCACGCGCTCATCGATCTGCTGCCCGAGCTTCCGGAGAACGCGGCGCGCTGCGCCTCCCGTCACTTTCGAGAAAAGGCCGACCAGGCGCTGGGGGTGGTGGGTCAGCTCGCCGATGATGTAGCCGGGCAGGTAAGGCCGCCGCGAGAGCTGATCGAGATACGTGGCCACGAAGTGGTCGATCTTTTCCTCGAGCTCCGCGTCGGAGGCCATGATCTGGAAAATGGCCGGGATGAACGCCGACGCCGCCCGCTCGAACACGGCCGCCGACAACAGCTCCTTGGTCCGGTAGTAGTAGTGCAGCAGGGCCTTGTTGACGCCGGCCTCGTCGGCGATCTCCTGCATCCGCGCGCCGTCGGTTCCCCTGCGCACGAACACGGCGTCGGCCGCGTCGAGAATACGGGCCTCGGCGTCTTCTGGCGATTGTTGACCAGACGGTTTAACCATCTGGTTAGAGTCTAAGTCCCGATCCGCTCCGCGTCAACCCCGTCATTCCGAGCACCGTAGAGCGCGAGGAATCAGGGCGGGGGGGCCATTCCACCTCCCAGATTCCTCGCCGTCTGCGCGGCTTCGGAATGACGCGGGAAGGGGCCGTGCCTCACATTGATACACTCGGAGAAACCGAGGAGACCTCTACATTGTCCGTACGCCTCAGCTTGATCTTGTTTTCCCTTTTCCCGCTTTCCCTTCTTGCCCAGGTTCCCACGATCGTCGATGAGATCGGCCAGCTCGAGGCGGTTCGCGATCCCAAGTGCTACGCCACGGCTTCCCGTCTCGAGGACTTTATCTACGGCACGCCGCTCGACACGGCCGCGCGCTTCGAGAAGATCGCGTTGCAGAAATCGCTCATTCGCGAGCTCTGGCTGAACGCCACGAGTGCCGCCGGGCAGGCCAGCCAGTCGCAGATCGGGATCGATGTCCTCCGTCCTCTGCTTCAAGCGGCGGTCCCGTACGTGAAGACGCCCGAAGGCGACTGGATCGTCCATCCGAACGATGCCGGGCGCATCGTCATCACCGAGCGCGACAAGCGCCAATACGGCACCGTCGCCTATGCGCTCCGTGCCATCCTGGCCGTGCAGCAGGATTCCATGGCGGACGGAACGAAGTTGCTCCCCCTCGATCACGACGCGGTGGAGCTTTTCAAGGAGTCGCTGGATCTGACCACCCTGGCCGCGTTGCAGCGCGCGGACCGCGCCGCGCGCACCGCCAATCAGGAGCGCATCGCACCGAGAGTCTTGAAGCACGCATGGACCGAAGTCGCCGGCAGCGCGGCTGCCACGACGCCCTCCACGATCCGCAAGACCATGCCGCCGGCCGGGTCGGAGAAGTTCGCCACCATCAAGGCCATCGTCGCCGAGAAGCTGACCGCGTTCGAGAAATACAACGATCTCAGCCAGCCGGTGTTCCTTCGCAACATTCAGGTCTATATGGCGCGCCACCTGTGGCCCACGGACCCGAAGGAAGGCGAGATCTTCAGGACTCAGTTCAACGAGACCATGATCGCCTGGACGAACGACGTCCTGCTCGATGCCGACCGGCGGGCCCGGAAAGCGGGGCATCCCTATGTCCGCGTGGAAGATGTGAACGCCGCGGTGCAGGCCTTCGAACCGCACGAGCTGAATCAGTACGAGGACTGCGTCTACTTCCCGCGGCTGCCGCACGACAAGCAGATCGTCATCGAGGCCTACGATCTGGACTCCTTCCGTGACCCCGGTCTGCACTGGTTCTATCTCAGCGAAGTGCTCAGGAATCCGGATTACAAGGGAACCATCGAGCCCGATCCGTTTGCGGCCGAACTGCTGACCGAAGGTGCAGCGCAGATGGGAACGCTCATCCTGCGCGTCGCCGGCACATTCGCCACCGCGGAGAAAAGCGAGCGGCTCAATCACACGCATCTGACGAAGGCGGTGAAAAGGATCCAGCAATTGATCGACGAGAACGCCGCGGCGCCCCCGGTCAGAAACGCCCCGGCGAAGATCGCGTCGGCACCGGCATCATCCGCCGAAAAAGAACGCGGCCAGTTCTTCACGGACGTGACGGCCGCAAGCGGAATCCACTTCGAGCACCGCATGTCGGACTGGCTTTCGCGGCTGATCCGCAGCTACACGGTGGCCGACGGAAACACAGTCCGTCTGGCCGTACCCCCGGCGTTCGGCGGTTCGGGAATCGCCGCTGAGGACATCGACAACGACGGTGACATCGACGTACTGATTCTCAGCGGCGCCGGGAACGCGCTCTATCTCAACGACGGCAAGGGTCGCTTCACCGACGTGACCGAAGCCGCCGGCCTGGACTGGAAGCGGCCCGATGGCCGGTATGGTGAGCCGCGGCAGCCCATCATCGCCGACTTCGACAACGACGGCCTTCCCGACATCTTCATCACCTACGCCAACGACGATCACCGTCTATACAGAAACCTCGGCCACGCGAGGTTCGAAGACGTGACCGCCCAGGCCGGCCTGGGCGGCAGCGGCCTGGTCGGCGGTCCCGCCACCGCGCTCGACTTCGACAACGACGGCCTGCTCGATCTCTACATCGGATACTTCGGAGACTACGTTCACGGCGTTCTGCCGACGTTGTCCCGGCGCAACAGCAACGCCCTTCCCAATAAGCTCTTTCGCAACAAAGGCAACTTTCGATTCCAGGACGTGACCGCCGGCAGTGGCGTCGACAACACCGGTTGGTCACAGTCGATCGGACACCTCGATTTCGACGGCGACGGCAGGGAGGATCTGATCTGCGGCAACGACTTCGGTGTCAACGCCTGGTACCGCAACCTCGGCGGCGGCAAATTCGAAGAGGTCTCCTCGCGCATCGGCACGGACAAGCCGAGCTACACCATGAACGTCGGCATCACCGATCTCAACCGCGACGGCGTCCCCGACGTCTACATCTCCAACGTCGTGACGATGGACAAGGATGAGAAATACGTACTCCCTGACACGAACACGCGCATGAAATTCAATGCCGCGAAGATGGCCAACATGCGCGTGGTGGAAGCGAACGACCTCTTCACGTCCACGACGCATGACGGAAAGCTCGTCTCCTACGTGCAGTCGAACGCGGTCGGCCGCGGCTACAACTCGACGGGGTGGTCATGGGGCGCGAATTTCTTCGATTTCGACAATGACGGAGACGACGATCTCTACGTCGTCAACGGCATGAACGAGTACGCCGTGTACTCCAGCGTCAACCCGTACTTCACGGACTCGTCCGGCACGAAACGCAATGTGGTCATGCCCATCGCTGAGAAAGAGGCCAGCGTCTTCTTCGTCAACCGCGACGGACGCCTCCTGGAGGAATCGGCGCGGAGCGGCGCCGCTCATCTCGGCAATTCCCGCAGCGCCGCCTATCTCGACATCGACGGAGATGGCGATCTCGACATGGTGGTCAACAACTTCGAGGAGCCGGCGGTCGTCTACCTCAACAACGCCCAGCAGAACGGCAACCACTGGCTGAAGATCCGGCTGGTCGGCGACCCGAAGAAGGGCGTGACGCGCGACGCCATCGGAGCGACGATTCACGTCGACACCGCGCACTTCAAAGGGTTGTGGCGCGAGGTTTTCAGCACCGTCGGCTACCTCACCTCGAACCCGAAGGAGCAGCAGTTCGGCCTCGGCGCGGACACGAAGGCCGACGTCACCGTCGTCTGGCCCAACGGAGATCGGGAGACGTTCAAGGGCGTTTCCGCCGGCAAGCGGATCCGTATCGTGCAGGGTGAAGGGCTCGAGTGAGAGCTTTTCACTCCGCGATTCTGATCACGATCCTCCTCTCTCCGGCTGCATCCGCCGCCAACCACCTCACGCACGAGTCATCGCGGTATCTGCAGCAGCACGCCGGCAATCCGGTCGATTGGTATCCGTGGAGCGAGGCCGCGTTCAAGATCGCACGCGAACAGCACAAACCGATCTTTCTGTCGATCGGTTACTCGACCTGCCACTGGTGCCAGGTGATGGAGGAAGAATCGTTTTCCGACCCCGAGATCGGCGCGCTGATGAACGCGCACTACGTGGCCATCGCCGTCGATCGCGAGGAACGGCCGGACATCGACAACACGTACATGTCCATCGCCCAGACCATGATCGACGGACCGGGCTGGCCGCTGAACCTGATCCTCACACCTGACGGAAAACCGTTTTTCGCCGCGACCTACCTCCCGAAAGACCGACTGCGAACGATTCTGGACCGGCTCGCGGCGATGTGGGCCGAGCAGCCGGAGCAGATCACGACGCGCGCCGCACTGATCATGCAGGAGATGGGTCCGGCCAGCGCCGCGGACGACAGCGCGTTCGGCGCCTATTCACTGACCGCGGCCTACCGGCAACTGGCATCGCGCTTCGATCCGAAGAACGGCGGGTTTCTCCCGGTGCCGAAGTTCCCCGATCCTCATCAGCTCATGTTTCTGCTTCGCTACTGGCGCCGGAGCGGCGACGCCAAAGCGCTGGAGATGGTCGAGACGACGCTTCGCGCCATGCGCCGCGGCAGGATCTTCGACCAGATCGGATTTGGCTTTCACCGCTATGCGATCGACGCCGCATGGAACGTTCCGCACTACGAAAAGATGCTTTCCGATCAGGCCCTCCTGGCCATGACCTATCTGGAGGCGTACCAGGCTACCCATCAGGACGAGTACGCGCGGACCGCGCGCGAGATCTTCACCTACGTTCTCCGCGACCTTCGCTCTCCGCAGGGTGCGTTTTACAGTGCGCAGGATTCCGACGAGCGCTACTACACGGCCTCGGACCGTTCGAAGCTGGCACGGCCGGCGCGAGACGAGAAGATCATTGCCGACTGGAACGGCCTGATGATCGCTTCGCTCGCCTTCGGATCCGTGGTTCTCGACGACGACGCGTACGCGCACGCTGCCAGACGAGCTGCCGGCTTCGTCCTGAAAAACCTGCGTGGAACGAACGGCCGCCTGCTCCACCAGACCGGACGGAGCGCTTACCTCGACGATTACGCGTTCGTCACCTGGGGGCTCCTGAATCTCTACGAGGCCACCGGCGACGAGGGCACGCTGCAGGCGGCCATCGATCTCCAGAACGATGCCCTCCGGTTTTATCGGGATGGCGGCGTGTTCCATCTGACGGCGAACGACGCCGAGCGGCTTCTCGTCCGCCCTCGCCAAACGCTCGACGGTGCGCTGCCCTCGGGAAACTCCGTGGAGCTGATGAACCTCGTGAGGCTCGCACGCATGACGGCGAAGCCGGTGTACCGCGAGGCCGCGCGAGGGCTTTTGCGCACCATGCCGGCGGAGATCGTCCGGGTGCCGTCCGCGGCGGTGTATCTCATGAACGGAATCGATTTTCTGCTCGGCCCGTCATTCGAGATCGTTCTCGCCGGAAACGACGTCCGGCCGTTGCGCCGCGCGGTGTTCGCCGGATTTGTGCCGGACAAGGTCGTTCTCTATCGAACGACGGCGATCGCCCGCATCGCTCCCTTTACAAGAGAACAGAAACCGCTCCACGGCGCGGCCACCGCATACGTCTGCACGAACTACGTCTGCAAACTGCCGACGACGGATCCCGCACGCGTGCGGACCTTACTGGAAGCCAGCCCGCGGCCATAGCCCGCGTCGTTGCAATTCTTCCTGGCGATGGTTTTCCCGATCGCATCGGCTCACGACGGGTTCCCAACCAATGAGCAAGTAAGGGGGATTGATGCCCTTCTTTCCCGAGGGTCTCTCGCGCCAGCAACGCCGGGCTCGGGCTCGCGTCACGATCGGCGCGCTGCTTGCCGCTGGCCCTGCCGCCGGCGGCGTTGCCATCACGGTTCTGAACCGCGGAAACAACTCGAGGTGAGAGCGCGGCCACGACCGGTGCGACGAGAAATCGCGGCTCCGCAGGTCGAATCCACCGCGTGTCTCGACGATGCCATCCAGCCCGCCGTCGAGCACTCCCACGCTCGGCGATTGTCCCAGCATGCGGAACAGAACGGTCGCTCCCGATCTTGGCGGAGCCACGAGGAAGATCGGCCGCCGGAGCATTCCACCCCATACTATCCCGCCCGGCGCACGCTCCTGCGCCGGCGGCTCAACGTGGGATTGAAAGAGATCCGGAGCGGGCGCCGATGAACTCCGGCTTGGGGGCACGCTTCAACAACTCCGGAACGCGCGTCGAGCAGCACGCCCTCGCCAGCGCCGCAAAATCGCGCTCGAGGTCCGCGTCGTTCGCCAGCTCTTTCAGAGTGTGATCGAACACGCTGCGGGCGGTGGCGTGTTTCGGCTCGGCGATCGAGTAGTGCATCCACTTGCCCTCGCGCCGCGCGGTCACCAGACCTGCCTTGCGAAGAAAGGCCAGATGTCGCGAGATTTTCGGTTGCGGCTCGCCGAGCACGTCGACGAAGAAGCACACGCAGACCTCACCGCCCCGCATCAGGTTGAGCAGGCGCAGTCGGGTCCGGTCGGCGAGCGCCGTCAGAACCTTCTCAAGTTCCTCTGCTGTTTTCATGTTCGTCCCGATCGACAGGAGTGGCGTATCCGATCATATTCGCATAGATGGATATGAAAGTCATCAGGACACTCCCGCCACGGCCCTCCTGTCAGGAGCTGCCGCCGGATCGCCGCCGATAGCCGTCGGCGGCTGTTTCACGAACGAGCCGTTTGAGGCCGGCGAAAGCAGCCGGCGAAAAGGCGGCCAGCCGGGACGATCCGCCGAGCGATCGTGAGGAACGTCGAAGCCGAATGAGAAGAACGCGTCTCCCCTTCCAGTCAGGATGACCGGGTGAGGTCGTCTTTCATCACCGACACGAAGGCCTCGCGCAGATCGTTACGATCGCCAAAAACCCTTGAAGCGGTACGGCATTGACGCGCCCTGGCAAGACGGCTACTCTCGCGCGACCGAACCCCCACAACGAAAGGCACATCCCAATGATTCTACGAAGAGTCGCGCTCGCGGCCGTTGCCGCCTTGCTATTCATTCCGCCTACGTTCGCTCAGGGCTCGCCGGATCTCGTCATCAGCCAGGTATACGGCGGCGGCGGCAACTCCGGCGCAACGCTCACGAACGATTACGTCGAGATCTTCAACCGCGGCGCGGCACCAGTGTCGCTCGGCGGCAAGTCGGTGCAATACGCCAGCGCCACGGGGACCGGGAACTTCGGATCGTCGGCAAGCCAGCTCACCGTGCTGCCCGTCGTGACCTTGAGTCCGGGCCAGTACTTCCTCGTGCAGGAGGCAGGCGGCACCACAGGATCGCCGCTGCCGGCTGCAGACGCCGTCGGAACCATCAACATGTCCGCCACCGCGGGGAAAGTCGCCCTGGTGAATTCGACGGCTTCCCTCGGCTGCAACGGTTCCTCGACACCCTGCTCGGGATCGCAGCTCGCGTTGATCATCGACCTCGTCGGTTTTGGCGGTGCCAATTTCTCCGAAGGTACGCCCGCGCCCGTGATCTCCGCCACGCTGGCGGCACTCAGAGCGGGAAGCGGATGCACGGACACAGACAACAACGGCAGCGACTTCACAGCTCAGTTGCCCGCTCCTCGAAACACGAGCACGCCGACCCATTCGTGCGACACGTCGCTTCCCACGTCTCCCACGGCAAGCGGTGTCGCAAATCCGAGTTCGGTCCTCGCGGGCAACTCCACACTGCTCACCGTGACTGTCACGCCCGGGACGAACCCCGCCAGCACCGGCATCAGCGTGAGCGCGAATCTCACCGCCATCGGCGGTTCGAGCAGTCAGACCTTCGCGAACGCCGGCGGCAACACATTCACCTTTACAGCAACCGTCAACCCGGGCACGCCCGCCGGCCCGGTGACGTTACCGGTCACGGTCACCGATGCCGAGAGCCGCAGCGGGACCGCGTCGATCGCTCTGACGATCTCGAGCAGCGCTCCGACGAATCCAACGGGAACCGGCACCGCCAATCCAACCAGCGTTGGGCGCGGTGCGCAGACCCAGCTCACCGTTACGGTCACGCCGGGCACGAATCCTTCCAGCACGGGCATCACGGTGACCGGCGATTTGAGCTCTATCGGCGGTGCTGTCTCTCAAACGTTCGCCGGAGCCGGGAACGTCTTCACGTTTACGGCGACCGTTCCTGTTTCCACTCCGCTCGGCGGCAAGAGCCTGCCGATCAGCATCACGGACGCGCAGGGCCGCAGCGCAGCAACGACCATCGCGCTCACCGTCACGGTGCCGGCGCTGGCGCCGGGCACGATCGTCATCAGCCAGTTCTACGGTGGCGGCGGCAATGCCGGCTCCACGCTGCACAACGACTTCATCGAGTTGTTCAACCGGAGCGACAACGCGGTGTCGGTCGACGGCTGGAGCGTGCAGCATTACTCGTCATCGAGCCCTTCCCCTGTCTGGCTGGCCACACCCCTGACGGGAACGATCCAGCCACACAGCTACTACCTCGTTCAGGAGGCAGCCGGCACGACAGCGGGCGGAGGAACCGTGCCGCTGCCGACTCCTGACGCGGTCGGCGACATCCCCATGGGCTCGACCGCCGGGCTGGTCGCGCTTTCCACGTCTTCGGTCGTCCCCAGCGCGATGTGCTCGTTGACGAGCGAGGTCATCGACTTTGTCGGTTATGGCGGCACCAGCTGCTCCGGCCGTGTGGCCCTCGGAGCCGGACTCTCGAATACCACGGGCGCCTCGCGGGTCCTGGGCGGCTGCAAATACACGCCGGCTGCGACCGATTTCACGGTCGGGCCGCCCGCTCCGCGAAACTCGGCAACCGCGGTGAACGATTGCAGCACGGTGGTCGAGCAATTCACACCGCACGTGATGATCAGCCAGATCTACGGCGGCGGCGGCAACTCGAGCGCCGCGTACAACAACGATTTCGTCGAGCTGTACAACCCCACGGACGCCGCCGTGTCTCTCGAAGGCTGGTCGATCCAGTACGCGTCGTCGACGGGCAACGGGTGGGGGAGCAATGCGCAGCCGCTCGGCGGCAGCATCGCCCCGCACGACTATTTCCTGATCGAGCTCGCGTCCGGCGGAACCGCCTCCACGCTGCTGCCGCCGCCGCGGATCATCAGCGACATCAACATGTCCGGATCCAACGGGAAGCTCGCGCTCGTGAGCAACTTCCTGCCCTTGTCGGGCAACTGCCCGATCGGGAACCCGGCGCTGGTCGACTTCATCGGTTATGGGAGCGCGGATTGCTTCGAGGGCGGCCTGGCCGCACCTTCGCTGACCAACAACGGGCAATCGCTCGTGCGCGCCGCCAACGCGGACACGAATCAGAACAGCGTCGACTTCTCGCGCCTCACGCCGCCGAACCCGCGGGGAACGGGCGCCCTCGTCGAGCTGCCCCCGCAGATCGGCAGCTTCGATCCGTCGCCCACCGCCGCTCCGTACGACGCCAGCATCACGCTCAACTTCAGCGAACCCGTGGACGTCGCCAGCGGCTGGTACAGCATCGACTGCACCGTTACCAGCCCCCATACCGATGTGGAAGTGGCGTCGGCCTTCAACAGCCGCACGTGGATCATCACGCCGAACCAGACGTTCACGCCCGGTGAGACCTGCACGGTCCACATCTTCAGCAATCTCGTCACCGACCAGGATACGAACGATCCGCCGGGCTACGACAACCTTCCGGCCGACTTCCAGTGGTCGTTCACCATCGCCACCGGAACGCCGGTGGAAACGGCCGATGTCCACCTGACCATGGGCAACCCATCTTCGGCGATTCCCAGTTTCGCCACGCCGAACAACTATCTGATGGAGAAGCCCGAATACGCGCTGTCGTACAACCGCGACCACGGAACCGCGAACTGGGTGAGCTGGCACCTCACCGATGAGTGGGCCGGCACCGGCAGCCGCACCGATACGTTCCGTCCCGATCCGGCGCTTCCGCCCTTCTGGTACCGCGTCCTGCAGACCGACTACTCCGGTTCGGGCTTCGATCGAGGTCACATGTGCCCGAGTGCCGATCGCAACATCAGCGCTCCGATCAATCAAGCCACGTTCCTGATGACGAACATGGTCCCGCAGTCTCCGGACAACAACCAGGGCCCGTGGGCGGCATTCGAAACGTACCTGCGGACGCTGATTCCATGTCCGGCTGTGTGCAAAGAGGTCTACATCGTCTCCGGTCCGTATGGTGATGCGGGGACGATTGCCGGCGGCCATGTCACTGTGCCGGAGGGAACGTGGAAAGTGGTACTGGTGCTGCCGAACCTGGACGGCAACGACGTCCAGCGGGTGACGCCCTCGACGACGACCATCGCCATCAGGATTCCCAACGCCACCGGCATCCGCAATGACGACTGGACGAAGTACCTGACCACCGTCCGATCCATCGAGCAGCTGACCGGTTACGACTTCTTCTCGAACGTCCCGAAGATCGTGCAGAACAGCATCGAGGCGGGCACCAACGGAGTGAACCCGCCGGGGGTGGCGAACGAAACGGCCACCACCGACGAGGATCAGGCCGTGAGTGTGACGCTCAACGCGGTCAGTCCCGACCCGGCCGCAACGTTTTCCTATTCGATCAACTCATCGCCCTCGCACGGGACGCTCACCGGTTCCGGCGCGACGTATTCGTACACGCCGGCGCCCGACTTCAACGGGTCCGACTCGTTCACATTCAGCGTCAACGACGGACATGCCACCTCGAACACGGCCACATTCAGTCTGACGGTCACTCCGGTCAACGACCCTCCCGTGCTGACCGGCGTTCCGGCCACGCAGACCGTCTTCCTGGGCAACACCTTCGACTTCACGGCGCATGCGACCGACGTCGATGTGCCGGTGCAGACAATCGTGTTCGGGCTGTCCTCGGCTCCGGCCGGTGCGTCGATCGATGCCGCCACCGGAGTCTTCGCGTGGACGCCGTCAGGCGGCCAGGCAGGCCAGAGCTTCACGTTCTCCGTGACGGCCAGCGACGGCGTGGCAACGACGAGCGCACCGGTCTCGGTCACGGTCATCGACAATGCGCCGCCGGTGATCTCGCCATTGATTCTCAGCACGTCGAGCCTCTGGCCGGCCAATCACAAGATGGTGGACCTCACCGTCTCCTACACCGCAACGGATGCGGGCGATCCCGCGCCGGCGTGTTCTCTGAGCGTGACCAGCAATGAGCCGGTGAACGGCACCGGCGACGGTGACACCACGCCCGACTGGGACATCGTCGACGCGCATCACCTGCATCTTCGCGCGGAAAGAGCCGCCGGTGGCTCGGGGCGCGTGTACACGATCGGCGCGGTTTGCACCGACCGCTTTTCCAACGTCGCATACAGCGCCACGGTGACGGTGAGCGTTCCGCAGAGTCAGGGCAACGGGAAATAGATCTCTTCCAATCCGGGCGGCGTGCCAGCCGCGCCGTCCGGATTCCCCGATCGCCCGGCCAGGCGTCTTTTCTACGGAGGCGTCACGATGATCTGCCCCGACATCGCCGGCTGGTGCACCGTGCAGTAGAACGGAAACAACCCTTCGTCGTGAAACGTCATCACGAAGACGGTCTTCGACAGTGGCGGGAGTTTCGTCTGCATGAGCACGCGATTCCGTGGGTCGGTGAGCATGACGTCGTGCTCGTCGTCCGGCTGCAGGTTCCAGAATGCGATCTGCGTCGGCTGATCGCGGCGGACCGCGAAGACCGCGGGCGAGAACGCGTACACCTCGCCGAACGTCTTGATGGTGGCCGCCGGTCCTGTCTCCTTGATGGCGGTGCCGACGGTCGTCACCACGATGCGCGCTGCGGCCTGGCCGGAGCGCGCATCGTGACGCCGTGAAGCGGGTGCACAGGGCGGCAGCAGGGAAGCAGCGCCATGACCGCGCAGAACATCCATGGGACGCGGCGTCTCACAGGAGCGATCCTAACTCGTGAATGCCCGCCTGGTCCCAGAGCCGGCCTAACCGGTTGCCCTGGCGTCGCGGGACCAGGGGCTCGTCGCGCAGAGCTCCACGATATCGGCGAGCTCGTGAAGATCGAACGGTTTTCGCACCACGGCGTGCACCGCGTCCGCGCGCACCCGGCCCAACTGATCGTCGCCGGCCGCCGACATGACGAAGATGACCGGACTTTGCTGCGGTTGCCGCACGTGCATGAACGCATCGACGAAGCCGTGCCCGTCGAGTTGAGGCATGGTCAGGTCGAGCAGAATGACCGAGCAGTTCGATTTCTGAAGACACAGCAAAGCCTCGACCCCGTTTCGCGCCTCTGCGCAAAGCAGCCCGCGTCGTTGCAGCGATCTGCGCAGCAGAAGGCGGATCGCCTCGTCGTCATCGACGATGAGTACGTCGATCGAATCAAATTCCATCTCGCGTCCTGACCGGAAGCTGTCCGGCAGACGCTAGGGCAATGATGGAGAAAAATACGCCCCTTCCGCGAACAGAGCGGACAGAGCAATAGCCGGCACCAGTGTCTAGCGTGTTCCCACACTCCAAGCCTGCATGATCCGATCCACGGAATGGGCGGACTCAGCAACGCAAGAAATAGCAAGACCGCCCCCGAAGGCGAGGACGGATGGGGACGAAGCAGCCTACCTCGATAACGCCTGATTCGATCCGACGTCATTCCGAACCGCGAAGACGGTGAGGAATCCGGGTGGTGGTGCGCTCTCCCCCGCCCGGATTCCTCGCCGTCTTCGCGGCTCGGAATGACCGGCCGCGCGATCAGGACATTACCAGCGGAAACCGCGCGCTGAACGTCGCACCCTTTTCGCGACCGTCGCTCCTCGCTTCCACCGTCCCGTGATGCGCTTCCACGACATGATGCGCGATGGCCAGACCGAGACCGAGGCCGCCCTTCTGCACCGCGCCCTCACCCTGCTGAAAGCGCTCGAAGATCGATGACAACTGGTCCGGCTCGATCCCCATCCCGCTGTCCGTCACGAGGACAACCACCTCGGATCCGGCGACCTCGATCCGCAGTTCCACGCGGCCGCGCGGCGGAGTGAACTTCACCGCGTTCGAGAGAAAGTTCCAGATGACCTGCTTGATGCGATGGGCGTCGCCGATGATCACGCAGGGACGTTTCGGCAATTGCAGGACGAGCTCGATCTGCTTCGATGCCGCGGCCGGCGTCATGAGATCGATCGTCTCGCGCGCCAGTGGTACGAGATCGATCGGAGACCTGTCGATGTGAAACTTGTCGAAGATGATCCTGGAGAGGTCGAGAAGATCGTCGACGAGGACCTGCTGCGTTCTGGCACTCTGCCGGATGCTTTCGGCGCCCGCGGCGACCGTGGCCGGGTCGTCAGGCTGCTCTCCGAGAATCGTGGCCCAGCCGAGAATCGAAGTGAGCGGCGTGCGGAGCTCATGCGACAGCGTCGCCAGGAACCTGTCCTTGGCACTGTCGGCTTCCTTCAGCTTTCGTACCGCGTCGCGCAGACCGTCCTCGGCAGCGCGCTGGCGCGTCGCCAGCGAACTCACGACGAGCGCAACGACGATGAACATGCTGACGCGAAACACATCGTCCCAGCCGAGGTCGGGGGCTGCCGCCCATCCCACCTGCGCGAACGCGGTACCGGCGGCAGCGAGCACCGTCGCCAGCAGTCCCGGCCCGACTCCGCCGATCGATGACGCAACGAGCACGGCCAGCGCGTACAGCGCGGTGTCGTCGGGTTCGGCCCAGGTTCCGAGCATCGCCGCGATCACGAAGGCGAGCACGACACAACCCGACCCGAACAGGTATCTGAAGATCGTTCGTCGCACGTGATCCACTCCATCAGATACGACGAACGAGAGCGATCGTTGATTACGGTGAGGAGTAGCGATCGTCGAACCACGGCTCGGCCGTGTCGGAGTAGCCGCGGCGCTCCCAGAAGCCCCGGCGATTCTCGGCCAGAAAGTCGATTCGCCGAATCCACTTCGTGCCTTTCCAGGCGTACAGATTCGGCGTGATCATGCGGCACGGACCGCCATGCTCGCGAGGCAGCGGATTGCCTTCCCACGTATGCACGAGCAGGACATCGTCCTCGACCGCGCGGGCCAGCGGCAGGTTCGTCGTGTAGTCCTCGCCGGAGCCGGCATCGCGGTCGTAGCCGGTACAGAGCACCCAGGCCGCGTTCTCGCGGGGCACGACACGCTCGGCGAGCGTGCTGAAGCGGACGCCCTTCCAGTGGTTGCCGAGACGGCTCCAGGTGGTCACGCAGTGAAAGTCACTCGTGTCCTCGACCTGCGGCAGCGCCATGAAGTCGTCCCAGGTCAACGTGGCCGGGCTCTCGACCAGACCGCCGACCTCGAGGCGCCAGTCGGCCAACGCGACCTCCGGTACCTCTCCGAGGTCGAGCACCGGCCAGTTCGTGACAGCGCGCTGGCCCGTGGGAATGGACGGTAATCCGTGACGATTCGGCGGTCCGTATCCCTGAGGCTTCAGCCCCTGGAAGCGTACGTTCACGCCGTGGCCGAGGGCACGCTGCCTCTCGATGTAGTGCATCCGCCGCTCCACGATTGATTCCCTGGCGTCACTCATCGTTCATCCGATCGCCGATGCGATGCGCGCGCGCAGACGTTCGTCCGGCATGCGCCCGTAACCGGCTGCCATGTTGTCCTGGAGATGCGCTACGTCGGCCGTCGCCGGAATGGCGCAGGTGATGGAGGGATGTGACACGACGAACTTGAGAAGGATCTGTGCCCAGCTCGTGCAATCGATGTCGTGGGCCCATGAGGGCAGCGCGCGCGACCCAAGCCGCCGGAGCAACGAGCCCTCGGCGAAGGGACGGTTGGCGATCACCGCGATTCCCTGCTCGCGCGCCAGAGGGAGAATGCGCGCTTCCGCCTGACGCTCCACGGCGGAGTAATTGATCTGCAGAAAATCGACAGGCTCTCGCCGCATCATCGCCTCGACCTCGCCGTAGGCGCTGGAGGTGTAATGCGTGATCCCGATATAGCGGATGCGACCGTTCTTCTTCCAGTCGCGCAGAGTAGCCAGATGCGTAGCGGCATCGAGAAGATTGTGCACCTGCATGAGATCGATGCGCGACCGTCGCAGGCGGCGCATCGATTCTTCCATCTGCTGAATCCCCTTCTTGCGGCCGGACGTCCACACTTTCGTGGCCAGAAAGAGTCTCGAATCGAGCTCCGTCTTCGCGGCCAGAGCGCCGACCACTTCCTCGGCCGAGCCGTACATCGGTGATGCGTCAACAACGCTCCCGGCCATCGTCACGAACTCCCGCAGGACCTTTTCCAGCGGAGCGCGCTTCGACTCCGACGAGCCGGCATCGAACGTCTGCCACGTCCCGAGACCGATGACCGGCAATGCCTCGCCCGTCGAAGGGATCTGGCGTGTGGCCATGACCGAGCCGGCGTCGCTGCGGGCGGTGTTTATCGAGTCGTTCATTGTGCTATGACTCGGTGAGTATGAGAACGGTTCGCGCGATCCACGACGCCGAGCAGGACGACCTCGGCGACCTTCGCACCCAGCGGGCGCTGCCCACCGCGGCGGTGGACATGATCGACCCGTTTCTCCTGCTCAACCATCACGGGCCGCAAGTCTACCCGCCCGGCAACCGCGGCCTCCCGTTCGGCCCCCATCCACACCGCGGTTTCGAAACCGTTACGTTCATCCTGGACGGCAGCCTCACCCATCGCGACACAGGCGGCCACGAGAGCACGATCGGTGCGGGAGGCGTCCAGTGGATGACCGCCGGGCGCGGCATCGAGCACTCCGAGCTGTCCCCTGGAGAGTTCCTCAAGTACGGCGGGCCGCTGGAGATCCTGCAACTCTGGATCAATCTCCCGGCGAAGCTGAAGATGACCGAGCCGCGCTACGCCGGATTGCAGAACGATGAAATCCCGAGCATCACTGCCGGAGAAGGCGCGAACATTCGTCTCATTTCCGGCATATGGGATGGAACGACAGGACCGATCGATTCGCCGACGGATGTCACGCTCATGACCATCGAGCTGGCCCCTGGAGCGCGCCTCAAGGCTCGGGCACCGCGGGAGCACAACGTGTTTCTCTATGTCGTGCGCGGCGAGGTGAAAATCAGTGGAGAGACCGCCCACGCCTTCCAACTCGTCGAGCTGAACGACGACGATGACGAGATCGTGCTCGAGTCATCGTCGGGCGCGATTCTGATCTTCGGCCATGCCGCGCCTTTCAACGAACCGGTCGTGGCACGGGGACCATTCGTCATGAACACGCAGCAGGAGATCGTGGAAGCCGCCCGCGACTATCACGCCGGCAGGTTCCGCTGAGCCGGCGGCTCAGAAGCGGACTGCTCTTCTCTGCCAACAAGGACTTCGATCCGCGCAACCCGGTCTTCAATACCGAGGCACATCCGCTGAACTCTCATCGATCAAGGTGCGACGCAGTCGGCCCGACGCTGAATCCCGCACCCGAGCACCGAGCACCCAGCTCCTACCCTCTTCTTACCCAAAATGACGGCTTCAGCCACAGATTACTCCCATCGTCGTTTCTCGTTGAGGGGCGAGGAAGTCCTGGTGGGGGTACGGCGGGCGAGGGCTGGCGCCCCGCCGCACATCAGAGGCGGTAGCCGAGCGGCGCGGTCGGTCGAGTGCTGCTGGAGGCGTTCTGGAATCGGATGGCGAACTGTGCGATCCGGATCTCGTCTCCCGCGCGCAACGGCCGCGCCGCCTCGAGCTTTTCGCCGTTCACACGGGTGCCGTTGCGGCTGCCCAGGTCCTGGAGAACGACTTCTTCACCCGAAACGGACACCACGGCGTGGCGGCGCGACACGGCCGCGGAGTCGAGTCGGATCTGCGCCCCGGGGTCGCGGCCGATGATGTTCCTTCCCTCGCGCAGCGGAAACGCCGCGCCGTTGACCATGAGCATGAAACGCAGATGCATGGCCAGCTCGTCGCGGGCGTCGGCGACGAACGCGTAGCCCGCCCCACGTTCGGTGCGGATGATTTCGCCTCCGGCATCGCCCATCGCGGCGCGCAATTCGGCGACGAGATTCTTGATGTTCGCCTCCTGCACGTACACCGACGGCCAGAGCGTGTCGTAAATCTCCTTCTTGAGGACGACGTTCGGTCGCTCCGCGACGAGGAGCACGAGAAGCTGAAAAGCCTTCCCGGTCAGGTGCACGGGTACGTCGCCGGCGAGAAGCTGCCGTTCCGACGAGTCGAGTACGAAGTCCCCGAACGTGACGCGCACGGCACAATCCTAACAGCGTGGTAGTGTCAAACGCTGTGATCGGACCCGCATTGATGATGGCAAATCTCGTCCTGTTCAACGGAAAGGTCTGGACCGGCGATCCGGCAATGCGCTTCGTACAGGCCGTTGCGATCGAGGGAAACCGCATCGTCGCCACCGGCACGAACGAGGAAGTCACCGCCCTCCTGGACGAGCGGGCAGGTTCGCCGCAGCACTGGAAGCGCGTCGACCTGCACGGCCGTCTGGCCGTCCCCGGATTCATCGATAACCACGTTCATTTCGTCGACGGTGGGTTCGAGCTGTCGCGCGTACGACTGCGCGACGCGGCGTCGCCGGAGGAGTTCGCTCGCCGCATCGGCGAGTTCGGCCGGAAGGCCGGCAAGGGCGTCTGGATCACCGGAGGGGAGTGGGACGAGCAGCTCTGGAGGCCGTACACGCTCCCCACGCGGCAGATGATCGACGCGGTCACACCCGACAATCCGGTGTTCGTGACCCGTCTCGATGGCCACATGTCGCTCGCGAACAGCGTCGCCCTGAAACTTGCCGGCGTCACGCGTGACACCGCCGATCCCGCCGGGGGCACGATCGTTCGCGACAGCAGAGGCGAGCCCACCGGCCTCATGAAAGACGCGGCCACCGGCTTTGGCGACTCGGTCATTCCGCGTCCTTCGATCGATGAGCGCGTGACCGCGGCGCGCGCCGGTCTCGATGAAGCGATGAAACATGGCGTGACGGCGTTCTGCGACATGTCCGGCGGCGACGCCTACGACGACCTCCGCGCCTACCAGCACCTCGAAAAGTCCGGCCGGCTCACCGCGCGCGTCTATCTGTTCACACCGATCCGGCTTTACGAGCGGCTCGTGAGTGCGGGAATCGAGAAAGCGTTCGGCGGAGACCGGCTGCGCATCGGCGGTCTGAAAGGCTTCGCCGACGGCTCGCTCGGCTCGTCGACGGCGTGGTTCTCCGCACCGTTCGCGGGAGAGCCCGGCAACCGCGGGCTGCCGATGGAGCCGATGACGAACGGCTCCATGAAGAAATGGGTCGCCGACGCGGACGGGCACAACCTGCAGATCGCCATCCACGCCATCGGCGACCGCGCCAACGACGAGGTGCTGAAGATCTACGAGTCGCTGCCACGCGACCGCCGCTTCCGCATCGAGCACGCGCAGCACCTCGATGCGGACCTCATCAGGCGCTTCGCCACCGATCACGTCATCGCATCGATGCAGCCGTATCACGCCATCGACGACGGCCGCTGGGCGGAGACGAAGATCGGCCACGAGCGCGCGAAGTGGGCGTACGCGTTCCGATCGCTGATCGATGCCGGAGCCACGGTCACGTTTGGCTCCGACTGGACGGTGGCGCCGCTCAATCCGATCCTGGGCATCTACGCCGCGGTCACGCGCCGCACGATCGACGGCAGGAACCCGAACGGATGGATCCCCGAACAGAAGATCACCGTGGAAGAAGCGTTGCGCGCCTACACCGTGAACAATGCGTTTGCCATGTTCCGGGAAAACGACCTTGGGAAGATCGCGCCGGGTATGCTCGCCGACATCGCCGTTCTGTCCGATGATCTCTTCACCGTTGCGCCCGAGAAGATCGAGAACATCCACGTCGATCTGACCATCCTGGACGGCGACGTGATCTATACTTCCCCGCGGCGATGATTCGCGCCTAACCTCGGCTGCCTTCCCCCGGCGAAGGCGTGATTTCGAGGCAAAGGGGGGCACACTCCCGGATCGGTGTGACGTACCTTCGTGCCGCAGGCGGCGCTGCCGGGGAGCTCCGCGTTGCGGCGTGAACGAAGGAGATCGTGATGCCGAAGCAGAAAGACCTCAAGCGGATCATCCGAGTCCGTATGCAGAAGACCGGTGAGTCGTACACCGCCGCGCGTCTTCACATCGTCCGAACAAAAACGCCGGCAAAGGACTACGCCACGGCCGCCGGCATGAGCGACGCGGCGGTCAGGAAGGCCACCGGCCGCGACTGGGCCGGCTGGGTGAGGGCTCTCGATGCGGCCAGCGCCGCGGAGAAGCCGCATCGAGAGATCGCGCGCTACGTCTCGTCCACCGGCACACCGGACTGGTGGTCGCAGATGGTGACCGTCGGCTACGAAAGGATCCGCGGACTGCGCGATCGCGGCCAGCGGCGCGGCGGCGATTACCACACGACCAGGAGCCGCACGTTCCACGTTCCCGTGGAACGACTGTTCGACGCGTTCGCGAAGCCCCGCCTCCGCGCGAAATGGCTCCCGGACAAGGTGACGGTGAGAACCGCACATCCGCACAAGACGATGCGCCTCACGATGAGCGACAACACGATCGTCGCCATCGGCTTCATCACCAAGGGCGACCACAAGAGCGCGGTGGCCATCGAGCACTCCAAGCTCGCCGGCTCATCGGCGGCAGCGACCATGAAGGCGTGGTGGAGTGAACGCTTCGACGCGCTGTCGGAGTTGTTGACGTAGGCGTCAGAGCGAGGAATCCGGGCGCGCCAATGAACCACCACCCGGATTCCTCGCCGTCTTCGCGGCTCGGAATGACGCGGTCGCACACTCGTGGCTGTCGTCATTCCGAGCGCCGCAGAGCGCGAGGAATCTGGGCGGGGGGACTCCGGCGCGCAGGCTTCCCTAGCTCTTGCGTTCCAGGGCGGTCCGCAACCCCTCGAGAATGTCGATCGGCACGGGGAAGATGATGGTGGTGTTCTTCTCCACGCCGATCTCGGTCAACGTCTGCAGATAGCGCAGCTGCAAAGCGCCCTTCTCGCTGGAAAGCACCCCGGCGGCTTCGGACAGACGCTGGGAGGCCGCGAACTCGCCCTCCGCGTGGATCAGCTTCGCGCGCTTCTCGCGTTCCGCCTCCGCCTGTTTGGCCATCGCGCGCAGCATCGACTCCGGCAGGTCGACCTGCTTGACCTCGACGTTGACGACCTTCACCCCCCAGGGCTCGGTGTGCTGATCGAGGATGGACTGGATGCGGGCGTTGAGCTGGTCGCGATGGGCGAGCAGATCGTCGAGCTCCACTTCGCCGAGGACCGACCGCAGCGTCGTCTGTGCGAACTGCGACGTCTGGTAGCGGTAGTCGAACACCTCGACCACCGCGTTGCGCGGCTCGATGACGCGCAGGAACACGACGGCATTCACTTTCAGGGTGACGTTGTCGCGCGTGATGATGTCCTGCGGCGGCACCTCGAAGGCCTCCTGCCGCAGCGAGATGCGCACGATCCGGTCGATGGGGGCGAAGACGAAAAAGAGGCCCGGCCCCTTGGCCGCGCCAAGAAGACGTCCGAGCCGGAAGATGACGCCGCGCTCGTATTCAGGAAGGATCTTGATCGAACTGAGTAGATAGATCCCGACGACGACAATGACAATGAGAACTCCGACACTCATGGGCTTCACTCCTCGGTTCTGCCGCGCCGCTTGCGGAACTTCGGCGGCTCGGGCGTTGGCTGCGACTCTCGAATGTACTCCGCGATCGGCGCGGGCACGTTGCGCTCGAGAGAATCGACGCTCCTGAAGGCGATGCCCCCATCGAAGCGCCACTCGTGCTTCGGACGATACACCCCAATGTCATGAACGCGTGTGCCCACGACGAAACGAAGGACGCCGCGCCGGTAGTCGAAGGCCCGGCCGTTGCGCGTGTGCACGGCGGCGTCGATTCGATACGAGCCTGCCACGAGGTCGAGTGAAGGCATGAGGAATCGCACACCGCCGGCCCACTCCAGACGCTTCGGCAGCAGACCCTCGATGTCGGTGTTCGTGCCGTACACGCAGGTCCCGTCGGCGTGATAGATGCCGACGCCGAACACGAAGTCGTCCTGCGGCACCCGCACTTCGACATCCATCTCGACGGCCACCGCGCTTCCCGCGGCGAGTGCCACGAGCTCATTGCCGTCCGGATCGACGAGCACGACGCTCTTGAGGATCACCTCGCCCGAGCCCCAGCGCTCTTCCTCGGTGAGGTCGTTGGCCGCTGCCTCACTCGCTCCGGCAACCTGGCCCGGACTGGCCGCAGGGACCGGAGGGGCCACACTTCCTCCGCTCACGACCTGCAGGTAGGCATCGACCACGCGCACGGGGTCGCCGATGGCTCGCGGCGCGCCGTGATCGAGCCACAGGGCGCGGTCGCACAGAATACGCACCTGGTCGAGTTGATGGGTGACGAAGATCAGCGTCACGCCGCGATACTTCATCTCCTGGATCTTGGCGACGCATTTTGCCGAGAACTCCTCGTCGCCGACCGACAACACCTCGTCGATCAGGAGCACTTCCGGATCGACGTGAACGGCTACCGCGAATCCGAGCCGTACGTACATGCCTGACGAGTACGTCTTGACGGGCTGATCGAGAAACTCACCGATGCCGGCGAAGTCGACGATCGATGCGAACCGCTGATCGATCTCGCGCCGGGTCAGGCCGAGCATGATGCCGTTGATGTAGACGTTCTCGCGCCCGGTGATCTCGGGATGAAAGCCAGCCCCGAGCTCGATGAGCGCGGCCACTCTCCCGTGCACGGTCACGAAGCCGGACGTCGGCTTGAGGATCCCCGAGACGATCTTGAGCAGCGTGGACTTGCCGGATCCATTGCGACCGATGACGCCGAAGGCCTCGCCCTTGTGCACGGCGAACGAGACGTCTTTCAGCGCCGCGACCGACGACTCCGGCTCCGGCGTCATGTCGCGCTTGAGGAGGGCGCTCTTGAGCGTCGCGAATTGCGACCCGCGGCCCCACAGCCGGTAACTCTTCCAGACATCCTGGAGAGCGACGGCGAAATTTGGCTCGCTCAAATCGCCTCCGCGAGCGTGTCGCGCAGCCGGTCGAACACGAGAAAGCCGAATCCGAAGGACGCTGCCGCGTACGCGACCATGAGAAACGAATCGAAGAGACCGGGCCACTTCGCGTAGAAGATGATGTCCTGATACGACACCACGAATGGGGTCATGGGATTGAGTCGCAACAGCGCCCGCAACGGACGCCAGCCGATGTTCTCGATGAGATAGATGATCGGCGTGACGAAGAATCCGAGCTGCATGAGGTTCGTGATGATGTCGCGGAGATCGCGGAACAGCACCGCCGCCGACGAGACCATCACCGCCACCCCGGCCACGAAGATCGCCTGGAGCAGCATCAGTACCGGCAAAAGCAGAATCGTTGCCCGCACCGTGGCCTGGCCGGCCAGCGTATAGGCGACCAGCGCTGCCAGCAGGATCGGTGTGGCCAGGACAAAGTGCACCAGATGCGACAACACCACCACGAGCGGGAGCGCCTCGGCCGGAAACATGACCTTCTTGATCAATCCGGCATTGCCTGAGATCGCGGTCGTCGACTCGAGGACCGCCGCGGAGAAGAAGGTCCAGGGAAGGATTCCGCAGAAAAGAAACAGTGGATACGCGCGCACGGCCTGGGCCGGAAAGAAGACCGTGAACACCAGCGTGTACACGCCCAGGAGCAGCAGGGGGTTCGCCAGTGACCAGAAGTATCCGAGGATCGAGCCGCGATAGCGTGCCTTGAGATCGCGGGCCGTGAGCGTGGCGATCAACTGGCGATGTCGATACAGCGTGCGCAGTTCGTTCATGGTCGTTCCGGGCGGCAGGGACGGCAGGGAATCGGGGCGGCAGCAACGCGCTCTAGAGCACCTCGAAGAGCGGGCGCAGCCTCATACATCTTCTGTCACGATGAGCATGATCGTCGATGATCCGACCTGAAACTCTCCCTTGTCGGTCAGCTCCGTAGGCGCGGTGATCTTCGAGCCGTCGACGAGCGTCCCGTTCGTGGAACCGAGATCATGGACCAGGTAGCTCGTGTCGCGGACCTCCACGGCGGCGTGCTGCCGCGACGCTTCGGTGTCATTCAGATCGAGGTCGGCACCGGAACGGCCCAGCGTGACCCGTGGCTTCTCGATTCTGAAGACGCGGCCCGCATCCGGTCCGTCGATGATCGCCAGCGAAAGCCGCTTTCCCGCGGGCATCTGTAACGCGACCGGCTTCGGGGCGGGAGGCGCCGCGGCGGCGGGCGGCTCTGGCTCCGGAACCCGCCCCTTCTTCGGCGTGGAGTGAAACGTACTGTCGCCCTTCACCGGCGTAGCCGGTGCGGCATTGGCCACCGCAGCCGGATTGAAGATCTCGAAAATCGTGGCGCACTTTGCGCACTTGATCTTCTTGGACGGCTTCTGCTCGAACCTCTCCTCGTTGTACTGATACTTCGAGTGACAGTTCGGGCATTCGATGATCACGCGTGAATTGTAACCGCCGACAGGCGGACGTGCCCGTCCTCTACTAGAATCTCGCTCTCTATGCGCAAACTGCTCGCTGCCGCCGTTCTTCTTGCCGCTGCCTGCCAGACCACACAAACCTCGGACACCATGTCAAAACCACCCGCAACGACCACCCCTGCACCGGCCCCGATGACGTCTGAACCGCCACTGCAGGTCATGCCCGATATCGCCGGCCGCGTCGCCCAGTTCCCGCGGACGACCATCGATTACGACCATTCGCTGCTGAACGAGAACGAGCGCAAGGTCGTGGCCCTGCTGATCGAGGCTTCGCGGTATATCGACGAGATCTACTGGCGCCAGGTATCCGAAGCCAATCCTGATCTTTACGCGCGCCTCGAGCGGCAGGCGAGCTCGTCAGCGGCCGACCGGGCAGCGTTCGACTATTTCGTCATCAACAAGGGTCGCTGGGACCGGCTCGAGCAAAACGAGCCGTTTGTCGAGCCATTCGGTCCCGCCGGCGCGAAGCCCCCCGGCGCGGCGTTCTACCCCGCCGACATGACCAAGGAGGAGTTCGATCGCTACGTTGCCGGCCATCCCGATCAGAAGGATGCGCTGCAGGGACTGTTCACGGTCGTCCGCCGCGATGGCTCGAAGCTGGTGGCCATCCCGTACTCGAAGGATTACGCCGACCTTCTGGGGCCGGCCGCGCAGAAGGTTCGCGACGCCGCGGCCCTCACCCAGAATCCGCAACTGAAGACGTACCTGACGAAGCTGGCCACGGCTTTCGGCACCGACGACTACCGCGACAGCGACATGGCCTGGATGGATCTGGCCGGACCGATCGAGGTCGTGATCGGACCGTACGAGGTGTACGAGGACGAGTTGTTCAACTACAAGGCTGCTTTCGAGTCCTTCGTCACGGTCGTGGACCGCCCAGAGTCCGAGAAGCTCGCCGCGTACGCCGGCGCGCTGCCGGACATGGAGCGCAACCTGCCCGAGCCCGAGCAGTATCGCAACCCTAATCGCGGAAGCGAGTCGCCCATCCGGGTGGTGCAGGAGGTCTTTACGGCCGGCGACGCCCGGCGCGGCGTGCAGACCGCCGCCTTCAACCTCCCCAACGACGAGTACGTCCGTGAAAAGAAGGGCTCGAAGAAGGTCCTGCTCAAGAACGTGATCAACGCAAAGTACGACCAGAGCGGCAAGCCGATTGCGCTGCGCGTGCTCGACGAGTCGCAGTTGCCGCTGCTCAGCTTCGACGCGTTCTTCAACCAGATCCTGTTTCACGAGCTGTCGCACGGACTCGGCCCCGGCTATATCACCGGGGCGGACGGAACCCGCGTCGAGGCACGCATCCCGCTCAAGAATCTCTATTCCACCATCGAAGAATCGAAAGCGGACGTCCTTGGACTCTGGAACGCGGTGTATGCCCGCAACCACAATCTGCTTTCGTCATTCGACGAGCAGCAGCTCTACGCCACATACGCGGGATTGATGTTCCGCTCCATGCGCTTCGGCATCGGAGAAGCGCACGGCCGTGGCACCGCGCTGCAGTGGAACTGGCTGCGTGAGAGCGGGGGCATCGTCCCGTCGGGCAACGGCCGCTTCCGCGTCGACTTCGTGAAGTTCGCGGACGGGGTGAAGTCGCTGTCCACCGAGCTCCTGACGATCGAGGCCACCGGCGACTTCGATCGGGCCCAGCGCCTGCTCGACAAGTACGGGGTCGTCAACGACGAGATCAACTCGATCAACGCCAGACTGACCGACATTCCTGTCGACATCACGCCCGTGTTCCCGGCGGCAGGAGAGTAATCCAACTAAGGCCTCGGGCCGCAGGCCTCGGAACCCGGAACTCGGGTGGTGGATCCGAGGCCCGAGGCCTGACGCCCGAGGCCTTAGTTCACGCCAGCTTCGAGATAGCTTCTTCCACCTGCTCGGCTGTCGGGATGACCGGTGACACCAGACGTCCCTGCAGCCAGTCGTAATCGCCCTTCATGAGGGCCTGGACGACGCGGTATTCCTTATCGTCGTAGTTGTCGAAGAGGGTGGCGAAGTTCTGGTCGATGCGTTTGCGGGCCTCGTGGCAGAACACGTCCGCGAGGTCGATTGCGTTCTTCTGGCCCTGCTTGGCGAGCATGTGGGCGTAGCTGATCGTCGCCGACATCGCGAACAGGTCGGTGCCGATGTCGACGATGCGGAAGAGCACCATCTGCTTGCGCTCGAGCTTGGCCTGAAAGCGCATCATGGCGTGGAAGATCGAGCGCGAAAGATGCCGCGAGGAGCGCTCGACGTAGGCCATGTGCTTCGACAGTTTTCCGAACTGGCCGTACGAGGGCTTGCGGCTCCACCCGAGGTAACGGGACGGATACCAGTGCGCGTAGAACGCGCCGGCTTTGGCCGCCGCGCCGATCTTCTCGCCGGTCGGGGTCTCCGGCTGCAGGATCTTGTAACCGCGCTTCATGTGCGGATCGACTGCCTCGCGCGCGATGAAAAGGTGCTGGATCTCGCTCGTGCCTTCGAAGATGCGGTTGATGCGCATGTCGCGCATGATCCGCTCCACGGGGTAGCCTTTTTCGCCGCGCGCCTTCAGCGACTGCGCGGTCTCGTATCCGCGGCCGCCGCGGATCTGCACGAGATGATCGATGCACTGCCAGGCCACTTCCGTGTTGAAGAGCTTGGCCATCGCCGCTTCCAGCCGCAGGTCGACGTCGCCGCGGTCGGACAGTCCCGAGGTCAGCCAGACGATCGCTTCCATGGCCATCGTGTGCGAGGCCATCCAGGAGAGTTTCGCAGCGATGGCTTCGTGCTTGCCGATCGGCGCGCCCCACTGCACGCGCTCGTTGACCCATTCCTTGGCGATCTCCACCATCCGCCTGCCGCTGGCCGCGCAACCGGCCGGAATCGTCAGGCGTCCGGTGTTCAGCGTGATCAGCGCGAGCTTGAGTCCCTTTCCCTCGTCCCAAAGCAGATTCTCTTTCGGGATGAAGGCATCCTTGAAGTGGATGACCACGTTGCCGATGCCCCGCAGACCCATGAACTGGCAGCGGTGCGTGATCTCGACGCCGGGGGTGTTCATCTCCAGAATGAACGCCGAGATCTGCTTCTTCTCTTTTCCTTTGACGACCTTCGGCGGCGTCTGCGCCATCACCACGATCACTTCGGCCTTGAGTCCGTTCGTGGTCCACAGCTTCTGTCCGTTGAGGATCCAGCCCTTGCCATCCGGCGACGGCACCGCGCGCGTCTCCATCTTCGCGGGATCCGATCCCACGCCCGGCTCCGTCAGCGCAAACGCCGAGATCGAGCCCTTGGCGAGACGTGGAAGATACTTCCGCTTCTGCTCCTCGGTTCCGAACAGCTTCAGCGGCTGCGGCACGCCGATGGACTGGTGCGCGGACAACCAGGCCACGCTCGAACCGCACCACGTGGCCACCAGGCCGATGGCCCGGTTGTAGTTGGTCGACGTGAATCCCAGCCCGCCGTACTCCTTCGGAATCTTCATCCCCCAGGCGCCGAGCTTCGCGAATCCGTCGAACAAGTCGTAGTCGTATTCGCCCTGCTCGTCGATCTTGTCGGCGTCGACGTTCTCGGCGAGGAAGCGCTCGAGCCGGTTCAGAAAGTCATCGGCTTCGACTTTGTCGGCTTGCGGTTGCTCGGGAAAAGGGTGAATGAGGTCGAGGTCGAGGTTACCGAGGAAAAGCTGTCCGACGAAGGACGGCTTTTCCCACTCGGTCTCTCTCGAAGCTTCGGCGACTTCCATCGCCTCGACGGCGCCCTGGGTTTTAGTCTCAGCCATGATCAATGACTCCTGCGGCGGGTGCTACACGATGCCTGCCAGTATGAATGAACGCTCATTCACTCGTCAAGCCACCGGGGTCCGAGCTGCAGTTCGTCACTTTTCTACAACAGGAAGAATAGTGACGAACTGCAGCTCTGACCCCCTTCCGATGCTAGGCTGTTCCGCCATGAAAGAGACTTCCTCTGCCGATCTCTTGCTGCCGGAAGAGGCCGAGGCACTGATCGAGAAAGACCGCTCCCTGCTGATCAACCCGAGGCCGACGGTGGATCGGGCCAAGCTGGCCGAGCACCTTCGGGAGGCGTTACGGCTTCTCCACGTCGATCTCGACGACGAGAACGTGCTCGATACGCCGCGGCGGTGGGCGGAATCCCTCGTGGCCATGACGAGCGGCTATGACTACACCGACGTCAAGAAGCTCACCACGCTGTTTCGCAAGGCCTGCTCGCAGGCAGACAAGAACTGCCAGAACATGGTCGTGATCGGCGGAACGTACAAGACGCTCTGCGCGCATCACATCCTGCCGTTCTTCGGACACTTCATCGTGGGCTACATCCCGGAGAAGATGATCATCGGGGCATCGAAGATCCCCCGCATCGTCGAGGTCCACATGCGCCGTCTGCAGTCTCAGGAACACCTGGCGCACGACGTGGGGGACACGATCGACAAGATTCTCGAGCCCAGGGGCCTGGCGGTCTGGATGGGCGGCGTGCACATGTGCATGGTGATGCGCGGCGTCGAGCAGGAATCGTCATTCATGGAGACGAATGTGCTGCGCGGCGACTTTCTCCGGGACGAACGCACACGCCAGGAGTTCATGTCGATCGTCAACCGCCGCGGCCAGCACGGCTGATTCGAACTTTCCTCCGCTTCATGCGTAGTCCATTCATGCGTCCATGACTCCGCGCCGTCGTCTGACCCTGACATTGTTCACGACCGCGATCGTGTTTGCGGCGATGCTCACGATAATCGGTTTTCGGCTGCATCGCTGGTCGGAGATCGGATGGGCCGGACTCAGCTACGTTCCCTCCGTTGGCAAGGTCAGGAGTGGCCCGGCCAAGTCGATGATTCTCGAGCCGGGAGGCGTGATGGTCTCCTATCCCGGCGGCCCGGCGGCCCGCGCGGGCATCAACAACCGCGACATCGTGCAATCCATCAACGGGCTTCCCATCAAGGATCTGAAGGGAATCGAGCAACTCGGCTCCGTCGCGCGCGTAGGGACAGTCCTCACGTATCGCGTTGCCCGGGGTACCGCACTGCGCGACGTCCGGCTGCGCCTCGCTTCTCCGCTCGGCAGTACCCGGATCCTGTTGTCGATGGCGCTGTCCCTCGTTCTGGCGATCACGTTTACGGTGATCGGACTGGTCGTGTTCCTGCGGCGGCCGGATGACCGGCGGGCGTTCGTCTTCTACGTGATGTCGGTGGTCGGAGCGCTCTCGTTTCTCGGCGGCATCTCGATGTTTCTCGATGCCTCGAACCTTCGCGGCATTTCGATGACACCGAGCGGCGTCATGATGATCGTGGCGGCGTACCTGAGCGCGACGCTCGCGTTCGGGGCCCTGACGCTCCATCTGTCGCTGGTCTTTCCTCACGACCGGCCGATCGTGGAACGGAAGCCGTACGTCATTCGCTGGATCTACGTGCTGCCCGCGTTTGCGGCGCTGTTCTTCGGGATGACGATCGGCCTGGCCGACGTCGCCGGAACTGCAGGCGCACAGCAACGCGTCGAGTACGCCCTCGGTCCCGGCTTTCGCTTCCTCGTCGCCGGACTGGCTCTGGCCGGCGCCAGCATCGCGCTGCGCCTGGCATACAAGGCCCGCTCCGAAGGGCTGCGTGCTGCGTTTCTGTTGCGGCCGGTGCAGACGATGTTCGCATTCGACTCGATCATCGCCGGCGCCGCGTTGCTGCTCGAAGTGACCGGACATAAGGGCGCTTCCCGGATCGTCTTCTTCGCCGGCGGATGCCTGCCGTTTCTGCCGATCGTCGCTTATCCGGTGTTCGCGTTCATCGCGCTGCTGCGCAGCTATCGCGAAGCGGGAGTGGAAGAGAAGCGCCAGGTGAAGTGGCCGTTATGGGGAACGATGACCGCCCTGGCCACGAAGATCCTCTTCGGGGTTCTGAGCATCGGCCTGGGGATTCTGATCTCGACGCGCGTTCTCGAGGCCACGAACTGGATCGGTTTCGCACAGGGGATCGAGCTCTTCCCGCGCGTGTTCTATCTGCTCATCCCGATCTCGTTCGCAATCGCGATCCTCAAATACCGGCTGATGGACATCGACGTCATCATCAAGAAGACGGTGGCCTACACCATCCTCTCCGGGACCATCGTGGCCATTTACTTCGTGCTGGTCGGAGGATTGGGGACGCTGCTGGTGAGCGTCGCCGGCGTGAAGAATCAGACCATGGTGATTGCCTCGACGCTCGTCGTGGCCCTGATCTTCGTTCCCTTGCGCAACAAGCTGCAGCACCTTGTCGACCGCAATCTGTTCCGGCAAAAGTACGACTATCCGCAGGCGCTGAGGACGATCGCCGCGGAGACTCTGGCCGCAACCGACCTGCGTTCGTTTCTCATGTTCGCGTCCGAAACGCTGCAACAGGCCGTGCAGAATCGGTCAGTGGTGATTTTCGAGCGCAGACAGGAGGAGCTCGTCACCTCCGCGAAAGTGGGCCTGCCCGACTCGATCCTCGGCTCCGTGCGGATGGACTCCGACATAGCTGAGGCCATCGACCGGCCGCTCAGTCCGGGCCGGCGGCAGTTGCCGGAGGGGGTGGCGGTTGCGCTGCGGCGCGTCGACACCGCGCTTGCCGTTCCGATTCGCTCGCAGGGCGTCCTGCACGGCATCCTGGCGCTGGGGAGCAAGCTGTCCGATCGCGAGTTCGATCTGGAGGATCTGGAGTTTCTCAGCTCTGCCGCGGATCAGATCGCCATCACGGTCGACCGCATTCGCCTGCAACGCGACGAGCAGGATTTCGAGCAGGCCCGGGCCATGCAGCAGGCTCTGCTTCCAGCAACCATCCCAAGGATCGAAGGACTCGACGTCAGCGGGACGTGGAAACCGGCGCGCGATGTCAGCGGCGACTACTACGATCTCCTGCAGCTCAGTCCCACACAGCTCGGCGTCTGCATCGGCGACGTCGCGGGCAAGGGAATGCCGGCCGCGCTTCTGATGTCCGCGCTGCAGGCGGCGGTGCGCGCTTCGGCGACACCGGAGATGTCGCCGGCCGCGTTGTGCGAGCGCGTGCGGCGAGTGATCGTGCCCAGCCTGGCCGGCGGACGTTTCGTCACCTTCTTCTATTGCGCGATCGACACGGCAACGAAACGCATCCGCTATTGCAACGCCGGCCACAATCCGCCCGTGCTCGTGCGCGCGGACGGACAGACCATCCGCCTCTCCGAAGGCGGCTCCGCGCTCTCACGCCTGTTCAGCGGAACGCCGTTCGGCGACGGCCAGCAGGAACTTCAGGCAGGGGACCGGCTGGTCCTCTTCACCGACGGCGTCTCCGAGTCGCGCGACGCCGATGGCAACGACTACGGAGAGGACCGCCTGGAGCAGATCATCGCAGCGAACCGGCAGTCGTCCGCGGCCGCCCTCATCACCGCGATCGTCGATCGCGTGTCGTCGTTCAGCGAAGGACGCGTGGACGATGATCTGACGATGGTGGCCATCGCGGTTTCGTAAACCAGTTCGCGCCCGTCATTCCGAGCCGCGGAGACGGCGAGGAATCTGGGCGGTGGAAACGCGCCCAACCGAGAGCGGTACCGGTCGACCGCACGGAAAGCACCTGTCATCGGGTCATTCCGAGCGCCAAAGAGCGCGAGGAATCTGGGCGGCGGCGCTATCCCCCCTCCCGGATTCCTCGCCGTCTTCGCGGCTCGGAATGACTTCTACGATACCGGGGTAAATCTCCCCTTCGCCGAATCGCGGAGCTCTTCGATGTCTTCGCTTCGCGTGACCGAGAGCGGTACGGTCGATCGTACGGAATCGATGATGGATGCCGTCGTCACTGGCAGCTTCTGATGAAGGCACCTGTATAGAGTTGTGATGACAACCTGTTCGATCTCCGCGCCGCTGAATCCCGGCGTGGCCGCGGTCAGGGCGTCGAGATCGAATTGACCGGGATCCTGCTTTCGCAGCCTCAGATGGATCGTGAAGATGCTTCGGCGTTCTTCCGCTGTCGGCAGATCGACGAAGAAAATCTCGTCGAAGCGGCCCTTGCGGAGCAGCTCGGGCGGCAGCCGGCTGAGATCGTTGGCCGCCCCAACCACAAACACTTCCGACCGCTTCTCCTGCAGCCACGTGAGAAACGTTGCGAAGAGCCGCTGGGAGAGACCGCCGTCGGCATCGTTCGACGCGCTCTGCGCAAAGGCTTTCTCGATCTCGTCGATCCATACGACCACGGGCGCCATGGCTTCGCCCAGTGACGTCGCTTTCCGAAAATTCTTTTCCGACTCGCCGACGTACTTGTCGTAGAGCCGTCCGGCGTCCAGTTTGAGCAACGGCATGCCCCAGTGCCGGGCGATGAATTTCGACGCCAGCGATTTCCCGCAACCCTGCACACCGACGAAGAGCACACCCTTGGGCGGTGTGAGATTCATCGCCCGCGCTTCGGCCGTGAAGCCGGCGCTGGCGTTGTCGAGCCACTCCTTGAGCCGGGCGAAGCCTCCGAGCTCGAACTTGTTCCCTTCCGGCGGATAGAACTCGAGCAGGCCGCCGCGCTCGATGATCTCCCCCTTCCAGCGAAACACCTCGTCGATGTCGTTCGCGGTCAGGGCGTTGTCGCGGACGATGACCTTGGCGATGACCTGCCGTACCTGGCTGAGTGTCAACCCGGACAGCGATCGCACCAGCCGCTGCGCATCGTCACGCGACAGGTCGACGTGCACCCGTTGACGGGCGCTCATGGACTCCACGGTGGCCCGCACGACCTCGCGGATCTCGTTCGGATCGGGAAGCTGCAGGGCGAAGCGGGCGGCCAGCGCCTCGAGGTCTCGAGGCAGGTCGATGGGATCGCCGGTGATCACGAGGGCCGAGCGCGAGGCGTTCATCTGCATGGCCAGCTCGCGCAGCGACCGGCAGATGGCTGGACTGGTGAGATGGGGCGCGAAGTCCTTCAGCAGATAGATGGCATCGCTGTCGTGGATCTCGTGGATTTTCCGCAGGAGCAACAGCGGATCGGTGGTCCCCTCGATGTTGACGCCGAGTGTGCGCATGAGACCGTTGGTGAGAGACCAGTCGTAGAGGGGAAGCGACAGGTTCCGGGCCACTTCGCGGATGATGGAGCGGACGCGCTCCTCCTCCACGGTCTCGATGGCGATCATGGGGTGATAGGACAGAACGAGCGTCTGGAGCTCGTGGACCACGCTCTCTTTCTGCATCGCTGGATCGTCGGCCCGTCGCCCCGATTCGTGTCCTCAGGGGCGGCTCGGAATGACATGCATATGGTACGCGGTTCACCAAACCGTACCAGTCGTCCTCAGGCATGAACAAGAAGAAAGTCTTCGAAGAGCTGCGCATTTTTCTGGTGATGCTTCTCGTGGTCAGCTCTCTGCGCTCGGCGCTCGCGGACTGGAACGACGTACCCACGGGGTCGATGAAGCCGACCATCGAGATCGGCGATCGGGTGGTCGTCAACAAGCTGGCGTACGACCTCAAGGTCCCGTTCACGACAATCGAGATCGTCAAGTGGGCCGATCCACAGCGGGGTGACATCGTCGTCCTGTTCTCCCCCGTCGACGGCACCCGGCTGGTCAAGCGCGTCATCGCCGTTCCCGGCGACACGGTGGGCCTCTCCGACAACCAGCTCTTCATCAACGGAAAGGCGGCCACCTGGTCGACCATGCGCCCGGAGAACGACGCGGAGCAGGGATTCACGCTCATCACGAAGGAGACGCTTTTCGGCCGCACGCACAAGATGATGCTCACGCCTCATATTCCGGCGGTGCGCTCATTCGGCCCGATCACCGTACCGAAAGGGCAGTACTTCGTTCTGGGCGATAATCGGGACAACAGTAATGACAGCCGGTTCATCGGCTTCATTGCGCGGAAGAGCATCGTGGGGCGTGCCACCGCGGTGGCCTTCTCGCTCGACCGCGAGCATCATTTCGCTCCACGTTTCGACAGGTTTTTCAAGAAACTCGAGTAAGGAGGCTCAATGCGTAGTTTCGCCGCAGTAGCGATCTTCGCCGCGCTGGCCCTGCCGGTCAGCGCGCAGAAGGTCATGGTTCCGGCGCAGTCGTCGAACCCCAACCTCATCATCACGCCGGCCCAGCAGAACCAGGCTCAGTTGGAGAGTCTGGAAAAGGCGCGCCGCATTCCGCGCGACGAAGCCGTGAAGCTCGTCAAGGAGAACAAAGCGATCTTCGTGGACGTGCGCTCGAAGGAGTCGTACGAGGCCGGCCACATCAAAGGGGCGATCAGCATCCCTGAAAGCGAGCTGATCACCCGCCTCAAGGAGATCCCGCCCAAGCGGATGATCGTCACCTACTGTGCTTGAGAGAACGAGCACACAAGCGCCCGTGCGGTGCTGGATCTCAATGCTCACGGAATCAAGAACACGGCCGCCCTCCTCGGCGGCTGGAACCAGTGGTCGGCCCTGGGCCTGCCGACGGAATCAGGAATCGGCAAGAAATAGGTCGTCAGTCCCAGAGGTCGTCGGTCACGGGCCGCTTGCCGAGAGGCACGCGGCCCTTTCTATTTTTCCGCTTCGCCGCCCAACGACCCACGACCCACGACCCACGACCGTCATAAGATTCGCCCATGTTCAAGATCACTGAAGTCTTCGCGCGCGAGATTCTCGACTCCCGCGGCAATCCCACGATCGAAGTCGATTGCCTGCTCGACTCCGGCGCGCTCGGGCGCGCGGCGGTGCCGTCCGGCGCCTCCACCGGGTCGCGCGAGGCTCTGGAACTCCGCGACGGCGACAAGAAACGCTTTCAGGGCAAAGGCGTGCTGACAGCGGCAGCGAACGTCAACACGCAAATCGCCGGCGAAGTCGAAGGCATGGACGCACGCGAGCAGGCCATGATCGATCTGGTCATGAAACAGCTCGACGGGACCGATAACAAGTCGAAGCTCGGCGCGAACGCGATGCTCGGCGTGTCCATGGCGGTGGCCCGTGCCGCGGCCGAAGCCACAAACCTGCCGCTATTCCTTTACCTCGGAGGTCCGGGCGCTCGCACACTGCCCGTGCCGATGATGAACGTGATCAACGGCGGCGCGCACGCCGACAACAACCTCGACGTGCAGGAGTTCATGATCGTGCCAGCGGGGTTCGAAACGTTCTCCGACGCTCTCCGCGCCGGTGTGGAAACGTTTCATGCCCTGAAGAAGATCCTGCACGACAGGAAGCTGACGACGTCGGTCGGCGACGAGGGCGGGTTCGCACCCGACCTCAAATCGAACGCGGAAGCCCTCGACCTCATCGTCACCTCGATCGAGAAAGCCGGATACAAGGCCGGAGAGCAGATCTACCTCGCCCTCGATACCGCGGCCTCGGAGTTCTTCGAAGGCGGCAAGTACGAATTCGAGAACGGCCGGAAGTCCAGCCAGGAGCTCATCGACTACTACCTGGCGCTCAAGTCGAAGTATCCGATCATCTCCATCGAAGACGGCCTGGCCGAAGGCGACTGGGACGGCTGGGTGAAACTGACCGGGGCCATGGGGGAGTCGACGCAGATCGTCGGCGACGACATCTTCGTGACGAATCCGGCTATCTTCGCGAAAGGCATCGAGCAGGGGATCGCCAACGCCATTCTCATCAAGCTGAATCAGATCGGCACGATCACCGAAACCCTCGACACGATCGAGATGGCCAAGCGTGCCGGATACCGCTCCGTGATCTCGCATCGCTCCGGAGAAACCGAAGACTCGACGATCGCCGATCTGGCCGTGGCCACGAACGCCGGTCAGATCAAGACCGGGTCGGCCTCGCGCAGCGATCGCATCGCCAAGTACAACCAGTTGCTGAGAATCGAAGAGGAGCTGGGCGACGCGGCCGTGTTCGCGGGAAAACGGATTTTCCGGGCGATTTGAGGATGGGTCATTCCGAGCCGCGAAGACGGCGAGGAATGACGGGCGGTGGGCGCCCGACTGGAGAAGGGCCGCCACATATGTCAACATATTGACCATGGCGGAGGAGCGCGAGCTCGTGGCCGGGGTCATCCAGCTTGGTAATCTGCTGATGCGACACCTGGCGCCGCTGTTCGACAAGGCCAACATCACACCACAGCAGTGGGCGGTACTCTCGACGATCGGCGACGCTCCCGTGAACATGGCCACCGTAGCGCGCAAGCTGGCCGTGTCGAAGCAGAACATGACCGGCATGATGTCCCGCCTCGAACAGCTCAGTCTGATCGAACGATCGGAGAACCCTCAGGACCTGCGTTCCTCGCAGGTGCAGCTCACACGGCGTGGCCGATCGGTTCTCGAGAGACTGAAGCCCGCGTACGAGGAGTGGCAGAAGGGCATCGGGCGGGACATTCCGGAGCGGGACCTTCAGACGCTGACGCGCGTGATCAACCGGCTGATTTCGCAGCTCGAGCAGCGCTAGCACCGACGATCACGCGATTGCGCCCGAGACGTTTGGCTTCGTAGAGACGCTCGTCGGCCTTCTGGAAGAGACCTTCCGCGGTGGCGCCATCGTCGGGATGGATCGCAGCGCCGATACTGATCGTCAACTGGGCGCAACCTTCCACGGTCGGAAGGGACTCGACACTGGCGCGAATGCGCTCGGCCAGATGAGCGAGCGCTCCTCCGTCTGCGAGCGGAACGATGACCGCGAATTCCTCGCCGCCGTAGCGCGCCGGAAAGTCGACAGCGCGAACCGTATCGCGGATGACCTGGGCCACACGCTGCAAGGCGTCGTTGCCGGCCAGATGCCCGAAGCGATCGTTGTACTGCTTGAAACGGTCGAGATCGAGGATGAGAACGCCGAAACGTTGTCCGTAACGGATGGCGCGCGCGATCTCGACATCGATGCGTTCGCGGAACGCGCGGAAGTTCGGCAGCGCAGTCAGGTCGTCGGTGCGGGCCCGGGCGTTGAGCTCGTCCGCCATCCGGTTGAACGCCACCCCGAGCTTCGCCACTTCGCGGTCGCCGCCGACCGGAGCGCGCACGCCGACATCGCCCCCGGCGATGCGATCGGCGGCCGAGGCAAGGTTTTCGACGGGCCGGACGACTTTGTGGATCGTCGTCGTGGCCACGGCGAAGCTGAGGATCACCACGATCCAGGCCACGGCGATGCCCGATCGCATCATGTCGTCGGCATCGCGCCGCAACATCGGAAGCTGTCGCTGGATCTCCGCCTTGTGCGCTTCGATCAGCCGTTGGGCCTGCTCGACGATCCGCACCGATTCGGTATGCAGTTCCGAACGGTGATCGCCCTGCTCGAGCAGCTCGCGAAAGGAGCGGATGCGCACGCGCAGCGTGGCCACGTCGATGGTCTCGAGCGCCGGCGTGTCGAGGAGCTGCTCGATCGAGCCGTAGCGCTGCACCGCTCCCGGCTCCTCCTGGCGCAGGCTGGCGAAGAATCCGTTCTGCTGACGGATGATCTCCTCGAGTCTGGCGATGGCCTCCGTCTCGACCGAGATGAGACGCGACCACCGTGCCTGCGACTGCCTGGCGCGCCAGCTCAGACCGAACGTGATGAGCAGCAGGGCGACGGCGAATGCGCCAGTCAACCACAACACCCGAACGCGCAGCCGAGTCCTGGACACCACAAACAAGGATAATCGCGCCGTGGCCGATTTGGAATCGATCTACCGCCGGACGCTCTCCGGGTGCGCGCCGGAAGTCATCGTGCGCCAGGCGGTGGGCGAGTCGATGCCGCGCCAGGTCGTGGCCGTCGGAAAGTGCGCCGGCCGGATGCTGGACGGCGTTTCCTTCGACCGGGCCATCTGTATCGTGCCCCGCGGGTATCCGCGCCCGGATCTCTCCCGTCCCGCGGCGCCCGTGACGATCTGCGAAGGCGGGCATCCCAACATCGACGACGACAGCTTCGCGGCGGGCCAGCAGCTTCTCGCGTTCATCGATCAATGCAGGGGCGACGTGCTGTTCCTCATCTCCGGCGGTGGCTCGGCCTGTGCCGAGGTTCCGCTTCCGCCGTTTACCCGTGAGGAGATCAGCGCGACGAACCGGCAGCTCGTTGCTTCGGCCCTGTCCATCGCCGAGATCAACACCGTGCGCAAACATCTCTCCGCGATCAAAGGCGGCAAGCTGGCCGGCCGCGTACGCGGCCGCTGTGTGACGCTCGTCTACTCCGACGTCTCGACGGGCGCGATCGGCGACGTCGCCTCCGGCCCGACGTTCGCCGACGAAACGACGAACAGCGAGGCCGCGCGAATCCTCGAGCGAGTCGGCGGTCGTGCCGATGTCGTGGCGAAGCTGCGCGCAGCGACAGAGGCGATGCGACCTCGCTTGAACACGAGCGCGCGCATCATCGCCGACAACGGAACGCTCGCGGCGACCGCGGCTACGCTCGTCGAACGTCCGGTCGTGCTGCGCGCGCAGATCGAGTCGAGCGTCGAGGCCGCGGCGATCATGCTGGCGGAGCGTGCGGCAGCGCTGCAACCGGGTGAAGTGCTGATCGCCGGCGGCGAGCCGACGGTGGCGCGTCACGGCAGCGGAAAGGGCGGTCGCTGTTGCGAGCTCGCGGTTCGCTTCGCGATGCACTGCGGCAACCCCGCGTTGTTCGGGAGCTCCGACGGCGTGGATGGCTCGAGCGGCGTCGCGGGCATTTTGGTGGATCCCGCTTCCGGCCCGGAGGAGCGCCTGCGAGCGGCCCCGGAGCTGCTCGCCCTGCTGGCCGCCTCGGAGTCTCTCGCCGCCGCGAACTTGGTCGGCCGAGCCGTTATGATGCCGCCGACGGGAAACAATCTTCGCGATCTCTTTCTCGTAGCAGGCGCTTAGGGGTCAGGTGGCTCACCATTAGCAAGCCCGCCGTCAGCAGCGGCATTCATGGACGAGAACAGTCAGAACAGCAACACCCTGTTTCCGCATGAAACGGAGCACGGGCATCACCGCTCCTCACGGGAACGGCAGCGACGGGGGCCGATGTGGGGCTGCCTCAAAGCGTTCCTGCTGATCGCCGCGGGACTGCTGCTTCTGCTGTTCATCGTCATCGGCGGAGGATGGTGGTACGTCGGTTCGACGAGTTTTGCCGATCTCGTCGCCAAGCGCGTCGCCTCCACGCTCAAGGAACGGCTTGGCCGCGAAGTCACGATCGGACAGGTCGTCATCGACCGCGCGCATCTCCGTCAGGTCGTCCTCAAAGACATCCGCATCGCCAATGCGCCCGGCGGCGTCAACCCCTACTTCGCGACGGTGAAAGAAGTGGTGATCAGCGGCGGCGTCGATTCGTTCTGGCGGCGCAACATCAAAGTCGGACGCATCGACGTCATCGACCCGAGACTCTTCTTCGAGATCTATCCGGCCGGCTCGACGCTCGTTCACAACTTTCCGCACTGGGACTCCGGGCCGCCGAGCACCTACACGATCGTGCACTTCGAGCTCGGCACGATGTACGTCAAGGGCGGTGGCTTCTCGTTCCTCGACCGCCGGCACGACATCACGGCGGTGGCCACCGATCTGACCTCCCAGATCAACATCACGCGTGCGAAGGATCTCTACGAAGGCATCGTGAAGAGCCCGCGCGTAACCGTGAAGATTCAGGATTACGAGCCGGTCGCTCTCGATCTGCGCGGGGGCTTCCGTTACACGCCAAGCAGGCTCGAGTTGCAATCGATTGCCATGCGCGGCACCGGTCTCGACCTGTTCGTGTCCGGCAGCGTTGCGCCGCTCAGCGACGGTGTCTACAACCTGCGCATCCGCTCGCAGGCCGATCTGGAGCGCGTTCGGCAGATCTTCCGCGTCAATCGCCTGCTGCACGGCGTCGTCTCGATGGACACACGGCTGCGCGGAGAGCAGGGGACGTTCACGCTCGAAGGCGGGTGGAGCTCGCCGGACATCGTCGCCGACACCTACGAGCTGACGAACGCGAAGGGCCACCTCAACGTCACCGGCGACCGGACGGTGGTCGACGTGGAGACCGCGCGCTACGGCGGCGGCACGATCGGCGCGCATTACACGCTGAGCGAGTACAGCGAGCCGTACCCGATGAACGTCGAGCTGCGCTACGACGGCATCTCCATCGAGCGCCTCTTCAACGACTGGACGATCGAGAACACCGGACTTCGCGGCGCGGCGACGGGCCGGCTCATGTACCACTGGAACAAGGACAAGGTCCTCGAAGGGGCCGGATCGGGAACGGCCACGCTCTCGAAGAACGCCACTGCCTTCTCCGGCGCGAAGTATCCGATTCCGCTCGGAGGGACGGTGCAGTACGCGCTCGACAACGGCGTGGTGACGTTCCGCGACATGCAGCTCGACACGGCCACGTCCCATCTATCCGTCAAGGGGACGCTGCGCATCTCCGACGTCTTCACGAATCTCGACATACGCATTCACAGCAGCGACTTCAGCGAGCTCGATCGCGCCGGCTACAACTTCGCGCACTCCGCCGGCAAGAAGACATACACGCTCCTCGGCCTCGGCGGCGGGGGCGACATCGCCGCCACCGTGCACGGAAAGTTGAAGACGCCGCAGGTCGTCGCGCACATCACCGGCAGCGGCACGAAATACAACAACGTCCTTCTCGGGGCTTCGGCCATCGATCTGCACTACGACGGCGACAAGAGCGTTCTCACGTTCGATCGCGCCGCGTTCACGAACGCCGGCGGCCGTCTCTCACTCGCGGGCGCGGTCGGTTTTCCCGATCGCGGCCCCAGCCCGCGCTTCGACATCGCCGTCGAGGCCACGAACTATCCGATCGACCGGGCCACGGCCGCCGTCAACCTCAAGATGAGCGTGGGCGGCGGCACGGGAACCGGAAAGATGATCGTCACCGGCACGCCGGACGAGGGAAAAGTCACCTTCGTGAACCTGATCATCAACCAGGGCGCGTCGCAGCTCCGGCTGGCCGGTGATGTGAACTGGTATCCCGGAAAGGGGACGACGCGCTTCGATCTCGACATCGCCGCGCGCGATTTTCCGGTCAGGAGCATTCTCACGTTTCTCGATCTCTCCACGTTCCCGGTCGAAGGAGCGCTGACCGGCACGCTGCATCTGCAGGGTCCCAAGACGGCGCTGGAGGGCGCGGGAAGCGTGACTGTCCGCAACGGCACGATTTACGGAGAGCCCGTCGACGTCGCCGCTGCCGACATCGTCTTTTCCAAAGGCACGCTGAAAGCGACGAACATCTCCGTCAGCGCGCCGGCCGGGCAGCTCGAGGGCGAGGCGGAGATGAACCTCACCACGAATCAGTTCAGCTACAACATCACCTCGAGCTCGATCGATCTGTCGCACATCAGACTGCTGGAATCGCTCAAAGGTCTCCTCGGCGGCAACGTGGTCCTGACGTCGAGCGGCGCCGGAACGTTCGATCAGCCCGAACTGGTCGTGGAAGCGACGTTGAACCAGCTCACGCTCAGCGGCCTGTCGCTGCCGCCTGACTCTCCGCCGCCGTCGCTGTACGTGGCCATCCGCAACGGCAAGCTGATCGTGCGCGGATCGATCGCCAACGTGCTCACCATCGAGGGCGAGGGTTCCGTCGGGGCCGGCAACACCGTCGATGGTCTGGTGCGCATCAACATCCCGGACATCGCGCGACTGCTGGCCATCTCGCCGAAGACAGCCTCTCTTCCGGCAACGGGTAACGCCGTGATCGAGCTCAAGCTGGGCGGAAAGCTGTCGCCGATCGAGGCCCTGCGCATCGATGCCACCATCCCGACGCTGAAGCTGAGCGTCTCCGATCACGAGTTCACGCCGCGCGCGCCCTTGCGTTTCGGATTGCGCGACGGCCGCATCGTCTTCGACTCCTTCGATCTGCAGCGCGGCGACTCCACCTTCAGCATGGCCGGCTTCGCCGAGATCCTGGGCGCCAAGCGCCTCGAGCTCGACCTGCGCGGAGAGCTCGAAACAGCGCTTCTGCAGTTGTTCATGCCCGGCGTGCGCGCCGACGGACACGTGCAACTGGCCGTGGCGGTTCGCGGCACCATGACCGCGCCCACCGTCACGGGAACCGCGGAGATGCAGGACGCCCAGGTGCGATTCGCCGGCTTCCCCCAGCTCATCGACAACATCAACGGCACGCTGGTCTTCAAAGGGAACCGCATCGAAATCGACTCCCTACGCGCCACGGTAGGCGGCGGCACGGTCGTGGCCGGCGGTTTTCTCACGGTCACCGGCCTCAAGCCGAGCCAGTATCGCGTGACGATGCGGGGCACCCATGTGGCCATCCGCTACTTCGAAGGCGTGACGACGGAGGGAACGTTCGACATCGTACTGAGCGGAGACATGGACCGGGCCGTGCTGCAGGGCGATGCCACGATCACCCGCGCCCTTTACTCAAAAGACTTCAATCTCCAGCAGTCGATTCTCAACGTCGTTCTGTCGCGGCGCGGCATCACTCCGATCGTAGCCGCGTCGTGGCAGGACAAGGTCAGCCTGCGCCTGCACCTGGTGGCCGCGAACACGCTGGCGGTCAAGAACAACATCGCCGACGTCACCGGTAGCGCCGACCTCGACGTCAACGGCACGCTCGCCAACCCGGTGATCCTCGGATCCGTGACGCTCAACGAAGGCGGCTCGGTGACGTTCCAGAACGTCGAGTACAACGTCGTGCGTGGCACGATCAACTTCCAGAACCCGTTCCGCATCGATCCGTACTTCGATGTCACCGTCGAAGGCCGCGTGTCCGGAGGCATCTCCGAGATCGAGACCGGACCGCTCGACGTGACGGTGAACATCACCGGCACGCTCGACCGCATCACTCCGACCATCACCAGCGATCCTCCGGCCAGCGACATCACGCTCTTCTCCATCCTCGGATTCGGCTCGCTGACGCGGAACAGCGGAACGCCCACGAACGTCCCGGGCATGGGCCAGTCCATCCTCGTGCAGAGCCTGGCCTCCGCGCTCGGATCGAGGATCTTTCCGTTCGCCGATTCGTTCACGTACGACCCCGGGCAACTCGACACATCGCTCGGCGCCGGACGCAAGGTCTCGTTCCAGAAACGCGTCTCCAACGATGTGCGCATCCTGGTGGTCTACAACCTCGACAATGCCAGATCGCGCGAGGTGATCGAGTGGGCGGCCACGCGCGACTGGACGCTGCAGTTCACGAACGACCAGTCCGCGAACCAGTACCGGCTCGATGCGCGCTTCCGCCGCCTGTACGAGGGCCGCTGGTCGCTCAGCGGTCACGGCCACGGGAAGGAGATCTTCGCGGTGCCGACACTGGCGGGCGCGCTGGCCGAGACGGCACCGCCTCCTCCCACGACGCAGGTCGTGGCGATTCCGGCCGGCGCCGTCGTTCACGATCTCGAGTTCCGATTCGATCGTCCGTTGCCCGCGGGCGACCTGTCGGAGTACGTCAGCGTGAAAGCCGGCCAGCCCCTTTCGATCCGCGATGTTCAGAACACCATGAAGTCGCTCTTCGCCAGTGGCAACTTCCGCGACGTCCGCGTCGACGCGTCGCCGTCGGGCGATGGCGTGGCCGTCGTCTTCTCGCTCTATCTCAACTACCGCATCGGCCGGATCGTCTACGAAGGCACGAACGGACCGGAGCGCTCGCACGCGACACGCGATCTGCGCATTCACACCGGCGACGTCCTTTCCCTCAACGCCGTCGACCGGAGCGCCGTGTCCATTCAGGACCAGCTCAAGCGCGAGGGATATCTTCAGGCCACCGTCGATCCAGAGACGACCTACGCCAGCGAGCGCAACATCGCCGACGTCACGCTCCACATCAACGAGGGACCACGGGCAACGGTCGGCGCGGTGACCCTCTCGGGCGATCTGGCACCGTTCACACAACTGGAACTGACCGACCGGATGAAAGAGAAGCCCGGAAAGGCGTTCGTCCTGGCCGATGCGCGCACAGACGCCGACCGCATCAAGAGCTATCTCGTGCACCGCGACTACCGGCGCGCCGACGTCAGCTATGTCGATGAGTCCTACGACGCGGCGTCGAATACCGTCGCGCTTCACTACATCGCCACGGTCGGTCCGAAAGTGAAGGTCGATGTCACCGGCGTGAAGCGCAGCGCCGTCCACAAGGTGCTGCCGTTCTCCGGGAACCAGGAATACAGCGAAGACGCCATCGACCGGGCCGCCGACGACATCGTGAAGCTCTACCAGGAGCGCGGCTACATCAACGCCGCCGTCGACACCGAAAGCCATCTCAGCGGCGATACCTGGATCACCACATTCAATGTCCGGCCCGGACAGCAATACCACCTGTCCGCGGTCAAGTTCACCGGCAACATCAAAGTCACCGACAAAACGCTGGCCGGTCTCGTACAGACCACGCCCACCAGCGGCTTCCGGCAGCTTCTGGCGACGATCTTCCGCCGGCCGACCGGTGTCACGAGCGCGCAGATGGCCGCGGACCGCGACGCCATCGAGTCGTATTACCGGCTCAATGGCTTCTCCGAGGCCACGGTGGACACGCCGGTTCCCACGCCGCGACCGAATGGAACGCTCGTCGTCGACTTCCAGATCACCGAGGGACCGCAGACGATCGTCCGGGGAGTGATGATTGAGGGCGCGCAGCAGGTGAAGTCGAGAGACCTTCCGAAGATGGAGCTCAAGCCTGGTGAGCCGCTCAATCCGCAATTCGAGCGCGACGACATCCTGGCCCTGCAGACGTTCTACGCCGATCGCGGCAACGCCGAGGTACAGATCGCGCCGCGCGTGGAGATCAGTGACGACGAGACCGCTGCGCACGTCACCTACGTCGTCGCCGAAGGACCGCAGATTCACGTGAACGACGTGATCGTGCGCGGGAACACCTACACGAGTTCGCGCGTCGTGCTCCGCAAAGCGGAGATCCGGAAGAGCGACCCGTTCACGTACACGTCGATCCTCGAAGCGCAGAGGAATCTGTATCGCCTGGGCATCTTCAACCGCGTCGACATCGAGCCGGAGCAGGCCGGCACCTCGGTCGACCAGCGCAACGTCGTCATTTCGGTCGAGGAGGGCAAGAACCTCACCGCCAGCGGTTCGGTCGGTCTCCTGGTCGAAGGCGGAAGCCAGAATGGACAGCGCGTCATTTCGCCGCGGCTCTCCGGCGCGCTGGCCCATCGCAATCTCTTCGGCACCGGCCGGTACCTGGGCTTCGAGGGTGTTTACGCGCCGAAGAGTGACACCGAGGCCTACCTGATCTATCGGGAGCCTTTCATCGGCAGATTGAATGTGCCCGTACAGTTGACGGTTTTCCAGACCGACGACTTCACGCGCAAGGAGGCGCGCATCCAGCAGCGCGGCACATCGATCGAAGCATCGAAGGTCGCCTTCCTGCGCACGCGCTGGTCGGTGCAATATCAGTACAAGATCTCGCAGTGCATCGAGGGCGATCTCTGCACGGAGATCGAAAACAACGTGCCTGTGCCGACGTTGCCACGCTCGCTGCTGGACATCCAGATCTCCAGCATCACTCCGACGTTCTTCTGGGACAGGCGGGACGACATCGTCGATCCGCATCACGGATTCTTTACCAGCGCGTCGGTCAGCTACGCCTTCCCCCTCTTTGCGGCCAAGAGCCATTTCACGAAAGAGTTCGTGCAGGGAGCGTGGTACATGCCGTTGAGCGCACGGACTGTCTTCGCACTCTCGGGCCGCGTCGGGCTGATCCAGCCGGCCGGAAACACACTCGAGTCGCGCTTCGTCCCCCCGTCCGAGCGTTTCCTCGGCGGTGGCGAGACCTCACACCGCGCCTTCACCCTCGACCAGCTCGGCGACCTCTGCTTCGACCCCAGCGAGAACCGGTCCGGGCACACCTGCGTCCCCACGCTCTACAACCTGGGCACCACCGATCATCCGCGGCTGGCGCCTCTCGGCGGCAACGGCACTCTCATCCTCAACGCCGAATATCGCTTCCCGATCTTCGGTCCCGTCGGCGCGGCGCTCTTCACGGACCTCGGCAACGTCTTCGGAACGTCGACGATTCATTTCGACGACCTGCGCTACGGCGTCGGGACCGGCCTGCGCTATCTGTCGCCGGTCGGACCCTTGCGTTTCGACATCGGATTCAAGCTCAAACGCCGCATCATCGGAGAGACGATCGACGGCCAGCCGATTTACGAGAACCCGTACGCGTTCAGCCTGAGCCTCGGCTACGCCTTCTAGTCGGGTTGCTGGGTCGCTGGGTACGCGCTCTAGTCATTCCGAGCCGCGAAGACGGCGAGGAATCTGGGCGGGGGCCGGGTCGCCGGGTCGCCGGGTCGCCGGGGTCGCTGGGCACCCAGCACCGAGCACCGAGCACCGGCGCCCGCCTACACCTGTTCAGCGGCGGCCTCGGCGCGCTCGGCTTCCAGGCGGGCGACGCGGGCTCGAAGCTCGCCGATCTCCCCCTGCAGCCTGGCCATCTCGTCCTTGACGGCCTCGCGCGCCAGATCCTGCAGCTTCGTCGTAACTCGTTGCATTTGCTCGTTCGAGAACGAAGACAGACGGCTGAGCGGCTCGCCGAACACGTCCTTGAGAAACTGATCCAGATCCTGAGCCATCGTGGGGAACGGGGCAGCAATTGAAGTGCCACGGACATTCATGGGAAAATCCGTCCCACGTCCCAAGACACGAATATCCGCTCTTTCGGCGAGTTCTGGCCGTTCTACGTCCGGCAGCACTCCAAGCCGCGAACGCGTCTCCTCCACGCGATCGGGTCGGTCGCTGCCGTGGTCATGTTCGGCGCGGCCTTCGCGCTCAACCTCTGGCTGCTGATCCTCGTCCCCGTGGTCGGCTACGCATTCGCCTGGTACGCGCACTTCTTCGTCGAGCACAACAGGCCCGCCACGTTCGGCCATCCGTTCTATTCACTCTTCGCCGACTACCGCATGCTTTTCCTGATGATGGCCGGGCGCATGAACGACGAAGTGGCCAAGCACACTCATCCTAGCCATGCGGCTTCTGATCCGGCTTCCCCTGCTGGTTTTCCGGTGGGTTAGGCTGATCGGCGATCCGTTTTCCGGTCGATGAGTCGAACACCGCGTTGCGCAGGAATGCTTCCGCCGCCCACGGCGGCGCCTCGCCGCCGAGGTACTTATGGAACCACTCCAGATGCGCCGTGTAGTAGAGCGCCATCTCGTACCAGTTCGGCCAGTGGCCCGATTCGGAAAAGACGATCAGGCGCGACGGCACGTTCATCTTCTGCAGCGACGTGAACATCTGCAGTCCCTGCGTGTACGGGACGCGGAAGTCGAACTCCCCGGTCAGCACCATGCAAGGCGTCTTGAAGTTCTGCACGAAATTTGACGGCGACCACTTCTGATACAGCTCCGAGTTCCACGGTAGACCCTTCAGGTCCCACTCTGGAAACCACAGCTCTTCGGTCGCTCCATAGAACGAGCGGAGATCGAAGAGTCCCATCATCGAGGCGATGGCCTTGAAGCGCGTCGTGTGTCCCTCGAACCAGTTCATCATGTAGCCGCCGTAGGACCAGCCCATCGCGCCCATGCGATCGTGGTCGACGTAGGGAAGCTTTTCGAGCGCGTCGGTGACGCGCATCAGATCGTCGAAGGGCTTGCCGCCCCAGTCGCGGGAAATCGAGGCCGTAAAGTCCTGGCCGAATCCGGTCGAGCCGTGCGGATTCGGAAAAGCCACGACATAGCCGGCGCCCGGATACATCTGCCAGTCGCCACGGAACGAGTCCGCCCACTGCGACTGCGGTCCTCCGTGCACGTTGAGGATCAGCGGATACTTTTTAGCGGGATCGAAATCGTGCGGCTTGACCACGAACACCTGGATGCGCTTCCCTTCGGCCCCGGTCACCCACATCACCTCGGCCGGCCGGATGTCGACTTCGCTCGCCAGGGCGTCGTTGAGATGGGTGATGCGCTGGCGGGATGACGCGGACGGCGACGCACCAATCTTCGCCCGCCAGACCTCACTCGGCTCTCCGACGGAGCGGCCGATGTAATAGATCGCGTCGCTCGCTCCGGTGCGGAAGACGTCGATGGTATGGTCGTCGAATACCTTCGTGATGGCCCCTCCATCGACGCCGGCGCGGAAGATCGGATTGATCCCCTCGACCGGCGCCGTGAAGTAAATCGATCGCGAGTCGCGGCTCCATTCGAAGTCGTCGATCCAGTTGTCGAACGTGCCGCTGATGACGCGAGAGGTGCCGGCCCGCCGGTCGTAGACCGCCAGTTGGAACAGGCTCGATTCGTATCCGGGTTCGCTCTGCCGGCGGTAGGCGATGTAGCGCCCGTCGGGCGAGTACTTCGGACTGCCGTCGAATGCCTTGTTTTCCGTTGTGATATCGCGTGGAGCGCCCGCGCCGGTGAGCGGGATGAGGTACAGATCGCTGTTCGTCGACGATGCCAGCTGACGGTCGGGGTTCGATACGACCACGAGCTCCGTACCATCGGGAGAAAAGTCGTACTGGGGCGGACCGCCGAGCTGGAACGGCGGGAAGTCGCTCGTCCCGGGTGTCACGTCGCGGGTCTTGCCGCTGTCGACGTCGACGATCCAGGTGTGCGTCGCCGTACCGTCTTTCCATGACTTCCAGTGCCGGTAGAGCAGCTGGCCGGCCATGTGCGCCCGGAGCTTGCCTCCGCTCCATCGATCGGCGATGCGCTTGTTGCAGGCAGCGTCGCCGTTGCACTCCGGATACACGTCAGTGGAGAAGGCGATGTACTTGCCGTCCCGCGACCAGACCGGATCCGAGACGCCGGTCGAAATATCCGTAAGCTGTCGCGGCTCGCCGCCGCCGAGGGGCATCAGGTACAGATTGTCGGCGCCGTCCTTGGTGCGGATGAACGACAGCCACTGGCCGTCGGCCGAGAATCCCGGCTTGGAGTCGGCTCCGCCCGAGGTGACCGGATGCGGATCGGTACCGGACGCTCCGGCGATCCAGATGTTGGTCGTCCGTTTGCCGCGGGCCAGATCGGTCGCGGTGACGGTGAAAGCAACCCGGCTTTCGTCGGCCGACAGCGTCAGTTCGCCGGCATTGCGGACGCGATAGAAGTCCTCGATCGTAAAAGCACGCTTGGCGGCGAAGAGCGGGATGGTGATCAGGAAGATGGCGGCGGAAAGAGCAAGTTTTCTCATCGTTAGTCTGGCGCAGCAATTCACGCGCCGCGCTGCGCTATGATCCCCGATTATGGCGTTGCTGGAAGGAAAAGCCGGCCTGATCTTCGGCGTCGCGAACAAACGCTCCATCGCCTGGGGTATCGCACAAGCGCTGTCAAACGAGGGGATGCGGCTCGCCTTCACCTATCAGGGCGAACGACTGAAGGAAAGCGTGGAGAGCCTCAGCTCGACGCTGAAAGACTCGCTGCTGTTGCCGTGCGACGTCACGCGCGACGAAGAGATCGACGCCGTTTACCGGGAAGTCGATGCGAAGTTCGGACGTCTCGACGCGCTGCTGCACGCGGTGGCCTTCGCCCCGCGCGAAGATCTGGAGAACGACTTCGTGAAAACCTCGCGCGAGGGGTTCAAGACCGCGCACGACATCTCCGCGTATTCGCTCGTCGCACTGACTCGTGGCGCCGCACCGCTGATGGAGAAAAACGGCGGGGGCGCCGTGGTCGCGCTCACGTACTACGGCGCCGAGAAGGCGGTCGAAGGCTACAACGTCATGGGCGTCGCCAAAGCGTCGCTCGAGGCTTCGGTCCGCTACCTCGCCGCCAACCTCGGACCGCGCAACATCCGCGTCAACGCCATCTCCGCCGGGCCCGTGAATACCCTCGCCGCACGCGGCATCAAGGGATTCACCGGCATGCTGCATCATCACGCTGAGAAAGCCCCGCTGCGCCGCAACGTCGAGCTCGAGGAGATCGGCAGCGCCGCGCTCTTCCTGCTCTCCCCGATGTCGTCCGGCATGACCGGCGAGGTCATGTTCGTCGACGCCGGCTACAACATCGTGGGACTCTGATCCGGTGCTGGGTGCTGGATGCTGGATCCTCGGATTACTTTGCTTTTGGATTCTGCGAATCGTTGAGCGTGTCCGGCGGCGCGTCGAGATCGGTCGTTACGCCGGCGCGGCTCGGTTTGCGCACGCCCGGTAAGCCGCTGCTCCGGCCGCTCGACTCCTTGTTGGTGCCGTGGCCGGTGCTGCCGCCGTTCCAGAAACCCTTGCCTTTTGCGTTCTCTCGCGGATGGCCTGCCATGGCGGCGCATTGTAAGCCTGGCACCTCCCTGGCGATAACCCCCCATGGAAAACAAGCAGGCAGAAGGCAGCAGGTTTGCCTTCTGCTTCAGTGTCCATGCACGGTGTAATCGATCTTCAGTGAGCCATCCGGATCGAGCCGCCCCTGCACGGACACACTGGCGTCCTGCCTGACCGCACCGGTCGTGGAACCCTCCCCGGTGAGGACGAAGCTGTTGCTGTTGCGCTGCAGTTCGCCGTGCATCGTCCCCTGAAAATCGTTCGCGTTCACGTTCGCGCTGCTGCGCGTAACGATCTGAAACGCCGCCAGCTCGGCCCCGTTCTCGGCAAGAACGTTCGCCACGATCTGCGCGCGAAACCGCTGCGCTTCGCCGAGAGCACGGGTGGAGTCGATGAGAAGAAGCTCCATCAGCGCGAAATAGAGGATCGACAAGGCCAGCGCCGTCACCAGAACGAAGCCGCGCTGCCTCTGCTTTTTACTCATGAGCGCGCGGCTGAAGATACTGATCGATGGCCAGCTTGTGATTGCGGTCGAGCGCGGTGATGCGCACCCCGTAGGGATGACCGGGCGTCTCCACGGCGTCGATGTTCGCGGCGAACTCCGGAGGAAGGCCGCGGGCCACCCACTCGGTGGGGACTCCGACGTTGTAGGAGATGCGATGCACCTCCCCCGGCTTCGAGAAGTCCCAGACCACGGTCTGCGCACCACCGCCGACGATGGTTTGAACGATCAGCACCTTCGGCGACTGCACGTACTTGCCGCCACCGGCGTTGTCGGGATAGGGATCGCTGCCGAACCCGTCCAGCACGTCGCGCCGGAGACGCGTCAGCACGGCGATCACTTGCGGATGCTGCATGAAGTTCACCGGATAACGCTTCTCCTGTCCGCGCATCTCCAGAGTCAGCGTCCCGATGATCATCAGGAATACACCGAAGATCGTCATCGTGACGATGAGCTCCATGAGCGTGAAGCCGCGCTGGCGGTTTACCAGAGGTTGCCTCCTCCGGTATCGACACGCATGACGGCGAGACTGGCCTGATGCTGCCCTTTGCTCCAGGAGATGGACATGGTGACCGTCTTGATCCCCACCTTTGCCGACTGCACGTCGATCCTCGTCGTGTACGGTGCAAGCGGGGCGATGAGCGCGACGTCGGTCGTGAACGAGCTCGAGGGTGAGAGGTCGGCGAAGGCCACGCGCCGCTGCAGGTCGGCCTCGTTCGACAGGACCTGATACGCCAGGATGGTCTCGTTCGCCTGTCGCAGCCGCCTCGTGCGATCCACGAACACCGCCAGCGTCGTCGTGATCACGAGCGTGAGGATCATCAGAGCAAACAACAGCTCGACGAGCGAGAAACCACGTTGACGGCGCATGGACCTGAAGGCGCGATTGTATGGCGGCGGTGTTCCCGCGCGTGTCGCACCCATCACGGGTTGCCGGTCTTTTCGGGTTGCCGGGTTGCCGGGTTGCCGGGTCGCTAGTGATGCGTCCCAGCGACCCAGCGACCCAGCGACCCAGCGACCCAGCGACCCGATATACACTCCCGCGCCTGATGAAGCTCCGTTTTGCCCCGTCGCCGACCGGGTTTCTTCATGTCGGCGGCGCACGGACAGCAATCTTCAACCTTCTGCACGCCCGCCGTTTCGGCGGCACGATGCTGCTGCGCATCGAGGACACCGACGTCGAGCGATCGCGCCAGCGGCACGCCGAGCAGATCATCAGCTCCCTGCGATGGCTCGGCGTCGGCTGGGACGAGGGTCCGTTCTACCAGAGCGACCGTCTGGAGCGTTACCGGCAGCGCGCCGAGGAGCTCGTGGCCAATCACAAAGCGTATCGCTGCTATTGCACGATTGAGGAGCTGGAAGCCGAGCGCGTCGCCGCCGAGAGCGCGGGTAAGTCCTACCGCTACTCCGGCAAGTGCCGCGTGATTGCGGAATCGGGGGCGGCGCCGCCGGACATGCAACACGTCATCCGCTTCAAGGTCGGGCGCGGCTCGATCGACTTTCACGATCTCATTCGCGGTGACATGCACTTCGAGGCCGATCTCATCGATGACTTCGTGCTTCTGCGCTCGGACGAACATCCGACGTATCACCTCTCCGTCGTCGTCGACGACATCGACAGGCAGATCACGCACGTGGCACGGGGAGACGATCACCTTTCGAATACGCCCAAGCACATCCTGCTGTTCCGCGCGTTCGGCCTCGAGCCTCCCGTCTTCGCCCATCTTCCGCTGATTCTCGGCAGCGACCGCAAGCGTCTCAGCAAACGAACCGGCGCAACCTCGGCGGAGGAGTATCGCGACATGGGCATCCTGCCGGCGGCGCTGTTCAACTTCCTCCTGCTCCTGGGCTGGTCCCCCGGCGGCGACCGGGAGATCCTCACGCGCGATGAGGCCGCCGCAATCTTCGACCTGGCCGACGTCAACAAAGCCCCGGCGGTGTTCGATCAGGAAAAGCTCCTGTGGATGAACGGCCAGTACATGATGCAGGCGACGGTCGAGGAGATCTATCCGCACCTTCGCCCCTTCCTCGGCGAAAGCGCACCGGAAGCGGGCGCCGTTCGAGCGATCGTCGAGTTGAACAAGAGCCGCGCGCGAACGCTCAAGGATCTCGCCGCGCTCATGCAGCCCTATCTCGCCGACGACGATGTTCCCTACGAGCCCGACGCGGTCAGGAAATACATCAAGGGAGACGACCTGGGGCAGCGGATGACGGAGTTGCGCGACGCGCTGGCGGCGATCGAGCCGTTCGACAAGTCGACGAGCGAGCAGGCTCTGCGCGCACTGGCCGAGTCCCGCTTCGCCAGCGCCGGCAAGTACATCCATCCGCTGCGCGTCGCGCTTCTCGGCGTGGCCGCTTCCCCTCCGATCTTCGATGTGGCGGTTACGTTGGGGAAGGAACGGTCGTTGCGCCGGATTCAGCGGCTGATCGAGCGGTTACCCTCGCTCGTGCCGTGACGATGTGCGTCGCATAGGCGATCACGAACAGGGCCGAAGCGATCCAGTGCAACCGGGCCATGACCGTGCGTGTCGCATCAGCGGAGGCCACCTGCAGCAGGTAACCGGAGAGAGCCATGGGAATTATCGCCGCCATGGACCACGTGCCGCTGCCGCGTTTTCCCTCGAGGAACCTCGGCCAGATGTGATTGCCGAAGAGCCATCCCAGCGCAAACACCAGAAACGGCGCGACGATGATGTGCGCCGCGAGCATAGACGGTTGCAGCGGGTGGTTGATGACCGAAAACTCGTCCGCTGGCTTCATCGCGTACTTCATCACCGCGAAGACCGTTCCGGTCAGGGCGGTGAGCGCGACGCAGAGGTGCACGTAGCCGACCTTCCACCACGTCATCATTCGATGACCTTGTGGATGGCCAGGATCTTGCGCGATGCATTGAGGATGGCCCGGGAAGTGAGGCTGGCACCCGACAACGGCCGGATCGCACCTCTCAGCGACAGATCCTCGTCCAGCCCGCGGCCGTGGATCTGATCGATCCACCGGCGCTTCGGAAAGTAGTCGGTGGGCTCGTCGAATGCGAGAATCTCGATGCGATCGACCTTTCCGTCCGCCGTCACGACGACCATCACCGTCGCCGGCATCGTGCGCACGCGATGGGTGTCGAAGTATGCGTAGCCGAGAACCCGGGTGCCGTCAGTGGCAACGTAGCGGATGACGAGCTGTTCGTCGAAGGAGACTCCACTCCGGCGGCATGCTTCCTCGAGCTGCGCTGAGGTCAGAAACACCGTCTGGCGCACGACCTTTGCCGGTGGCGGGAAGGCCAAGGCCAGGGCCTGCTGCTGGGTCATGAGAACCCTGGCGTTTACGGTGCCCGCGAGGAGCGCCACCGCGATCAGAAGATATATCCGGCGGCCACGTTCCACTGATTCTCTCCGGTATGCGCTTTATTGTCTGTATTCTGATGTTCTATTTTAATGACTGTTTGTGCGACTGGATGTATGGCGATACCTATCGTGAGTACATTTCGTGCATTTGCGGGGTTGCGGGAAAACCCCTGCGGCACGCTGCGTTGGGTGTCGAGCTGTTCGTAGCGCACGTACGGCGTCATCGACCTCTTTTTCAAGAGCTGTGCGAGGTCGTACCCGGTGGTGACATACCATCCGCCGAGACTCTTCCCGACCGAATCGTCCCCTGACAGGCCGTTGACTTCGTTGATCCTCGCCGCATCGCCGATCGTTCCGCGTGCGTACAGCGCGCGGAACGACAGCCCGCCAAGATGAGCGTCGCCGTGAACTTCGCCCAGGGTCACGCGGCCGGAGAAGTCCGATATCTGCCCGGAGTTGCCCGAGTACAGCGACCCGCCGGCCAGCATCCCTTCGAAGGGGTGCCAGTCCGCGCGCCCGACAACGGCGAAGTCATTGGCCAGCGCCTCTCCGCCGGCCTGGCGTCCTTCGCGGATGCCTTCTTCACCGCCGAAGTGCGCCGCGTTCAAACCCGTCACGAGGTATGCGCGATAGGTGACATTGCCGGCCTCGCCGAAGACGCCCGCGCCGATCTCGCCCCACGTGGCCGGAATGATCGCCGTCTCGACCAGTGGCCGCTGCGCGCCGAGAAACGTCGTGGGCTCGTGCTGCTCGTTGATGAGGCCCATGGGGATGAGCATGACGCCGGCGCGATAGTTGAGCCACGGCTTGTACAGGAAGTCGAGTTGAGCGAATTCCATCGAAACCGTGCCGCCGCTTTCGGTGGAAGCATGCTCGACCTCGAGCTCGGAGCTGAACCGCACGCGGTCTGAGAACCGGTAGCCGGTGTAGAGCACGGCGCGCAGAAGGTCGGCGCGATCCGGCTCGGACCCCTGATGATTCTGGTAGAGCATCTCGCCATAGCCGCCGAAATGCGGTCCCCGATCCTCGTCTCCGGGCCGGCTCGTTTCCGGTGTGACCGCCTTCAGCTTCTCGATCTCCCGCGTCAGGATGTCGATCTGGCGCTGCAGCTCTTCGATTTTCGTTTCGGCGGAAAAGGAGTCGGACTGCGCAACCTCGTGCTGCGGGGAGATGAACAGCGCCGCGACGTGGTTCGCGTTCGCCCAGCGCAGACCGTCCTCAGGTCCCATCACGTAGAGCGCTGTCGACAGAACATCGGCGCTCAGCGCATCCGGCGCAATGACGGACACAGATCCTCTCGGCGGCAGGGCTTCACCAGTGCGCGGATCGATGATGTGTGTAAACGTGCGTCCGCCGATTTGGAACGTCTTCTCCGAACCGGAGCTCGTCGACAGCGAGGCGTCACGCAGCGTCAACTCGACGAACGGCACGTTGCGGCGCATCGGGTCGGCGATCGAGACGCGCGATTCGCCGCGAACGGCGATCTGCCCACCGAAGTTGATCGAGACGCGCGGGGAATCGATGGCCGCCAGCATCCGGTCGATCGCATAACCCTTGCCGAATCCGCCTTCCTCGAATGGAGCGTCACCGGCGCGAATGCGCGCCAGGGCCTCGGCGATGGCCGCGGGCGCCGGAACTTGCCCGTGGCCACGTGTTTTCCACGCCTCGATGAGCGGGCGGATACGCGGCTCGAACGCTCCATCCGTTCGCGCGCGTAAATCGCTCACGCGGTCGAGAAGAGCGCGCAGCTCCGGAGACCGGCTGCGTCCGTCGCGATTGAACGCCGACAACTCGCTGTCCTCGCGCCAGGTGCTCAGCAGACGCTCGACGCGGGCCGCTTCAGCGAACGCCGCGTCGATCTCACGCGCATCACCGTCAACGGAAACCTCACACACCGTTCCCATCAGGTATTGCGCTCTCGTCGCTTCTGCCGCCATCCCGACAACGGGAGCGAGCGTGAGCGCCATGACGAGCGCCATCTGCCGCCTCATCGCATTTCCAGTAGTTCGCGATCGTGACTCTTCACGCGATCGACGAGCGAGGCGCCCGCCAGCCAGAGCGCACACGCGCCGACCATGGCCACGGAGAACCAGCGCCCGTAGATGCCCACCGGCGAGTAGGGTTCCGTTGCCAGATGAATGGCCTCGCTGTTCGGCAGCAGCCCGGCCTCGGAAAACTCGTGGATCGAGTAGAGGACGATCTGCACCGTGAACAACAGCAGGAACAGCCCGGTGACCTGAAAGAAGCGCCGGATGTTGACGCGATGCCCGAAGTGCGCCCATGCCCACGACATCGCCGCCGCCGCTCCGATCCCGAGCCCGCAGCCGAGCCAGAAATGCGCCTGGCGCACCTGGATGAGCATCAGCGCCGTCTCCATGCCCTCGCGCGTCACCATGAGCATCGTGAATCCGAACACGGCCGCGAACGCCAGGGCATGCTTATCGTGCGACGAGTGCGTCTCCAGCTTGATCTCCAGGTTCTTCTTCATGCGCGGCGCCGTGCGCCACACGTGAATGACGAACGTGGCTACGAGTACCGCCGCCACGATTCCGAGGATGCCTTCCCACATCGGCTGATTGATGGTCTGCAGCAGCCACCCCAGAGCGAAGCTGGCGATGACGGAGACGGCGATTCCCCAGTAGACGGCGGGCCGCAGCCAGTCGCGATCCGTCTTGCGCAGATACGCGAAGATGATGGCCACGCAGAGGAAGGCTTCGAAGCCTTCGCGGAATACGATGATCAGGGCATTGAGCATGGGTCCTCTGGCTACTTCCGGAGTTGCATCGCCGCGCTCTGGATCATCTTGACCCGGTCGGGCGCATCGGGCTGTTCACCCTTGCGGATGCATGTGTCGCAGATCCCGAGGATCTGCAGGTTGTGAAAAGTGGGAGTGAAGTGCTTGCGCGCACAGATCTCGCGCTGGCGTTGCTCGATCTCGGGATCGTGGAACTCGATCACGGATCCGCACGTCGTGCAGATCAGGTGATCGTGATGGGAGTTTCCGGTCACGTGCTCGTAGTGGTAGTGGTCTTCGCCGAGATGAACGCGGCGAACCATGCCTGACTTTACGAGGAGCTCCAGGGTGCGGTAGACGGTGGCGCGGGAGATCTTGACGCTCTTGTTCTTCATTTTGAAGAGGAGCTCGTCGGCCTCGAAGTGGTAGTGAGTGGAGAAGATCTCGCGGACGAGTGCGGCGCGCTCGCTGGTGAGCTTGAGGCCCTGCTGCTGCAGGAAGCCGGCAAAGCGGTCGATTTCTCTGGCGACGTGGGGCATGTTCACTGTGAACAATTGAGAATGAGACTCAATTGCATCGACAGTCTATGCAACGGGCCAGGCGGGGTCAAGCTCGGGTTGCCGGGTCCTTCGGGTTGCCGGGTTGCCGGGGACGCGTTCTCGTCATTCCGAGCCGCGAAGACGGCGAGGAATCTGGGCGGAACGGGACGCTGGGTCGCTGGGTCGCTGGGTCGCTCGTGATCGGTCCCAGCGTCCCAGCGTCCCAGCGTCCCAGCTCACAACTGCGTTCTCGCCGCTTCGGCGGCGGCGCGGATCTGCGGTTGCCGCGGGTCGATCGTCAGCGAACGGTTCCAGAAGTCGAGCGCCCGGCCGTAGTCCTTCTTCTTCGCATACAGGATGCCGATGTTGTTGAGCGCGAGCGTCGATGAGGGCTGCAGCCCCAGCGCCCGCTCCAGCTCCGGCAGCCCCTCGGTGTAGCGTTCCGCCTGCGACAACGCCGAGCCGAGATTCGCCGCGACCAGATACGACTGAGGGAAAATCTCCTTCCCCTTGAGCAGCACGTTGATGGCCCATGTCGTCATGTTCTTCTGGCGATAGAGCGCGGCGAAGTCGCAGAACCACTGATCCCCGTTCGGGAGTCCGTGCTTGATGGCCTCGAGAAAGACCTCGTTCGCCGCCGTGTACTGCTGCCGGTCGAACAACGCCATGACCATGTTGAGATACGGCGCGGGACGGTTCGGATTGAGGTCGATGGCCTTTTGAAAAGCATCGACCGACTCCTTCAGCTTGTTCTGCTTCCGCAGGTCGATACCGAGGTTGTTGTAGTAGGCGTAGGAGCCCCACCGCTGGGGCGGAATGGGCTGCGCGCTGGCGGTCTGACCGTTCGAGTCCTCGAATTGCGGCTGCATGCCGCGCGAGGGATCGAGGACGTGACCAACCGCCTGCAGGTCGGCCTGATACTCCTTCGCGTTCACTCGCGTCTGCACGGGCACGGGACGATCACCAAAGAACTCGCTGTAGCTGACGACACGCACCGATCGCACCGGATCGACATCCTTGAGCGCCCACTTCGCGACCTCTCCCTGCATCTCCTCCGACTGCGGCAGTCCGAGGATGGCCAGAACGGTGGGAACCACGTCGTAGATGGAGATGGAGTGGCTGGCCCGGGAGGGAAGGACGTGACTGCCGTAGGCGATAAAGATCCCGGGATTGCGATGATCGGAAAGCGCGGCGCGGCCGGCCGGCGATGTCATCGGCCGGGTCTTTCCCCATTTGAAACCGAACCCGGACACAATCATGACGGTGGTGTCCTCAGGGATGATCTTCATCCACTCGCCGATCATGCGGTCCACGTCCGAGTAGTAGTTCGATACGGCCGGCCAGAACTTGCGGTATCTCTCCTGGCTTACCCCATCGCGGTACGGCGGGTGATAGGGACCGAAGAGGTGGTTGACCACGTCGGCGCCTTCGTAGGACATCGCGAAGAACAGCGGCGTCTGTTCGCGAAACATGCTCATGCCCACGCTGTGGTCGTTCCAGGTCTTGGTCAGCACATCGTGGAAGATGTTGATCGGATCGCCGGGATTGTTGACGCCGGCCTGATATTCGGCACTGGTGATGTTCATGAATCGGCGCACCTGTTCGTAGCCGACTGTAGCGGGAGGGACCTCGGCCGCACGGATTGTGGGCGCCAGTTCCGGCGGATAGATCGCGTTCTCGAGCAGCTCAACCGGCGAATCGAACACGGCGGTCGTGGCCGGAGCGGGTGGCCAGGCCGTCCACCAGTCCACGACGACGGAGTGGCGTCCGAATCCCTCGGCGATGTCCCAGATGGCGGGAACCCGCCGCGAATACGCGTCGACCGGCGCGTGCGTCGACTGGTCGAAGAAATCGATCACGCCGTGACGATCGGGCGTGACGCCCGTGGCCATCGTCGTCCAGACCAGCGGCGAGACCGTCGGTTCGACCGTCTGCAGGTTTGCGGTGGTTCCGCCTTTGATCAATGCCTGGAGATTGGGGATTCGTCCGTCGTTGGCGAGCTCCTGAAGCAGATCCCAGTCCGCGCCGTCGATGGCGAAGATGGCCACGCGCCCGGCCACTCCGCGGGCGCTGCGCCGCAGCTCGGAGCGCTTGTAGCGGAGCAACGCATCACGATCGGGCTCGATGCGGGCGATCTCGAAGGCTGAGACGTTGAGACCACTCTGCGCGAGATGTGCGGCCACGACCTGCTTCAACGGATCGCGGCGGGTACTGAACTGGGAGGTCGGGGAGACCAGGTCTTCGATTCCGACCTGCTGCGTAACCGCGGACACGGCCTCGGCCACACGCGCGCGGATCCACGCACTCCATCCGTCACTGACGAGCCGGCGTGCGTCGGCCAGATGATTCCCGGAGATCCCGAATCGCAGACGGTAGGTGAGCGTCACCGGCACACCTTCCTTCGACATGATGCGCACGACGCCGTCGCGCTGCGCGGCGCCATCCCGCTTTTCGAAGCTCAGACGGTAGTAGCGGTACGGCGGAAGAAATGTGACGTGATTGCCCACGATGCGCACGGCACCTGTGTTCTTGTCGACGCCGAGAATGAGCCGGCGCGACGTCGGCAGGAAAAGCCCCACCAGCAGATAGATCGTGCCGGCCATGCAGGCCAGCCAGAAGAGACCTCTCAGGAATCGTGAGCGAATCACGGCGCCAGTCTATGCGCGATGTCTGCCAGCCCCAGGGGCCGCGCTCATACCGCTACTTCTTCTTTTTGACGAGTTGTTTCACTTCATCGTTCCCGATCGAGCTCTGGGCGGAGATGATCACGGCGGCGGTACCCTCGCGGAACACCGGAATGGTGCAGCGGATCAGGGCCGTGCCGTCCGCGGCGGTCTTGCCGCGAAAGACGACGCGCGGCGGCTCGACCGTGGAGATGACTTTGACCTCGATGGCCGCGGCGGGAATGGGATTCTGCGAGAGGCTGCGCCGTGTGGCCACGCGCAGCTCCACGGGCGATCCGGCAAAGAAGTCGGCCTGGCTGAGGAGCGAGAGCTCCAGATGCTCGCTTTCCGCTTCCGAGGCCAGGTAGTCGATGATGACCTGATCGAGGGTCTTGTCGTCGCCCCCGGTGGCCGGCGAGGGCGCACTCTTCGCGCCGGCCTCCGGCGCCGGTTGCGACAGCGTGGGACGGGCCATCTTGATATTCGTCGAGTCGGCCGGCTGATCAAAGCGTCCACGTTTGATCGCGGCGATCATGGTGCGGTGCTGCTGCTCCATCAGCCCGCCGATCCACTTCTCGTCGATGCCGCTCTTGACCTGCTCGGCGTACGAGGTCTTCTTCGAGGCCAGGATCTCACCGCCCACGTACACGAGTGACTCGATATAGGGGTTGGCTATCCCCTTATCTTCGGTCTGTATGTGATAGACCCTGTCGTTGTGCTTGATGTCGGTGTTGAACCCGGTGATCACGGGCTAAACCCTTCCGTATGCAGAAATTGAGCGGCCTGTGAGTGTAACAGATGAACGCTCAATTCTGATCGAGCCATGCCCGCAGATAGACGATCTGCTCGCGAACCCTCAATCGGTCCTCGGCGTGCGGCACGAGCTCGAGGTAGCGTTCGAAGAAGTCGATGGCCTGCGTGTAAGCGTGCATTTGCATGGCGATCGCGGCGCGATCGCGGATCTCGTAACCGTCCCTTTCGTCGAGAATCAGCAGCCGGTCGATCGATGCGGCCGCCCGCTGCAGATCGTGCTGCGAAAGATAGGCCGCTTTGAGCTGCGCGAGCTCGCGCCCGAGAATCTCCCTGCGCGAGAACGAGCGGAGATGATGCTCCCGAAGAGGCACGCCTCCGCCGTACAGTCCATCCATGATCCTCTGCAGTTCCACGATCGTGAGCACCCGGCCGCCCTCGAACGGATCGACGTAGATCTGTCCGAAGTCGCCGCTCAACTTGACCACGAACCGCCCGGGAAGGGAAATGCCCGCGGCCGCAACGCCCACGCGCCGCGAGATCTCGATGTAGAGAATCGACAGCGTGATCGGCAGCCCGGCATGCCGGTCCAGCGCCTCGTTGAGCAGAGCGCTGCGTGGGTCGTAGTAGTCGTCATTCTCGCCGTGAAACCCCTCTTCCTGAAAGAGAATGCGGTTGATGGTCTCGATGATGTGCTCGACGTCGTGGGAGCCGTCCAGGCGGTCCTGCACCGCGCCGGTCCAGCGGCCGACCTGCTGCAGGTAGTGATCGATGTCGACGCTCGGATTCTCCTCGAGCGAAATCACGAGCGAGGCCTCGACGAGATCGAGCGCGGCCTCGGGCAGGCCGGCGATCTCGCGGAACCGCTGCCGCGCCAGCGCCGGATGCGTGAAAACCTTGCCGGTCTGCATCAGCTCACACCCCCCTGCCGCGTCGCCACCTTGCTTCTGAACGTGTCATCGATCGCCACCTTGGACTGCGACTTCCAATCGAACAGCACGACCACCACCCGACCAACCGCGGCGATCGCCCCGCCGTCCGACTTGCGGATCTCGGAGAGAAAATCGAGCGAGGTGGTGCGCATCTCACCAATCCGAACGCGGATCTCGATCGGCTCCATCCCCAGTTGTTGACGGAAATCACATTCCGCGCGCGCCACGATGAACGTGATGTCGAACGGCCCGCCGCCGCCCATGAGGTCGAACCACAGGTAGGTACGGGCAATCTCGAAGTATGTGAAGTAGACGGCGTTGTTGACGTGGCCGATGGCGTCGAGATCGCGAAAGACGACCTGATGGGGAACTACGAACCAGCCGTCACGCCACCCAACCGTCGTTTGCGCCATTTGCAGGTCGAAGTCATTGTACGCCGCCGCTGTGCATGGCCACCGGCGCGGCCTGCCGGGTGCAGGCCTGCAGATACTTTCCGGGCAGGGGATGATCGAGATACGGAGCGATGATCTGCGACGCCGCCACCAGCTTGGGGAGGTCGACGCCGGTCTCGATGGCCATCCCATCCAGCAGATAGACGAGGTCTTCGGTGGCCATGTTTCCCGACGCGCCGGGCGCGTAAGGGCATCCGCCCAGACCACCCGACGACGCGTCGTAGGTGGATATGCCCAGCTCCAGCGCGGCCAGCGTATTCGCCAGCGCCGTGCCGCGCGTGTCGTGAAAGTGCATGGCCAGTTTCGACGCCGGGACGACCTGCCGCAGGATTCCGATGACGCCCTGCACCTGCATGGGCGTGCCCACTCCGATCGTGTCGCCCACGGACACTTCGTAGCAGCCGAGATCGAGGAGGCGGGCCGTGACTTCGAGGACCTTCTCCGGTGCCACTTCGCCCTCGTACGGACAGCCGAACGACGTCGACACGTAGCCGCGCACGCGCAGGCCGTGGCTGAGGGCGCGCGCCGCCACCGGGATGTAGTTCGCGAACGACTCGTCGATGGACATGTTGATGTTGCGCTTGTTGAACGTCTCGGACGCCGCGGTGAAGATGGCGATCGACCGCACGCCGGCGTCGATGGCCCGGTCCAGTCCTTTCATGTTCGGGACGAGCACCGGATACTCCAGGCCGGGATCTTTCGGAATGTTCTGATACACCTCCGCGGTGTCGGCCATCTGCGGAACCCATTTGGGACTGACGAACGCGCCGGCTTCGATGACGCGCAGGCCGGCATCCCCGAGGGCGGTGATGTAATCGATCTTCGCCTGCGTCGGGATGATCACTCTCTCGTTTTGCAGTCCATCCCGCGGGCCGACTTCAACGATCCTGACCGTGTGGACATCGATCTTCATTTGACTGACACCAGCTCAACACCTGGTTGAACCATCTGGCCTTCCCGGCAGTTCACGCTCTCCACCACACCATCCTCCGGCGCGACGATGGGATGCTCCATCTTCATGGCCTCGAGAACGACGAGCGCGGCGCCTCTCTTCACAACATCACCCGGCTTCACCAGTATTTTCAGCACCAGGCCGGGCATGGGAGCCTCAGTAGAGTGCCCGCGGTGCCGGGCGCGTTTCCGGGAGCTCTTGTCGGCGACGTCGATGGCGTAGATGTCGCCGTCGAACGCCAGATAGACCGTCGATCCCTTGACCACGAACGGCACGAACCAGGTGCGGCCGCCCGCGCGGATCTCCGCTTCGTTTCCGTCGACGGATAGGATCTCGAGTTCCTCGTCGCTCATTTTGCAGAGTGGCGGCTGCCCGGTGAATCGACAGGAACGCCGGCCTTGCACAACGGGCACTTCGCTTCATCGTAGGAGTCGAGCTCGAGATCGAGCAGGCACTCGTACGGGCCGTCGAAGGGACTGTCCTTGCCGCTGCGGTTGAGGATCGATGCGAAACCGAACACGACGCCGCCGCGCTGCTTCACCACCTTGGCCGCTTCCTCCGTCGACTTGCCGGTGGTGACGACGTCCTCGACGATCACCACGCGCTCCCCTTCGCGCAGCTTGAAACCGCGCCTCAGCGCCATCTCGCCGTCTTTCCGCTCGGTAAAGATGAACGGCTTGTCGAGCGCCTCGGCCACGGTGTAGCCGATGATCAGTCCGCCCAGCGCCGGGGAGACGATCGTCTGCGGCCGGATCGATTTCACTTTCGATGCGAGCGCCTCGCCGATGGCTCTGGCGTTGCGCGGCGACTGCAGCAGCAAGGCGCACTGCACATAGTTCGGGCTGTGCAACCCGGAAGAAAGCCGGTAGTGCCCCTGCAGGAGCGCACCCGTTTTATGGAGAAGAGCGAGCACGTCGAGCGGCATGGCTGGCGAGAATAGAATGGCCGTCGGAGAGAACGCAAACCATGGGTAAGCTGACCGAGCAGATTCGCGCCGATCTCACCGAGTCGATGAAGGCGCGCACCGCCGAGCGCACCTCCGTGCTGCGCATGCTGCAGTCGGCCTTCAAATACGAACAGATCGAGGCCGGACACGAGCTCTCGGACGAAGAGGCGCTGGCCGTCCTTCGCAAGTCCGTCAAGCAGCGGCTCGACTCCATCGAGCAGTACACAAAGGGCAACCGCCCTGAGCTGGCCTCGAAGGAACAATCCGAGCTGGAGATCCTGAAAACGTACATGCCTCCGGAGCTCTCGGACGCCGAGCTCGAGTCCGGACTCCGCGAGATCATCGCCTCCACCGGCGCCCAGTCGAAAAAGGACCTCGGCAAGGTGATGAAGGAAGCGACCGCCCGCTACAAGGGACGAGCCGAGGGGAAGAAGATTCAGGAGATCGTTTCGCGTCTGCTGCCTTAAGCCTGGACTGATCGTGCTCACCGACGACGAACGAAACCGCTATTCGCGCCACCTTCTGCTGCCGCAGATCGGAGAGGAAGGACAGGAAAAGCTCAAGCGCGCCTCCGCGCTGATCGTCGGCGTGGGCGGGCTGGGAAGTCCCGCCGCGATGTATCTGGCCGCCGCGGGGATCGGGCGGCTGGGCCTCGTCGACTTCGATACGGTCGACGAATCGAACCTGCAGCGCCAGATCCTCTACGGCGAATCGGTCCTCGGACAGCGCAAGCTGGACGCGGCCTGGAAGCGGCTGCGCGACCTCAACGGCAACCTGCGCATCGAGACGTTCAACGACCGGCTGTCGTCGCGCAATGCGCTCCCGCTCATCGAGCCCTACGACATCGTGATCGACGGCACCGACAACTTCGCCACCCGCTACCTCGTCAACGATGCCTGCGTGATGCAGGGCAAGCCGAACGTCTACGGATCCATCTACCGGTTCGAGGGACAGGTCTCGGTGTTCGACGCCACGCGCGGCCCGTGCTATCGCTGTCTGTATCCCGATCCCCCGCCGCCGAACCTCGTCCCGAACTGCGCCGAAGGGGGCGTGCTCGGCGTACTGCCGGGAGTCATCGGGAGCCTGCAGGCCACGGAGGCGATCAAGATCATCACCGGAGCCGGGCAGCCGCTCATCGGCAGGATGCTTCTGTTCGACGCGCTCGACGCCACGTTCCGCAGCATCCGCTTCCCTAAGAACGCAAATTGCAAAGTGTGCAGTCCGGATCCCGAGATCCGCCATCTCATCGACTACGAGGAGTCCTGCGTCCCAATGAAGAACATGGAATTGACCGTTCGAGAGCTCGCCGACCGTCTGGCCCACGGCCACTCACCGCTTCTCCTGGACGTGCGCGAGTCGCAGGAGTGGAACATAGGCCATCTCGACGACGCCAGGCACATCCCCATGCGCCAGATCCCCGCACAGATCGACTCCCTGCCGCGGGACGGCGAGATCATCGTCTACTGCCGCACGGGCTTGCGCAGCGCGAACGTGCAGCAATATCTGCTGCAGAGCGGGTTCACAAACGTCAAGAATCTCGCCGGCGGGCTGATGGCCTGGTCGCGTGAGGTCGATCCCTCCCTGCGGGTGGCGTAGCGGTTCCGAGCGTCAGCGATGGATCCGCACGGACGCTTCGGCGTCCTGGCCATCCGGAAGGATGGTTGTGCCGAACATCACCACGATCGACTTTCCGCTGATGCGACCCGTCGTGGCGCCCTCGATCACCGAGACCCCGCAGTCGTGATAGAGCGGCGAGAGGATGTTGGCGCGATGACCGTTCGACTCCATCCAGGCATCGACGAGCACCTCGGACGTATCGAATCCTGAGGCCAGGTTCTCGCCGGCGTAGTGATAGTCGTATCCGTGCGGCTTCATCCAGACGAACGGCTCTTTGCCGTCGGGAGAGATGTGCGCCCAGTACTCCTGATTCTCCATGTCGATGATGCGATCGTCGGCCGCGGCGTCGAGGCGCCTGTCCTCGTGGAGCGGCGGCAGCCCGAACGCGGCGCGACGGACGTTCATCTCCGCCACGACCGAGACGCGTGTGATGTCGGAAGCACGGGCGCCGGGCGCGACCAGGAGTACGACAGCCAGGACGAGGGGCAATCGCATGGGGTCTATTGTCCGTCAGGACGGACGCGCAGGAAAAACGTGCAGGCCTTGCCGGTCTTCGACTCCACCCATACCGAGCCGCCGTGCGCCATCGAGAACTCGCGGCACTTGAAGAGACCGCGGCCCGTCCGCTCCGGAGCCGAGGCATTCCAGACGAATGACGGCTCGAAAATGACCTGCCGCAGGCTCTCCGGGACAAGCGCGCCGTTGTCCATGACGAAGAACAGCATCAGCGGCTTGCCCTTGTGATCCATCGAGCGCATGCCGATGACGACCTGCCCGCCCGCCGGCACGTAGTGGAGCGCGTTGTCCATGAGAATGGCCAGCGACTCGGCCAGCCGGTCGTGATCCTTGAATCGCTCGTTGAGATCCGGCACGTCGACCTGCACTTTGACGCCTTTGAGATCGGCGTACGGAATGAAGCGATCGGCGATGCGCCGGACCACATCAGTCACGCCCGGCACCGGACGCGGCGCCGCCTTGCGCTCGTTGATTCCGGGCGCGAGCTCGAGCGAAGACAGCACCTGCTCGACCGTCGTGGCCGTGTCCGCGATGAGCGGGTCCGCCGCGCGGCTGCTCAGCACCTCGCGGAGCGAGCGCAGCGGATTCAGCACCGTTTCCCGCACGTAGTTCACGAAGGAGGCCTGCGATTCGCTCATCGGATCGGTGAGACGGAAGATGAGCACGGCACCGCCGGCACCGCCGGACAACGGAATCAGCGAGTAGATGACGTTGTGCTCGCGGATGCGCATCCCCGTCGACGACGCCTGGGACAGGTCGCCGATGCGGGTGCCGGTCTTCTCCTCGACGAAGCGTGCACTGGCCAGATCGGCCTGGCTGGCTTCGAACAAAGCTTTGGCCGCATCGGATACGAATTTCACACTCTTGTCGGGTCCGAGGAGGATGGAGGCCACGCCGGTGGCAACGAGAAGGTCGACGACGCTCGTGACCGCCGGCGACACGGCCTCGACCGGAAAGGGGAGAATCGGAGCCTTCGGAAAGGGATCGAGTGCATGAGCGTGCTGCGTGGCCGGAGGTGCCACCCGGCTTTCCGTCTCGGGCTTCGATTTGCGCGGTTTGTCGCACTTCTCGCAGATGATGCCCTGCGAGATTTCGCGACCGCACATCAGACACTGGCGCGCCATATCGTGTCGATTCCGGGACCGAAAATCTTACGCCCGAACTGGGATAGAGTCACGGCCCATGAGAAAGGTCGTTGTCATCGGGGGTGGGACGATGGGAAACGGCATCGCCCACACCGCCGCCGCCAGCGGCTTCGACGTCACGCTCGTCGATGTCGCCGAATCGTTCCTGGAGCGGGCCATGTCGGTGATCTCCGCGAACCTCCAGCGCGGCGTGGACAAGGGAAAGATGCCGCCCGAGGAGAAGCAGAAGGTGCTCAGGCGAATCCGTCCCGTGGTGTGGGGACCGGCTTCAGCCGGTCCTGTGCCGGCTGAAGCCGGCACTCACATCCACGACGCGGACATCGTCATCGAGGCCATCATCGAGAACCTGACCGCGAAAACGGAGCTGTTCGCGAAGCTCGACGCCATGGCCAGGCCCGACGCCATCCTGGCCTCGAATACATCATCCATATCCATCACCAAAATCGCTGCCGTCACGAAGCGCCCCGACAAGGTCATCGGCATGCACTTCATGAATCCCGTCCCGGTCATGACGCTCGTCGAGGTCATCCGCGGCATGGCCACGTCCGACGAGACCTATCGCAGGGTCGAAGACCTGGCCGGGAAGATGGGCAAGACGGCCATCGAGGTGAACGACTATCCCGGCTTCATCGCCAATCGCGTGCTGATGCCGATGATCAACGAAGCCATCTTCGCGTTGTACGAAGGAGTGGCCACACCGGAATCGATCGACGGGGTGATGAAACTCGGCATGAACCACCCGATGGGTCCGCTGACGCTGGCCGACTTCATCGGTCTGGATGTCTGCCTGGCCATCCTGCGGGTGCTGGAAGAAGGATTTGGAGATCCGAAATACCGCCCCTGCCCGTTACTGGTCAAAATGGTCGATGCCGGATGGCTCGGAAAGAAAAGTGGCAGAGGGTTTTACGACTACCGGAAGGCGGCAGCCCCCTAACGTGTTTTAATCCGCGAATCCATGCTTTGTCAGACCTGTAGTGCGTTCAACGAAGACGACCGCGAGTATTGCTATCGCTGCCAGAACAAGCTTCTCGTTCTGTCCGGCCTCACCTCGTTCGAAGAGGATGAGAGCGAGGACTACGAGGACGAGGGCGATCTATCGCTCGACGAGCATCTGCTCGAGCGCGTGTCGGCGATCGAAGAGATCGTGAAGCGCTCGGCCGAGACGATCCGCACGCTCGTCGACGCCATCCAGAAACACGAGCGCGCCATCTTCATCAACCAGACCGGCCTCCTCTCCGTCAAGGAGATCCTCGAGAAGAAGAACCTCCTCTCCAGCGACGAAGTCGTGGAGCTGTGGGAATCGAAGATGGGCGAGCAGATGCTCGCTCTCGAAAAGAAGCAGCGCTTCACCGAGCGCAAAGACCGCATCATGTCGCTGTTCCGCGGCGAGAAGCGCGACCGTTTCCTGCAACTGCTCGCCGATGCCGAAGCGGCCATCGACGCCTTCGATCCCGACCGGGGCATGAAGAATCTCGAGGAAGCGTTCAAGCTCGACCGCGACAATTACGAGCTCTCCTTCTTCCTCGGCGAGATGTTCTTCAATGACGGCAATCTCGACCGCGCCAAGTCGTATCTCGAGCGCACGCTCGAAGTGCAGCCCGATCATTTCGACGCCGCCGTGTTCTATGGCGTGCTGCTGCACGAGCGCCAGGACCTCAAAGGCGCCGAGCGCTGGCTGCGCCGGGCCATCCAGATCTCCCAGGAGTCGTTCCTCCCATACTTCTCTCTCGGCGCCATCTACGCCCGCAAGGGCAAGCTGCTGCGCGCTCAGAAGTTTCTGGAGAAGGCCATCCAGCTCGAGGCCATCCCGCAGGCTTTCTATCTGCTCGGCACGATCTTCTACGAGAAGGGACAGCTCGAGCGCGCCATCCGCTCGTTTCAGGGCGCTCTGAAACTCGATCCCGATTACGAAGAGGCCATCTACCACCTCGGGCTCTGCTATCTCGACCGCAACTGGAACCGCAAAGCGATCGAGTGCTTCCACGAGGCGCTGGAGCTCAATCCCAACAAGATGGAGTACCAGCAGGCCGTCAACATCTATGAGGGCATCTCCGGCCACGTTCCCCTGGAAGGTCCCGCGGCCGCGGAGTTCGGAGAAGCGGAGACTCTGGTCAACCAGGGCAACTACAACGAGGCCCTTGACCACTATCGCCGAGCCTCGCACGAAGATCCGGAGAACGTCAACATCCTCATGCCGTACGCGCTGCTCTGCTCGCACCTGGACATGAACAGCGAGGCCATTTCCGTTTCCCGGCGCATCCTCAAACAGAAGCCGACCGAGGTCGTGGCCGCGGCGGCGTACACGACGCTCGTCGAGGCGCTGCGCGCGGAAGGCAACTTCAAGGATGCCAATCGGGCGCTGGAAGAGATGCTCCGCGACTACAACTCGAACTACTCGAAGTCGATCGCCTACTACGAAAAGGCGTACAACCTCGCCGAGATGGAAGAGAGCCTCGACGAGGCGCTGGAAAGCGCACAGCTGGCACTACGCTACTCGCCGAAGGAACTGCGGCAGTTCCCGCTGGCGGCACTGGGCTGGGTCTATTTCAAGCGCCGCGACTTCAAGAGCGCGGTCGACTTCCTGACCAAGTCCGCCGATATCGGCCCGACCTCCACGAACCTCATGCACCTCGGCATGGCCCTGCTGGAGAGCGGCGAGAAGGACCGCGCCAAGGCCATCTTCCGCAAGGCCAAGTCGTTCAAGGCCAAGGGCGCCGGACTGGAAGAGAAGATCCTCGAGCAGGTGCGCTCCACGACCAAGCTCATCGACCGCCTGCACCAGAAACGCCGGCGCGGCGCCACCAAGTAGCGAAGGCGGGAACTCCCGTTCTTTGCGCTTCTGACTGATTCGAAACAGAATCCCGCCGTGTTGCAGCGACTCGCGTCCGATCCCGGTGTGACCATCGGCCTGGCACTGCTGGCGGGAATCACCGTGCAGGTGCTGGCTCAGCGGCTGCGCATCCCCAGCATCATCCTCCTCCTGGGCGCGGGCATTCTCCTCGGGCCCGACGGTCTGTCGCTCATCCGTCCGGCCAATCTCGGCGCATCGCTGCACACCATCATCGGATTCGGCGTCTCCATCATTCTCTTCGAAGGGGCGATGCAACTGGAGTTGAAGCAGCTCCGGCGACAGGCTCGCGTGATTCGCCAGCTCTCGACGACCGCTGTGGCCGTGACGGCGGTCTGCTCGGCGGCCGGGGCGAGTTTCATCCTGGGATGGGAGCTGCCGCAGTCGATCCTGTTCGGGACACTGGTCACGGTGACCGGACCGACGGTCATCACGCCGCTGGTGCGGCGCATGCGGCTGCAATCGCGCATCGCCACGATCCTGCAGGCCGAGGGGATCTTCGTCGATGCCATCGGCGCGATCATCGCCGTCGTGGCGCTGGAGGTCATCCTCTCCGGGGAGGCGGGATCGATCGCATCGGGATTTCTCAACACCATGATTCGTCTGGCCATCGGAGTGATCTTCGGAGTGGTGGCCGGATTTCTCATGTCGCTGCTTCTGCGCGAGGAGACCTTCATCCCGGAAACGCTGCAGCGAGTGTTCGTGCTGGCGTTCGTGCTGGCGTTGTTCCAGATCGCGAACGCGGCCATGTCGGAGAGCGGCATCCTGGCGGTGATCGTGGCGGGCATGGTCGTCGGCAACACGCGGCCACGCGAGCTCAGCGAGCTGCGCGAGTTCAAGGAGCAGCTCACCGTGCTGATGCTGGGGCTGCTGTTCGTCCTGCTGGCGGCGGACGTACGGTTGGCCGAACTGCGTGCTCTGCGATGGCAGGGCCTGGCACTCGTGGCCTTCGTCATGTTCGTGGTGCGACCGCTGAACATCATGACCGGAACGATCAAGACCGACGCGACGTGGAGGGAGAGAGTCTTCCTGTCCCTGATCGCGCCGCGCGGGATCGTGGCCGCGGCGGTGGCGTCGTTGTTCGCGCAGACACTCGAGGATGAGCACATCCCCGGCGGGCCGCAGCTTCGGGCGATGGTGTTCATGGTCATCGCCCTGTCCGTCGTGTTCGCCGGAACGCTCGGGCCGGCTCTGGCGCGAATCCTCGGGCTTCGCCGAAGCTCACTCAATGGATTCGTCATCCTCGGCGCCCACCCGGCCGGCAGGGCCGTGGCGGCGGCGTTGAAACAGGCCGGCCGCGACGTTCTGCTCATCGACTCCGATCCGCAGATGTGCGCGGCCGCGGAACAGGAAGGGCTGCGCGTTCTGTATGGCAGCGGCCTGTCCGACTCGATCCAGCAGCGGGCCGAGCTCGACGTGCGTGAAGGCTGCGTCGGCGCGACGACGAACGATGAGGTCAACCTGCTGTTCGCGCGGCGTGCCCGCCAGCTCTATCACGTGCCACAGGCCTGGGTGGCTATTCGCGGACGCATGAACTTGACGGTGGATACCGTGCGCGGACTGGGCTCCCGGCTTCTCTTCGGCGAGCCGGTTCGCCTCGACCTCTGGAATCAACGCATCGAACGGGGCCAGACCGCGTCCGTTCTCTGGACCTTCACCGGCGCGGGTGAAGTGCACCCGAAACACGATGAGAACGGCGGGCTGCTCATGCTGGCGGTCCAGCGCGGCGCGGGGATCGCTCCGGTCGATGAAAACACCACCGTCCACAAGGGAGACATCCTTCACACCATCGTCTTCGTCGAGAAGATGAGCGCTGTCGAAGAGCGCCTTGGCGAGTTCGGATTTCAGCGCACGAGCGAGGGCGGGCAGAAACAGAGTGCCGGCTGAAGCCGGCACCTACACGCACACGCAGCTACACGCGCGTCAGCTTTGCGTATTTCGCGATGAACTTCTTCGATCCGGCGCGGTCGAAGTAGACGGTGACCTTGGCGTCAGGACCGGAGCCCTCCATCGTCAGGATCGTTCCCTCTCCGAACTGCTCGTGGCGCACGCGCACGCCGCGCTTGAGCTCCGTGCGCGGCCCTTCGGTCTTCGCCGCGGGACGGATCGAGTTCGGATCGAACTGCACGGGCGAGTCCTTGAAGAAGGAGAACACCGAGCTCGTGGCCGCCGGCGTCCGAGGCCTGACGGGTTGCTCGCGCCAGCGCGGCGTGGCCGGCGCATGACGCGGCGTGCCGAGGCGGATCTCCTCGCGCACTTCCTCAGGGATCTCGGCGAGGAACGGTGACGGACTCTGCTCGCGGAAGCGTCCGTGAATCCGCCGCTCGTGCGAGTGCAGGCAGTAGAGCTGCTCGCGTGCGCGCGTCATGCCCACGTAGCACAGCCGGCGCTCTTCTTCGAGATCCTCGTTGTGCTCCTGCGAATTCGAGTGCGGGAGGATCCCCTCTTCCATGCCGGCCAGGAACACCACGCGGAACTCCAGACCCTTGGCGGCGTGCAGCGTCATCAGCGTCACGCCCTTCTGCGATTCGTAGCGGTCCAGATCCGACATCAGCGTCAGCGAGTCCAGATAGTCGCCGAGCGGTGCGGAGGGATTTGCTTCCGTGAACTCGCGCGCGGAGTTGAGGAGCTCTTCGATGTTCTGGAGCCGCGACTCGTCCTGGATGTCGCGCGACTCCGACAGCATGCGACGGTACCCCGTGCGCAGCAGCACGTAATCGTAGAGCTCCGGAATCGGACTCGATGCCGCGCGCTGCAGATCGTGGACGATCTCGCGGAACTCGCGCACGGCCTTCGAAGCGCGCGCCGGAACAAAGGACAGGTCGCCTTCGATGATGGTCCAGAGCGAGAGGCCCTGCTCGGTAGCCTTGCCGGTCAGGGCCTCGACTGTCGTGTCGCCGATGCCGCGTGAGGGCACGTTGATGACACGGTCGATCGACGGGGTATCGTGCGGACGCACGGCCAGGCGCAGATACGACAGCACGTCCTTGATCTCGGCCCGCTCGTAAAACTTCACGCCGCCGACCACCGAGTAGGGCATGTTGGCGCGGAGCAACTCTTCTTCGAACGGCCTCGACTGTGCGTTGGTGCGGAACAGCACGCCGAAATCGGAGAGCTTCATCTGCGATTGCAGCGAGTTGATCTTCTCGATCACGAACTGCGCCTCCTCGCGGTCGTTGCTGGCCGTGACGATGCGGATGGGATCGCCGCTGCCGGACTCCGTGAACAGCTTCTTGCCTTTGCGGGCGATGTTGTTCGAGACCACACCGGTGGCGGCATCGAGGATGTTTCCCGTCGACCGGTAGTTCTGTTCCAGCTTGATGATCGTCGCGCCCGGAAAGTCGCGCTCGAAATTGAGGATGTTGTTGATGTCCGCGCCGCGGAACCTGTAGATGGACTGGTCCTCGTCACCCACCGCCAGGACGTTGCACTCTTTACCAGTCAGTAATTTGATGAGCACATATTGTGCCCGATTTGTATCCTGATATTCGTCGATCAGCAGATAGGGGAAACGCTCGTGCAGCTCGTTGCGCACATCCTCGTTCTTCTCCAGCAGCTCCACGTAGCGCCCGATCAGGTCGTCGAAGTCCATGGCGTCGTACTCGCGGAGCTTCTTCTGATACAGACGGTAGATCTCCGCAACCCGCGCGCCGAAGAAGTCGAGGTTCGTCTTCTCGTACTCGGCCGGTCCGACCAGCTCGTTTTTCGCGTTCGAGATGCGTGTCAGAACCGAACGCGGCGGGAAGGCCTCGTCGTTCATGTTGAGCTCGCGCATGCAGCGCCGCACCAGCGTCAACTGATCGGAGGTGTCGTAGACGGCGAACGATTTCGTGAATCCGAGGCGGTCGGCATAGCGCCGGAGCATGCGCAGCGAGGTGGAGTGGAACGTGCCGATCCAGGGCCTGCCGCCGATGTTCGGGACGAGGTGCGCGACGCGGCTGAGCATCTCGTTCGCGGCTTTGTTTGTAAACGTTACGGCCAGGATCCGATTCGGATGGATGCCCAGCTCCCCGATGAGCCAGGCGATGCGGTAGGTTATGACCCTGGTCTTTCCGGAGCCCGCGCCGGCGAGCACGAGCAGAGGGCCGGAGCCGTGGGTCACGGCTTCCCGCTGCTGCTTGTTGAGTCCTGTGAGGTCAATCATGAGGTGGTTCGGAGTATGGGATTCGCGGTCAGGGAACGGCGTAACTTCCTATCTCTGATCGTTAATCCCCGATTCATGATCCGGGAGGGGAAGTATGCGTTCTCGCCAGCCTGTTATACCCTTTGTCTGCCGTCTGGAGGCTTCATGTTCGGTCTGGGTGTTCCTGAACTTCTGCTGATTCTCGTCATCGTCATCGTCATCTTCGGCGCCGGGAAGCTGCCACAGCTCGGCCGCGGGCTCGGCGAGGGCATCTCCAACTTCCGCGAAGGCTTGAGCAAGGGGAAGAGCGATCCCAACAAGCCGATCGACGACAAGAATCATCCTTCGATCCCGTCGTAGAGTGCGGATGGCTGCCCCCGACGAACCGACTTCGTCCAAGCCGGTCTACCAGACGGAGATCGTCAACACTCCGCTGCCGGAGATTCTCGTCACCGTCCACCGCTACAAAGCGCCGGGCATGATCGAGTGCCGGCGGGGCAACGAGCAGAAAGAGATCTTCCTCGACCGCGGCCAGATCATCTTCGCCACCTCCAATCAGGTCCGCGACTCCCTCGGCGACAAGCTGCTGCGCGACGGCCAGATCACGCAGGAGCAGTACGACGAGAGCGTCCGCCGTCTCGTCAGCAGCGGCAAGCGGCAGGGGACCATCCTGACGGAGATGAACGTGATCGAGTCCGAGGCGCTCTTCGCCGCGTTGCGCGAGCAGATCCTCGACGTGGTCTGGTCCGTCTTTGCCTGGGACGCCGGCACCGTGTCGTTCACTCCGGGAAGACACAAGCAGCAGGAGTTCGTGAAAGTCGACATCCCCATTCCGCAGGCGATCCTGCAGGGCGTCCGCCGCGTCCTCGACGCGCGGCCTCTCGTCACCAGGCTCGGGAACAAGACCACGATTCTCGTGCGCACGAACAAGGTAGTGGAAGAGCTGACGTTCGACGCCGACGAGCAGCGTCTTCTCGATGCATGCGACGGAAAGCGCGCCCTCATCGACCTCATCAGCCTCGGGCCGCTGTCTGCCGCCAACAACGCCAAGATCCTCTACGCCTTCATCGCCCTGCAGCTCGTCACCGTGAAATCGCCCGAGCGGATCAAGATGAACGTCCGCACCGCCGGTGACAACTTCTCCAGCGAATGACTGGCCGCTGGTTGATCACCGGAGGCTCGGGGATGGTGGCCACCGATCTGCGCCATCAACTCGAAGATCGGGACATCGAAGTGAAGAGCGTGGCCAGGAGCGAGCTCGACGTCGTCGATGCCAATTCCGTGGCGGCGCTCATCCGCGGCCTGGAACCCTCCGTGGTGGTCAACTGCGCCGGGTACACCGGCGTCGACGACGCCGAGTCGAACGAGCCCACCGCCACGGCCATCAACGGTTCGGCGGTGGAGATCCTGGCCGGCGCCGCGAACAAGGCCGGCGCACTGCTGATTCAGATTTCGACCGACTTCGTCTTCGACGGAAGCAAGCGCACACCGTATGAAGTGAACGATCCCACCGGACCGCGATCGGCGTACGGCCGTTCAAAGCTCGTCGGCGAGCACGCCGCCACGTCCGCGCGTGAACATCTCATCCTCCGCACGTCGTGGCTCTTCGGCATTCACGGTCACAATTTCGTCGAGGCCATCCGCCATCAGGTGAAGAAAGGAACCGATCCGCTGCGCGTGGTCGACGACCAGCGCGGGCGCCCGACCTACACGCCGCATCTGGCGCACGCCATCATCCGTCTCGCGCAGAACGAGAAGGCGCGCGGCATCGTCCACTACGCCGACGAAGACGACTGCACCTGGTATGACTTCGCCCGCGCCATCGTCGAGGAGGTCGGCGCGAAGACCAACGTCGTCCCCGTGGCCACCTCCCAGTTTCCGAGACCCGCGCCACGTCCCGAGTATTCGGTGCTGTCGACCGAGCGTTACGAGCGGATCACGGGTGTGCAGCCGGAATCGTGGCGCGAGGGTCTTCGCCAGTACCTGGCGCTGCGTGCATGAGGAACTCCACGTTTCCTCCGGCTCCCTTCACCGGGCTCTCGATGACGCCGTAGACGTCGAAGCCGCTGTCGCGCGCGAACTGAACGATCCCCTCCACCGCCTGGCGACGTTGCGTGTCATCGCGCACGATTCCGCCCTTGCCGACGTCCGCTTTGCCGACCTCGAACTGAGGCTTGATGAGCGCGACGAGCTGGCCACGAAGAAACGTCGCCACGACCGGGAGGATCAGTCTCAGGGAGATGAACGACACGTCGATGGAGACGAAGTCTACGGGCTCGTCGAAGTCGGCAGCGGAGAGGAATCGGGCGTTCACCTTCTCGCGGTTCACGACGCGTGGGTCGTTGCGCAATGACTGATCGAGCTGGCCGTAGCCGACGTCGATCGCATAAACCTTCTTCGCTCCGCCTTTGAGCATGACGTCGGTGAAGCCGCCGGTGGAGGCGCCGATGTCCGCGCAGGTCTTTCCGCTGACATCGATGGCGAATTCCTGAAGCGCGTGGGCCAGCTTCATTCCGCCCCGGCCGACCCAGGGATGCTCGAGCTCGACGATGCGCAGCTCGTCGGCGGCGGAGACCTGCGCGCCGGGCTTGTCGACGTACTGGCCGCCGACCTTGACGCGCCGGGCCATGATCAGCGCCTGTGCCTTCGAACGCGTTTCGACGAGACCGTGCTCGACCAGAGCGACGTCGAGACGCTTCTTAGATGTCATCCCTGGCTGGGGCAGTGACGCAGATCATCGCGCTCCCCACCCGCCGAGATTCCTCGCCACGCTCGGAATGACGTCTTCGTCGGCGCGTCCGGACACGAACTCACGCACGCGGCGGGTAATCCCGTCCGCATGCAGGTCGTACTGCGCGCGCAACACATCCTGGGAGCCGTGGTGCACGTACTCGTCGGGGATGCCGATCCGGTGGAAGCGCACCCCGTCGATGCCGAGCTGCTGCACGCGCTCCATGACCGCCGAGCCGAACCCGCCGGCCAGCGAGCCTTCCTCGACCGTGATCACCTTCGCATCGGGTTTGCAGAAGCGGAGGATGATCGCATCGTCGAGTGGCTTGATGAACCGCGCATTGATGACGGCCACGTTGAGCCCTTCTTTCGCCAGAGACTCCGCGGCACGCACGGCCGGCCACACTTCGCCGCCGATCGCGAAGATCACCGCGTCGGCGCCCTCGCGCATCACCTCGCCCCTGCCCACGGGCAACGTCTGCAGCTCCGCGTCCAGCGTCACGCCCACGCCGCTGCCCCGCGGATAACGCAGCGAAGTCGGATGTCCGGTCCCGAACGCGGTCTTGAGCATGTGCCGCAGCTCGTTCTCGTCCTTCGGCGCCATGCAGATCATGTTCGGGAACACGCGCAGGTAGGCCATGTCGTAGATCCCGTGATGAGTCGGACCGTCCTGGCCGGCGATCCCGGCGCGGTCGAGCGCGAACACGACCGGCAGATCCATGATGGCCACGTCGTGAAACACCTCGTCGAAAGCGCGCTGCAGGAACGTCGAGTAGATCGCCGCGATGGGCTTCATACCCTGAGTGGCCATTCCGCCGCTGAACGTGACCGCGTGCTCCTCGGCGATGCCGACGTCGAACATGCGCTCCGGCAGCGCTTTCGCGAACTTGTCCAGCCCCGTGCCTTCCGGCATCGCCGCCGTGATGGCCACGATCTTCGGGTCCTTCTTCGCCAGCTCGATCAGCGCCTCGGCGAATACCGCGGTGTACGAGGGAGGGGCCGGCTTGTCGGACTTCTTGACGACGCCGGTCTCGATCTCGAACGGCGTGACGCCGTGCGACCAGATCGGCTTGTCCTCCGCCGGAACGTAGCCCTTCCCCTTCTTGGTGATGACGTGAATGATGATCGGGCCGTCGTAATCCTTGTTCTCTTCGAAGATGTCGATGAGGCCCTGCAGATCGTGTCCGTCGTAGGGACCGAGGTACTTGAAGCCCAGCTCCTCGAAGAGAGTGCCGGGTACGATCATGTTCTTGAAGACCTGCTCCATGTCAGAGGCCAGCCCGTGCAGCTTGCCGCCGATCAGCGGGATGCGGTCCATCACGCCCTTGGCCAGATCCTTGGCCTGGATGTAGCGCTGACCCTTGATGATCGAGTTGAGATACCCCGACATGGCCCCGACGTTCGTGGAGATCGACATGTCGTTGTCGTTGAGGACGATCATCAGCTTGCGCTTGAGATGTCCGGCCTGATTCAGCCCTTCCAGCGCCAGCCCGCCCGACAGCGCGCCGTCGCCGATGATGGCCACGACGTTGTAATCCTCTTTGCGGAAGTCCCGGGCCACGGCGATTCCGAGAGCTGCCGAGATGGACGTCGAGGCGTGGCCGGCGTTGAAGACGTCGTACTCCGACTCCTCGCGCTTACAGAATCCAGAGATCCCGTTGTGCTGGCGGATCGTCGGAAACGTTTCGCGGCGGCCGGTGATCAGCTTATGCGGATAGCTCTGGTGCCCCGTATCGAAGACGATCTGATCGCGCGGCGTGTTGAAGACGTAATGCAGCGCCAGCGTCAATTCCACGATGCCGAGATTGCCGCCGAAATGGCCGCCGACGCGCGAGACCACGTCGATGATCATGTCGCGGATCTCCTGGGCCACCTCCGGGAGCTGGTTCCGGTCGAGCTTTCGCAGATCGCTGGGAGTGTTGATTTGGTCGAGAAGTGAGGCCATGGTCATGAACGACGTTCGCAGACAAAACGCGCGAGATCCGCCAGATAGTTCAAAGGGCCGGCGATCATATCAGCGTTCTCCACGGCGGTCCGCAGCAGCGCCGCGACCTCCGTACGTGCTGCTTCCGGACCAACCAGCCCCGGGTACGTCAACTTCCCCTGCGCCGCATCCTTACCGGCTGTCTTGCCGAGCGTCGCCGACGACTCCTCCTGATCGAGCAGGTCGTCGACGATCTGGAAGGCCAGACCGAGCGACCTCCCGTAGTGCTCGAGCCGGGTCAACTGCTCCTCCGATCCGCCGCCCAGGATCCCGCCGAGGAGAACGGACGCGGTGAGGAGCTTGCCGGTCTTGTTGCGATGGATGAACTGGAGGGCGCGCAGGGCCGGCTCTCCGGTCGGGCTGAGGCGGCGGGGAGCCGTTCCCGCGTCGCTTGCCTCGAGATCCGCGACCTGACCTCCGATCATGCCCGTCGAGTCGACGGCCTCCGCGACAGCCGCGATCGCGCGCAACTGCCGGGCGGGATCGACACCGTCCACCGGGCGGGCAAGCCAGGAGAACGCCTCGGTCAGCAGTGCGTCGCCGGTGAGGATGCCCATCGCTTCGCCGTAAACGACGTGCGTGGTTTTGCGGCCGCGCCGCAGATCATCGTCGTCAAGCGCCGGCAGATCGTCGTGAACGAGCGAGTAGGTGTGGATCAGCTCGAGCGCCGCGAACGGTATGAGCAACGGCTCGACCGCCGCACCCATCGCTTCTGCCGCGGCGATAGCCAGGATGGGACGGATGCGCTTCCCGCCGCCGAGCACGGCGTAGCGCATGGCCTCATGAATGACCGCGAACGGCGTCTCGGGAGCAGGAAGGGTCTGGTCGATCGTCCGTTCGATCAGCGAACGGCGATCGCGCAGATATTGCTCGGGCGTCATGACTCGAGGTCTTCGCCTCCCGATCCGTCGGATTCTTCCTCATCCATCTCGAACGGTTCGGTGCGCGGCTGGCCCTTGGCATCGGCCAGAATCAACTCGATCTTCTTTTCCACCTCTTCGAGGCGCTGATGGCAGAACCGGGAAAGGCTGATGCCCTGTTCGAACAGCCGCAGCGATTCATCGAGCGGCAACTCCTCCGCCTCGAGGCGCTGGACGATCGTCTCCAACTCTTTGAAAGCCTTCTCGAAATCGTTCCCACGCCGGGCAGCCACGGCGCGTTTATAGCACGCGGAGCGCCGGTCATTCCGAGCGCCGCAGTGCGCGAGGAATCCGGGCGGGGGAACCAAGCCCAACCCCGTCATTCCGAGCGCCGCAGTGCGCGAGGAATCCGGGCGGGGGAACCGCGCCCACCTCCCAGATTCCTCTCCGTCTTCGCGGCTCGGAATGACCTGGGGCGCGCCCAACCCCGTCATTCCGAGCGCCGCAGTGCGCGAGGAATCCGGGCGGGGGAGTCGCGCCCATCACCTTTCACATCCGGCCACACGCTTTCGATGCCGAGGGTCTTCGCGTCGACCGTGCAGCTGAGAGCCCCTCTCTTGAGCTGGACTTCGATGTTGTCGCCGGCGTGGACGGCCGAAGAGTCGAGGATCGGTTTGCGGCGGTTGCGGAGGCGCGAGAACGCGATGGCGTAGCCGCGGGAGAGAACCGAGAGCGGCGATACGGCGTTCAGTTTTCCGGAGAGCGCGGCGAGGTGGTGCCGCTCGATCTCGATGCGGCGCGGATAGCGCTGCAGCGGCTGGTTTGCGAGCTCCAGGCGGCGACGCAACAGCCGCGCCCGCGCTTCGAGCATCCGATACAGGCTGAGACGACGCCGCTCCAGGCGCTCGCGCTGCGCGGCGATCCGCCGCGGCAGCAGTCCCAGGCGATCGGAGGAGCTCAGGTGCCGCAGCTCGTGGCGGTAGTTGTGGACGCGCGACTCGATGATGTTGCGCACGCGGCGCACGTCGTTGTCGATCTGCAGGCGGATCTCGCTCTTCGCGCGCACGACGATCTCCGCCGCGGCCGACGGCGTGGGCGCGCGCAGATCCGCCACGAGATCAGCGATGGTGAAATCGGTTTCGTGGCCGACACCGGAGATCGTCGGAATGGCGCACTCGGCGATGGCGCGCGCGACGGCCTCCTCGTTGAACGGCCAGAGGTCCTCGAGCGAACCTCCGCCGCGGCAGATCAGCACGACGTCGTGCAGATCCCATCGCGACAGGTTGCGGATGGCCGTGGCGATTTCGCGCGCGGCCGTGGCTCCCTGCACGCGCACCGGATAGATCTGCAACGACAGCCCCTCGAAACGGCGGCCCAGGACGTTGAGAATGTCGCGGAGCGCGGCGCCGGCCGGGCTGGTGACCACGGCGATGTGCTGCGGCAGCATCGGAATCGGCTTCTTTCGCGCCGCGTCGAACAGCCCTTCTTCGGCGAGCCGTTTCTTCAGTTGCTCGAACGCCAGTTGCAGCGCCCCCAGGCCGGCGGGCTCGAGTGTGACCGCGTTGAGCTGAAACTCGCCCTTCTGCTCGTAGATCGAGAGACGCCCGCGCACGATGACCTGCAGCCCGTTCTCGATTCTGAATCTCAGAAAGCGCGCGTTTGTCGCGAACAGGACCACGCGCATCTGTGCGCGCGCGTCCTTGATCGAGAAGTAGTGATGACCGGCCGCCGACTTCGTGTAGTTCGAGACCTCGCCTTCCACCGCCACATCGTTGTAGCGGTAAAGATCGAGGTTGATCTGACGGATCAGCTCGGATGGGGAAAATACATTTTCGGCCATCGGTCAACTTTACGCGATGTCGGCACCCTCATTGCTCAGTGTTATCTGAACCGGCGCGAGCCGGGACAACGAAGGAGCGAGTATGAAAGCATTTACGCAGAGCGCGGCAGCCGCGGGATTCACAGCAATCCTGTTGCTGACCGGCTGCGCGCATCACAATCAGATGGCCACGACGACGACGAACGACACCGGCAGGATCAGTGCCGACCAGGCCGCTCAGGCCGGGGTCATCCCCGGACCGGTGAAGGTCGACAGCTCGGGCAACGTCTACACCAGCAGCGCCGCACCCGGCTCTGGATCGCCGATCACCGGAGGCACGAACACCAACGTCAACAACATCCCGGCCAAGTCGACGTCGAGCGTCGCCGTCACGCAGACGCCGATCGAACCGCTCGTGACGACGCCCGTCGAGACGCCGGCTCCCGAGCCCGTCGTCGAGACGACCACGACCACCACGGCGCCGTCGATGACCAGCGCGACCGAAGACGAGACCACCACCACGACGACGTCGGTAAAGAAGACTCGTCATCGCAGAATGGCGAAAGATTAACCTGCACTTCAGGTGCGGCGCCGCGGGACACCGCGGCGCTACACCACGGTCATCGGCAGCCGCTCCTGCGGTTCATTCTCGGTGAGCGGTCCTTCCGCACGTCCTTCGATGAACTGGCGCACGAACGGGTTCGTCGAGGCCTGAAACTCCTCGGGCGACCCCTGCTCGATGATGTGACCGCGGAACAGCATGGCGATGCGGTCGGCGATCTTGAAGGCCACTTTCATGTCGTGCGTGATCGTCACGGTGGTCGTGCTCAGCTTCGTATCCATCTCCACGATCAGATCGGCCACCACGTCGCTGATCACGGGATCGAGTCCTGTGGTCGGCTCGTCGAACAAGAGGATGGCCGGCTCCAGCGAGATCGCGCGCGCGAATCCCACCCGGCGCCGCATGCCGCCGGACAGCTCCGAGGGCCGCTTGGTCTCCACGCCGCTGAGATGAACCTGATCGAGACACTCCTCCACGCGCGCGCGAATGGCCGCCTCGTCCATGTCCGTATGCCGGCGCAGCGGAAAAGCGATGTTCTCGAACACCGACATGGAGTCGAACAGCGCACCTTCCTGAAAGGCCATCCCGAATCGCTGCCGGAACCGGTTCAGATCGACCGGTTTCATGCAGCAGAGATTCTCGCCGTCGACATAGACGTGTCCCGAGTCCGGCTGCATGAGCCCGATGATGTGCTTCAGCGTGACGCTCTTGCCGGTCCCCGAGCCGCCCACGATGACGACGGACTCTCCCTTCTGGATGTCCAGCGACAGGTCCTGGAGCACGGGCCTGCCGCTGAACGCCTTCGAGAGATGCTGGAGCGAGATCGCCGGTTTCTGCGCCATCAGAAGAGAAGTTTCGTCAAAAAGAAATCGGTGAGCAGAATGATGAGCGACGCGCTCACGACTGCAGCCGTCGTCGAGCGGCCCACACCCTCGGCTCCCCCCGTGGTGTAGTAACCGCGTACACATCCGGTCAGCGTGAGAATCAACCCGAACGCCGCCGCTTTGATCGCGCCGCTCCAGACGTCCTTCATCTGCAGGAACTGAAACGTGTTCTGCTCGTAGATGATCGGATTCGCCCGCATCATCTTCACTCCCACCAGGTATCCGCCGCCGATGCCGAGGGCGTCGCCGAGGATGACCAGGAAGGGGAGCATGACGATGCCGGCGATGACGCGGGGCACGAAGAGATAGTGCACCGGCTCGGTGGCCAGAGCCTTGAGCGCGTCGATCTGTTCGGTGACGCGCATCGTCCCGATCTCCGCGGCCATCGACGATCCCACGCGGCCCGTGACCATCAGCCCGACCAGCACCGGCGACAGCTCCCGCAGCATGGCCAGGGCCACCACGCTGCCGACGAAGCTCTCGGCATGCACGCGCGCGAACCCGATGTAGGTCTGCAGTGCCAGCACCATCCCCGTGAACATGGCCGTCAGAAAGACCACCGGGATCGAGTCGACGCCGACGCGGACCATCTGCCGGAACCACTCTCCGACCTCATAGGGCGGGCGGATCCCCCAGGTGAACGTGCGCCCCAGCATGCGGAACCACAGCCCGGTCTGTTCGAACAGGCGCAGGAAGACACGGCCGAAGCGGTCGAACAGATGGTTCATGAGAATCGTGAGTGAATGGTCAAGCGGTCGCCGTCGCGATAGACGCGCGGCACGCGCGCGCTGACGCTGCAGAAGACTTCGTGCGAGATTGTACCGATCTTCGCCGCGATCTCCTCGGCCGTGATCGTCTCCTCTCCCTGAGACCCCAGCAGCACCACCTCCTCACCGAGCTCAGCCTCTGCGATATCAGTGACGTCGATGGTCACGAGATCCATGGACACGCGGCCGATCACGGGAGCGCGGCGCCCGCGTACGAGCACCTCGCCGCGGTTCGAGAGCAGCCGGTTGTACCCGTCGGCATATCCGACCGGCAGGGTGGCCACCCGGGTCGGGCGCGGTGCGTGGAACGTCATTCCGTAGCCGACGGCGTGGCCTTGCGGCAGAGTCTTCAGGCGCATGATCTCTGTCCGCCAGCGCATCACCGGATCGAGCCGGGAGACACCGTTGTCGAGTGCCTCTCCGCCGTAGAGCGAGATGCCGGCGCGAACGAGCTCGCCCGGACGGGCCAGGCCGCGCATGGTCGCGGCGCTGTTGGCGCGATGGTGCCGCGGCGCGGAGATCCCGGCGGCACGAAGCTCTTCGACCATCGCGTCGAAGTTCGCCGTCTGTTCATCGGTGAACGGGTCGGCCCGATCACCGGAGTTCGCGAAGTGCGTGTAGATCGCCTCGAGCTTCAGACGCGGCGAGGCGCGCAGGATCTCGACGACCCGCGACAGGTCGTCGCGCGTGCTGCCCATACGGCCCATCCCCGAGTCGAGCTTGAGATGAATGGTCACGTCGCGGTCGCGCGCCACCGCCGCGGCCGCCTCCAACTCCTCGGGGCCGGGAACGCCGGCGACCATTCCCCGCTCGGCGGCGATCCCGACCTGATGCCCGGTGAGCGGTCCCATGATCAGAATCGGCGTCGTGATCCCGGCGTCCTGAAGCTCGAGCGCTTCCTCGAGAAGGATCACCGCGATCATGGACACGCGATCGGGCGTGCAGCACTTCGCCAGCTCGACCGCGCCATGCCCGTACGCGTCCGCCTTCATCACCGCGATCAGGCCCGATCCGGCCGGCAGGCGCTTGGCCACCGTCGCACAGTTCCGGGCGAAGGCGTCGGAGTCGATGTCCGCCCACGTCGGGCGCATGGCCGTGAGATCAGGCGCTGTAGACATGAAGATTCTGGCCGTTCATCGGTCGTGACTGCCCCGTGGCGAGAAAAAGGATCGTTTCCGCGATTTCCCCCGGGGTCATGCTGGCCGGAGCGCCGCCGCTGACGATGGCCCACATCGGCGTATCGACGGATCCGGGACTCACGCAGTTCACCCGGATTCCCTTCCCTTTCACTTCGACTGCCAACGCCTCGGTCAGCTCGATGACGGCGGCCTTGCTGGCGCAGTAGGCGACCGAGCCGGGAAACTTCTCGGGACCGACCACACCGGAGATCGACGAGACGTTGACGATCGCGCCGGCTCCGCGCTCGATCATCGACGGCAACGCCCGCCGCGTGGTCAGAAAGATGGAGCGCACGTTGACCGCGAAGAGGCGATCCCAGCGCTCCGGGGTCACGTCGACGAACGGCGCGGGATCGACCATGCCCGCGGCGTTGACGAGGATCTGGCACGGGCCGAGCCTCGACTCGCATTCGGTGAAGAGACGCGCCACGTCTGTCTCGTCGGAGGCGTCGCCGGCGATCGCCAGGGCGCCACGGATCGTCTCCAGCTTGGCTCTCGTGCGCGCGAACGCCGCCACCCTGGCGCCACGAGCGATGAACAGTTCCGCGGTGGCGCGCCCGATGCCGCTCGACGCGCCGGTGACCACGACGACCTTGCCGTCGACTTCCTCACTCATCGTAAGGACTTATAATCCAAACGAGGGGAGCAAAAGAATGAATGAGGACCTCAATACTCTGATTCAGCTCTTCCTGCGATGGGGACACATCGTCGCAGGCATCGCATGGATAGGGCTTCTCTGGTTTTTCAACTGGGTGAATGGTCCGTTCCAGGGCAAGATCGATGGTCCGACCAAACGCGCGGTCAATCCAGAGCTGATACCACGGGCGCTGTACTGGTTCCGCTGGGGTGCGGCCTGGACGTGGATCACCGGCATCCTGCTGCTGGGCCTCATCTACTACCACGGCAAGATCGTCTTCGACGATCCGTCCGTCGGGAATCCGTGGCTCTGGATCGCCATCCTGCTGGTTCTTCTGGCCGTCGGATTCGTGGTCTACAACGCCATCATGAAGGCCCTGGCGAACAAGGTTCTCGGCGCTTCGATCTGCCTTCTCCTGTACGCCGGTGCGTATCTCTTCCTCGAATACGTCGGAAAGTTCAGCGGACGCTCGCTCTACATCCACGCCGGCGCGATGTTCGGCACGGTCATGGCGCTGAACGTCTGGATGCTGATCTGGCCGGCGCAGAAGAAGATCCTGACCGCCACGAAAGCGGGCACGCCGCTTCCGGCCGACTCGCCCGAGGTCAAGGTGGCCGGTCTTCGCTCGCGGCACAATACGTACATGTCCGTTCCGCTGATCTTCTTCATGATCAGCAACCATTACCCGACCATGTACGGCAACCACTACCGCGATCTCTGTGCCCTCGGCGTGGTCGTGCTCGGCTTCTTCGCCACGTGGTTGCTCTACAAACAGGCGGCAAAGGTCCAGGGCTTCTGATTGCGGCTTCTTCACATCGACGCCTTCTCGGACAGACCGTTCCGCGGAAACCCCGCGGCGGTCTGTCTCCTGGAGGGTGAGCGGGACGCGGCCTGGATGCAGTCGGTCGCCGCGGAGATGAATCTCTCCGAGACGGCCTTCCTCTTGCCGCGTGAAGACGGCTGGTCGCTGCGCTGGTTCACGCCCACCGTCGAAGTCGATCTCTGCGGGCACGCCACACTGGCCAGCGCGCACGCGTTGTGGTCCGAGTCCATGCTCGATCCCAGCGACGTGGCGCGGTTTCATACGCGCAGCGGCCTGCTGACCGCCACGCTCAAGGGAGACTGGATCGAGTTGAACTTCCCGGTCACGCCGGAGAGTCCGTCGGAGGCACCCGCCGGCCTACTCGAGTCGCTCGGCGTCACGCAGCCGAAATACGTCGGCCGCGACAAGTTCGACTACCTCGTCGAAGTCGGCTCCGAAGACGAGGTCCGCGCCGTCCAACCCGATTACGTCCGTTTGCGGCAGATCCCCGTGCGCGGCGTCATCGTGACGAGCCGCGCGACCGACGGCGGCGGCGGCAAGTACGACTTCGTCTCGCGCTTCTTCGCGCCCGGGTCGGGAGTGGACGAGGATCCGGTGACGGGATCGGCGCACTGCTGCCTCACTCCCTACTGGGCGGCGAAGCTCGGCAAGAGCGAGATGGTCGCGTATCAGGCGTCGCCGCGCGGAGGGATGTTGCGCGTGGCGCTCGACGGCGATCGCGTGCGTCTGGCCGGCCGCGCCGTCACGATTCTGCGCGGCCGCCTCGACGTGTAGCGATGCTACGCATCGAGCCTGCCACCGGCATGCCGCTGGTGCGCGAGCTGCTCGAGGAGTACGGCCGCGCCACCGGCGTCGACCTCTCGTTTCAGAACTTCGAGCAGGAGCTGGCCTCGCTCCCGTACGAATACGATCCGATCCTCGTCGCCTACGTCGACGAAGCCGCCGCCGGCTGCGTGGCGCTGCGCAGAATCGACACATCGATCTGCGAGATGAAGCGGCTCTACGTGCGTCCCGGCTTTCGCGGTCAGGCGGTGGGACGTTCGCTCGCGCGCGCCATCATCGAGGAGGCGAAGCGGCGCCGCTTCGCGCGCATGCGACTCGATACGCTGCCGGCGATGCGCGAAGCGATGGCGCTCTACAAGCAGCTCGGGTTCGTCGACATCGCCCCGTACCGGTTCAACCCGATCGCCGGCACGCGGTACATGGAGCTCGTTCTATCCTAGTGACTGCCCTTCTTCTGGGCGACGAAAATCTTGTTCACGATCTTCCACTGCCCGTCCAGCTTCAGCAGCGACACATAATCGTTATACGTCGAGGCCGGATACTCTTCCTGGACCTTCGCGGCCGCCGCGTTTCCCGTCACATCGACCGATTCGATCGACAGGGTGCCCTCTTCCTCTTTCCCCGCGCTCGCCGCGAATCCCTTGTACCAATCCTCCTGGGTCAACACCCCAAGCGTCCCGTCGCGCTTCACGAAGTAGAGCTTCGCCTCTGAAAACGACGATCCTTTTCCCGAAGCTCTGGACGGCTTCGTGGAACTCGGAGAATGTCCGTACGTTCAGAGTATCCACGTCGCAGATTCTAAGAGATCCCCCGGTCTGCCCAAAGTATCGGGCGTTCACCCGCGCGGCGTTCCGAAAGCTTAGCGAGTCGACAGGCGCAAGCGCAAAAAATCGAGGGCGGAATCGGCGGGCCGCGTAACGCGGCTACGCCGGTTTGGGCGGCGCCGCTTATCCCGACTGTTTCTTGGCAACCGCGTTGAGAATGCTCTGGCGCGTCTCAGCGAGGAGGCATACAGTGTTGTATGACTCGCGAACCAGGAACCAACCTCTGCGCGATGAGTTCATCCTTCAATTCAAGCGCGAGATAGTCCTTCCAGCGCTCTTTGTGGCCCGGCTCCACGCGCTCGAGTCGTTCATCCCAATATTTGGTCTCAATATGGGAGCCGAGGTCGTCCAGGATAAGGTCGGCCGCTATTGTGGCGACGAGGACGATTCCGACGACTGCAGCTGGATGTGCGTCCCAGAAATCAAACGTCTTGGGGATGTAATAGCCGGTGAGAATGATGTACGGCGCGATCGAAAACGCGCCTGGAATAATGATCGTGACGAGTGGACGGAAGACTTCACTCTTGAATGCCGGAGTTATTTCCATCGTTTACGTCCGTCTAATTCTATATTGAGCTGGTCAGCCCAACAACCTCCGCGACGTGGGTGACCACGCATTGCGACAGGTTGTGCGACTTGATCGAAACACCGGCATCCGGAGGCGAGGTCTTGCCTTCCGCGGACGGGCCGCAGATCGGCGGGTGCGAATGGACCGCGCGGAGATCGCAGCCTCTTCGTGAGGCAGCAGCGCCCGCCACGCTCTCCGCGGGGTAGAGCGGCCCACAACGCTTGGTACGTGCCATTCGCCTCCACCACAACCGGCGTTGGCCGCGGGCGCGCCTCGCTAGAATGCCCGGCATGAACATCCGCCACATGCTCGAGAAGATCGAGTCCGATACGCTCGTCCCGCGCGCCGCCAGGAGCGCGGAGACGCGCGGCCGCGATCGCGAGGAGCCGGAAGACGACCTGCGCCCCTCCTACCAGCGCGACCGCGACCGCATCGTGCACTGCAAGGCCTTCCGCCGGCTCAAGCACAAGACCCAGGTGTTCCTCGCTCCGGAGGGAGATCACTACCGCACTCGCCTGACTCATGTGCTCGAGGTCACCCAGATCGCCCGCACCATCGCCAAGTCGCTCCGCCTCAACGAGGTGCTGACCGAGGCCATCGGACTGGGACACGATCTCGGGCATTCGGCGTTCGGTCATGCCGGCGAGGCTGCGCTCAACAAGCTCGTGAAGGGGGGATTCGATCACTACCGCCAGTCGGTGCGCGTCGTGGAGAAACTCGAGAACGACGGGCAGGGGCTCAACCTGACCATCGAGGTGCGCGACGGCATCCTCAAACACTCCAAGGGTCAGAAGGGCGAGCTGCTCCGCTCCCGCCCGAAGTCGCGCGCGCTCACGCTCGAAGGCGACATCGTGCGCATCTCCGACATCATCGCCTACGTCAACCACGACATCGACGACGGCATCCGCGCCGGCATCATCGCCCCCGCCGACATCCCCCGCGACATCCGCAAAACCCTCGGCCAGACCGGCGGCGCGCGCATCGACCGCATGGTCCGCGACGTCGTCAACGCCACCCTGGCCTGCGACTACGAGATGATCTCGATGTCGCCGGAGATCTACGAGGCCCTCGAACAGTTGCGCACCTACATGTTCGAGCACATGTATCTCACCCCGCCGGTGCGCGACGAATTCGAGAAAGCGCAACGCATGCTCGTGGCGCTCTTCGAGTACGTCACGGCACACCCGGAGCAGTTCCTGGACCTGTCCGGCGGCGAGCCGCAGGACCGTCTGGCCCTCGATTTCCTGGCTGGGATGACCGACCGCTACGCGATCAATCTGTACACGAGGCTTTTTCTGCCGAAGCCCTGGGCGTAGCACGCGCGCGCAAATGAAAAAGGCGCCCGGGATACGCCGGACGCCTCCGAGGCACTTGCGTAGTCTGTTCGGGCTATCGCTTGGCGGGCTTGGTGTTCAGCGAGTCGCGAAGATCCTTGCCTGCCTTGAACCGGACGTTCTTTGACGCAGGAATGTGGATCTTCTCCTTGGTGCGGGGATTGCGGCCCTCGCGCGCCTTGCGCTGCGAAACGGCGAAGCTTCCGAGTCCAGGGATCGCGCAGCGTTCTCCTCGCTGGCACGAGTCGGAGATATACCCGACGAACGCATCAAACGCTGCCGTGGCCTCCTTTTTGGAAATACCGGCCTGTTCGGCGATTGCGGTGATGACGTCACCCTTACCTGCCATGTCGTGTTCCTCCTGTTGTGGGGTGGGAAAAAAAGAGTGTACTGCGAGTGCTCGACAATCTAGGAAAAGAGTTGGTGATTGTCAACGGGGTTCGGGCGTTGTATTTCCGAAACATTGCGCGCACGGTTTTCCAGGTCGCCGCGGCGCAGTCTTCCCAGCGCGTCGAGATATCCGCGCAGCACCGAGATCACCTGAGCGTGACTCCACGTCAGCGGAGCGACCGAAAGGGGCTGCCCGTCGTACGGATCGATCTGTTCCGGCAGAACGAGCGACGGCAATGCCTTCGACAGCACCCAGCGCACGAGATCGAGCGCCGGCTGCAGCTCGGCCACGCTGGCGGCGCGGGCGATCGCGTATTCGGCCTGCCACAACGTGCAGATGATCCACGGGTTACCGGGAACGCGGCCCGTTTCCTCCTCCGAGATCCGGTGGTAGGCGTCGCCTTCGTAGCGCGCGATCCCGCCCACCTCGGTCTGCACCCAAAGCCGCGACCGGATCGCCTCCATCGTGCCGCCGACGAAAGCGCTCGTCGCCGCAAACACGCCGAGAAAGGAAACGGCGAACGTCGAGGCGTCGACGGTCCTGTCCAGCTCCAGCTCTTCGCCGCGTACGACCAGTCCCCGGGCGAAGCGGCTCTCATCTTCGAGCCAGAGATGGCGAATCATGGCCTCGCGCACCTCGGCCGCGGCCTGCCCGTACCGGATGCGGCGCTCCTGATCGTTGAACACGTTGGCGATCTCCGCGGCGGCGGCCAGTCCCGCCGAAACGGCAGCGCAGGTGAAGGTGAAGACGCCCTGACGCTCCTCCCACATGTCGAAGCCCGGCAGCGGCAGTCCGCTTTCGGGATCGCGGTAGCGCATCATGAACTCGGCCGGCTGCACCACCAGCCGCGTGTAGACTTTCCGCAGCAGCTCGAGGTCGCGCGTCCGCTCGTAGTGCCGCCACACCAGCCAGACCACCAGCGCCGTCTCATCCTCCTGGATCGGCAACTGCGGCTTGCCGTTGCGCACCCATGGATGCCACAGCGACGCCAGCGAGCCGTCCGGGTTGTACTTGTGCAGCAGGTAGCCGTCGTCCTTGATCACGTCGTGGACGAAGAGAAGAAAGCGCCGGGTGATCTCCGGAAAGCCGGCGCGGTCGACGGCGTCGCAGACGAATGCCCCGTCCCGGCCCCACATGTACGAGTAGTGATCGTTGTGACCCCACTGGATGTCGGAGTCGTTCGCGGCCAGCACCGCCCCGCCGTTGTCGCACTGCGTGCGGATGATCAGCAGGGAGCGCCGGTAGAGATCGATGATCTCGTCGGGAAGGTCGGTGAGATCGTCGGCCGGTTTGTAGACCCAGGTGTACCAGTAGGACGCCGTTCTTGCCAGCACGCGTGACGCGCCCTCATCACGGACGGAAGAATCGAGCCGGCGTACTTCGCCATAGTTGCGTCCGGCGCAGATCCAGTACATCACCGTGGCGTTGGCGAACGGTTCGAGGTGGACGGAGATGCCCACCGTCGAGTCCACCGGTCCCTGCGCGATCGGCGTCATCGACAGCTCACCATCCTCGGCGTCGCGCCACGTGCCCTCGCTGCCGCCGATTCCGCTGCGGCCGCAGGCGTACTCGCTGATCCCGCTCTCGCCCTCGCACGAGGCGTTGATGAGGAAGTACCGCCTCGCCTTGTAGTGAATGATGCTGCGCGACTCCGGATCGAACATGGCCGTGTCACCGATGGCATTCCCGTACAGGTTCAGATCGTGATGGAGAAAGAGTTTGACGAGGCGCATCTCGTCACGCGTGTTGCGCACCACGATCTTGCGCACGTACACGTTGGCGTCGGCGTCGACCGCGTCGTAGCAGTTCAGGCGCAGGCCGATCGCTTCGTTCTCGCAGACGACGTCGGTGACGAGCGTGTCGCGGAGATAGCCGAGCGATTTCTTCCATTGCCGCTGCTCGATCCAGTGCAGCGCGCCGTCGGCCCACACGCCGAAGCGGAACCGCGCCGCGGCGTGATTCTCCATCCCCACGTGCGGGAAGTAAAAATCCGCGAGACGGTACTGGGAGTCGAACGCGATGAGCAGTGATCCGTTGCCGATCGGTAGGTCGCGAGGCATCGCTTCAGGTCGGCGCGCAGTCTATCGCGAACGGCGCAGCAGGAACGCGGTGAACCCGTCGGCGCCACTCTCCGGCGTCAGGCGCAACACACCGTCCTCGACCCACCGGCGCGCTCCCTCAGGGACGTACGGCACGATGTCACCGGGAACGAACCAGGCCTCGGGCCTCGGGCCTCGGGCCTCGGTGGCCCCCTCGCCCACGCCCTCGCCATGAAAACCGAAGACCGAGGACCGAGGACCGAGGGCGTTCACTACGGCGTCGTTTTCCTCCGGCTCGAGCGAGCACGTCGAGTACACCACGGCCTCTTCGGCGAGCTCCATGGCGGATGCCAGCAGCTCCTTCTGCAGCTGCGCGAAGCCATCGAGATCGGATTCGCGCAGGCGCCACTTGATCTCCGGGTTCTTCCGGATCGTTCCCGTGGCGCTGCACGGCGCATCGAGCAGGACGACCGGAAAGCGTTTGCGGAACGGCGGCTGACGGCCGTCGGCGACCAGAAGGCGAGATTGCCTCCCCGTGAGCGGCAGCAGACGCGAGATCGAGACGTCGCTGCTGGTCACGCGGGCGCCGCGGTGCCGCATGTACAGCGTCTTTCCGCCGGGCGCGGCGGCGAGATCGAGGACGTCCGTACCCACGCTCGCGGCGATGGAGGCGACCACCGCGCTTCCTTCGTCCATGGGATAGAAGTCTTTCCGATCGAGATCCGCGGACGAGCCCTGCAGTTTGTAGAGATCGGGGACCAGAGAGGACAGCGAAGCCAGGGGCGGCGCCGCCGCATGGAGGCTCAACACGTCGGGATAGGAGAGCTCCTGATTGGCCTGCATGATGGCGATGGCCCGCACCTCGCCGTACATGCGCGACCACCGCTCGAAGAGCCAGCGCGGATGCGCGAACTTCGTGGCGGCGTCGGGCGGTTCCGGCAGACCTCTGGTAGCCCGGCGCAGCACGGCATTCACGAAACCGCGCGCCCGCTTCGGCGCGAGATCGACGCTCTCCGACACGGCGGCGTAAGCGGCGACGTCCATGAAGTGCAGCTGATAGATGCCCACGCGCAGCACGTCGACGACCATGGAGTCGAGCTTGTGGATCCCGCGCCCGGCGAACACTTCGATGGCGTGGTCGAGCCGCGACCGCCAGCGCAGCACGCCCAGGACGACGGCGCGGACGAAGCCGGTCTCGCCGATGAGCAGGAGGGACGCGTACAACGACTCGCTCTCGATGCGGCGCAGCAGATCGAGCGCGCGCTGGCGCTCGGTCACGGAATCGGAGCCCCGATGCGCCAGCCCAGCGCTCGCGCTACCACGGCGGCAGAGGCCTTCGGCTTCCCGGGACGTTGCAACGTCACCAGGCGCAGCCCGTCGAGGATCACGCCGTCACCGAGATCGATCACCGTCCGCGGCGGTGCCGACACCTCGGCCAGATCCATGTCCAGGATGCGGATCGTCTCTCCCTCGGTCTCGAAGAAGATGCCGGGCCACGGATCGAACGCGCGAAAGCGGTTGTAGATGTTCATCGGTGACTCGGAGAACGTCACCAGGCCTTCGCGCTTTTCGACCTTCGGCGCGTACGTCGCGCGCGGGTGATCCTGCGGCACTTCAGTCACCGCGCCGCTTCCGATCTCGCGCAACACACCGGCCAGGAGCTCGCCGCCCAGCGCGGCCAGACCACGCGCCACCGACGCCGCGCGCTCGTCCGGACCGATCTCGATCGTTTCGATGGCCAGGATCGGACCGTGATCGAGCTCTTCGTCGACGCGCATGATCGTCACGCCGGTCGTGGTCTCACCGGCTTCGATGGCCCGCTGGATCGGCGCCGCGCCTCGATACTTCGGAAGAATCGAGCCATGCACGTTCATGAACCCGTGCCTCGGCATTACCAGAAGTTGCTTCGGAAGAATCTTTCCGTAGGCCACGACGACGGCGATGTCCGCCGAGAGCGATTCGACCAGCCGAAGAAACTCCGGATCGCGGACCTTGGCCGGCTGCGCGAGCTCGAAGCCGAACTCGCCGGCGCGAACAGCCACCGCCGGCTGCTGCAGCTTCATCCCGCGCCCGGCCCGCTTGTCCGGCTGCGCAACGACGAGCACGATCTCGTGCTCTGCCACGAGCGCCTCGAGGCTGGGAACCGCGAACTCCGGAGTTCCAAAGAAGATCACGCGCATCGTCGGCGGGCGTGAGTTTACAGGGTCGGAGACGTGTTCAGGTCGTGGGTCGTGGAGACGGTAAGGCGGGTCGTTGGTCGTGGGTCGTCGGTCGTGGGGGCGTTAAGGCGAGTTGGGTCGTGGGTCGCGGGGCAGCTTAGCGGCCCAACGACCTACACGACCTACGACCCTGTCGTCCCCGTTACCGGCGACTGATCCTTCAACGTTTCCGTTGGAGCCAGCGACTTGGTGGGCTCACCGGTGATGTTCTTCCCCTCGACGCCTGAGCTCGGCTGCGGCGCGGGACCGGGCATTCCGTTCTGGGTCGGTGTCTGAGCCTTCGTCAGCGGCGGATGGGTCATTGCGGGCGGGGCGTTCTGATAGTCGCGGGGCACGGGCTCACCGCGGCACGACGCCAGAAGCAGGGCGGCCAGGAGCAATACGACATGTCTCACGCCAACGGATCAGTTCAAATAGAATGCCGACCGTAGCAGGAGGACTCATGAAACGTTCGATTGCATTACTCCTCGGCATCCTGACTGCCTCGGCGCTGGTGGCGCAGGTCCCCGACGGCGACCAGCACTGGGCGGCGCGGGCGGAAGGGAGCCAGAACGGGCACGCCAAGGCGGATCAGGTCAGCGCCGCCATCGCCGCGTATCAGAAGGCCATCGCGGCCAATCCGAACGATCTCGAGCCTCGCTGGAAACTCCTGCGAGCGCTGCGCTTCCAGGGCGCCTATGTGGCGACCACGACCGATGAGAAGAAGCAGGTTTACGCCCATGCCAAGAGCGCGGGCGAAGACGCCCTGAAAGTGCTCGACAGGCAACTGACGGCGAAGGGACTCAACTCCGTCTCCAAAGCGACCGAGCAGCAGGTGGCCGAAGTGGCCAGAACGATTCCGGGAGCCGGCGAGATGTTTCTCTGGGACTCGATCAACTGGGGCGAATGGGCGCTGGCCTACGGCAAATTCGCCGCCGTGCGCGAGGGTGCGGCCGATCGCATCCGGCGCGAGGCCACGATCGCCGATCTCGTCGACCCGCGACTGGAGGGCGGCTCGCCCTCGCGCGTTCTCGGACGGCTGCACGATCAGACCCCGCGTATCCCGTTTCTCACCGGCTGGGCCTCCAGCCGTGACGCGGTGAAGTTCCTCAACGAGTCGCTGAAGGTCGATCCGAACAACAAGATCACCATCGTCTTTCTGGCCGAGGCCATGGTGAACAACAATTCCGACACACGCCCGCAGGCGACGCAGATGCTCAAGAACGCCGTGGCCACTCCCGTCGATCCGAACTACGTCGTGGAACAGACGGCGGCACTCAACGACGCGAAGAACCTGCTGCGGAAGTGGGGCGCGTAAGCGCGGCCACGTAGTCGCCGGTCGCAAACGTCTCCACCTCCTGGAAGCGGAGGCCCGCTGAGGTCTCCGCTTCGAAGCGGATCGGCGTGCGCTTGAGCGTTCCGGTCTCGCCGTTGCGCTGTTTCCAGGCTGCTTCCTTCGCCGCCCAGAAGTGAAGCATCCGATGGGGCAAACCGCATGCGCGCATGTCCGCGGCTTCATCGTCGGTGAGGAAAAGATGACCGGCCGTCTCGCGCAGGTCGCGGATACGCTCGACATCGATGCCGACGGGCCCGACGTCGATGGCCGCCGCCGCGTAACCGCCGGAGTGGGAGATCGAGACGTAGCGTCCACCGTCGGAGCCGCGCACGACCAGCCGCGGCCGGTCGACCACGCAGTCGCGCGCCGACATGCACAGACCGAGATCGATGGCCAGCTGCTTGATGGCGAGGCGGCCGTGCTTCCACTCGCTGCGCCGCTTCTGCAGGCGGAACTGCTCGCTGACGGCGAGCTCTTCCTCCGTGAACCAGCCGTCCGAGAAGACGGCGTCGCCGATGACGACCGCGCGTCCGCGCCACGCTTCGGGGAGTGGAAAACGAGTCATGGCTTCGGTGAAGGTACCGCGGCGATGAGCTGATTCGAGCCGTCGACGTCCACGACCGTGGCATACGCGACGCACGTGCCAGCCACGAGCGTCACATCGACGATATCGTTCTCATCGATCGGCGTCCCGAGCTGCTGCTCGATGTCGGTCACATGAAACGACTCGTCCTCGGCCAGTCCCTGCTCGAGCGTGTGGCCGATCTCGCCTCCATTGCGCGTGCGCACGGAGATGCGGAACGTCGCCGGGATGTCGCCGACGTTCACGAGGCCCACGTTGATGCGCCGCGCCGCCGCGCCGCCGCCGGGCAGGCCGATGATGGTCAGGGCATCGGTGTCGGAGCCCGCCGTGGCCGCATCGCGCAGCGAAAGCGGGCTCTCGATCGAGCCGTTCGAGCGGCGCGTGGCGTCGTAGGTCTCGATGCGCGCGACCGGGCCGCGGTCGCCGCGGTAGTCGATCCACAACACGCCCAGGCTGTCGGGCGCGCGGAACAGCGTCTTGACGACGTCGGGCCAGCGCATGGTCTGATTGCCCGCGAGCACGATGCGCCGGTCGATGCGCGTGTCGCCGGCGACGTAGCGCAAACCGAGGCTGATCGGTTCCTTCATCGGATTGCGCAGCGTGAGGTCGGAGCGCCAGAACGCGCCGCCCACTCCCGGCGTGCTGCCGACCGAGGGAAAGAGCAGACGCGTTCTTGTTCCGGTCGCGCTCAGTTCTTTTGCGGTCGGAACGCGGATGAGCCGCAGGTAGTTGCTGACCGGCATGGTCGCGGCGACCGGCTTGCGCGTCCACAGCTCCACGCCGCGAGTCGAGCGCGCGTACGAGTAGTGATCGTCGATGTATGCGGCCACGGCCTGAGCACGGATGGCGTTGTCGACGCGGTCGAACACATCGAAATCCTGTGGCGAGCGGCGGATGACGATCGACGGTTTCGCGCGCTCCAGCGCCTCAATCGTCTCGCGCTGAAACTCCACCGGCGAGAGGATGGGGATCTGGTAGAAGCGCGTCGGATTCGGGCGGTCGAGAAAGAAGTAGAACGCGGGCTGGTTCGAGAAATCGAAAATCGGACTGCCCTTTGGGCTGAGATCGAAGACGTGGTAGCGCACCGAGTCGATGCGGCCGTTCACCGCGTCCGCGACCGGGTCGTGCACCAGCCCGAGGACGCGCGGCTGGTAGTGCACGAGGTCGTCGAGACGGAAGTTGAGCACGTCGGGGACCCACAGCGCGGTGATCACGATCGGGAGCAGCGCCACGGACGCGAGCAGCAGGAAGGCCGGACCGTTCGCTTCGCGCGCGCGCCAGAGCGGAGCCACCGCGCGCGCCAGGATCACGAACAGCGCCAGGATCATCGGCCCGATCAGAAACGCCGAGAACACCTGATGCGCGAAATCGGCGCGGCCGAACGCGCTTCGCTGCGTGACGAGCGCAAAGATCGTCAGCGCCAGCAGGGCCACGTCGATCCATTCGCGCTTCCGGCGGACGGCCCGATGGACGAGAACGACGATGGCAATGGCGATCACGAGCGGATTGAGCACGAAGCGGAAGTTCTCGGAGATGAAGAAGTCGGCGATCGTCCGCAACGTGAGGTTGTCGCGGAACGTCCGGGTCATGTCGGGAAACGGCAGCGACCAGATCGGATCGATGATCCGTGGGACCGTGACGAACGACGTCTCCAGAAACGCGCCGAAGGCGCCGCGCGACATCAGGTAGATCACGAATGGAAGGCATCCGGCCACGAGACCGATAAGAAAGGACACCACTCCGCGCACCCGGCCGGCGAAGGCCAGGAACAGGAGCGACGCACCGATCGAATAGAGACCGATGTCGTAGCTGAAGAACATCGCCACGCCCGCAAACAGGCCGCCGAGGAAAAGGGGTAGAGAACGCACACGCCCGCGCACGCCGGCAATGACGAACGCCAGCACGGCGATCTCGAAGAGCGTCCGTTCGTTGTCCCACGTCGTCACCGAGCCGAGAAACATCGTGACGATGGCCAGCGGGATCGAGTCGAACACCGCCATGCCCAGATACCAGAGCGCCGGCGAGGCGAACGCGCCCAGGATCACCGGACGGGCCAGGGCCACGCTGAGCTTGCGGCCGAAGAGCTCGAAGAGCCAGGCGTCGAGCTGGCCGTCGTGCATCAGACCGTGCAGGACAAAGACGTCGCGGTAGGGGACCTTGCCGCGGAGATAGTCGGATGCCGGTCCCAGCGACTCGCCGCGATGGAACAGATCCAGCCACTGACTGATGTGCGACGTCGAGGCGAAGTCGAAGCAGTAGAGCAGCAGCGGGATTGCCGCGAATGCGACGATGGCCCGGACGCCTCCCGGAGGCTCGATGTCACCGCCGCGCACGGCGATGGCGATGGCGATGATCACCGCGGTGACTGCAAGCGCGATCGCCAGCGAGGCCGGGACGAACGCCAGCGCGAACGCGGGCAGCACGACGAGCGGCAGGCCGGCCACCGCCAGACGCTTCAACACGACGTCGAACGGCGTGCCGACGAGCACGAATGCCAGCCGGGCGATGAACACGAACATCGCCCAGAAGAGAAGAAGAAAGAAGAGAACGAACACGATCTCCAGGAAGAGCGTCGGGATATGGGCGATGCGCCGGGCCGTGGCGATGTAGCGGAAGAGAATCCAGGCGCCGCCGTTCGTGAGGATCAGGGCGTGATACGGCGCGAATTCGCGTGTGAGGATGTCCTGCAGCCAGCGCGTGCGCTCGAAGGCGATGACGGTCCACGGCAATGCCTGCGACATCAGCAGCGGGATCAGCAGCGGCCATCCCCACTTCGACGTGGTCAGATAGAGAAACGGCGCCAAGAGGAACGGCGCGATGAAGAGCAGCGAGGTCAGGTGGCGGCGCCTCTCGCTGACACGGCGGCGCAGCCAGGCATCGACACGAAGACCGTATCGACGCAGCGCGATCGTGGCTGCGGGGACGAGCAGGAAGAACAGCAGCGCCGCGGCGTACTCGCGCGTCTTCGAGGCGTTCTCGATCGTCACGCGCCCGACGGCGATGTGCGGCGTCGGCGGAATGCCCCGCAGCAGCAGCGTCGAGGCCAGGAAGATGCCGGAGGCAAAGCAGAAGGCCGCCAGCCACATCAGGGCCGCGACGGCCCGCTGCGGCAGATCGCGTCCGGCGTCGTTCACGCGCGCGAGTGTAACGCCACCACCGCGTCGTGCAGTGCCTGCACGCTGGCGGTCTTCGCCTCGATGTCCGGCGAACGGCCGTAGCGACGGACGGCGTCGCTCGTCACCGGCCCGATCGAGGCGATCGTGGCCCGGCCGAGAATCTGCTTCCGCTCGTCCTCGCTGAGCAGGTCGAAGAAGTTCGTGACCGTCGATCCGCTCGTGAACGTGACCACGTCGATGGCGCCGCCGGCAATCAACGCGCGCAGCTGCTCGATGTTCTCGCCGACGGCCGTCGTGCGATAGGCCACGGCCAGATCGACCTCTCCGCCGCGACGGCGCAGCTCGTCGATCAGATCGTCCGAGCCTTCCGCCGCACGAATGACCACCGTTCGCACGCCCTTCTGATCGGCGGCGAGCAGCGGCAGGAGCGCTGCCGACTGAAACTTCTCGGGCACGATGTCGGGGCTCAGCCCTCGCTCCCGCAACGCCGCCGCTGTGGTGTCGCCGACCGCGGCAACGCGCGACCCGGCCAGCGACCGCGCGTCCTTCCCGGCCGCCAGAAGGCGCTCGAAGAACGCCGTCACGCCGTTGACCGACGAGAAGACGTACAGGTCGTAACGACTGGCGACGGCACGGTCGAGCGACTGGAACGACTCCGGAGACGCCGATTGAATCGTCGGAAACTGCAGCACGTTCGCGCCGGAGTCTGTCAGCAGGTCGACGAGCTGCGAGGCCTGCTCGCGCGCGCGCGTCACCACCACGCGCTTCCCGAACAGCGGCTTCGACTCGAACCAGTTGATCGCTTCGTGCAGCTTGACGACGTCGCCCACCACGATCAATGCCGGCGTGGTCATCTCCGCCTCGAACACGAGCTGCTCGATGGTGCGCAGCGTGCCGGCGACCGTCCGCTGGTCCGCGCGTGTGCCGTTGCAGATCACCGCCACGCGGCGATCCGCGGACATCCCGTGCTCGATCAATTTCTTCGCGATGACCGGCAGGTTCGCGAACCCCATCATGAATACGATCGTGCCGTCGAGCTGCGCCAGCGCCGCCCAGCGGATCCCGGTCGAGCCGTCGTCCGCCTCGTGTCCGGTGACGAGCGTGACGGACGTCGCGTAGCTGCGATGCGTAACGGGGATGCCCGCGTAGGCCGGTCCGGCGATCGCGGACGAGATCCCGGGGACGATCTCCACGGGCACGCCGGCGGCGACGAGCTCCTCCGCCTCTTCGCCGCCGCGGCCGAAGACGAACGGGTCGCCGCCTTTGAGCCGGACGACGCGGCGTCCGCTCTTCGCTTCGTCGATGAGCACGCGGTTGATCTCCGTCTGCGGCAGCGTATGGGCACTGGCGCGCTTGCCGACGTAGATGACCTTCGCGGTCTTCGGGATGTGCGCGGCGATCTCGTCGGAGACGAGCGCGTCGAGGGCGACGACATCCGCCGACTCCAGCAGCTCGAGCGCGCGGAGCGTGAGCAGCTTCGCGTCGCCCGGTCCGGCCCCGACGAGATAGACGGTGCCCGGCCGCGCCTCACGCACTGAGCAGCTCCATCGCGCCTTTTGCGATCAACTCGTCGTACACGGCGGCGATCACGCCATCGCTCTCGCCGCCGCTGCGCGTCACGCGGATCGGCTTCGCGCCATCGTTGTCCGAGACGAAGGCGCGGATCGTCACCTGCCCTTCCTCTTCGGTGGCGTGCACGGCGATGGCAGAGTAGCAGTCCAGGCGCGTACCGAAGCGTTGCAGCACACCGCGCTCGCAACGCGCGGCCGCTTCGCTCTTCCTGTGTGTGATGGAGGCCGCCGCGCGCCTGCCGCCATCGTTCGACTCCAGCGTTTCGATGGCCACGATGCCCTGGCCTGCCGCCGGAATCATCTCCTCGACGGAGAACCAGCTCGTGATGTCCGCGGCGCGGCCGAGGCGGGTGAGGCCGGCGCTGGCCAGGACGATGCCGGTGAGCTGGCCGGAACGGGCCTTGTCGACGCGCGTGTCGACGTTGCCGCGAACGGGCTCGATCGTGAGGTGCGGGTACTTCTCGATGAGCTGGGCACGGCGGCGGGGTGCGCTCGTTCCGACGACCGATCCGGATGGCAGCCCGGCAATGGCTCGACCCTCCGGCTGGATCCAGGCATCGCGCGGGTCGGCGCGCTCGAGAAACCCCGCCAGCACGAACTGCGCGGGCACGATCGAAGGCACGTCCTTGAGGCTATGCACGGCCAGGTCGATCGTTCCACGCTCCAGCGCTTCTTCCAGCTCCTTGATGAAGACCCCTTTGCCGCCGACGGCGGCCAGCGGCACGTCCTGGCGCCTGTCGCCCGTGGTGGTGATGGTCACGATCTCGGTGGCGAAGCCGGCTTCGTGCAGTTTGCGGGCGGTCTCGTTGGCCTGCCAGAGAGCGAGGCGGCTTCCCCGCGTGCCGATGCGAAGTGGCGCGGCCATCACAGTCCAAAGATTTTTCGGATGGTCTGCCGCAGCGACTCGCGCTCCTGCGGTTCGTCGGAGACGTCCTTCAGTTTCAGGATCGGGTAGTGGAGGATCTTGTTGATCATCTGCGTGGTCAGCATCTCGATGGCCTGGCGCTGTTCGGCGGTCACCGGTCCGAGCTTGCGCAGGCACTTCTCGACCTCAGCCACGCGGATCTTCTCCAGGCGCTGCTGCAGCTCCACGATCGTCGGCACCGCGTCCTGAGCGACGATCCGCCGGCGGAAGACCTCGACCTCTCGGCTGATGATCTCCTCCGCGTCCGCGGCCTTGCGCTGGCGAAGCTCGAGGTTCGCGTCGGCGACGTTCTGGAGGTCGTCGATGTTGTAGAGATAGGCACCCTCGACCTTGGCGATGGCCGGATCGATGTTGCGCGGCACGGAGAGATCGACGAGAAACAGCGCGCGGTTGCGCCGCGTCTCCAGCGCGCGGCGGATCTGCGGCGCATCGATGAGGTAGTGCGGCGCGCCCGTCGACGCGATCACGATGTCGCACCCGGCCAGCCGCTCGTCGATGGATTCGAACTGCACGGCCTCACCTTCGAACCGCAGTGCCAGCTCCACGGCGCGCGCATGCGAACGATTGGCGACGAACACCTGCTTCACCTCATGCTCGTGGAGATGCTCGGCGGTCAGCTCCGCCATCTCGCCGGCGCCGAGGAGCAGGACGCGCAGGCCGCGCAGGTCGCCGAAGATCTTCCTGGCCAGCTCCACCGCTGCAAACGGGATGGACACGGCGTGCTCGCCGATGCCGGTCTCGGTGCGGATCTTCTTGGCCACGCGCATGGTGTTGTTGAACAGTTGCGTCAGCAGCGGATCGAGCGCTTCGTTCTCGCCGGCCACGCGAAAGGCGTTGCGCATCTGGCCGCCGATCTGCGGCTCGCCGAGGATCATGGAGTCGAGGCCGGAAGCGACGCGGAAGAGGTGCTTGACGACATCGGCGTAGCGCAGGATGTAGAGGTGACTCTCGAGCGTGGCGCGATCGGCTTCCGCGCACGCGCTCAACCAGTTGACGATCGACTCGATGACATCTTCGTTCGACGCCGAGACCACCGCCTCGACGCGATTGCACGTCGACAGCAGGGCCGCCCCGTCGACGTTCGGCAGCGTGCGCAGCGAACGCACGAAGCCAGGCAGCTTCGAGTCCGGCACGCTCAGCCGCTCGCGCACCTCGACCGGCGCGGTGCGGTGATTCAGGCCGACCAGGACCAGGCTAGCCATGGGCGATCCCCAGGATGGCCACGATCGTGGCGATGAACGCGCCCGCCGAGAAGAACATCGTGCGCCGCGCGCGGTACGTACCACTGATGAACGACTGCAGGAGAACGGCGAAGAAGATCCAGGCGATGACCGCGCCGACCTCTTTGGCGTTCGGCACCATCAGGTCCGCCGTCGTCCGATACGACCAGATCACACCGGCGATCAGGCCGAGGGTGTAGATGCTGAAGCCGATGGCCAGAGCGCGATAGCTCACCATCTTGCAGACATTCAGACTGGGAATGAGATCCCACAGCGCGCCGCGGCGTTTCTGTTTCAGGGAGCGGTCCTGTACGTACGCCAGCACCGTGAACGCCAGGCCGATCAGCAGAGCAGCGACCCCTACGGTCGACAGCAGCAGGTGCGTCGTGAAAAGCGACGAGCGCATGCCGGGATCGAGATGCGCGAACGGCTCGCCCACGACCGCCGCCAGCGCCAGAAGGATGAACACCAGCGGATACACGAAGAACGACGCCGCGTACACGCGATAGCGGGCGTAGAGCACCAACTCCACCACAAACACCATCCATCCCATGAACGACGCCGCCTCGGGCAGATTCGTGAGCGGAGGGTGGCCCGTGCGCACGCAGATCGTGCCGATCCAGAACGTGTGCGCGACGAAGCCGGCGATCATCAGAACCAGCGCCGCCAGCTGCGGACGCTTGTCTCTAGTGAACAGCGACGCCAGCGCCACCACCGTGCCCGCTCCGTAGAAGAGCAGCGCCAGATACAGCGAGTCGGTCGGAGCGAGATGGATCATTCCGTCAGCTTTTTGCAGAACACAAGCTTGTCGTCTTCGATTCTGTAGAAGTCCTTGATCCGCGAGATCTCCGCATAACCGGCCCGCTCGTAAAACCGGATCGTCGAGGCGTAGCTCATCTTGGACGACGTCTCGATCAGCAGCATTCGTCCACGCTGCCGCCGCACTTCGTTCTCGACGTGCCGCAGCAGCACCTGGCCGAATCCCCGGCCTTGCTGCTTCGGATCGACGGCGATCCAGTACAGATCGTAAACCCCATCGGTCAGCGGTGTCGCCCCGAACGTCACATATCCCTGCACCTGGCCTTCCGGCTCCTCGAGGACAGCGGTCACGTAGTCCTTGCGCTCGGGATGCTTCTCGTCGAGATAGATGTCGACCAGCTCGATCGCGCACCGCACCTCTTCTTCCGTGAAAAGCATGCAGGCAACGAGGAGGCCCAGGATGCGTTCGCGATCGTTACGTTGGGCGGGACGGATGTTCATGCGGGGCGCGGGCGGCAATCATAAGCTCATTGAGAAAATCGGCGAACTCGATGCCCGCCGCCTCCAGAGCCCTCCGGAAGCCGGTGTCTTTGCCGATGTCGGGATTCGGGTTTACGTCCAGAATGCAGAGCTCGCCATTCTCACGCTGGCGGACGTCGAACCGGGCGTAGCCGCCGAGGGACAGGACGCCCGCGGCGCGAGTACAGAGGGCGGCCAGTCTGGCGCGCAGGTCGTCGTCGATTTCGGCCGGCGTGCGGTTCGTCGTCCCGCGATCCTCCACCGAGCCAGCCGACCACTTCGCCTTCCATCCCACCACGCGCTGTGCGGGGGTGAGCTCGCTGGCGAAGACGATCTCGCCCGGCGGCAGCAGGACGATGCCGTCGCGTCCGTAGAACGTAGCCTGATTGAGCTCCCGGCCGGGGATGAACTCTTCCACGAGCGCGGGCTGCCGGTACGTGCGCAGGACATGGGTGCAGCGGGCGATCACCGAGGCCCGGGACGTGCAGACGGATTCGGCGTCGATGCCGATGCCCGCGTCCTCGAGCGAAGGCTTGACGATCCAGGTCCCGTCCAGCGGCGGCACGTCGCCCTCGCTGGTCACGCGAAAGCCGCGCGGCACCGCCACACCCGCGGCCTCCAGCAACTGCCTGGTCATCCACTTGTCACCGCAGATTCCGGTGGCGATCGGGTCACACCCGGTGAACGGCAATCCAAGCATCTCCAGCGTCAGCGCAAAGTGCATCTCCCACTGTGGATTGCCCTCGACACCCTCACAGAGATTGATGACCACGTCGGGCTTGTCACCCCGCAGCAGTTCGATCGTCGCGCGGACATCGCGAACCGGCAGCAATTTTCCGCCCGTGAGCGCGGCGATCTCGCGCGCGGTCTCCACGACTTCTTCCTCACCGATCCTCTCGATGGCGTTGAGGTGCGTCTTCAGCGCGGCGTCGTCGTTGTAGGCGACGGCGATCTTCAAGCGTTCCACCTGCGGATGGCGCTGTCGACGACCGCACCGATCACCTGGTCGTACTTCCAGCCGATGCCGGTGGCCAGGATGATGAGATCGCTCGTCACCGGATTCATCCCCGGCAGCGGATTGACCTCGACGAAGTTGGGGATGCCGTCGCGATCGCGGCGGATGTCGACGCGCGCGACGTCGCGCAAATCGAACGCGTTCCAGACGTCGAGTGCGACTGACTCCAGCTCCTCGTCGCGAAATGTCCTGTACTCGACGCGTTGCAGATAGTCGCGCTTCACCTCGAGCGAGTAGATGAACGGCTCGCCGGATCGCAAAGGAAGGACCTGCATCACTCCGATCGGCTCGCCGTCGATGATGCCGACCGTGTACTCGTCGCCGGAGAGAAACTCTTCGACCAGGACCGGCCCGTATCGCGACAGACGCTCGACGGCCGCATCGAGCGCGGCCTGATCGGCGCAATACGAAGCCGCTGTGATCCCCATCGACGACCCTTCGCTGCACGGTTTGGCGAAAAGCGGAAAAGTGCAGGTGTAGGTGTAGGTGCCGGCTTCAGCCGGCACTGCGCCGGCTGAAGCCGGCGCCCACACGACCCACGGCGCCGTGGGAATCCCGGCGGCCCTGGCCACCGTCTTGGCCAATGCCTTGTCCAGCGTCAGTCCGATCGCCAGCGCCGGCGAAGCCGTACACGGAATCCCATACATCTCCAGCAGCGCCGGCACCTGCGACTCGCGTCCGCGCCCGCCCACTCCCTCGGCGAGATTGAAGACGCCGTCGACGCGCTCCCGGGCCAGGCCGTCCAGCAGCTCCACGCCCCATCCGAGCCGCACGGGATCATGCCCGTTCGCCCGAAGCGCTCCCTCCAGGGCCTGAATGGTCTCCTCGGAATCGAACTCTTCGAACCGGTCGCCCATCGCTCCGGGCGGCTTGAGGTTGAAGGTCAGTCCGATCCGCATTTACTCGGTGGCGCTTCTTCGCGGCTTGATCTTCACTCCCTTGGGGATGTCGCGCACCGGCTGGGGCTCGAAGCGATCGGCGGTGCGGTTGAGCAGCTTGGCGATGCCGCGCTCGGGTATCGATTCGCGGTCGCTGCAGCGGTCGCACGAATGCGGCTGGCGGGGCACGTCGTCGTAGCGCCCGATCACTCCTTCGAAGTTCCGGTAGACGATGGAGTCGCCGTAGTTGCCGAGGACGTAGTTGGGCATGAGGGGAACCTTGCCTCCGCCGCCCGGCGCGTCCATCACGAACTGCGGGATGGCCAGACCGGATGTGTGACCGCGCAGGAACTCCATGATCTCGATGCCTTCGCCGACGGAGGTGCGGAAGTGCTCGGCGCCCATGACCTGATCGCAGAGGTAGAGGTAGTAGGGACGCACGCGGATCTTCATCAGTCCCTGGACGAGGTCGCGCATGGTGTACGCGCAGTCGTTGACACCGCGCAGCAGCACGGCCTGGTTGTTCACCGGGATGCCGGCGCGCAGCAGGCGATCGCACGCGGCGGCGGACTCCGGCGTGATCTCGTTGGGGTGATTGAAGTGCGTGTTGATCCAGATGGGGTGGTACTTCTCGAGGACCGACGTCAGCTCGGCGTCGATGCGCTGCGGCAGGAAGACCGGCACACGCGAGCCGAAGCGGATGATCTCGACGTGAGGGATGGCGCGCAGGCCGGCCAGGATCTTCTCGAGGTACGAAAGCGACAACGAAAGCGGATCGCCGCCGCTGACGATGACGTCGCGGATCTCCGGATGATCGGCCACGTACTGGATCATCGCCTCGATCTTGCGCTGGCCGGTGGTGCCGTCCTCGTCCACCCATTTGCGCTTCCGCGTGCAATAGCGGCAGTACAGCGGGCAATACGAGGTGACGAGAAAGAGGCAGCGGTCGGGATACCGGTGAACGATGCCGGTGACGGGTGAGTCGCCTTCTTCGTTCAGCGGATCCCAGACCAGCTCACCGGGATTTATCGCTTCATCCGGATGGGGCACCGACTGCACGCGCAGCGGGTCGCGCGGATTGTCGAAATCGATGAGGCAGAGATAGTAGGGAGTGATGGCGGTGCGATAGAGCTCGAAGATCTCCGTCATTCGCGCGATCGAGAACTCGTCGATCTTGAAGAGCTCCGTGATCTGCTCGAGCGTGGTGACACGATTCTTCTGCTGCCACTTCCAATCGTTCCACTGCTCGTCGCTGACGTTGGGATAGAGCCGCTCGCGGTTGCGGCGGTAGGTGTCGAGATGATTTTTGCGGGGGGACGGAGAGGGCTGTGCTAGTGGTGAGGCGGACGGAGGTTCGTCGATCTGTACGGAGGTCATGGCGCGCTCCCTTTCTGCGTGCGACTGGGTATCTTCCGGAACCGAATCAGTGACGGTCCCGGGCGAAATGTCGATTTGTGAATTGCGATCATCGAGTCACTTGGCTTCGGCCGTTTCGAGCAAGTGGTCCGCCGAATACGGTTGAAACAAGTGTACGGCATGATCGGGCACCCAAACGCGAAAGATTGTGCCCTGGTCGGTGGCCTTCTGATCGTAGATCTCGGCGACCTCGTGGAGCCGCGCGGCCATCCGCGAATCCTCGTGGGACAGCTCCACGGTCATCAGTTCGCCGCCGGCGCGTTCGCGCGCCCGGATCGTGTCCACCAGCGTCTCGATGCCTTCGCCGGTCAGCGCGGACACGACAATCGCTCCCCGGTGGCGGGGGCGCATGAACTGCTCGTCGATCCGATCGGACTTGTTGTAGACCTCGGCCACGCGATCGGAGTCGACACCGAGGTCATTGAGAACCTCCTGGCCGATCTCCCGCTGTTCCTCGAACTGCGGGTGGCTGGCGTCGATCACGTGGAGTACGAGATCGGCAGAAACCGCCTCTTCCATCGTCGAACGAAATGAGGCCACGAGGTGGTGGGGCAGCTTCCGGATGAATCCCACGGTATCGATGATGACGGTCGGCCGGGGAGTCTCGAAGGCGGCGCGTTGCGACTTGGCGTCGAGCGTGGCAAAAAGCTTGTCGGCGGCCGCGGCACTGCCTTCGGTCAGCCGGTTGAAGAGCGTCGACTTCCCGGCATTGGTGTAGCCGACCAGCGCCACCGTGTACGTCGCGTGGCGCGACTTGCGCTGGGTCTCGCGGGTCTTCTCGATCTTCTTCAGTTCCTCTTTGAGGCGGCTGATCCGGGTGCGCACGATGCGGCGGTCGAGCTCGAGCTGCGTTTCACCGACACCACGCTTCGCGCCCGCACCTGCTCCCTGCCGCGAAAGATGAGACCACTGCCTGGTCAGCCGCGGCAGCATGTACTCGAGCTGCGCCAACTCCACCTGGGTGCGCGACTCGCGGCTGCGCGCGCGTCCAGCGAAGATCTCCAGAATCAGCCCGCTGCGGTCGATGACCGGAACCTCGATGATCTTCTCGAGGTTGCGCACCTGGGCGGGCGAAAGATCGTCGTCGAAGACGATCAGCGTAGCCTCGTACTTCCTGGCCAACGACTTCACTTCCTCGGCTTTGCCGCTGCCGATGAACGTGCCCGGATCGGGATGCGGACGTTTGCCGAGGATGCGGTGGACCACGGTGCCGCCAGCGGTCTCCACCAGCTTGGTCAGTTCTTCGAGGTGTTCGAGCGCGGCAGTTCGCGTCAGATCAGGAAGGATGAGACCAGCGGCGATGACTTTGTCGAGCATTAACGGTGGTGGCGATAACTATACAGAGGTTCGGACATTCCCGGATGGGGTTGGCGGTTAGCGGGAAGCGGGAAACCGGTAGCCGGTAGCCGGTAACCCCGGCGACCCGGCGACCCAGCGACCCAACGACCCGGCTACCGGCTAACTGTTGCGTCTCAGGACGTTGTTCCTACCCGGCGACTGATTGGGGATTGTAGCCGGGCGCTGAGTGAGCACGGTGGTAGTTAAAGAGGTGTATGCACGGCCACTTGCCGGGTGGGGAGTCGTTGGCTGCTCAGTCTTGCCGACTCAGGAGACACGCTTCGTCGCCGCGTCGACCTCGTTCTGATTCGGATTGATCATCAGCGACGCCGCGTAGTTCGACTTCGCCTCCGCCTTCTGAAACTACCTGAGATCCTCGGCGATCGCGGCAAACTGCTCCAGCGCTGCCTGCAGATCATCCGTGATTTCCTGAGCGATGAGCTCCGGCGCGGGGAGGTTGGCGCTGTCTTCGAGGCTCTCGTCCTTGAGCCAGAAGATGTCGAGATTGATCTTGTCCCGTTTGACGAGATCATCGTAAGCGAATGACTTGAAGCGCTCACTCTCCGCGCGATCATGGCGGTTCTTCGGGCTGTAGCAGCGGACGAAGTCGTCGAGGTCACTCCGTTTCAGCGGGTTTTCCTTGAGCGTGAAGTGGAGATTCGTGCGGAGGTCGTAGATCCACAGCTTCTCCGTCCACGCCGCTTTGTCCGCGGCCGGTTTGCGGTCGAAGAAGAGGACGTTCGCCTTCACACCTTGCGCGTAGAAGATGCCGGTGGGGAGGCGGAGGAGCGTATGGACGTCGGCCTGCTTGAGCAGCGCGCGGCGTACCGTCTCACCGGCGCCGCCTTCGAAGAGTACGTTGTCGGGCACGACCATCGCCCCGCGACCGTGCTGTTTGAGAATCGTGAAGATGTGCTGGACGAAGTTGAGCTGCTTATTGCTCGTCGTGGCCCAGAAGTCATCGCGATTGATGACCAGCGATTCCCTCGAGGTCTCACCCGCTTCGTTCACGATCGTGACGCTGCTCTTCTTGCCGAAGGGCGGATTGGCCAGAACGAGGTCGTACTCGCCGTGCTTGCCGGCCAGCGCGTCCTTTGTCGTGACCGGGAGATCGGTCTCGGAGTCTCCGCCGATTCCGTGCAGCAGCAGATTCATCGCGCAAAGCCGCGTCACGCTGTCGACCAGCTCGATGCCAAAGAACGTGCCGTGCTTCAGCGATTTCTTCTGGGTCTTGTCGAGCTTGTAGTGCTTCGCATCGGCGAGGTAGTTGTAGGCGCCGAGGAGGAAGCCGCCGGTGCCGCAGGCGGGATCGCAGATGGTCTCGCCGGGCCCGGGAGCCATTGTCTCGACCATGGCGGCGATGAGCGCGCGCGGCGTGAAGTATTGTCCCGCGCCTCCCTTCACATCCTCGGCGTTCTTCTGAAGCAGCCCTTCGTAGGCGTCGCCTTTGACATCGACGTCGAGCGACGACCACTGTTCCTTGTCGATGAGATCGGCGATGAGCCGCCGCAGCTTGGCCGGATCCTGAATCTTGTTCTGCGCTTTGCGGAAGATGATGCCGAGCATCCCCGGCCGCTTCCCGAGCTCCTCGAGCGTGTGGCGATAGTGCGTCTCCAGATCATCGCCGTCGAGTTTGACGAGGACGTCCCACCCGAACCCCTTCGGAATTGCGGAGGGCTTGTCAAAAGGTGGCCTGCTCTGCTCGTCGGCCATCTTAAGGAAGAGGAGAAAGGTGAGCTGCTCGACATAGTCGCCGTACGAGAGCCCATCATCGCGGAGGATGTTGCAGTAGTTCCAGAGCTTGGCGACGAGCTGGGAGTTGGTCATTCGTTAGAGTTGTCCTGAGAACGCGCGCTGCAGGATGGACTGGCGGAGGTTCTTGGCGCGCTGAAGGTTCGCTTCGATGACGCTCTCGAGCGCGTCGACGACGCTGAGACGCCGATCGACTTCGGCCACGATGCGGTCTTGTTCTTCACGAGGAGGGAGCGGAACTGGTAGCCGCTTCAGCTTCGTCATGCTAATCGATGCGAGGTTCGTGGTGTGCTTCCCTTCGCTGAAGAAAAACGCTTGGCCGATCGTATTCGCATACCAAGAAAGGAACTTGGGGTTCAGGGCGCCGTTGCGAAGACGCGCCCTGAAAACGTGGTTCTGGTGGATGCACTCCTCTATCTCGCCATTCCAAACCCAGCCGCGGCCGAGTTTGTCCCTGTCACCCCCTTCATTGAACAATACATCGCCCGTTTTCAGCGCCAGATCCCTGATCTCATCTTCGGTCGCGCTTATCTGTTTCACTTCTCCTAGATCCAAGTACCCGCGTTGCACGTTTGCAACGCGCAGATAGGGAACGGAACGAGCGGCGATAGGCTTTCGTTCGGTTTTGGTCCTTGGTAAGCCCACCTTTGACGTCTGCAATAGCACCGAGCGTTGTCCATTCCCAATCTGCCGCGCCTGAGATCTTGTCGACGATGTCGCCATGATCCGTCACCGCAAGCCGACCATTGCATGCTTCGTTAAGTACAGCTCCGTGGTAACGCCTGAGGTTCGCTTGCAACCGCTTCAGCGAAGCGAGGCCAGCATCCAGCCGCGTGAACTGCTTCTCGATCTCCGCCACGATTCGGCGCTGCTCAGCAGTAGATGGCAGCCAGATCTCATGGTCGAGCAGATGCGCTTTTGAGAGGCCCGGAATGTCGCCCCGTGCGGAACGAATGATCTCAAACGCCGTATGTCTCAGCACGTGTTCTGCAAAGCGTGAGTCGAGTTCTTCGTTCGGCAGAAAAGCGTAGATGTCGCGGCCAATTGCACTTTCGACTCCCGGAAAAACAGTACCGACGCCCGCGCCCTTTACGGTGACGAAGACGCAGCCGCTCGGCACCAGCCGCTTCGGCTCTGTTGTCCACTTGTCGAGATGGACCGCGGCACCGTCCCAGTGTTCCGGCCCCGAGATGTACGGGACGCCTCCTCCCTGTCGATTGACAGCGGTGCTGGGTGGTGACTGTCCGCAAAGGACTGTTCCGACGGACTTGAGTGAAACATGTCGCCATCCGCCTTTGTGAGTGTTTGAGGGCACTTTCATTCAGGGAAGCCGGTTTTGGGATTGGGCGTACGTCTTACTCGAATACGCAATTTCGATTGCCGCTCCCGCATCGACTCCAACATTCGCAACTTTTCCGCAATCGTCTCCGATGCAAGCTCCCGCCGAAACGCGAGCTTGCTCTCAATGATCTTCTGCAATGATGAAGTCATGGCGTGTCGGCGAGGAATTGTCGTTCAAACTTCGTCCAGGCACCAACGAGATCGTGACGCCGAACGATTTCCTGAAACCGCGCGTCGTCGAGCGCGCCTTCTTCGATGAACTGAAGCAACCGCGCTTTGTCTTTCGCGCGGCCCGTCTGCAACGCAATTGCGGCGAGATGCTCGGCCGTAAAGACGCGGGCCGACACTCCCTCGACATCCGATACAGCCGCCTGTTCGAGCGCTTCTTCGATCAGCGGCCCCGTCGGCGGAAGAAACTGCACCGGCCAGCCGGCGATCATCACGTATTCGCCCTTCATCGCGCAGCCATGCGCGGTCAGGTAGTCGATGATCGCTTTCGGGGTGACGATCAGTTTTTCCGGCTCCGGCGCGAAGGCCACGAACACATCGATATCCAGCGTCGCCACCGGCTCCAGATAGAACGTTGCGGCGACCGCGCCACCGATGGCGTAGCGCTCGATGACTCCATCCTTCTCCATCTCATTGATGGTGGCGATGACCTCGCGGATGCTCATGCCGTCAGTACCTCGTTTCGGCGAAGTCGGGGCCGGAGGAGGTGATTGCGCACGAAGCAGGTTGAGCACTGACGGCCAGAAGAGCCATGATTGATGACACCAATGGTCGTCGCCAAGGCAGCGCGTATTGGTCCATGCGGAATACCGGTAGTATACTCTTTGTAGATACAGCCATGAGGACGCGCATTCAGAAGTGGGGCAACAGTCTGGCGCTGCGCATTCCCAAGCCCTACGCGGAAGAAACTGAGATCACCGAAAACTCGGCGGTCGATGTGACGGTGCGCAACGGCCGGCTGGTGGTCGTCCCGGTAACCGAGCCAGATCTCTCTCTCGAACAGCTCGCCGCTCGCATCACGCCGCAGAATCGTCACGGCGAAACCGAAACCGGAGAGCCGGTTGGCAACGAAGCCTGGTAGCCGCAGCTGGGTTCCTGCGCGCGGTGACCTGGTGTGGCTGTCGTTTGACCCGCAAGCCGGGCATGAACAGGCCGGCCGCCGACCCGCCGTCGTACTCTCCCCGGCGATTTACAACCGAGCATCGGGCCTCGCGCTCGTCGTCCCCATCACATCGCATGTGAAGGGGTATCCATTTGAAGTGGCTTTGCCGCCCGGACTGCCTGTCAGCGGCGTCGTGTTGAGCGATCACGTGAAGAGCCTCGACTGGCGAGCCCGCAAGGCAGCGAAGTTCGGGGAGATTCCGGACGATGTCCTTCGCCAGGTACTGCAGAAGACCTCATTGCTCATCGCGTCCTGAGAGCGGGGCGCACAGGTAACGCTCGCGTGCACCTCATGGTCTCGATCGCGAGCGGGAGCTTCGCCTCGGCTTCCACGCTCACTTCATGCCGCGAGCGCCTCATTCAACTCTTCGAGAAGTCGGGGAAGCTCCGCGCCGAAGAGCTGATGCGCTTTGCCGAGGCCTCCGCGGTGGCTGAAGGGGGCGTAGTCGAAGTCATCGGGCTCGATGCTCAGACTCGTGGCGATGTGGTCGCGGATCAGTGACAGCCAGGCGCGCTGCTCGCTCGTGAAGATCGCGCCGCGTTTCTCCTTCTGATGCAGCCACTGCTCGTAACGCTCCTGCACCGAGTCGGCGAACGGAGTGAGAACCGGCTGCTGTTCCAATGCAAAACGAACGAGTGCGACGAGATCTGCGAACCGGCCGGCCTGCGATCGCCCATTCACTTTCGCGGGCGCGGTGACGAGAAACGCATCCCACAACCGGTCCTCGGTCCACGTCGCGTTCGTCTCCCGCAGCTTTTTCTCCAGCTCCTTCAGCATCGCCTCGGTCAGCCGTTGCTTGTATGGCCTGCTGTAGAGGATCTGCAGCGCGTCGATCTCCGCCTGGTGTGAAGCGAGGTAGTCGCGGAACGCCTGCACGAGACCGGCGGCCTTGTCTTTCGCCGCGGCGTCGAAGCCCTGCGTCGATACCTCATCGAGCGTGAAGATGTCGATGGCCTGCTCCGTCTCGCGCTTCAGGTTCTCCAAAGTCTCGCGCAGTGCAGGCTTGTCGAACGGCGCACATGCCGCGGCGATGAGCTGCTGCCGTGCGGCCTCGTACTCCGCGGGCGGGATCGCCGCCGTATCGGCCTCGGAATCTCCCGTTGCGTGCGCGGCAATCACATCCGGATCGACGGCGCGAAGCAACGCCGCCGCCAGCGTGGCCGGCGTGTCACCGCCCGAGGCGTTAGCGACCTGCGCGCGTTGCGCGGGGTCAAGCTCGCGATCGAGACGCGCCAGCCGCGAGGCCAGTGTGGTCAGCGAGTCCTCGTCGCGCCCTCCCTTGAAGATCACTCGCTTCAGGAGGTTCTTCAGCGGCACGGTCGGTTGTCGATCGAGCGGACGCGATTCGGTCTTGTCGCTCTCGCACACACCGACGGCATCGATGATCACGAAATGCGTTTTCGCGCGCGCCTCCGCCCCCGAGACTGCCTGCAGGTCGGTCGCGGTGAGGACGCGCGTTCCCCGCCCTTTCATCTGCTCGAAGTAAACACGGCTGCGCACGTCGCGCAGGAACATGACCACCTCGATGGCTCTGACGTCGGTTCCCGTCGCAATCATGTCGACCGTCACTGCCACACGAAGCGTCGGCGACAGGCGGAACTCGCTGATCATCTCCTTCGCCTTCACCGGTTTTCCGGTCACCGGATGCTTCGACTGATACGTGATCTTCTTGCAGAAGTCATTGCCGCGCCCGAATACCTCGCGACAGATGTGCACGACGTCCTCGGCGTGGGAATCGTCCTTGGCGAAGATCAACGTCTTCGGCAGAAGCGCGTCCGGGAAAGAGCTCAGTGAACACGACGTCGCGATACGCGCTCAGCACCGTGCGGATCTGATCCGGCACGACCACGGAGCGGTCGAGATCGACGGGCGTGTAGTCGAGATCCTGATCGAGGACCTGCTGCCGCGAAGCGCGTGACGCTTTGCTCCTCTGATCGATGAGCAGCCCTTTCTCGACTTTGCCGCCCTGATCGGTGACGCGCGTCCGGATACGGTAGACGTCATAGCCGACGTTCACGCCATCCGCGACCGCTCGCTCATGGTTGTACTCGGCAACGCGATTCTGATGGAAGTACGCGATCGTTTGCGGCGCGGGCGTGGCGGTGAGGCCGACGAGGAATGCGTCGAAGTACTCCAGCACCTGACGCCAGAGGTTGTAGATGGAGCGGTGGCACTCGTCCGTGACGATGAAGTCAAACTTCTCGATCGGCACCGCGGCGTTGTAGACAACGTCGCGCGAGCGCGTCCCGCCGAGCGCCTGCGCAAGCTCGGCCCCGGAGAGATCGTCGGCGCCCTCGGCCAGTTCCTCACCGCGCAGGATGGAGTAGAGGCGCTGGATCGTGCAGATGGTCACACGCGCCACATCATCGATGTTCGGCGAGGTCAGATGCTGCACGTTGTATAGCTCGGTGAAAAGGCGTCCGCTGTCGGGCGTGCGATAGCGCGCGAACTCGTCGCGAGCCTGCTCGCCGAGGTTGGAGCGGTCGACGAGGAAGAGGACGCGCTTCGCGCCGGCGTGCTTGATGAGTCGGTAGATGAATGCGCAGGCCGTGAACGTTTTGCCCGCGCCCGTGGCCATGTGAATCAGCGCTCGGGGCCGGTCTTGTGAGAACGACTTTTCCAGACCATCGATCGCTTCGATCTGACACTCACGCATTCCCTCGGTTACGAGCGGTATGGCGCCCGGCATGCGGGCCAGTCGAGCCCGGAGCGTGTCCGGCTCGGAAGCCCATTCACCGGAGTGTCTCGGGACGGTGAAAGGTGAAGACTCGGCGCGAACGGGGGAATGGATCGCGCGCGTCACGAAAGAAAGTCTCCACTCCGGTCGATTCGTATCGGAACGGCGGCGGCACTTCCGCGGCGAGATACTCGGGGAGATTCTCGGCGTAGCTCGTCGACTGATCCGCGACGGTGGAAAGAGTGGTTCCTTCCTTCTTGGCCTCGATGACTCCGACAGGCTTTCGATCGACGAAAAGGAGGTAGTCGCACGGCCCGGAGTTCAGCCGCACTTCGCGAAGCGCGATTCCGCGCCCCTCCGAAAAGTCGGCCTGTCTCGAGTCCTGCACGAACCATCCGCAGTCTGCGAGCTGGGCGTCGATCCTCTCGCGGGCTTCCTGTTCAGGCGCTCTCGGCATCGGCTGTTACCGTTTCTAGGGTAACGCTCGTGCCGTCTTTTCAGGACCTTCGCCGGTTAAGTAGGGCCGTATACGCATTGATCCGGCTACTACATGCTTAGCTCTTACTTGTTTTCTCGTTCGCGTTCTGCCCGACGCGCGCGATGATCTACGACACGCGCACCCTGTTCGTTTTGAGGAGCTTTCAGCGTGACGAAAGTCGCCCGGATGGACACCCGCTTCAAGAAACAACGTCCTGATACATCACAGCTAACTGCTAACCGCTACACAGCGACCCGCTACCCGCTACCCGCTACCCGCTACACAGCGACCCGGCCCCCGCCCAGATTCCTCGCCGTCTTCGCGGCTCGGAATGACTAGTAACGCGTACGCGGCAACCGGGCAACCCGGCGACCCGGCAACCCGGCGACCCAGCGACCCAGCAACCTGGTAACCCGACAACCCGGGCGACCCAGCGACCCGGCGACCCAGCGACCGCCGCCCAGGAAACCCGTATCATTCGCCGCCATGTTCGTCCTGTACGAGGTGCTTCTCTACCTCGTCTTTCTCGTCTCGCTTCCCTTCTTCCTGTTCATCGGATTCCTGCGGGGGAAGTACCTCAGCAATTTTCCGGAACGGATGGGTCTGTATGGGACCCGCGGCGGGGAGCACGATCTTTGGATCCATGCGGTGTCGGTCGGCGAGGCGATCGCGGCGCGGCCGGTCATCGCGGAGATCCGCCGGCTGCGGCCGGCCACGACGATCGTCATCACCACGACGACCATCACGGGACAGGCGCAGGCGCGGCGCATGTATCCGGACGCGACCGTGACGTACTTCCCGTTCGACTTCTCGTTCGCGGTGAAGCGTTTTCTCGGTCACCACCGTCCCCGTGTCTTCGCCACGATGGAGACGGAGATCTGGCCGAACGTCACTCGGCTCTCACGGGCGCGGGGAATGAAGTTGATTCTCGCGAACGGTCGGATCTCGGACCGGTCGTTCCCGCGCTACCGGGCCTTTCGCCGCGTCGTGGCTCCTGTGCTGCGCAATTACGATCGCATCCTGGCGCGCGAGACGACGGATCGCGAACGATTCATCGCCATCGGTGCCTCCCCCGAGGTCGTCGAGGTCACGGGAAACGTCAAGTTCGACTACGAGCTCGACCACGCGCAGCTCGACATGGCGCCGCAGCTCGCTTCTCTCATCACCCGGCGCAAAGTCCTCGTCCTCGGATCCACCGTGGAGGGAGAAGACGAGGCGCTGCTGCCGTACATCGAGCAATTCGTTCGCGAGCGCGACGGGTTCGTGATCGTCGCGCCGAGGAAGGCGGAGCGGTTCGAGCAGGTGGCCGGCCTCCTGGCCACCACGTCGCTGGCGTTCGTACGCCGCAGCCAGTTGAGCAGCGGACAGACTGAGACGCCCGGCGTCCCGGCGCCCGACGTCCTGCTGCTCGACACGTTCGGCGAGCTGGCGCGCATCTATCGTTACGCAACCGTCGCATTCGTCGGTGGCAGCATCGCGCCCGCCGGAGGGCACAACCCGATCGAGCCGGCCGCCGCGGGGGTGCCGGTGTGCTTCGGCCCGTCCATGTCGAATTTCCGGGAGATCGCCACGGCCTTTCTCGATGCTGATGCGGCCGAGGAAGTGGCGTCGGCCGGGGACGTGTTCGAGTTTGCGGGACGGATGTTCGACGACGAGGCCGGACAGCGGGCGTTGGGCGAACGGGCTCGCGCGGTCGTGCAAAGCAACCGCGGCGCGTCGGAACGGACCGCGCGCCGGATCGTGGAGCTCCTGTCGTGATGCTCCTGCTCAAGCCGGCCGAGCTCCTGTATCGCGGCGTCAATCGCGTGCGCAGGGCCCTGTACCGGCAGGGCATTCTGCGGGCGAAGCGACTGCCGAAGCCGGTCATCTCGGTCGGGAACATCGCCACCGGCGGCGCCGGAAAGACGCCGGCGGTGATCGCCATCTGCCGGTTTCTGGAAGGGCGAGGGTTGAAAGTGGCCGTGCTGACGCGCGGTTACGGCGCGGCGGGCATGGGACTGGTAGAGAATCTCGACGCCCGGCGGTACGGCGACGAGCCGGTACTCATCAAAAAGAGCACGAAATCAACAGATGTCATTGTTGGCAGTAATCGATACGGGAATGCACTGCATCAACCATATGACGTATTCGTGCTCGATGATGGCTTCCAGCATCTGCAACTCCATCGCGATCTCGACGTTGTCGTCGACGTGCCTGCCCGCTTCCATCGCGAGGGGCGTTCCGCTCTGCGCCACGCCGATCTCGTCGTGCCGCGGCAGCTCCGCCTCGGCGTTCCCGATTCGCTGCGAGGGAAGCGCGTCTTCGCGTTCGCCGGTCTGGCCGACAACGAGCAGTTCTTCGACGCGCTTCGCGCCGGGGGACTGCAGGTGGAGCGGAGCCGCGGGTTCGCCGACCATCATCGCTACTCCGAGCTCGACCTCAGGCAGATCCGGCACGCTGCCCGGGGAACGGACGCGATCGTGACGACAGAGAAGGACGCCGTGAAGCTCGATGCTTCCGACATCGTGGCCATCCCGGCCACATTTCTCTTCGACGATGCTGTGCTCGAGCGCATCGCCATGGTGGCCGGCCGATGAGCCGTCGCAGGAAGAATCGCCTGCTGCAGCTCGCGGAGTATGGACTCTATCGCGTGATCTCTTCGGTAGTGCGCGCCGCGGGGGAAAAGCGGGCGTTTCGCTGGGGCGGATCGTTCGGCGCGCTTGCGGGAACCCTGTTGCGGCGCCGCGACCGGCTGGCCATGCGCAATCTCCGTGCGACATTTCCCGAGCGGGGAGAGAAGGAGCTGCGCGACACTCTCGACGAATGCTGGCGGCACTTCGGCCGTCAGCTGCTATTGTCCGTGCTCCTGCAGAGCATGTCGCTCGAGGAGGTGTTGCAGCGATGCAAGATCGTGAATCGCGAGTTTCTCGATGACGCGCTGTCCCGCGGCAACGGCGCCATCGTCATCAGCGCCCATTTCGGGAGCTGGGAGGTCGGGGGGCTGGCCATCACCTCTCTGACCAGGAACGTGCACACCGTTGCGCGCCGTCTCGACAACGATTACCTCGAACGCGACATGCTCCGGCTTCGCGCCAGAACCGGGGCGGTGGTCGTCGACCGCCGCAACGCCGCCCGCCCGCTCATGAAGGCGCTGGCCGGCAATGGTGTCGTGGTCATGCTGCCCGACCAGGCCGTCCTCCCTCGCGAAGGGATCCTCGTTCCCTTTCTCGGGCGACCGGCCTGGACCACGCCCGCACCGGCCCGGATGGCCGTAAAGCGCAATTCCACGATTGTGTTCGTTTTTTGCATTCCGGACGAAACGAGGCATCGTCTCGAGTTTGAGAACCCGATTCGTGTCGATCAACTGACTGAGGATGAAAGGGACCCGGTGATGCTGACGACGCGAATCAACGACGTGCTTTCCCGCCGCATCACCGGCCAACCGAACCTCTGGCTGTGGATGCACGATCGCTGGAAAGGGACGGGGGGAAGCGAAGTCTAAGCATGGGTAGCCGCGCGGAAACCGTCGTGATCGGCCTGAACTGGGTCGGGGATAACATCCTCGCTCTGCCGACATACCGGGCGTTGCAGCATCGCTATCGCACCGAGGGTGGGATCGCGGTGGCGACGCCCGAGAACGTGTCGGCTCTTCTGGCCTCGTCCGGGCTGTTCAAGAAAGTCATCTCGTGGAACGGCGACACACGCGATCGCATCCGCCTCCTGCGTAATGGAAAGTTCCGCCGCGCGGTCATTCTCCCGAACTCATTCCGGGCAGCGATGATCGCGTTCGCCGCCGGCATCGAAGAGCGCTGGGGCTACTCGACCGATGGCCGGCGGTTGCTGCTCACACACAAAGTCACCAAGGCCGATCGCGGACACCAGCTCGAGGACTACACGCCATTACTGGCGGCCATGAGCGCACCGCACGTCGTCGACGAGATCCCCACCATCAAGCTGCCTGTGGCCGTCCGCGAGAGCGCGCGCACGAGACTTCGCGACCTCGGCGTCAAACTCGACCGGCCGCTGTTCGGCATCCACGCCGGCGGTCTGTACGGCCGCGCCAAGCATTGGGGCGACCGCTCTTATTGTGAGGTAGCCTCCCGGCTGCGCGCCGACGGATTCGAAGTCGTGCTGCTTACCTCCCCCGGCGAACGGGCGCAGGCCGAGGCCATCTCGGCTTCGTGCAACGGATTGCCGATGATCGGCCGGGACGGTGACGTCCTCCACCTCGCCGCCGCCATCTCCCACTGCTCGGTGGTCATCACCAACGACAGCGGACCTCTTCATCTCGCCGCCGCGCTGGCCGTACCGTCGGTCTCGATTTTCGGGCCGACCGATCCGGGCCGCACGGTCATCCCAGGCGCCAGCCGGGTCATTCGGAAAGAGATCGTCTGCGGGCCCTGCTACCAGAAGGAATGCCCGTTGCGCCACCACCGCTGCATGACCTCCATCAGCGTCGACGAGGTCTATGGCGCCGCGGTGGGACTGTTCGCCGAGATCGACGGCCGTCTCGAGACCGACATGGAGCGGCGCGTCCTCTGAGATAATCGTCTCGGATGACCGAGAGCGCTGGCGACAGGAAGCTGTTCAAGATCGGCGAAGTCTGCAAAGTCGCCGACGTACAGCCGTACGTCCTGCGCTATTGGGAGACCGAGTTCCCCTCGCTCGCGCCGAACAAGAGCGGCGGAGGCCAGCGCCTCTACACGCAGCATGAGATCGACATCATCCTGCGCATCAAACAGCTCCTCTACTCGGAAGGCTTCACCATCGCCGGTGCGAAGAAGAAACTGGAGACCGAGGTGGGAGGTGGAGCGGCGCCCCCGCCCGCGGCAACGGCCGCACCAGCCGTGGCGCCGAAGCCGTCCCGCAGAACCAGCAAGGCACTCGACGAAGTGAAGAAGGAGCTGCGGGCGATTCTGGAGATGCTGGAGGACTAATGGAGTGTGACGTCGTGCGCGTCGCCGTTCTCGCTGTCGCGTTGTCGATCGTCGCGTGCAACGGTGGGCCGACCGAACCGCGGGCGATGGTCATCGCCGACGGCCGCTGGACCGGCGACGGTGCGTGCCTCATGGTGCGCAGCTCGCCGAACATCTCTCCCCACACGTCGACGCTGATCGCCGGCTGCGGTCACGGCGAGTTCCCCACTCCCGACATTCGCAACGATGGCACGTTCGACGTCGAGGGCACCTATCGCATCGAGGCCGGTCCGATCTCGAACGACCCGCCGCCAGCGGCGCGCTACTCCGGCTCGCTGACGAATACCACGCTGACGCTCGTGGTCACGCCGAGTCTCTCGACCATTACGCCGGCGACATTCCGGCTGCACATGGACCCGGGCGGAACCTGTCCCGGTCCGGCGTGCTTGTAGGTACCGGCGCCGGCACTAACGCGCGCGAAACAGCGACATGATCGTTTCAAGACCGGCGCGGTCGCTCTCGCTGAACGCGTCCAGCCGGTCGGAGTCGGCGTCGAACACGGCAATCAATTCATCATCCGGTCCGAACACCGGCACGACGATCTCCGACTTCGACTTCGCATCGCAGGCGATGTGACCGGGAAAGGCGTTGACATCGGGCACGATGACAGTCTCCCGCCGCGAGGCCGCCGTTCCGCAAACGCCTTTGCCGAATTCAATCTGCAGGCAGCCGACGGTGCCGATGTACGGCCCGACCACGAGGCGGTCGCCGCAGACGCGATAGAACCCGGTCCAGTAGTAGTGATCGAAGCTCTGGGTCAACACAGAATTGATCGTCGCCATGAGCGCGATGTCGTCGAGAGTCTGTCCCCCCTCGTCGCGCCAGATGGCGTCGATCGATCGCAGGCACTCTTCGTATCTGCGGCTTCGGGACTCAGGAGGTCGTGCGTTCATCATCTCGCTCGGTCGTCGGTCGTAGGTCGTCGGTCGTCGGTCCCGGGGCGGCGAAGAGGCCCCCGTGACCTACGACCCACGACCCACGACCTCATTCGATGGCTCGCTCATAGATCTCCTCGTAGCGTTTCGCCGATTGGCGCCACGAGAAGTCGTGCTGCATGCCGTTCTGCTGCAGCGTCTTCCATGTCCGCGCATCCTTCTGGATGAGCATGCCTACCCAGGTGGCCAGGTACAACTCGTCGGAAGTGATGTCATGGAAGCCGAAGCCGTCGGCCTCGGCGCGGTTCGTGCCGTCATACGGAGTGACCGTGTCGACCAGACCGCCGGTCAGCCGAACCACTGGCAGCGTGCCGTAACGCAGCGCGTACATCTGGTTGAGGCCGCACGGCTCGTACATCGAAGGCATCAGCAGGAGGTCGGCGCCCGCGTAGATGCGATGCGCGAGCTCGTTGTCGAAACCGATCCAGACCCGGCAGGCGTCGCGATGTTCCATCTCGATGCGCGCGAACGCCTCCTCGTACCGCGGCTCGCCGCTGCCGAGGATCACGGCCTGGGCACCGGCTCGAAGGAGCTTGCCGAGGATGGGGGTGAGGAGCTGAAAGCCCTTTTGGTCGACCAGGCGCGAGACCACTGCCAGGATCGGCGTGCGCGGTTTGTACTTGAGGCCCGCTTCTCTTACCAGCATCCGTTTCGAAATGGTTTTGCCGTGGAGCTTGTCCGGCTCGTAGTTGGCGTCGAGATGCGGGTCGGTGGCGGGATCCCACTCATCGATGTCGATTCCGTTCAGGATGCCGCTGAACTTGAACGACACCGCGCGCAGCACACCGTCCAGCCCCGCGCCCATCTCTGGAGTCTGAATCTCGCGCGCGTAGTTCGGCGAGACGGTCGTCACCTGATCCGCGAAAATGATCCCGCCCTTCATCGGATTCACCTTGCCGAAATGCTCGATTGCATCCGATGACCAGAAGCGCCCATTGAGTCCGGTGAGACTGAAGGCCGGTGTATCCGCTGCACCCTGGTAGTTGAGGTTATGAATGGTGTAGATCGATCGCGTGGAACGAAACTGCTCGAGAGCGCGCAGGCCGGAATTCAGATAGACGGGAAGCAGCGCGGTGTGCCAGTCGTGCGCGTGGAGAATGTCCGGCCTGATATCGAGCAGCCGGCATCCTTCGATCACGGCGCGGCAGAAGAACGTGTAGCGGTGCAGAAAGTCGTCGATCGGCCCGATGCCTGAGTAGATCTGATCGCGATCGAAGAAGTAGTCGTTGGCGACTAGGATCACCGGTACCTCGCTGCCCGGCAGCACGGTCCTCCAGAACCCCGCCTCGGCGCTCCAGTTTGCCCAGTCGATGCGTACCGGCGCGCCCAACGATTCCGGATGCACGTGATTGCGGTCGAACCACTCTCTGGCCTGCCGGTAGAACGGCATGAACACCGTCACCTCATGACCGAGCGCGGCCAGCGCCTTCGGCAGAGACCCGCAGACGTCGCCGAGGCCTCCGGTCTTGGCGATCGGTGAGACTTCGGCTGTGGCGAGGAGGATGCGCATTCAAACGACCACGATCGAAGCGTATCCCACCACATGCGAGTAGTCGCGGTTGATATCGCCTGAGGTGGCATGCTTGAGGAGCCGCGCGCTCGTCGCACCGAGCTTGTTCGCGGCGATGAGCATCGTCGTCGTGGGGATGAAGCCGCACATGGAGATGTCGCTCTCGTTGACGACACGCCACAACTCGCGCGGATCCAGCGCCAGGACCTCGTCGATGGCCATCTGGTCCTTGCGCAGCGTCTCCTGCTGGTCCTCGTAGTGATTGAGGTCGGAGCTGGCGATGATGCCGACGGCATCGCTCTCGCCGGCGATCACCTCCGCGATGGCGCCGCCGATCTGCTCGCACATCTCGAACTGCGGAGCGCCGAGACAGATGGGGACGAACGTGAAGTCGTTGCCGAGGAGCTCCTGGAGAAAAGGAAGCTGAACCTCCAGAGAGTGTTCGCGGGCGTGGGCACGCCAGTCCTCGGCCAGGAGCTTCGACTTCGCCATCAGCGCATGCGCGAGCATGGAGTCGACCGGCGCATCGCCGAGCGGCGTGCGCCACGCGCCCGCGGCGTTGATCGCCGCGAAGTGGCCGTAGCCGGTGTGATTCGGACAGAGGATGACGAATCGCTTCGGCAGTTCCGCGAGCGCGTAGAACGCCGCCGCGACGGGACCGCTGTACATGAGACCGGCGTGCGGAACGACGGCCCCGATGAACCGCTCCTTCGTCGCCGGAACCGGATTCTCCGCCAGGCACTCCTCCACCTGCGCGTGCAGACGCCCGGGGTCGGCTTCGTAGAACGCACCGGCAACCGCGGGAGGACGGACGGTCACGCTTACCTCGGAAAACTCGGTGAATAGATCACGGCATTGAGAAAAAGCGGCAACGTGGCGCGCCAGAACATCCGGTAGTGCGGCTCGTCGGCGAACGTGATGACGTTGCCGCGGCCGTACGGCTCGCTGACGAGATAGGCGGAGCCTTTGAGACGCTCCAGCGACTCCGGAAAGGCCACGCCCGAGCTCAGAGGATCCTTGTCGGCGATGCTGACGATGTTGTCGATCTTGTGCGCGACCGGCTCGAATACGCTCGTGCCCTCGATCAGGACAGCGGGCGGCCGGGGCACACCGAACGTCAGGTACGAGCGGTCGTTCATGGTCGTGCGCATGGCGGCGCCGGGAACGCGCGGCTCGTTGTAGAGCTGGTCCTTGACCGGCGTCTTGTCGTCGTCCTTCTTTTTCGGCGCCTCCCACAATTTCAGCTTCGAGATCTCCACGTCCTTGTCGCGGAGCAGGGCGCTGGCATTTCCGACAGCAATGAGCGTTCCGCCGCCGCGCAACCAGACCTCGAGCTTCTCGATGTCGTTCCTGGCAAGGTGGTAGCGGCCGCGCGGAAGGACGATCACGCCGTAGTGGTTGAGATCGATCCGGCCGATCGAGTCGAAGTTGATGTTCGTGTGAGGAACGGGCACGTCGATGTCGAGCGTGTGCCAGAGCATCCCGTAGGACGAGGCGTCGGTGGACGGGCCGCCGGCGATGGCGATGCGCGGCTGCTTCACGAACCGCAGGTGCTGCGACCCGAGCGTCATGCCGCCCACCCAGCCTGATTCCACCGGCAGGATGGTCGCGTTCGTGTCGCGCGAGGCCTCGGAGAGAACCCGGTCGATGTCCGCGGCGTTGTTGCCTTTGAGGATGATGATGCTGCCGCGCGGGTAGTGATGATCGCCCGCATCGATCTCTTCGTCGAAGACGCTGAACTTCACGTCGTCCTTCAGCAGGCGCCCGGCCAGCGCGTAATAGTGCGGCTCCAGCGCGTCGACTAGGTATCCATACGAGGCCGGGTGAAACGGCAGCGCCACCGGCGGTACGTAGTCGGCGAGTTGCGCATTGAGCGGCGCGGGGGCGACGTACGCGTCGACGTTCGCTGCCAGCGGCAGCGACCAGGCCGTGATGTCGTAGAACTGATCGGGCTCGTCGATGGTGGTGCGCTCCTGCTGCTGCTCGAGAAACGCTTTGGGGATCTCGGCGTTGCGCTCGAGCAGCGCCTCGGCCAGCGCGCCGAACGGCTGGCGGGTGGAGACCACGGCCGTGCCGGCAGGAAAGTTGTGCGACTCGGAGACGCCGGTGTCCATGCGCGTCACGCGAAGCGACTGCGCCGCCGTGAGCTGCTGCACGCGGACACCCTGCGCGCGCAACAGATGAGCGATGTACGGGACGTTCGGTGATGACGCCGCCAGGAGATAGACATTCTTCCCGTTGTCGACGCGGGCGCGGTTCGCGGCGTAGGTGTACTTGAGCAGCCCCTCGCGGTTCGTCGCGGCCGTGCGCACGGTGGCCAGTCCGGTCGTCGTATGCCGGGCGATGCGATCGGCCAGCGTGAGCAGCGTGCCGTCATCGCGCCGGATGGCCACGCCGACCTGCCCGGCCACCTCGTAGGTCATGCCCACCGCGCCGTGCAACGCCGGCCAGGAATCCCCGTAGCCGGGATAGAAGAAATCGAAGTCCTCGCTGACGAAGAACGGCCAGCCCTTCTGCGTGAACGCCTCAGCGTTGGCGCGGCCGAACGTCTCGAACCACTTCTGTACCTCGGGGAGGAAGTTGACGTTCACCGGGTTGGCTACCGGAGGGAAGAAGTACGACTGCCGGAAACCCATCTCGTGAAAGTCGATCACGACCTGCGGGAACCACTGCTGGTACATGGCCACGCGGGCCTGCGTCTCCCGCTGCGAGAGCCACGTCCAGTCGCGGTTCATGTCGATGAGGTAGTGGTTGTAGCGGCCGCGCGGCCACGGTTCGGCATGCTCGAATGCTTCGGAGTTCGGATCGGGCTCGGCGCCCCGGGTGCGCTTGTACCACTGCACGTAACGCTCGCGGCCGTCCGGATTCTGCAGCGGGTCGATCTGCACGACCACGTTGTCGAGCATCGCCGTGTACTGCGGATCGCGCAGGAGCATGCTGGCAATCTGCATGGCCGCCTCGGTGGAGGAGGCCTCGTTGCCGTGCACTCCGAACGCGAGCCAGACCACCGCCGGCGTACTCGCCGCGATCTGACTGGCGTGAGCGGCATCGACCGTGTCGGCGTTCGCGGAGAGCGAGACGACGTCGTGTCGGATCGCTTCGAGGTTGGCGCGGTTCTTGGCCGAGGTGATCGTGGCCAGGACGAGAGGGCGTCCCTCGTAGGTCTCTCCGAATTTATGAACGGTGATCAGAGGGGATCGCCGCGCCAGCTCGTTGAAGTAGTCGAGGACCCGGTCGTAGGTCGTGTAGTGCTCCCCGAGCTTGTAGCCGAGGAACTCGTCCGGTGTGGGGATGGCCTGCTGGGCGGAGGCGGTGACAGCGACGAAGAGAAGAACGGCAATGAACGCTTTGCGCATGCAGCGCGGATTCTATCGAACCGCGGCTAGAGAGCCGGCCCGACATCCACTTCGTCCTCGACCGCTGCGGCCGACTTCGTGTGGATTCCCAGGCGCTTCATCATCTCGTTGAGCGTGGACGGTTTGAGCTGGAGCAGCTCGGCGGCCTTCTTCTGCACGCCGTTGGCGAGCTCGAGCGACTGCAGGATCATGGCCCGCTCATAGCGCGAGACCGAGTCCTTGAGCGACAGACCTTCGGCGGGAACGACCATGGCCGGCTGGTCGGTGGAGACCGGATAGCGCAGGTAGTCGGGCATAAGCTCGGGCGTGATGCGGTCGCCGGTGCAGAGGACGACGGCGCGCTCGATGGCGTTCTCCAGCTCGCGCACGTTGCCGGGCCAGATGTGGTCCATGAGGATGCGCATGGTGTCGGGAGTGACCTGGGGCGCCTTCCTCTTATTCTCTTCTGAATATTTGTCAAGAAAATGTGTGATGAGAAGTGGTATGTCTTCGCGCTTGCGGCGCAGCGGCGGCAGGGGGATGGTGATGACGTTGAGGCGGTAGAACAGGTCCTCGCGGAACTGTCCGTCGCGCATCAGTTTGGTGAGGTCGGCGTTCGTGGCGGCGATGATGCGCACGTCCACCTTGACCGTCTCCACGGAGCCCAGGCGCATGAACTCTTTTTCCTGGATGACGCGGAGGAGCTTGGCCTGCGTCTCCAGATTGATGTTGCCGATCTCGTCGAGGAAGATCGATCCGCCGTCCGCGACTTCGAAGAGGCCGCGCTTGGTGGCGATGGCGCCGGTGAACGCGCCCTTCATGTGGCCGAAGAGGCTGGACTCGAGGAGCTCGGGTGGCAGCGAGCCGGAGTTTACGGTCACGAAGGCGTTGCGGGCGCGCGGGCTGGCGTGGTGGATGGCCTTGGCCACGAGCTCCTTGCCGGTTCCGGACTCGCCGGCGATGAGGATGTTCGAGCGCGATGGGGCGGCCAGGCGCACCAGCTCGTACACCTTCCGCATGGCTTCGCTCTTTCCGATGATGTTCGCGTAGGCGTATTTCTCGGAGAGCTCGGCCTTGAGGCGCTCGTTCTCGCTCGACAGCCTGCGCTGCTCGAGGGCCTTGTTGACCGTGAGGATGACTTCCTCGTTCTTGAACGGCTTGGGGATGTAGTGGAAGGCGCCGTACTTCATGGCGTCGATGGCGCCGTCGATCGACGAGAACGCCGTGATCACGATGACGGGCAGATGAGGATTGGAGATACGGATCGAGCGCAGAGTGTCGATGCCGCTGATGCCCGGCAGCATGATGTCGAGGATGACCAGATCGATCTCCTCGCCGTCGAGAAGAGACAGAGCCTCTTCGCCGCTGGCGGCGCTGACCACGTCGAAGCCTTCGCGGCGCAGAACCGCGTCCAGCACATCGCGGAGGACCTCTTCATCATCGACGATCAGGATTCGCATGCTTATCGGGCCAATTGTCCACGACCGGCGTCAAAGCACGTGGCAAGGAAACCGTGAACTCGGCTCCCTGCCCCGGCGTGCTGCGCACGCTGATCTCGCCGTCATTGGCATTGACGATCCGGCGGCTGATGGCCAGGCCCAGACCGGTTCCGCCCTGTCCCCGCTTCGTCGTGACGAGCGGATCGAAGATGCGATCGATCATGTCGGCCGCGATGCCCTTGCCGTCGTCGCGAATGCGGATGGCGACGCGCTCCTCGCTGTCTTCGACGCCGATCCAGATGTTGCCTCCCTGGCTGACGGCGTCGCGGGCGTTGAGGATGACGTTGGTCAGAACCTGCTGCAGATCGTGAAAGTTCCCGCGTACCTGGATGGAGGGAATCGGCCCGACGTGCACGGTGATGTTTTTCGGAGTGAGCAGATCCTCGTGCAGCGCCATGGTCGAGCTGACGAGCTCGGGGATGGACACCAGCTCGCGCGTGCGCGGACGCTGGGCGATGAGGTCCAGCAGGTTGTTGACGAGGTTCGAGGCCCGGAACGTCTGCTGCTCCATTTTTTGCAGCAGTTTGTATTTGGGATCCTTCTCGTCGGTCTCCGACAGCAGCAGCTGCGCGTACGACGAGATGCCGGTGAGCGGCGTGTTGACCTCGTGGGCGACGCCGGCGGCCAGCAGTCCCAGCGAGGCCAGCCGCTCCTTGTCCTGCAGCTCGCGCTCCAGCCGCACGCGGTCGGAGATGTCGCCGATGACCAGGACGCGGGCGCCGTCTTCCACGTCACCGCTGTTCAGCGGGTTGGCCGTCACCGTCACTTCCTTTTCCTCGCCGTACTTGTTCACGAAGTTCGTGGAGATCGTCCGCGACGCGCCGTGACGCAGCTCCTCGTACGGCGGGAAGAGCGACTGGATCGGCTCGTCTTCCTGTTCGGCGCCGACCAGCTCCCAGAACGCGCGGTTCGCGGTCAGCACCGTGCCGTCGCTGGCCACCACCGCGATCGACGATGACGACGACTCGATGATGTTCTCGTTGTACTCCTTGAGCGCACGGATCTCGTCGACCTGCCGCCGCAGCCGCCCGTACAGACGGGAGTTCTCGATGGCCAGCGCCACCGGGGCGGTCAGACTGCCCAGCAGATGAAGATCGTCACGCGACAGCGGCTCTTCACCACGCTTCGTGCCCAGGACCATCAGCCCCTGCAACTCCCCGCGGTTGCGGAGCGGGAACACATAGCGATATCCGGCCTTGAGCAGCAGCCAGGGCAGCTCACTGGCATCGGGAAGGCGCGGCTCGGTGAGGACGAGCGGTCCCTCCTTCGGCAGGAACGGGAAGTCGCTGGCGGCGGCGCGCCGCGGCACGCCCTCTTCCGGAGCGTAGATGACCAGCGTCATCCCGTCGCGCGTGAAGAGATTCATCTTCTCGATGTCCAGCGTGGCCCGCAGGCGCTCGCGCATCATGGCGATGAGCTCGTGCACGTCGTGGAACGTGGCCAGCTCCTGACCGAAGTCGGTCATGGTCCGGCGATGCCGGTAGGAATCGCGATAGAGAATCATCTCGATCACCGACTCGATCTTGCCCTTGACCGGAATCAGCACGCCGGCGATGAACAGACCCGACGTGAAAGCGAGGAAGTTGCGCTCCATGAGCGCTCCCTCCTCGATCACGTGCGACAACACCAGATTGACCGTGGAGAAGGCGATGATGCCGAAGCAGAACGTGACCGAGTACGCCAGCACCTCTTTGATCACCACTTCGACGTCCCACAGCTTGTACTTGAGGATCGACACCGCGAACGCCAGCGGAATGAACGCCAGCGGCAGAATCGAAATCGTCGAGAACACCGGACCGACCGAGCCGTTGATGAGGAACGGGATGATGTAGATCGCCAGGAACGGCAGAAACCCCAGCGCCAGGCCGAGGTAAATCCACTTGATCTGCTTCTTGCCGACGGCCGCGGCGCTGCGGTACGTCAGCCCGAGAGCCAGCAAGGCCAGCGTGAAGTAGACGCCGAAGTGAAGCATCTCCCACTTGTCGATGAGCTCGAGCGACCGGAGCGCCGGCGCGACCGCCAGGGTGTTGCCGAAGACCAGCACGTCGAGATCCCACAACGCCAGGAGCGCCGGAGGCACATAGAGCGCGGCGATGGCCCGGCGGCTGCGCAGAATCGGCCGCGGGAACAACAGGAAGAAATGCAGCGTCAGCGGCGGCAGCAGAATCCGCGCGAACTCCTCGGTCAGTGACAGCGCTTTGTAGATCCAGTCGATGTCGCCCGCCGGCGTGTAGACGTAGACCACGAACGACAGCAGCGTGATGAAGTAGAACAACGCCGACTCGCGTGTCTCTCCTCGAAACAGCGTGAACAGGCCGATGGCCAGGTAGAGGAACCCGATGAAGCTGAGGATCAGATACGCGTAGTCGATCTTCAGCTCGGGCGCGCGGTAGGTGAGCGTGAAGGTGTGGCTCCCGCGCGTGACCACCATCGGAATGGGCTGGCCGATCCGCCGCAGCGTCTTCTGCAGCCCTTCCACTTCCCCGCTGGGTGTGGGGCCGATCACCAGGATCTGGTCGCCCGCACGGAGCCCCGCCCGCGCCGCCCCGCTTCCCTGGTCCACGCTCTTGACCACGATCACGCCGTTGTGGCGCTGGAAGCTGAAGTCGATCCGCTCGAACGACGATCGCTTTCGCTGGAACGAGGCGAACGCACCGACGACGAGGATCGCCGTCAGCAGGCTGATGAGAACGTTCGTCAGGACGGATTTCCGCATGGCGGCGCGTCAATCCATTCAACGCGGGTGCCGTGACAAAAATGCGCTTAACTCATTGATGATGAATGCGCGACGCCGCTTCGGCCCGTGCGGAGCCGGAGAGGCCTCTTCAACGGATTGAATCATCGCACCGGAAATCTGCAGACGTCCCGAAGGAGACAAACGTCGCAGTTTTCCTTTCGGCGCGTGCGGCTGCACCGGTCGAGGATGCCCAGGCGGCAGATGGCGAAGTCGTACCGTACCGGATCGGCCCGATCGAATTTCGCCAGCCGGTCGGTCACGGCGCGAGCCGTTTTCCAGTCGCCGCTCTTCCGCGCCGTCAGGCCGAGGAACCTGGCGATGCGGTGAACGTGGGTGTCGAGCGGGACGACGAGTTGGGCCGGGTCGACGAAATCCCAGATGCCGAGGTCGGGCGGCGTTCGCCGGACCATCCAGCGGAGAAACAGGTTCATCCGCTTGCATGCCGAGCCGTCTCCGGGCGACGTCAGGAGGTACCGTAGTGAGGCCTCAGGCCTCGGGCCTCTGGCCTCGGAGAGAATGGCTTCGACGAACCGGGTCAGCGACGGGCCGATGTCGTGGTCGCTCTGGTCATAGCATTCCCGAAACAGAGCGCCGAGCGATCCGTACTCTCCGATCACATGGGCAAGCCGCTCGAGGAGGGCGACGAGGTCGCGGGTCTTGTGAAACCGATGCGCGAATCCTTCGAACCGGGTCAACGCTTCCGCGGGATGGAACGTCTGGAGGTATGCGTGCGGGCTCGCGCCCATCGCTTCGAGCACCGTCCCGGCGTTTCGAACCACGATCTCGGCGCGGCCGTACGCAAACGCCGCGGCGATCAACGCCGCGACCTCCTGGTCGTATGGATCTGTGTAGCGAAGGACGAGTTGGAGCGGATCAGGGTCGATCGTGGAGATGTCGAACGTGGCCACGAGAGCGTCGAGCCTCTCGCGCAACAGCTCCTGCCGGACCGGTCGGCTTCGCATCAGGAACGTGAAACGGAACCCGATGCTGCAAATTTCGTCTTATGGGGGCCGGTCGTAGGCCGCCAACCTCGGAGGAAGCGATGCGCAAGATCCTCACGGTCGTAGCGATTTCACTGTCCGCGGCATTTCCACTCACAGCCGCGATCAGCGGTTACGTGATGAACAGCGACGGCCAGGCCATCGCCGGGGCGAAGGTGGAGACGTTCGCGCTGGAGTCATCCGAGGCGGCGCGCGCCCGCCTGACCAGCGGCACACCCGACCGCGTGCCACTGGCGTCGTCGGCCTCGGATGCGGAGGGAAAGTTCACGCTGGAATCGCCGAAGGATCCGGTCGTGGTGCTGCAGATCACGGCGAACGGGTTTGCGCCGGCATCGCTCCGCGTCGAACGCGATGAGGAAGCGAGTGCACTGATCCTCGAGCCCGCCGCCATGAAGAGCGGAAGCGTCACCGCGAACGGAAAGCCGGTCGCGAACGCCCGCGTGGTCTGGAGCGGCAACGGGGAGGTCGTCGCCACCACGGATGCCGCGGGTCGCTACAAAGTTCCCGATCCCTCGCAATGGGCCTCGAGCGTCGCGGTGGTGCATCCCGACTATGCGCTCGAAGACGACTCCGACAGCGTCGCTACGCCGAACCGCCGAGGACGGGCCCGCGCGGTGACGTCGAGGAGAACGAGCGAAGGGGTCGATCGAGCGCTCGACGCCGGAACGGCGCTCTCCGGCTCGGTCGTCGGAGAAGACGGAAAGACGCCCGTCGCCGGCGCGGCGGTGTCGATCGACGGATGGCCGGCGACGACGTCGGGACAGGACGGCACGTTCACGGTCGCCCACGCGCCGGCGAAATGGGGACTGCTCGTCGCCAGAAGCGGATCGCTCGTGGGAACGCGCGCACGCGCCGGCGCGTCGCAGAGACTGCTCGTGAAGCTCGGAAAATCGGCGACGCTGAGCGGCTCCCTTCGCGACCTGAAGACGCAGGCACCCGTGGCCGGAGCAGAAATCTCCCTGCGCGTGCTGCCGCGATTCGATCCGTCGGTGACGAGCAGCGCCGTCACCGATGCGAAGGGCAATTTCGCGATGACCGGCGTCATCCCCGGCTCCTACCAGCTCGCCGCGACGAGGCCTGGTTACTCGGTGCCGATGCTCAGCGTGTCGCTCGCCGCAAGCCAGAGGGTCAACCAGGCGCTCATCGCCGCGCAACTGGCGCGCCTGTCCGGCACGATCATCGACGAGCAGAAGCGGCCGGTGGCCGCGGCGCGCGTGGCCACGCAGCAGCTCTCGCGCGGAGGAGGAGGACCGTTCAACTTCATGATGATGGGCGCCGCACCGCAGCCAGCGGCGAGCGCACCCGACGGCACGTTCAGCATTCGCGCCGAAGGCGATACCGACCTGGAAGTGGACGCCGTGAAGAAGGGCTATCCCCCGGCGAAGAGCAGCAAACTTCGTCTGGCACCGGGTGAGCGCAGGAGCGGCATCAACCTGACGATCCCGAGCGGCGTGGCTGTCACCGGCCGCGTGCTGGACAAGAGCGGCAAGCCCATCTCCGGCGCCACTGTTGCGGCATCCGAAAGCGAGGGAGGCTCCGGCGGCAACTTCACGCGGCGGATGATCCTCAATTCCATGCGCCAGCGGGAAGACGATGCGATCAAGACCGCCGCCGACGGCACGTTCACTACTCGCGTCAAGGAGGGCACCTACGACTTCGGGTTCAAAGCCGATGGCTACGCGGCAAAGTCCGTGCGCGCCGTGCATGTGACCTCGAGCACCAGGCCGCTGGAAGTGACGCTCGAGCCGGGCGTCGAGATCAGCGGTCGCGTCGCGCGCGGCGGCGTGGGCGTCGAAGGCGTTCGCATGAACGTCTTCGGCGGAGGCGGCACGAACAGCGCGATGACCGGTCCGGACGGCTCCTTCCAACTCACCGATCTCGCGCCGGGCCAGTTCATGCTCTCCGCAATCAAGAACGAGGAGTTCATCCAGCAGATTCGCCCCGTCACAGCCCCCGCCTCGGACGTCAACATCGATATTCCGGCGGGCGGACGGATCACCGGACACGTCGTCGACAAAACGACGAAGCAGCCGGTCACCGCGTTCGACGCGGGTGTGAGCACACCGCGCGGCGGCGGCGGCATGATGGTGATGATGGCACCCGCTCTCCGTCACTTCACCAGCGACGACGGCACGTTCGTGCTCGAGAACGTTCCACCGGGACAGACCCAGGTCGTCGTCAACGCCCCCGGCTACACCAGCGCGCGGCTGCCGAACATCAACGTCGAAGACGGCAAGGCCATCCCTGACATCGAAGTGGACATGGATCACGGCGTACGCGCGGTCGGCCACGTCACCGGTCCCGATGGCTCGCCGTTGCCGGGAGTCTCGGTACGTCTCGACACCACCGGCGGACGCGTCATGAATATCGGATTTCAGAACTCGGCGACGATGACCGACGCGAACGGCGACTTCTCGATGGACGCGCTCGACAGTGGCGACAAGACGTTCGTCTTCTCGCGCAGCGGATATCTGAACGCGCAGAAGCAGGCCACCCTCTCGGATGCCGAAACACGCGTCGATGCCCAGCTATCAACCGGCACGTCCGTGAGCGGCACCGTCGTCACCGACGCCGGCGTTCCCGTCGGCGACGCTTCGGTCATGGCCCAATCCGCGGCCGACTCGGGTTTCGGCATGCGATCGACGCGCACCGACGCCGGCGGCAACTTCGCATTCGAAGGGCTGACCCCGGGGCGCTACACGTTTCGAGCGTCGAAAAGCAGTTACGCCGATGGGCGGCTGCCCGACTACGACATCACCGGCGGCGCACCGCCGCGCATCGTTCTGACCAGCGGCGGCGTCATCTACGGCCAGGTCACCGGACTCACGCCGGATGAACTGCAGCGCGCCACCGTGAACGCGGGAAGCTCGAGCGGAAGCGCGTCGGCGCCGGTCGATGCCAGCGGATCGTTCCGCATCGAAGGCGCACCGGTCGGGACGGTGCGGGTCTCCGCGAACACGGGAGGTGGCATGATCGGCGGCAAGAGCTCGCCGGTGCAGTCGGTGCAGGTCGACTCGGGCTCGCAGGTACAGGTCAACATCGCCTTCAGGAGCGACATGGTGGTCAGCGGCATGGTGACGCGCAACGGCCAGCCGGTTCAGGGCGCCGTGGTGAACTTCAGTCCGAAGGACGCCACGGCCCAGACACGCGCCAGCACGAGCACCGACTCGAGCGGCCGCTACTCGGTGAACGGACTCGACGACGCGACGTACAACGTCACTGTCGTCGACATCCAGCGTTCCGCGCCGTACAACACGACCTATCAGGTGCGCGGCTCGGGAACGTTCGATGTCGACATGAAGTCGGCCACGCTGCGCGGCCGCGTGATGGACTCCGACGGCAGCCCGATCGGCGAGGCTCTCGTGCAGTTGCAGGCCACCGGCGACGGCGGCGGATTCCGCATGAGCCGCACCGCGCAGACGGATGCCTCGGGCTTGTTCCTCGTCGACAACGTTCCATCGGGCTCGTACACCGTCAGCGCGGCCAAGGACGGCTACGGGACGAAGGCGGTGGACACGATCGTCAACGACAGCGGAGGCAACGTCGAGATCCAGCTGGCGAAGATCCAGGGCGTGACGCTGCGTGTCGTCGATGCGCGCGACGGACGCGCGCTCAACGCGCAGGTGCATGTCACGAACGCGCAGAACATGACCGTGTACAACTCGCCGTTCTTCGGAGGCGGCTCCGCGGACTCCATCAAACTGCCGCTGGACCCGGGCAGCTACGTCGCCGAAATCAACGCCAACGGCTACGCCCCACAGAAGGTGAGGATCACGTCCCCCTCCAACCCGACGGTGGGACTGACGCCCGGCGGCTCGATCATCGTGCAGTCCAGGGGCAGCGCGCTGCGGCGCGCGCGTCTGCTCCTGCCGGACGGCACCGAGTACAGCCGCAACCGTTTCGGAGGAGCGATCTTCACCGTCGATCCCAGTCCCGGTGTGACTGTCCTCAGCAACATCGCCCCGGGCACGTACACGCTCCAGATCCTCGGCGATGCCAGCGACGTGGTGACCAGCGCACCGGTGACAGTCCTGGAGGGGCAGCAGGCCACCGTGAGCCTCTGACGCACCGGGAGACGACCCTAAGCGTCGTGATCGTGATCGTGCTCGTGGTCGTCCATCGGCGGTGGCTCGGGGATGTCCACCGCCACCTCGAGCGGCACTCGCTCGTGCTGCAGTACCGGTCCGCCGCCGAACGTGCTCTTCCGGTACTTCTCGACGCGCTTGAACAGGTGATGGAGGTCGTAGGTCAGGCGCATGACCGTACGACGCAGCTTGTACTTCACGCGCCTGAAGGCATCGAGATCGTCGCCGCGTAACGTCGGAAAAAAGCTCGCGATCTCGGCGATGCGCTTGCGCACCTTCTCCAGATCCTTGTCCTGGATGTTCAGAAACACTTCCTCGGTGCCGACCAGCATCGGCTCGACGCCGCTCATCTGGACGTCGAACCAGTTCCAGAGCTGGATGAGATCGATGCGCCGGCCCTTGGAGAGAAACCGCGTCTCCAGCAGATCCTGGCGGAAATAGCCGAAGAGTTTCCGGTCGTCGGTCCGGTTGAACTCCTCATCGGTCATGTTGCGGATGTTCCAGACGCCGTAGCGGATGATGTCGTTCCGTGTGCCACGGAGCTGGCGGGTCACTTCTTCCAGCGCCTTGAACGGAAGCTGCGAGAGCGTCTGAGGCTCCGCGAGGGGGCGCTCGGACATTGGGCGCGAAGAATACAACGGTTATCGCGGATCGGCGAAACCGCGGTCCCGGCAGCCCGTAACCCGTTGTCTCATGGCAGAATGGCCGCGGTCGTGACACACGATTTTCGCCACATGCCCGTGGCCCGCTCGTTCGCCGACCGGGCTCGCGGCCTGATCGGCCGTCCCGCCGAGTCCTTCGCCGTCTTCATCCCCGCCTGCCGGTCGATTCATACCTGCTTCGTGCGCGCCCCCATCGACGTGATCTTCGTCGACCGTGACAACGGCGTCGTGGCCATCGAGCCGGACGTTCCGCCGTGGCGGGTGCGCATCGGCCCACGCTCGGCGCAGTCGGTGCTGGAACTGCCGGCCGGTGAGGCGGCACGAGCGGCTCTGTCGCTCGGCGACACGATCCTCGTGGCCTGAGGCCCGACCCGCCTACCGCGCGGGAACGAAGCTGGCGTCGCCCGTGATGTTGTCCACCACCGAGGCGTAGGCGGCGACCCTGCCGCTGAGAGCCTCGATGCGCACGTGTCCGTCGACCACCGGCTCGACGATCGTGAACTGGTCGAGCTGGAGCGGTTCGAGAGCGTGAATCGACGAGGAAAGCTCCCGCCCCGAGGCGTCCAACAGTGTGACTCGCACGCTGACGGCCTCGTCCGACATCAACCCGACGTTCGTTCGAAAGGCACTGGAGCGCTCGACGTACGCAAGATCCTGCGTTGCCTCCACCGGCATGAGGAAGGCAACCGACTGCCGGAAACCGTCGTTGGCAATCGTCTCAGACAGATCGGCGCCGGTGGCGCTGATCACGCCGCGCACGCCGTGGAACGTGAGCCGGACGATGTCTGGAAAATAGGTTTGCGGCTGCGGGGTGATCGTGACCGTGTCGGCGCGAAGTGTGATGGCGTCCACATAAGTCAACGTTGCGGGACCACTCACCCACACATCGGTGGTCCATCGCGTGCCCAGCGCGCCCGTGGCGCTGATTGCCGGCGCCAGACCGCTCTCCGGCTGGCCGGAAGAGGCCACGACGATCGTCGCGTCTCCGCTGACGTTGTCGATGATCGATGCATATCCCGCGACGTCGGTCGTGCTTTCGAAGCGCGCCGTCATCGACGCCGCGGCGGTCACGGGAATCTGCAGGTGGCCGTATGGCTGGATCGGCAGCATCTCGTCGGCGACGTGCGCACCGCTCACCGCGTCGAACAATCGGAGATACACCGACCCGCCGTTTCCCGCCGTCTCGGCGAAGCCGATGTTCGTCCGGACCTCGCTCGTATCGGAGAGCCGGATCAGCGTTCCGGCGCGCGCGCCCGCCGACGGAGCGATGGACTCGCCGAGCGTCCCTCCGTCGCCGCGGCGGGTGTAGGTGCGGCTCACCGCGACGACGTCGCCGTCGATTTCGAGTTGTCCCAGTCCGGCCGTACCGAACGTGGTGCCGGCGATGTCGGGTAAGGCCACGACCGCGTCTGCCGGCACGCTCACCTGCACGGCCGCGAAATCGGTCCGCCCATCGGCTCCGTCGGGTGTGAAGATCACCATGGCCGTGACGTCGCGCGACCTGCGGTTGAGCAGGCGCAGGTCCGTCGTGAAGAACGTTCCGTTCGCGCCCGGCACGCGTCCGGCGACGGGAATGAATTGCCGCGGCGCGGCCGTCGGGCGCGCCACCGCCGGTCCATCGCCCGCGAATTGCACGACCAGACTCCACGACATCAGCGTTCCGGCGTCGCGCGGCCGCAGGTCGCTGACCTCGAGACGCCATTCCCCACGCGCCGGCTGGCCATGAAACACGTCGAGCGACTGCGCCGGCAGCGAGTCGCGGCCGTAGGTCGCGTGGATGCCGGACGTGCGATCGTTGGACTGATCCTTCAGCAGCACGGTCGTCCCGTCGGGCCCGACCAGGGCAATGCGCAGATCGCCCCGAACCGGATGGCTGACGTTGATCTGCACGTACAGCTTGTCGATCGAACGCCAGTCCGACAAGAACACCGAAGAGCTGATACCGCCTGCATCATCATCGGGGATGGGGACGGCGCGATCGCCGCTCTCGAACACGGTCAGCTCGCCGCGAGGTACGGTCACGCAGCCGTCCAGGATTCCCCGCTGCGTCATGGCCGCGCAGATCACATCGGCGTTCGCGCCGCGGTAGAGATCGCGGTCGGCCGCGATCATCCGGCGGGCGATGCCGGCGAACGACGGATCGGGCGGCGCGCCGAACAGCGACTCCACGGCGATGGTATCGGCGACGCGCCTGCCGTCGCCCACGCCGTAGCGCTGCGTCAGCGCCACGAAGATCTCGCGCAGCGCCGACGACCAGATCTCGCCGTTGAGATACTGCGTGCCGTTGCTCTCGTTGTGATCGAAATCCGCGATGGTCCTGGCGCTGTCGAGCCGGCGCAGACAATCCGCGCCGGCCGGATAGGCGCACTGCTCGCTCGAGGCGTCGTTCCAGCAGCGCGCGTCCCAGTCCGCGAAGCAGAAGGGATCGCGGCCCGACTGCAGCGACACCTCGTAGGAGGCGGAGAACGCCCAGTAGTCGGCGAATCCCTCGCTGATGGCGCGTCCTTCGCTGGCGAACGGGCCCAGGAACGTGCCGGGCGCGATCCACTCGTGCAGCGCGTGCGCGTATTCATGATTGACGAGGTCGGGATCCTCGGCGTCGTCCGTCCCGCCGTCGCCGAAGATCAGCGTGCCCTCTCCGATCGTCAGCGACGGGATGAAAAACGAGCTATCCGATCCATTGGCCGCATGCGTGTCCACCGGCACCGGATATTGGGCGACGCCTTTCTGTCCCGTGTATCCGAGCGACTGCAGATACCGCTGCGACCGGTCGACGTGAAAGTACGCGTTCACATCCTCGAACCCGGGCTGGCTGCGATCGAACAGCAACGGCCCGGCCGCGCCGGCCGGAGGCACAGCAGGCGGCTGCAGATCGATGATCTGGCAGTACGGCCCTCCCAGCGGCCCGGAGCCGTTCACGTCATCCAGCTCGACCGTCGTGTACGCGGTGTCAGGGACGGCCGATGCGGCGTTGTTCTGATCCTGGAGTGACGGATCGTTCAGCTTCTTGACTGGATTGGCGTCGAACACCCGGGCCGCCTTTGCGCCGGCGAAGCGCGGCTCGACGCGAATCACTTCACCGCTTTCCGTGTCGATGTAGCGCACGACGCGGTTCGCTTCGACCCGGTTGGCGTAGTGCGCGACCCCGCGGACGTTCACGATGAATGGCGCGACCACCGCACCGGCGGCGATAGACGTCGGCGGCGCCTCGCACACGTTTCGCGTCTCCTCGGTCGTGCCGTCCGGGCGCACCGTCAGGTTCACCTCGCCGCCCACGACGGGCTGGCCGCCGATCACCTGCCGGTACCGATAGTGAGTGCCGGCCAGCGAGTGGCGGACGAGCTCGAGCTGCAGTGCCAGCGCCGCGGTGATGAAGAGCATTGTCGAAAAGGATTACGTTCCTGCGGCGCTTTCCGCCTGCCCGGCCTGAACCTGTCGTGCCTCCGCGGGCAGAGAGAAGGAGAAGGTCGTCCCGCTGCCTTCTTTGCTCTCCACCCAGATCGAGCCCTCGTGCCGCTCCACGATTTGTTTGGTGATGTAGAGGCCGAGGCCCAGGCCGCCGTAGTTCGTCGAGGAGACCTGACGCCCTCGATGGAAGCGTTCGAACACCATCGACAACTCGTCCGAGGGAATGCCGATGCCGCGGTCACAGACGGAGGTCACGACCCCGTGATCGCGCTGATCGACGCTCACGAACACCTCGCTACCCTCGGGAGAATACTTCACGGCGTTTTCGAGGAGGTTTCCGAGCACCTGCTCGAGACGGTCGCGATCACCCACGACGATCAGCGAGTCGTCGGGAACGCTGAGGTGGAAACGCCGCTCGCTCAGGCCGGTGTGGTGGCGGTGCACGATCTCACGAACAAACGAGGACCACACGATGGGCTCGCGGCGGATCTCCAGGCGTCCCGTCTCGATGCGGGAGACGTCCAGAAGCTCGAGGATGAGCCGCGACATCCGGTCGATCTGATCGAGGGCGATATCGAGATACTCCTCGGAAGTGGCCAGATCGTTCTCGCGAATGAGCGTCTTGGCGAGCTGTGTGTAGCCTTTGATCGAGGTCACGGGCGTGCGCAGTTCGTGCGAAGCGATGGAGAGGAACTCGTCCTTGAGCCGCGACAGGTCTTCGACCTTGCGGCGTGCCTCGACCTGCTCGGTGTAGAGCTTGGCGTTCTCGATCGCCAGTGAGGCCCGCTCGGCGAGCAGCTCGGCCAGCGGCAGGTTCTCGTCGGTCATCACGCGCTCGATGCTGTTTGCCGCGATCACGAGCGCGCCCAGGACCTCTCGGCGCGTGCGCAGCGGCAGGATGAGCAGCGAGGTGAGCTGCATCGACGGCGCGTGATACGACGTCGTATCTTCTCGTCCGCCGCGGCCCGCCGAGCTTCCGACGTTCGTGGTGAGAGACGGAATTCCGCTCGCGACCACCTGACCGATGATCCCTTCGCCGATCGTCAGCGGCTGCCTGTAGATGTACGACCAGGCCAATCCCAGAGAGGTCATGTCGCGGTGGTAGATAGCGGCGACGTTCATCTCCTGCGTCTCGGTCTTGAGGATCACCGCGGACCAGTCACCGAGGACTTCGGCGACGCGCTCGGCCACGGCTTGCGTGACCCAGACTGGATCGATGTTGATGGAGAAGAATGCACCCGCGTCGGCCAGGATCTGCGCGCGCTCGGCCCCCAGTTGCATCTCCGCTTCCAGGCGCCGGCGCTCGGTGATGTCGCGAAACGTCACGATGACGCTGGTGATGCGTCCCTCTTCCGAAAGCGGTGTGGCGCTCATGGAGATCGAGACGCTGCCGCCATCGCGCCGAACGCTCAACGGATAGTCATGCACCGCCCGCCCCGTCGATAATGCTTTGGCCGCCGGCAGCTCCCGGGCGTCGAGCGGTCGGCCGTCGTCCCGCAGCAGGCCGTAGGCTTCGGCATGTTTGAAGATCGGAACTCCCAGCTCGATATGGCCGAGCAGTTTCTGGCCGGCCGGGTTGATGAAGGCGCTGCACCCTTCACGATCGACGAGCATGACGCCGTCCGGCATCCCCGCGATCATCGCCTCGGTATGGCGGATCTGCCGCGCGATCGAACCTCGAAGAGCCTGTTCGATGCGCCAGACCACGACGGCCGCCGCGGTGACGATGGCGATCGACAGCAGGATCATCGCGATGATCACCCACTGCCGGAAGTTGTCCATGTCGCTCAGGTTTCGGGAATCGGTGATGCGATGGCTGTCGATGAGCATCGCCGCGTAATCGGGCGCATTGCGCCGCACCCGGGCCGTTTCCAGCATGAATTCGCGGGCGTTGTCATCCTTGCCCGCTTTGGCCATTGCCACCTGGGTGTCGGTCAGCTTTCTGATCTCGCTGTATTCACGGCGCAGGGAGGCGATGGCCTGCTGATCGCGCGGGCTGATCGCGGACTGCGATGCCATGGTCACCGCGGTGTCGAAATTGCGGAGAGCCGTCTCGTACTGATCGGTGAACTGGCTCTCGTGCGTCAGCAGATAGCCGCGCGACGACGAGATCATCTGGGCGATGCCGGTATCCATCTCCTGCGCGGCATCGCGCAGCGGCCGCGATTCCTGGACGACCGCGTACTCCTGCCGCTTCTCGAGTTGCAGGACGGCGATGGTCGATCCGACGCCCAGGGCGACGAAGAGCGCCAGAGCGGCAAATGCCGCCCTCAACATGTTCCGAATCGATGAGGACATAACGCCAAAGCCGTCCCGGGCGCTGCAAAATCGACGCCTGTTGGCGCTCAACCGTCAGAAAACACGTCACTTCGGCTTTGCAACCGATGGAACGTGGCCTGCAGTGCCGTCCATTGTGTCATTCTGAGGCGCAGGCGACGGAGAAAACGGGCCCCCGCCCGATTCCTCGCTGCGGTCGGAATGACCTTGGGAGGGAACGGCCATGGCTCTGCGCCCGCTGCGCAACGCGTCGATCAGTTTCGGACTCGTGAATATCCCGGTGCGCTTCTATACCGCCACGAAGTCCGAAGACGTTCACTTCAATCTGCTGCATGAGAGCTGCGGCACACGCGTCAACCGCAAATGGTGGTGCCCGTTTCACGAAACGATCGTCGACGCTTCGGAGTTGGTCCGCGGCTACGCCATCGGCAAGAACAAGTACGTCACGTTCACCGACGAGGAAATCGCGGCACTGGAGACCGATGACAATCGCGCTCTCGACATCACCGAGTTCCTCTCCCTCGACCAGATCGATCCGGTCTTCTTCGAGAAGGCCTACTTCCTCGGCCCTGCGCCCGGCGGCGGCAAGACGTACAAGTTGCTTTCGGAAGCGATGAAGAAGCAGAAGAAGGTGGCGTTGGCGCGCTGGGTCGCGAACAGCCGCGAGCACATGGTCATCCTCCGTCCCTTCGAGGACGGACTGGTGCTGCACACGATGTTCTACGCCGACGAAGTGCGCGATTTCGCATCCATCGAAAAGGAAGACGCGCCGATCAAGGAGAAGGAGATCAAGCTCGCGGAGATGCTCATCGACGAGTTGACGGAAAAGAAATTCAATCCCCTTCAATACAAGGACGACTACCGCGTCCGCCTTCTCGACCGCATCAAGGACAAGTCGAAGGGCAAGGCCATCGTCAGCGAGGTGAAGGAAGAAGAAGAGGGCGGCGCGGAGGTGATCGACATCATGGAAGCGCTGCGCCGCAGTCTGGAAGGTGGACGCGCTCCCGCCAAACGGGCCGAAGCAGGGAAGCGCACCACCCGCTCGCGAGCGAAGAGCGGCGGCGCCCGGAAGCGGTCGGGGTCGTAGACCATGCCCGGCCACCTGCTCGAGAAGTACAAACAGATGCGCCACTTCGGCGATACGCCGGAGCCATCCGGCGGAAAGCCGCTTGGCAAGCAGCCGATCTTCGTCATCCAGAAGCACGCCGCCACGCGTCTCCATTACGACTTCCGCCTGGAGTTGGAGGGCGTACTGAAGTCATGGGCCGTGCCGAAAGGGCCCTCGTACGATCCCTCGGTCAAGCGCCTGGCCATGATGACCGAGGATCATCCGTACGACTACGCGGCGTTCGAGGGAGTGATCCCGTCGGGAAACTACGGCGCCGGCAACGTGATCATCTGGGACAACGGGACGTGGGAGTTCATCGGTCCCGGTGACGACCCCGTCAAGGCGCTCCTGTCCGGCGATCTGAAGTTCCGCATGAACGGGAAGAAGATGTTCGGTGAGTGGGCGCTGTTCCGGATCAAGGGACGCTCGTCGAAGGGCAACGAGTGGCTGCTCGTGAAGCATCGCGACGAGTTTGCGAACGACCGCGTCGACATCACGGAGGTGGCGCCCAAGTCGGTCCTTTCGAACCGTGCCCTCGAGGATGTCGATACGGGCAGGACGTGGCAGAGCAACCGTCCGGCCGCAGCGAAGGGAGTGCGCACCGTGGCCACGCGGCTGGCCGAGGAGAAGAAGACTAGGAAGACTTCGCGGAAAAAGCGGACGGCAGGTGCTGCCGCGCGGCCTCGATCAACTTCCTCTCGGACTCGAAGCTCGCCTTCTCGATCGCCACGGAAATCTCCATCCACTTCACGTCGTCGACCTCGCTGAGCTGCGGCTTGAGCTCACCGGACACGTAGCGCATCAGATAGAAGTCGACGCGTTTGCGGATCAATGTGTCGCCGGCACGGAAAAAGTATTCGATCGTGTCGAGCGGCTTGATGATCTCGGCCTCCAGACCGGTCTCCTCCAGGACCTCGCGCAAGGCCGCCTGCTCCGAGGTTTCTCCCGCCGATACCGCGCCCTTGGGAAGGCCCCAGCGCGTGCTGCCTCGCGTGGCGATGAGCGCCACATGGGCGACGCCTTCCCGTGTACTGATGACCACGCCACCGGATGAATGTTCGTTGCGCGTGCGGTTTCTGGGGTCGGGCATTCCGAACCCATTCTAAAAGCAGTGGTCATTTCCGGTGAAAAGTCGTAGATTTCTTCCGTAATCAAAGGGAGGCGGCATGCTCGCAATCGGTACCGTGATCGGCGTGGTCGTTCTGGCCGGCCTGATCTGGTTCTTCCTTCGCACACGCTCGAAAGATCTGCTCGATGAGATCATGCAGAAGCGTCGTGGATCGTGCCAGCTCGTGTCGCGCGCGGATTACGTCGATGCCATGCAGAAGCTCCCCGTCGCGCTTTGCCTGTCGGCCGACACTCTGTATTACGAGAACGTGGATCTGCAGGCTTCGTTCGAGCTCGCGCGCATCGACGAGATCGAATACGACGACGAACTGGCCACGGGACGATCGATCCCCCCAGGCTGCCGCGCCCTGCGGCTGCGAAGCCATGGCACGGCGTTCGACTTCGTGATGCCGGTCGCGGAGATCGCGAAGTGGCAGGCGGCGCTGCCCGCTCGCCAGAGCGGCAGTCCGGCGGCCCAGGCGGCGCGGTAGCCATTCCCAGGTCCTCTTCCCGGAATGACGTGGCTGCCGGGGCCGTTGCGAACGGCGCGTCGGGGTGTAGCGCAGTCTGGTAGCGCACCTGCTTTGGGAGCAGGGGGTCGGAGGTTCGAATCCTCTCGCCCCGACCAATTCCTGACATAAGTCGTTAGGAGCGTTCCGCCTACTTCGGAGACTGCTTCCGATCCAGATCTTCCCGGGCCGCCTTCGCTACCTCGTACCCCTCGTCCCACGGGAACAGCACTACCGTCCGCGTTTGTCCGGTGTTGATCCGGTCGGCGAGACCTCCGGGGAGTCGCTTGTCACCGGCTTCCCCCGGTTTGGCTTTTCGTGCATAGACTCCCCCTCTCCGCTTGCCCGATGTAGATCCATCCGCGGCGTACGGACGGCGGCCCGCATAAGGTGTGCGGGAGGTTCGAATTCCTCTCGCCCCGACCAACCCTTCACACTCTACTTCGCGCGGCGCACCTCGATCTGACCGTTGCGCACACGAACGTCGAACCTCCGCTCGTCGAAGGTGGCCGGCCCTTCCACGACCGCTCCGTCGCGAACGCAAAACAGCGAGCCGTGCCACGGACAGCGGATGTTCTCGCCTTCCAGCTTCCCCTCGTCCAGCGGACCGCCCAGATGCGTGCACGTGTTCGAGATGGCGTGCACCTTCCCGTCCAGGCGCACGAGCAGGACCGGAATTCCGTCTGCGTCCGCGCGAACAGGTTTGCCCTCTTTGAGCTCGACGTCGCTCATCACCGCCGTCCATTTCTCCGGCTGATCCTGATCAGCGGTGGCCGTGTGATCGATGCCGACCTGCTCACCGAACACCAGATGCCCGCCGAGGTACGCGGAGAACGACGTCACGGCGTAGCCGAGCATGGAGAGAGCGATGCCGCTTTGTCTCGATTTGCCGCGGCGCGAGATCAGAGAGGCGGTGTACAGACCGGTCGCGGCGAGGTTGAGCAGGCCGTGGACGACGCCGACGTTCTTCGCGCGGCCGTAGGTGGCGGACCAGTCAGCCGCACCCGTGATGGCCGAGCCCACCGCACCAAGGAGACCGATGCCGACGGCGAGATCGGCGGCGTCGGCGATCCCTTCCTCCCCCGTCATCATCCCGACCGCGTCGAGTGCCAGCGCGGTCGTCCAGGCGCCGACCGGGATGTCCGTCAACACCGGGTGCAGCGCGTGACCGAGCCATTTGCCGTGCAGAAAGTCCTTGAGAGGTCCAAGTTGCGCCAGGAGACCGAGCAACGGCTCCTGCACCGCGTCCGCGGTCTGCCGGACCCAGTCCTGCTCGTTGATGAACTCGACGATCGCATCCTTTTTCACGTCCGGCGGCCTCCTCGCTGGCCGAACGTGCAAAGCCGGTTCCGCTCCTACGGCGGAGCTACCTGGCCTCGTGCGCCCGCTCCGGCGGCTGCTCGACCCACTTGTATTTGCTCAGCAGGTGCAGGCAGTTCGGGCCGCGGCGGGTGTGCTCGTAGAAAGGCGTTCCGTCGGCACGGGCGATGACCTGTGCCGCGATGATGACTTCGGCGCACGAGCATCCAAGCACCGTGCAATCGAACCGCATGTTCAGGAGAGCAGACATTTGCGATCGACGCCCGAGAGAAATCTTAACGGATGTCCGGCCTGTTTCGCCATCTGCTACGCTTCAGAAGCGAGTCCCCGTAGCTCAGCTGGACAGAGCAACAGCCTTCTAAGCTGTGGGTCGCGTGTTCGAGTCACGCCGGGGACACCAATCGTTCCAATCGCTTAGGTGACGCGCGGCGATCATCGAACGCCTAGTGTACCAACAGATGTACCAATTCTTCTGCTAGTACCGTCAACGTGGGGCAGCGAGAGTCGTACTACTTCTCGTCGCGGCGCGACGGCCGCTCGGAAGACGACGGCAGATCTCGCATCGCTCTTCGCGTGAATGGGTCGAGAAGTTCTGACGGAAGAACGCCGAGAGCCCTCGCGAGATGCAGCAAGTTCAGCAGACCGACATTACGAACGCCGCGTTCCACGTCTCCAACGTAGTTGCGGTGCAGGCACGCTAGTTCCGCCACCTTCTCCTGCGAGAGACCACGTTCGCGGCGCAAGCTCCGAACCTTTTCGCCGAACATTCGGAGAGCGCTGAGCTTCGCCACGCTGTCATTGCATACTTTGAGTGGTGTAGCCTCTACACGTTATAGGTGGAGTTCGACCGGGCCCGCTCGACACACAGACAATCGAAATCATCGGCCGGAGCCGCCTGATCGAGCAGCTTCTTCTCGGCGGCCTCGAAGTCGCGATTCCCGCACGCGACCGAGGCATCGACCTCATCGCCTACCTCGACTTCGGCGTCGATGTCTCTGCTTTCGTCGCCTGCCCGATCCAGATGAAGGCTGCGACAGGACGGGCGGTTTCGATCAGCGGCAAGTACGGCAAGCTCCCGAACCTGATTTCACGCATTCGTATGGAACGTGACGAAACCGGACCTGACGGAGTTCTATGCGTTGACCCAGGCCGAAGGCGTGGGCGTGGCGGAGCGAATGGGCTACACGAAGACCGAGTCGTGGCTCGTCGGCGAGCAATACGCGAATACAAAGGCAGCGGGCGAACTGCTCGAATTGATTCGCCAGTTTCGAATGACGCCTGAGCTATGGCGCCACAAAGTTACCGCTCAGAAATGGTACGTTGCGCTCATAACCCAAATGGCACGCCCCCTCCCAGACCATTTCGCTCGCTACGACTCGTAGATCGAACCGAGAGATGACGCTGCGGCACGTCGTGGTTAGCGGTGGGGTTGACGTTGACCTGGGGCGATGGTGGGTTATCCTGAAATCGCAAGTTCACCGGAAACGAACGGGAACCCGGATTCAATCCAGCAGGAGCAACCGGAGGCGAACTCGGTGGGATCGGAGCTCGCCGCAAAAACCAAGAACAAAACAGTATGACGAAGCCAAAAGCCGCATCGCCGTCGAAGAAAAAGCCGATCGAGCGATACGAGCACTCGGACAAAACACGGCTCAACAATCCACCGGCGGCTTGGTGACGCCAGGCACAGAACCACTGAAGGCTGAGACAAACTAATATGCTTACGATCCGCATCTCGACCCTCAGCTCGTTTGGGCTGGCAAGGTAGAGCACACGTCCTTCGAAGTGCCGACGGTTTCGCTTCACGTCCATGAGCGAATCGATCCCAGGACGATCATCGATGCGGTCCGTGCCCGGAACGGGCACGAGCTACAAGCGTCGCTCTTCGAGACACCGCGGGAGAACCCGCCGCTCCGAGATGCCATCGATTTCTACAAGCACGCGCACGGCTGGTCGAACCGGCTGGTCGCTGGAGATTCCTCGCTGGTCATGAACTCGCTGCTCGAGAAGGAGGGTATGGCCGGGCAGGTGCAGATGGCCTACATCGACCCGCCCTACGGCATCAAGTACGGCTCAAACTTCCAGCCGCTCGTGAACAAGCGCGACGTGAAGGACGGCAAGGATGAGGATCTGACCCAGGAACCGGAGATGATCCGCGCCTTTCGAGACACGTGGGAGTTGGGTATCCACTCATACCTTACGTACCTGCGGGACCGGCTGCTCCTGGCGCGCGAGCTCCTCGCTGAATCCGGTAGTGTGTTCATGCAGATCAGTGACGAGAACGTCCACCACGTCCGAGAGAACTGATGGATGAACTCTTTGGAAGTAAAAACTTTGTCGCTCTCATCCCTTTTAGGAAAACGGCTGGAGCGGGAGCACAGGTGATCGGTTCCGAATTCGATTACCTCGTTTGGTTCGCAAAAGACATTGCTAGGCTTAAGTCCAGGACGCGAAGACCGTGACAAGTCGTTGCGGCGACATGGGATGCGTTCGGCGGCGCTGATTCGCGTCTTGACATCCTGACGGATTACCGTAAGATACCCGCCCAACTCCAAAAACAATCGGTCCAGTCGTCACAGGCCATGTGTCTGCGGCGCTAAAACATTTCCGGAGAACTACATGACCAAAAGGCTGAACATTCTCAGGCGTCGGACTCTTGGCGTCGTCGCCTCTTCGATTTTCGCACTTCTCTTCGCGCAAGGCGGATCTGCAGCAGATGCACCTCGATCGGAATCGCATCGGCTTGCCGGAATGGCCACGCCCGCCATCCCTCCGATCGATGATTTCACCGAGTACACGTACGCGGTCTCCTCGAGCGGCGTCGGCAGCGTCGCCGATTTTCCGGTACAACGGACGTTCGACAATCCCATCAAGACCATCCGGGTCACCATCGTCTCCGGACAGGCCGATGACATCGGATACGTCGGAAGCCTTCTGGTGACCGATGTCGCTCCGGCGTGCGCTCGAGTCGGCGCGGTCACCGCGTCTGTCGACGTGACGAGCGCGGTCACAGTAAGCGGCAGCACGGCCAGCTTCGTGCTGAGGGCGGTGGAGAACTGCTGTTGCTTCACCGGATGGGGCGCCGCGACCGAGGGCGGCCGGCAGAATGCGAGGTTCCATTGGGAGGTGACGTTCGGCGACGGTTGCCAGACCAACGTTCAGGCCTTCAGCCAGGGCGGCGGCGAACCGTGGGCCGGCGATTCGTACGACCACTCGAAGACACTCACGGTCCGACAAAAGGGCTGCGCTCTCACCTCTCTCACGATGGCGCTCAACTTTGCCGGGCAGCCTTACACGCCCGGGACTCTGAATACATTCATGAAAGACACCGACAGCGACTTCAAAGGTACGTCGGTGAACTGGGACGCGGCGACGCGCGACGCATCCGGCGGCCTGTTGAAATTCTTCTCGAATCGATCTTCGTCGACAGCCGCGCTCGAAAAAAGCCTATGTAACGGCCACCCCGTGATTGTCGGTGTCAACCTCGACGCCAACGGCACGCCCGGACACTTCGTTCTGGTGACCGGCAAGCAGGGCGACCAGTTTCTCATCAACGATCCGGGCCACTCCGACCGGACGACGCTCGATGCGTACGGCAATCAGTTCGAGACTCGTGGCTATGTCGCCGATCCGCCGGGCGACATCAGCGCACTCGACGTAGCCGCGGGCGACGGAGTCGAGCTCCTGGTGACCGATCCCGCTGCAAGACGGACGGGACTCGATCCCTCCACCTCCTCCACAATCGAGGAGATTCCGACGTCGGCGTATTTCAGAGATCAGTTGATGGACGACGTGACCGGCGAGCCGGCGACGGAGACCGGGCACATCTGCCAGATCCAGCAGCCGCTGCAAGGCACCTACAACGTGACGGTCACGGGTTTGTCGGCGGGGACATTTGAATTATCGATCCGCGTTTTCTCGCAGGATGGCAGCGCGCAACCTCCGATCGTGATCTCGGGCATCCGCGGCGCCGGTTCCGTGTCGGCGTTCCAGCTGCAAGTGACGACTCCTCCAGGATCCACGTCGGCGGCACAGCGGCTCGCGACGTTTGATGGCACGCTCGCTGACATCGCCAACAGCAGTCAACTGGGACTGATCGACAACAACGGGATCGCGCAATCGCTCACGGCCAAGATCCAGGCGGCGGCCGCCGCGGCACAAAGAGGCCAGCAGAAAACCAGCGGCAATATGCTGAACGCGTTCAGCGACGAGGTGCGCGCGCAGTCCGGCAAGCATGTCTCGTCGCTGGCTGCTCAGGTTCTGCTGGAAGACTCCGATTCACTGATTCGAGAGCTGAGCAGATAGACTAGACAACTCCTACACCGAGGCCAAATCATCAATGGGGCGAAGGACCTCGCTCAAACGTGACCTGAAGGGATCAGTCGCTGAACTCGGCGCCAGTGGAAAGCCATGTTCTTCATGACAGTTTCTCGTGCGTCCCCGACAAGGAGTGCTCGAGCAGCATGACAGCCTTCTAAGCTGTGGGTCGCGTGTTCGAGTCACGCCGGGGACACCAAACCGCCGGAGCACTCACGGTCGCGCTTCGAACGTCATCGTCGCCGATTCGGCGATCCAGTCGACGTCTCCCCCTCCCGGGCGCAGCATCGTCGCCTTCAGCATGTAGCGGCCCGGCTGCGTGATCACCACTTCGGCCACACCGTTTTGAGCGGCCTGCACCACGGCCACGCGTCCTGTCCCCTCGCGCACGAGCACGATCGGCACAGTCCTGTAGAGGCGGTGATTGCCCATCAGCGCCACTTTGAGCGTGTCGCCAGCCTTGAGAGCCGTCGGATCGGTTCCCTGAGGAATGAACTCGAACGGGGAATCCGCGCTGACCTGGTAGCGATGATCCTCTTCCCCACAAGCCAGAAATGTCTTGGCGTGACGGGTCAGGCTCTCGCGCCAGCGGCCGGGATGCGCGGCATATTGCGTGCCGATCTCGTCCGGCGCTCCGATCTCATCGAGGTAACGGCTCACATCCGCCTCCTTGATGTCGAACCGGTCCGGCACGAGGTCGACGGCGATCTGCACGACACCCTGCGCGGGACTGTCCACCTTGAAATCGACCGACTGCGCACCGCGCTCGGGCTGCAGATCGACGCGCTTGCCGTCGAAGATGGCCGCGGCGTGTGCGACCACGGCCGGATCGTTGAACGTGCCGGGCGTGCCGAAAGCAGGTCCGCTCCCCAGGTGCAGCGCCGCGGAACCGCAGGCTCCGGCAAAGCGGTCCGGAACGATCCAGGCGTCATCGGCGAACGCCGTGGACGCGATGCAAAGCACGAGAAGAACAGAAAACCGTCTCATCAAGGGAGACCTCCAGTGGTTACGACGTATGCGGGCTCGAGATGTATCGCAACGTCCTTCTTGACACTTCGGCGGGGATTCCCGATTCTGCCGCCATGACCGAAGCGTCCTCAGCGCGAGATCCGCTTCTGTCGATCATCATTCCGCTCTACAACGAAGTCGAGAACGTCGACGCCCTGCTCGCCGAGTTGCGCGGGGTGATGCCCACCCTTCCCGGGCCGGCGGAAGTGATCGTCGTGGACGATGGAAGCCGCGACGGCAGCTGGGAGCGGCTGCAGGCCGCCGCGCCGAGCCATCCGTGGCTGCGGGCCATCCGCTTCCTCACCAATCGCGGCCAGACCGCGGCCATGACCGCGGGCATGCACGCGGCGCGGGGCGAGCTCATCGCCTTTCTCGACGCCGATCTCCAGAACGATCCCCGCGAGATCACGAAGATGATCGCGCCGATCCTGGGCGGCCGCGCCGATGTGGTCTGCGGCTGGCGCGCGCAGCGCCAGGACTCGGTCGTCACCCGCACCGTTCCGTCCGTCGCCGCGAACTTCCTCATCCGCCGTCTCCTCCACGTCCCCGTCCACGACCTCGGATGCACGCTGAAGGTCTTTCGCCGCGCCTACCTGCAGGACGTCGCGCTGTACGGCGAGATGCACCGCTTCCTGGCCGCGTACGCCTACGCGCAGGGCGCGCGCATCGAGGAGATGGAGGTCACCCATCGCCCCCGGCGCGCCGGGAAGAGCAAGTACGGCCTCGACCGCGTCGGCAAGGTGATCGTCGACCTGCTGACCGTGAAGATGCTCAACGAGTACGGTTCGTCACCCGCTTACTTCTTCGGCAAGCTCGCTCTCTTCTTCGCCGTTCTGGGCACCGCGGCGTTCGGGCTGGTCGCCTATCGCGTGCTCGTGCTCAAGCATCTGGAGGCGACGCCGATGGTGTTCATCATGACGCTGATGTTCATCACATCGCTCATCTCGCTGATGTCGGGTCTGCTCGCGGAGATCAACATCCGCGTCCTGCACCAGGTCGGCGCGCAGAAGATCTATCGCGTGATCGACACGATCAACATGCCGAGCGATTCCAGTGGGCCGAGGCCCGAGGCCTGAATGTGCGGGATTCATGGCGTGCTGTTTCCGCGCGGCGACCACCGCGACGCGGTAAAACGGATGCATGCGGCGCTGCGGCACCGCGGGCCGGATGACGATGCCATGGCCGAGGCGGGTCCGGCCATCTTCGGGCATCGCCGGCTGAGCATTCTCGATCTCTCGCCGAACGGAGCGCAGCCGATGTGGAGCGAGGGCGGCGAGGTCTGCATCACGTTCAACGGCGAGATCTACAACTTCGCGGCACTGCGCCGCGAGTGCGAGGAGCGCGGGCTGCCGTTCCGGTCGACGAGCGACACGGAGGTCATCCTCAATCAATTCCTCCTGCGCGGAGCTGCTTCGTTCGAAGCGCTCGACGGGATGTTCGCGTTCTGCCTCTTCGACGCGCGCACGCGCGAGTACTGGCTGGCGCGCGACCGCGCCGGCATCAAGCCGCTGTTCTACGGCGCGACCGCGGGCGGCCTGTTCTTCGCCTCGGAGCTCGACGCGCTGCTTTCGAGCGGCGTCTTTCCACTCGATCTCGACCCCGCCGGACTGCAGGCCTACCTGCGCATGGATTCCGTTCCCGCGCCGCTGACGATCGTGCGGGGCGTGCGGAAGCTCGCGGGCGGACGGCTCTTGCGCGTGCGAGGGTTGGGCGACGTGGTCGAGCGATCCTTTGTTGGTCGTGAGTCGTGGGGGGGGGGTGGGGGGGGGGGGGGGGTGGCCCCCCACACCCACCGCCCACCACCCCACCCCCCGCCCCCCCCAATAGACCCTCAGGGGCACACAGGCGGGGAGCGCCCAATAGTGGCGGGAGGGGGGGGCCCTG